>JAZDKK010000025.1:0-17202 GCA_043803015.1 Verrucomicrobiota bacterium
TAAGGTTGTGTGGCCCCCCCCCCCGGGGGGGGGGCTTGTGGGGGGGGCGGGCTCGCGGTGCGGGCCGCGGCGCGCTCGGAGAGCGCGCCCTACCTCGCCACCTTCCCGGCCGTCTTCTGCCAGATCTCCCGCGCCTTCTCGAGTCGCGCCTTGCACAGCTCGAGCGGCGCCGTGCCGTAGTCGCGCGTGGGCTCGACCGTGGTGGTCTCGGCGTAGTCGTTCCACGTCACGAGCTGCACCAGCGGCGCCGGCACCTGCGCGCCGGGATCGCCTTTCGCCCAGCGCGCCAGGTAGTCGAGGTAGACCTGCCAGGTCAGGTCGAGCGTGTTGCCGCGGGTCGTCTCGCGGCAGATGACGCAGGGACGAATGTTGGGGTGGGTCGGGTCCTGGCTCCAGGCCCAGGACACGAACTGGTTGTTGAAGCCGGGCCACACGCCGTGCATGACGTACTCGGCGCCAAATCCCTTGCGGTTGGCCTGTTCGTAGAACCGCCGGAGGAAATGCTCCCCCGCGCTGTCCGGGTCGCTCCAGCAGTACGGGCTGCTGAGGTTCACCGTCTCCGGGTCGGGCTGGACCCAGGCGTAGCAGGCGTTTTCGCCCGCGCCCGGTGCGGAGTCGATCCAGATCAGGTCGGCGCCCTGCGGGCCGAACGCCGCGTCGAGCGCCTGCCGCCAGCGCGGGGCATCCTTGGCCACGCTGAACACGGAAAACACGGGGCGGCCGTCGCGGCGCAGGTACGCCTCGGTGACGAGGTGGTCCCTGATGTAGGCAAAGTCTTCGTCCACCGGGACCACTCTTTTGTCCTCGGTGGGCGCCTGGATCTGCCAATCGACGGAGAGAAAGTAGTGGAACGGCCGGTCGGGGTGCGCGCGGTTCCAGCGGCGGAGGCCGCGGAGCCAGTGCAGGGTGATCACGTTCTCCACCGAGTGCTTGCCGTACCAGTTGATGATGAACCCGCTCACGCCGAACTGGAGGGCCGTCTCGATCTGCCACTCGATGGTGCGCGGGTCGCGGGAGTCGTAGCGTCCGATCGCCGGCACGTGGTGGTGCGTGCGCCGGTAGCCGGACCGCGGGTCGTTCCAGTGACGGTTATCCCCGACCGGCGGCACGTACCCGAGCGCCGCCTGCTCTTCCGGGGGGAGGGGGTAGTCGCCGCCGCGGAGGGTGTACCAGGGCGGGAAATGGGCGAACACCAGGGGCAGGCGCAGGGCCGTGTCGCTGCTGACCGGGGCATGGAACTTCATCGTCGTATCCTTTCTCCCGTCCGCCCCGTCCGCCTGCGCCGGGGCCGTTTTCGGGCCGGAATGACAGGGTCTTGCGCATCCTACGTTTTTTTGCTGGCCAAGGACAGCATAACATTGATAATGCTTATCAAACTGATGTTCCCGTGGTTTGACGCTCGGCCGACCCGCGAGCTCCCGCTGACCCTCGCTTTGCGCGACAGCTTGTGGCACAGTGCGGGCAGGCCGAAACGCAGCCTCGGAAAGGAGACCTGCACATGAACGCTGGACGCTGGACCCTCGTGGCCGCCTGCCTGGCCGCCGCCACCGCCGTGTACGCCGAAGATCTCGTGCTCTTCAGCGCGGCCGGCTCACCCGCCGAGCTCTGGACGTGGGGCGGGGCGAAGATCGTGAAGCAGGAAGGCAAGCTGCTGGTGTCCAACAACAACCCCAAGGGATCCGCGGGCGACGTGTACATCGAGGAACGCTTCGCGTACGTGCCCGCCGCCAACGTCGAGGTCAACGTCGACCGGGTCGTCTCCGGCGATTACGCCGTGCAGGTGCTCGCGTTCAAGGGCGACATCTTCCTCGGGTCCGTTGACCTGGTGAAGGGATCCCTGCGCACAGGGCTCCAGCTGTTCCCGCTCGTCAACGCCAAGCTCCCCGGCGGCGCCGACCGCGTCTCGTTCAAGATCTGGGTCGCCGGGGCGCCGACGTCGGCCACCGTGCTGAACGATCTCCGCTACTACGTGCCGGTCACCCCGGCCAACATCCTGTACGACAAGAAGATCGACGCCTCGGTCACCAACCTCGTGGCCGACAAGGCGACCTGCCGTGCCGGGGACAACGGCGCCGCCATCAGCCTCCTGCCTGGCGAGCCGTACGGCTCGGTCGTGTTCCTCGACCAGATCGCCAAGCCCCCGCAGGGCACGCTGGTGGTCCAGGCTTCCGACATCCAGAACGCCACGCTGACCGCGCAGGTCTGCGCGTTCGACCAGTGGGGCAACTACATCGATTCGCTGGACGCGATCAAGCGGGGCGGGACCACGCTCAGCGGCAGCCTGGCCGCCCTGCCGTGGGCGCCGGAGGCCGCCACGTTCCAGGTCAAGGTGTGGCTGGGCGGCAGCACGAACGCCTCGGCGGTCATCCACCGGATCGCGGTCGTCAAGTAGGCGGATCCGGGCCGGCGCTTGTCCGTTGCAAAGGTTCTCGTTCCCGTGTGTAATGGAAGCATGAAGATCTGCGCAGCCATAGCTCTTGGAGTCACCGTCATGGCCTTCGCCGTACCGCCCGCCGAACGCGCCGCGCCGCCCAGGGTGTTCGCCCACTACATGCCGTGGTTCCGCGCGGAGGAAACGGACCAGGGCATCGTCTGGGACCACTGGCAGTGGTACGGCAAGGGCGCGAAGCACGACCCGGACACGGTGCTCCCCAACGGGCGGCGCGACATCGCGTCCGCGTACTACCCGCTCATCGGCCCCTACGACAGCCTGGACGCGGCGGTCCTGGAATACCACCTGCTCGCGGCCAAGGCCGCCGGCATCGACGGGTTCATCGCCGACTGGTACGGGCCGGACACGTTCACGGACCAGGTGTTTGCGAGGATGGTGTCCGTCGCGGATCGCTACGGGATGACCGTCGCCCTCTGCCTCGAGGAGAAATCGTTCTTCCCCGGGTTCGCCCAGGTCCAGAACCGCGGGGAGGCGAAGGACACGATGGAGCGGTACGTCCGGCACGCGCTGGATCACTACGCGCGTTCTCCGTCCTACCTGAAGCACGGCGGGCGGCCCGTGTTCCTCATGTTCAACGGCTACGGCGAGGGCCCCCTCGGACCCAACTACTTCTCGCCCGAGGAAACCCGCGAGGTGCTCGCCCAGTTCGGCGACCCGGGCATCCTCCTGGTCCGCGGGTGGTTCGATCCGGCGTACGTCGGGACCGTCCCCGGCGCCTACTGCTGGGTTACGTCCGCCTCGGAGCGCGAGACCTTCTACACCAACGCGATCGCTGCGCGCCGGGACGGCCGGCTGGAGTATGTCGTCGGCGTCGCCAACCCCGGCTTCGACGACTCGCCGGTCAACGGGTGGGGCAACGGCCCGCGCGTCACCGACCGGCGCGGCACGCAGGAGTACCGCGACCACTGGCTCGAGGTCCTGCGCCAGCAGCCCGACGCCGTGCAGATCGTGACCTGGAACGACTTCCAGGAAGGCACCACCATCGAGCCGGCCGGCGACTACGATTTCCGGTTCGTCGATCTCACCGAGGAGTTCGTCGGCAAGTTCACCGGGCGGCCCGTCAGCCTGACGGACAACGGCTGGCCGCTCCGGCTCTACCATCTCCGGAAGCGTGCGGCGGCGCTTCGCGACGAGCGGACCCACACCGAGTGGGGCCGCCGGCTCGACGACTGGGCTCTGGCGTTCAGCCGCGGCCAGCGGTTTCTCATGGGGCTGCGATTGTGGTGGCTCGAATGGCGCATGCCCGCGCCGCCCGCGGCGGAAACAGGTTGAGACACAAGAGGAGGAAACATGCGGAGATCGTTGATCGTGGCTGGAATGCTGGCCGGCCTGCTGTTCGGCGCGGCCCGCCTTGGCGCCGAGGAGATGGTGCTGTTCAACATGAAGACGACCGGGGCGGACGCGTGGAGCTGGGGCCAGGCGCAGGCGTCCTGGGACGCCGGGGAATTGGTCGTGACCGAGAACAACAAGCTCAAGGCCCACGGGGATATCTTCCTTTCGGACCGCCTTCCGTACCTGCCGGGCGGCGAGGTCCTGATGGACGTCGGCCAGGTGCTCGCCGGCTCCTACACGCTCCAGGTGCTTGCGTTCCAGGGCAACTCGTTCCTCCTGTCGAGCGACCTGATTCACGACGCGTTGAAGCCGGGTCCCAGGACCGCGACGCTGAACACGGCGGGCCTGCCGCCGTTCACCGACGGCATCCTGTTCAAGATCTGGGTGGCGAACGCGGAAGGCGCGGCGATCCGCATCAAGGACTTCAAGTACTTCGCCACGCTGGACCCGACGAATCTCATCTACGACCGGGTCGTCGAGGCCACGACGCCCGTCGAGCTCGATCGGCTGACCTGGACCCCCGTCGAGAACGCCGGCGCCACGATCGCGCTGATCACGAACGAGTCGTACGGCTCGGTGCTGTTCACCGACCCGATCCCGAAGCCGGACACCGGGACCCTGATGATCCAAATCCCGTCCGTGAAACGCGGCTCGCTCACGGTGCAGTTCGCGGCGCTGGACGGAGCGGGGCAGTACCTGAGCGCGCTCGACGTCATCAAGCGCGTGGGTGCCGGCTGGCGGAGCACCCAGCTGGCATCGCTGTCGTGGCCCGAGGGCACCAAGTCGTTCCAGATCAAGATCTGGCTGGAGGGAGTCGAGGAGGCCTCCGCCACGATTACGCGTCTGATTGTCCTGCGCTGATCGCGGCAGACGGTCAGGGGGTCGTGACGAGCGTGAAGTAGTTGCCCTTGGTGGTCTCGCCCTTGGCCTGCACGTCGGTCCACTTCATGAACTTCACGGCCATGCTCGCCATGAGGTAGTTGCTGCTCCGGCTGCGCTGGTGGGGCAGCTGTTTGGACTCGGCGGGGTCCGTGTACCACCGGCACAGGTTCAGCGTCGCAAACCAGTCGTTGTCCATGCAACCCCGGTTGGCGCTCGCGATCCCGGGGCGCTCGGCCACGAGGATGAGGTCGCCCTGGTTGTAGTCCAAGTCGCCCATGCGCATGGGCTTGGTCTCGTCCTTGTTGCTGAACGGGCACAGGAATTCCGAGCCGAACCCGTCCAGGGTGGCGCACCCGTTGGCGGAATACGTGCGGCGCGTCCCGCCGGCGGCCGTCAGGGTATCGCTCGGGCAGAAGAACACGCGCGGCTCGTTGTTCAGGTACTCGAGGATCCGCGTGGCCCACGAGAACTCCGTGCCCGTGCCGGTCCCGCGCATGCGGGGCAGCTGGTCCTTGTTCGCGTCGGCGTACATCGCAAGCGCCTTGCCGATCTGGCCCAGGTTGTTCGCGCAGTACGCCACGCGGCCCCGCTCCCGGCTGGCGGCGACGGAGGGGACCAGGAGGGAGGCCAGGATGGCGATCACGGCGATCACGGTCAGGAGTTCGACCAGGGTGAACCCCGCGGTCGGATGGCGGGCGAGCGATCCGTGCCGGCAGTCCGACGTCCTTTTCATGGGGCATCCCTTTCCAGAAACGCGACAAAACACTATATACCCTTTTCCCGGATTGCATGACAACGCCCTCGGTGAGAAAGTCGGTGCGCAACGGTAACGCGCCGTTTCCGCATGCGTAGGCCAGTACCATCGATGTCCCCGCGGCCGGCGGCACCCGCGACGCGCCGCGGGCTCGCCGCGGCCGGCGCGGTCCTTCTTCTCGCGGGCTGGCTCGGCGCGTGCGCGCCCCGCGCGGAGAGGGAAACACTCCCCGCTCCGGCCGTGAGCATCCTCTACCCTGCGGTTTCAAACCGCGTGGCCCAGTTGTCCCTCCGGCTGCTGCGCGACGTGTTTCCCGACGCCGCCGTGATCGCGCCGGACCGCGTCGGCGAGGAACTCCCGCGCTGTGCCGAAGAGGGCCGCGTGCTGATCATCCCCGATTCGGCCCGCCTGCCGCTCGAGGGGTGGGGGCCTCTCCAGGAGTACCTGGACCGCGGCGGCGCCGCGGTGTTGCTCGGGTGCGATCCCCTGAAAGCCCGCGTCCGCCTCGTGGACGGCCAGCCCCAGACCGAGGCCCAGCTCTTCGAAGCCCTGGCGGCATCGGCCCGCGACATCGAGGGCCTGTCGTCCATCGAGGCGTGGCCGCACCTCAACAACTCGGGGACCCTTCGGGGCACCGTGCGCGTGGCGAAGAGCCCCGCCTTGCCGTGGCCAGGCGTCTCCGTGGACGTCAAGGACTTCGACGTGTGGGACGCGCTCGTCAAGGACGCCCTGCCCACAGGCTTGGTCGGGGAAACCGAGAACGCGGTCGCGTTCTACGCGCGCGGAGGCACCGAGACCCCGCACCTCGTCTTCGAGTGCGAGGAGCGCGACGGTTCGCACTGGGGCTGCCCGATCACGGTGGCCGACCCGTGGCGCCTCTTTGTGCTCCACGAGGCCCGGTTCACGCATTTCTGGGGCGGTTCGGGCCGCGGACAGCCCGGCGACCGGCTGTTGCTCCGGCGCGTCAAGCGGATGTCGATCGGCCTCGCGACGCAGGCGTCGCCCCGGCCCGGCGACCACCACTACGAGGTCTCCGACGTGCGTCTGGCGTCGGATCCGCGGCCCCTGGACCAGGCGGTTTCGTGGCCCGACATCCCCTTGATCTCACCCCCCTACCGCGCCTG
This sequence comes from Verrucomicrobiota bacterium, assembly GCA_043803015.1. GTDB lineage: Bacteria > Verrucomicrobiota > Kiritimatiellia > CAIQIC01 > JAGNIJ01 > JAZDKK01. The sequence continues at coordinate 6,545 of JAZDKK010000025.1, forward strand.
CGAATTCCGCGCCGCGGAGGTCCGCTTCCTGGACGAAGGCGACCGGATGTTCATCGGGCAGACGCGCATGCAGGGCCCTCTTCCGCGCCCGCGGGGGACCGGCGGCGAAGACGGCGCGCCGTACCGCTGGATCCCCCTCTTCGCCGCCCTCGACGACAACGGCCAGGTGCTCGGCTGGCCGGCCTCGATCTACGTCGAGCCGCAGACCAACGGCGCGGCCAGGAAGTGGGCCTGGATCGGCCTCGATCCCACGCGGGCGACGCAGGACGCGATCGCCATCATGCTGACCGAATGCGTGTCGCGTCTCCAGCGCGGCCTGTTCCTGTACAAGGCCGGCGTCAGCCGCTTCTCTTTTGAACCCGATTCGTTCCTGCAGGCGAGCGCGCGCTGGACGGCGCCGGCGGGAGCGTCCCCCGCCGTGCGCGTGGCGATGGATCTCCTGAGGGAGGACAGCAGCATGCCCAGCCGGCGCGTCGTGGCCTCGACGCCCTCGCCGAGCGTGCCCGTGGCCATCAACCTGGGCCGCGCACCCCAGGTCCGGGACCGGGCGGAGAACTACGTGCTGCGCGTCTCCCTCGAGGACGCGCAGGAGCCGGGGAGGGTCTTCGACCGGGTTGAACAGCCCATCAAGTTCCTTCCCCCGCGCCCCGTAACGACTGACCGCGAGTGGATCAGCGCACGGGGCGCGCGGTTCATCTTCAGGGGCCGTCCGCTGTTCCTGCTCGGCGTGAACTACTGGCCCGTGTCCGCCAACGGCAGGACGCCCGGCGAGTACAACCCGCACTGGCTGAACGCGGGCGCCTTTGACCCCGAGTTCATCCGCCGGGACCTCTCGCAGCTCGAGGACGCGGGGGTCAACGCCGTCTCGCTGCAGTACCACGAGGAGGACCAGGCGCCCCAACTCAAGTTCTTCGTGGACGAGGCGCGGAGGCGCGGGATTTGGGTCCACGCGTTCGTGGCCGGGCTCAATCCCTGGAACCCGGACCTCGAGCAGGCCCGCCGCCTGGTCGGTGCCGCGGACCTGAAGGACACGCCGCAGGTGTTCGCGCTCGACCTCGCGTGGGAGCCGCGCCTCGGCGGCTACGCGGACCGGCGCCGCTTCGATGGCGACTGGCTGAACTGGGTGACGGAGCAGTACGGTTCCGTGGACCACGCCGAGCAGGTCCTCGGCCAGCCCCTCCCGAAGAAGGACGGCCGACTGACCGGGCCTTCGGACGACGAGCTGGCCGCGGACGGCAACCACCGGAGGGGCGTGGCGGTGTACCGGCGTTTCGTGGACGACTTCGCCGGCCGCCGGTACGGGCAGGTCGTCAGGGCGCTCCGCCGCTGGAGCGTCCGCCAGCTCCTGAGCGCGCGCAGCGGCTACGGCGGCAGTGGCAACCCGTGGGCGGATCGCCTGTTCCCCCTGGATCTCGCGACCGGCGCCGTTCACTTCGATTTCACGTGTCCCGAGGGGTGGGGGCTTCACAGCGGCCTCGAGCAGTTTTACGAGGCGGGATTCGTCACCGCCTACGCGCGGGGGGTGAGCGACGGCAAGCCCGTGCTGTGGCTCGAGTTCGGCGCTTCCGTCGGCGCCGATCCCCAGCCGGCCGACCTCGCCAACCAGGCGCGCGTCTACGACGGTATATTCGCCATGGTCACGCGGAGCCGGGCCGCCGGGTGCTTCGGCTGGTGGTTCCCCGGCGGCTTCCGCGTGGACGAGAAATCGGACTTCGGCGTGGTGGAGCCGACCGGGGCCTGGCGCCCCGTGGGCAGCGTCTATCGCACCCTCGGAGGCCGCCTGCGTGCGGAGAGGTCGGTGCCCGATCCCTGGCGCGGCCGTGAAGTGGACCGGGCGGCCGACGCCCGCGGGCTGTCCGCGCTGTGCGATGCGTGGCGCGACCAGTACCGGCGGGAAATGGAGCAGGGTGCCATCGAGGAGGTGCGGCCCGCGGGCTTCGGCCGGCGGACCTCGGAGATGCCGCTGGAGTCGATCGGCCAAATCCCGTTCCAGGACCCGGCGCCCCTGGCGTACGCGAATGCGGAATGGGGAAGGATGGAAGTCGACGGCGTCGAGCAGGATCGCGCGCCCGGCCGGAAGATCACCGTGCCGCTCAAGCGAAAACTGCGGATCGAGCTGATCAATACCGGTCCCGCCACGTGGGACGCTTCTCAGCAGGGCAAGGCGGGCGCTGTGTGGGTGGCGGCGGAACAGCCGGGCGGGACCCGCCAGTTGCTCCCGGTAAGGTCCACCGCGTTCGGCGGCCGAACATGGGTCGAGTGGATGACGACGGATCAGGGCGTGTGGCGGCTCCGGCCTTCTATCGCGGACGTCGGCCTCTTCGGCGAACCCCTCGATCTCGAGGTCGCGGCGCCGGCCAGGTGAGCAACAGGAAAACCGCCCCGGTCTCAGGCGAGGCCGGGGCGGCACAGATTTGGAGTCCGGAAGCTACTTCTTGGTGAATTCGTACTTGCCCTTGATGTTCGCGGCGAAGTACGTGCCCTTGGATTCCGCGGCCATGAGCTCCTTGTAGACGCTCTCGGGTACGCCCTTGTACTCGTAGGTGTCCCCGGAGTCGGCGAAAACAACGGTCAGCACCTGCGTTTCCGCGCGGTAGGCCACCTCCTTGATCACGGAGGATTCGATGGGCTTCAGCTCCGGGACTGGGGCCGGAGCCGCGGGCTGCTCCGCCAGGCTGAACTGGACGGACACCGCGAGCACGACCATGCACAGAACGACGGCCAGATTACGCATCACGAGTCGCCTCCTTCCGCCTTTTTTCGGCGCGGCACAATATACCACGCGTGCCGGAGCGCGCTAACCTGCATTTTGCACGAGTGCTCGTGCAAAATGCACCCGAAGGGCCGTCGGGTGCCCGTTGTACGGGCACCCAAGGGGCTAGCCACTTGCGAAATGCCCCGCTCAGAGAGCGGGCATTTCGCGACGTGTTCCGGTACGGGAATTGCGGTTGCCATTCCCGCACCCGGAACCGCTTATTGCATGAGCGTCGTTGACGCTCATGCAACAAGCGGGCTAGAGCAGCGGCCCGTCTTCCAGGCAGGTTTCAAGGATGTACTCGCACAGCTTCTGGTGGGTGTGATGGCGCAACACGTGCTCGCGGCCCGCCCCCGCCATCGTCCTCAGCCGATCCTTGTCCGCGAGAGCCGCACGGTGCGCCGGAATGACGGAGGCATCGCTGGCGTCGACCACGGCCACGGGAACAGACATCGGGCACCGCAGTACATAGGCCCCCAAGGTCCTGAAACGGGCGCACCGCAGGAGAAGCCTCTTCAGGTTCGTCAGCGTGGACCGCCTCGGGTCCCACAACGGCTTCCCCGGCGGAAAGCACACCACGAGGTCATATGCCCCCCCGCGGAGCGCCGTCACGAGCCGGGCGAGGACGGCCGGGCCGAACATGCGGCACTCCAATCCCTCGGCCCTCCGCCTGTTCTGCCCCGTGAAGACAAACGTCGTTTGCGCCGGCATCGCTCTCTTGAACAACGTGAACTCCCCGATTTCGAGGATCTTCAAGTCCTCGGCATTCATGCGCTCCTCCGAAACCTCATGCGCGCGCTGGCGACGCGGTCCAGGATGTCCAGCCATACCGGCAGCCAGACCCTCAGCGCGTAGTGTTGTTCGCACCGGGACCGGCCGGCGAGGCCCATGCGGCGGCGTGCTTCCGGATCGCGCACCAGGGCCTCGACCGCACGCGCCCACTCGTCCTCGCTCCCGCACAGGAGGCCGGTTTCCCCCGGCCGCACGATGTTGGTGTTCGAGCCCACAGGCGAGGCGATGGAGGGGAGGCCCGCCGCCATGTACTGCAGGAGCTTGGCGCCGCACTTTCCCCTCTGGAACTCGTCGTCCACCAGCGGCATGATGCCGATGTCCATATGCAGGGCCAGGTCCCCTTCGGTGGCCGGGCTCCACTCTACGTACGACCACCGGAGGCCGTGCTCCGGAACGGTCGGCCTGGGCCTCGTCACGATCACGAACTCGAACCCGAAGCGCTGCTGCAGGCGGGCCAGCATCGGCAGGTGCGGGAACAGCGTCTCGCGGATCGAGCGGTCCGACCCGCACCAGCCGACCCGGACAGCCGCCGGCGGCGTTCCGTAGTCCTTGACCTCGTACCGGCCCACGTCCACCACGGTCGGCAGGACGGTGACCAGTTCGGTGAACTGACGCGCGAAGGCGGCGAGGTATTCGCTGCCGGCCGTCACCCAAGCCGCGTGCTCACAGATCCAGCGGATGTGATCGTGCTTCTTCGGGCCCAGGAAGATGGCGTCGTCGAAATCGAAGACCACGCGCGGGTTCCTGCGGTACAGCCTCTGCTCCCAGCGGACGTCGCCCGCCAGCAGGTCCCTGTTCTGGAAGATGACGTCGAACGACGGGGCATCGCGGATATCCCTCCACCGGCTGACCCGCTGCATAAGGCGGGCAAGCGTGATGTAAGTCCTTCTCAGTAAGGGATTTACTGCGTCGCTTCCGAGCGGGCGCGGCGGGCGGCTTGGCCGGTGCGAGACCCGCCAGCCGGCCTGCTCCAGATAGGGCACGTACTGCAACACCCTGAAGCGGCTGGCCGGATCCAGGATCCCGTGCGTGCATGCCATGACCTCAGGCACTTTCCACCTCCCAGCTAGCCTGCATTTTGCACGAGTGCTCGTGCAAAATGCACCCGAAGGGCTGTCGGGTGCCCGTTGCACGGGCACCCAAGGGGCTAGCCACTTGCGAAATGCCCCGCTCAGAAAGCGGGCATTTCGCGACGTGTTCCGGTACGGGAATTGCGGCTGCAATTCCCGCAACCGGAACCGCTTATTGCATGAGCGTCGTTGACGCTCATGCAACAAGCGGGCTAAACATCCGGCACGCCGGAGGTTATATTAGCGATTGGGCGGGCGTATCTCCCCAGGGGGGCGGGGAAGATGAAAACCAACCGCAAGACCGGGTTCACCCTGGTCGAAATCATGATCGTCGTATCCATCATCGGCCTGCTGGCGGCCATTGCGATTCCGTCGTTCGCCCGGGCGCGCAGGACGTCCCAGATGAACGCATGCATCAACAACCTGCGTCAGCTCGACGCCGCCAAGGCCCAATGGGCCATCGAGAACAACAAGGTGGACTCCGACGGGCTCGTCTCGGCGGATCTCGAGCCGTACCTGAAGAAGGGCATCATCTCGGGCCTGATGTGCCCGGCCGGCGGCGGCTACGTGGTCACCACGGTAGGCGCCGACCCTATCTGCGGCCTCGGGGGCGGTCATACGATCTAGCCAACGCGAAGACGCCCCGAACCAGAGCCTGCCGCGTCCGCCTCCGCCCAGAGGCTACGGCTCGACTGACCGCTGGCCCATGCGCCGGAAGACTTCCGCCAGCGAGGTGCCGGCGTACTTGGTCGCGTACTTTTCAGCCGGTCCCTGGACGCCGTGAGACCCGTTCTCTTCCCGGAGGCCGTTGGGGTTCTGGCCGTAGAACTTGTCCACGAACTTCTCCATGTCCTTGAGCCCTTGGACGTAGAGCTGGACTTCCGGCTTCTTGAGCAGTTCCTGGAGGCACTCGTTCACCCCCGTGAGCGCGGGGCCCGGCAAGGGAAAATCCGCAAGGAACGCGGCGGCATCGTACGCCCGCTCGACGTCCGACTGCGCGAGGGACTTGATGCGCCCCAGCATCCGAGTCAGGTAGGCCTCGCGTCGCTCGGCGATCTGCGGGTCGGTCGCCTTCGCGTTCTTGAGGCAGTACCCCTCGAGCCAGCACATGGCATCCATGAGGAGGTCATCGTTGGCCCAGTCGTGATTGCCCGGGAAGAAACGCAGGCGCCAATCCCGGTTCAACAGCGTCTTGAAGGAGCACGCCATGTCCCAGCGATTGAAGCAATTCGACCCGCACAGGCCGTAGGTCACGGTCTTGCGGGTGAGCGGATACTCAGTCCCCGCCCCGCAAGCCAGCACGCCTGCAAAATGAAGCTTCCGGTCGCCCGCGAACGATCGCCCCTCCTCGCTCGCGTACCAGAAGGCGTCGCGCGTGCCGCCGGACATGCCGGTGATGAACACCATGTCTTCATCAATGGGAAGCGTCCGCCTCACGTGGTGGTCCATGGCGCGCACGGCCTTGCCCGAGTCGTCGAACCCGTTCCGGCGCTGGGTGGACATGGCCAGGATCCACCCGTTGAATTCGGCGCCTTTCACGTAGCGCTGGACGTCGTACTCCGATCCCCCGCCCGGCCCGAGGATGTACAGGACGGGCCACTTGCGGTCGGGCTTGAAGGTGCTCGGGAGGTACAGGAGGTAGGACCACTCCGGGGCGTCGTCGACGGCCACGTCCTTGATGATCTGGCCGACCGGCCGGTCGGGAACCTGCTTGGCGGGGGCGGCGCCGCCGACCAGATCGTGCACGTAGGCGCGGTCCGCCGCGCTCAGCTTCCCCACGTCGACCTTCATGTCCTTGCCGTTCTCGCCCCTGAGCACGGCAAAGTTGCCCTGCATCTCCACGAATTCCGCGGTGACCTTCACGCCCGACACGGAGGTCCAGGTCCGCATCTCCGATCCGGCGCCCGCGACCGCGAGCGACCAGGCCAGCGCTGCCCCCACCCAGTATCTGGTTCGGCTCATACCACCCCCGAAGTGACCGGCTTCCCAAACGGGAGAGTAACCCCGAAGGCCGCGTCTGTACAATGACAGGTGGGGAGAGAGGAAAGAGGGCATTCGTTACTCGTTATCCGTCCTCGAGGGCTGGCGCGAAGCGCTGCCGTCGGGTATAGGAGAGACATGAGGGGAGCGGAGAACAGGCAGACGACGATTCAGAGGATGCGGGCCCGTGAACCCGAGCGGAGCTCGGTTCAGGGCAAGCCCCCGCACCAGAGCCTCCGGCACGGTGCGGGGCAAGCGATGAAGCGCGCCCCGCACCTCGTCCAGTACCGCAAAGGCGCCAAGCGCGTCCCCCTCTCCCGCCGACCGCCGGGAAAGCCGGGGGGGAGTACTGATTCGGCTGCCGCCGTTGACCGCGCCTGACCGTCGTGCTACTGTTCGTTCTCGTTGTGCGGTCGGGGCGTAGCGCCTTGTCCGCCGTAGCCCCGAGTTTGTCGAGGGGCGAAGGCGGAAGCCTGGCTTGCCAGGCGAAGCTACGCGAGAACTTAAGAAAGCATACAGTCAGAATCTGGTCGGGGCGTAGCGCAGCCTGGTAGCGCGTTTGCTTGGGGTGCAAAAGGTCACGAGTTCAAATCTCGTCGCCCCGACCACTTGCCTTTTTTTCGTTTGCCCAGCCCCGCGTGTTACTCCAATATGCCCGGGCCCTCTATGTGCGCATCCGGCAACGCCGTTCAGCTCGAACCCCTCCCGGGCAAAGTGCATTTCACCATCAACCCGAGGCGCCTGGCGCTCTGGCTCGGCCTCCCTGCCGTCTTCTTCCTCCTGGTCCATCCCGTCGTACTGGCCCTCCAGAACGTGTGGGGCATTCACAGCCGCTGGATCAGGGTACTGATCATCGACCGTGAGCAGAGCCTCCCGTCCCTCTACGGGCTGATCCAATTCATGACCTGCGTGGCCCTCCTCGCCGTGATGGTCCAGCGGAGCCGGGGCGACCGGGCACAGTTCCTCTTCTGGCTTGGGATCCTCGTCGCTTTCAGCTTCGCGACGATGGACGATTTCCTGTCCTTGCACGAACGCTGGACGCTCGCGCTCCGGAAAGCCAACCGCTGTGTGCCGTACTCCGCCTGGTGCGTCCCCTGGGGGTTGGGCGTGGCGGTCCTCGTCCCCTTGTACCTGCGGTTCATCTTCCGCCTGCCGCGCGCGACGCGCTCGGGCTTCGTGCTGGCGTGCCTGAGCTTCCTCTCCGGGGCCTTGGTCGCTGAAACCGTCTCGGGGCTCCACGCGCGCAGGTTCGGCAAGGACGACCTCTATTGCTACCTCATGGTCCCCATCAAGGAGTTCCTGGAAATGGCCGGGCTGGCGATCTTCATCTACGCCCTGGCGCGGCACATCGCCGTGGAACTGGGCTCCCCGGAGATCAGGATCGGCCCGCCCCAACGGCCCCAAGCCTCTTGATTGCCAGGGGTTTGTGCGCTACCGTGCCTTCGGTTAGCCGGAGGGAACGAGGATGAAAAAACTGCCGGATCTCAAGTGCGCGGGGACGGACGCGGAATATTGCATCTGCAAGGCCGCGACCGCTCTCATTCCGCTCTACTCCGAAGCCAAGGAAGACCGGGCCGACAGCCTGCTGGGTTCCTATCCGAACACGTCCAGCATCGCGGAGGCGCTCAAGCTCCTCATCGACGTCATGTTCCCGGGCCGAATGTCCCAGAACACCATCGAGCCCGACGAGCTGGGTATTTTCCTGGTGCGCCGGCTGAGCGACGCGTGGGGCCTGCTTCGCCCCGAGATCGAGCGCGCCATCCCTTTCCGGTGGCTCGGTGAGTCCGCCCGGACCGAGGGCGCGCCCAAGCCGGTGGACGCCCGCGCGGAGTCCATCACCGTCATGAAGGCTTTCGTGGAGCGCCTGCCGGAGATACGGAAATTGCTGGTCGAGGACGTCAAGGCCGCGTACGAGGGCGACCCGGCCGCGCTCACGTACGCCGAGGTGCAGCTCGCCTACCCCGGCCTGCTGGCGATCACCTCGCACCGGCTGGCCCACGAGTTCTACAGGCTCCAGGTGCCCATCGTTCCGCGCGTGATGAGCGAGTGGACGCACTCGCGGACCGGCGTGGACATCCATCCCGGCGCGCAGATCGGGCACGGCTTCTTCATCGACCACGCGACCGGCGTGGTGATCGGCGAGACCACGCACATCGGCAACCACGTGAAGCTGTACCAGGGCGTCACCCTGGGCGCCCGCAGTTTCCCGCTGGACGAGCACGGGCATCCGATCAAGCACGTCAAGCGGCATCCCACCGTCGAGGACGACGTGGTGATCTACGCCCACGCGACGATCCTGGGCGGGGACACCGTCATCGGCCGCGGATCGACGGTCGGCGGCAACGTGTTCCTGATGGAAAGCGTCCCGCCCAACCGCTTCGTCCCGGGCAAGCACCCCGAGCTGCACATCAAGACTAACACGGATGGGAGTTGACCCCGGTTGGGCCGGCCCTCCGGGCCGGCCGCGGCGCGCTCGGAGAGCGCGCCCTACCAAAGCCCTGCCCAAGCATATGACCAACATCCTCCTTGTCCTCGTCGGAACCCAGCTCGTCTATTCGATCACCGACTTCATGGGCCGCTTCTACATGGCGAAGTACGGGTTCCACCTGGCGAGCTTCTGGACCCCGTGGTTCCTGGTGTACCAGCTGATCCGACAGGTGGCCATGTTCGGCCAGCTTTACATCTTCTCGCAGGTTCCCTTGGGCAAGACCATGGCCATGCTGGGGACAATGTCCATCGTGATCAGCAACGGGCTGGGGTTCCTGTTCCTCAAGGAAGTGCTCTCGCCCACGGTCTACCTTGGCGTCACCCTGGCGGTCATCTCCATGCTGGTCATGGCGTTCCGGTAGCGTAGCCCGGATAAACCGGGCTCTACGATCGCCCCTGGGTAGAGCCCGCTTCACGCGGGCTACTCATCGTCGCGTTCCGGCAGCCGCGCGCGGTTCTGTCGAACCGCCTCTACACCCCCGGCCTCAAGGTGTAGCGGCCGTTCGAAGAACGGCATCCGCCCCCGCACCCTGGAAAAGAACATGCCTCGCACGGCCGTCAATCCGGGGCGCCGGCCGGTCGAGTGAACAAACTTCAGGATATGTGGTATGGTTGTGACTTGAAGGATCGGTCGTTTGATCACGAAGTACCATTTCCTGGTCGGGCTCGTGGGTGTCGGCGTCAGCGGGGCTTACTACCGCTACCACGAGTCCCACAATCTCGAGCTGACCCACAAGCGAATCGGCCTCGGCGGGCCGTCGGGCCGCCGGCCCCTGCGCCTACTCCACCTGTCAGACCTGCACGCGTCCCGCCGCCGCTCCATGGCCCTGGCGGAGCGGGCGGTTGAGCTCGGACTCCGCACGCGACCGGACCTGATCTGCGTCACCGGCGATTTCGTCACGCATCGCCTCAAGAATTTCGACACGTATTCAGGCATCCTGCGCCGGCTGTCCGCGAGCGCCCCCACGTACGCCTGCCTCGGGAACCACGACGGCGGGCGCTGGGCGGCTACTCGCGGCGGCTACAAGGACGGCAGGAAAATCACCCGCCTGCTCACCTCCAGCGGCGTCCGCGTCCTGAACAACGCGTCCCACGTCTTTGACGGCTCCGATCAGGCTTTCCGGATCGTGGCGATGGCCGACCTGTGGTCCGGCGAGATGGACCCGGACCGCGCGTTCGACGGCCCGAAATCCGCCCGCGAACTGCCCACCCTGGTCCTGGCGCACAACCCCGACGCCAAGAGCCTGCTCTCCTCATACGCGTGGGACTTGCTGCTTTGCGGGCACACGCACGGCGGGCAGGTTGTCCTGCCCGTGATCGGCCCCGTCATCTCGCCGGTGGACGACCGCAGGTTCATGCGGGGCCTCCACACGTGGCGGGGACGCAAGATCCACGTCACCCGCGGCGTCGGAAGCATCCTCGGCATCCGGCTGAACTGCCGGCCGGAAGTGAGCTTGCTGGAAATCAGCTGACGGCGGCGCGCAAGCTTTCCGAGTGATCCCGTGTGCAAGGTAGGGCCGGCGCGCTGCGCCGGCCGCGGGCCGGGCACCGCCCCCGCCCAAACATACCACCCA
>JAZDKK010000026.1:0-100900 GCA_043803015.1 Verrucomicrobiota bacterium
CGGCCCGGCCGCCCCCGGCCGCCGCCCAGCCCACGACCCCGATGTGGGTCCTCGCGGGCACACAGGAGAAGCAGGACACGAACCGGGGCGCCGACAAGAACACGGTCTCGCTGTCCGGCACCACGTTCGAAGGCATCAGCCAGCGGTCCTGCGGGGGGATGGCCGTGTCGCGAGTCACCTGGACCGAGCCGGCGTCCAACCTAGCCCCGTCTTCCATCCTGAACGTGAGGCTTTCCGAGGAGCTGGAGCTCTCGGCCGACGTCAACCCGAACTGCGGAACGAACCGCGGCCCGTTCATGGCGACGACCAGCGGCAAGTTCTCGGCCCTGTACGCGTACCACCGCGAGCAGTCCATGGATTCGATCTCCGAAGGCGCGAGGGGGCCGAAGCAGCGCTTCACCAAGACCAAGGTCGTCAAGTGGCGGGTTCCGGTGGGCCGCCCGGGCGAGAGCATGACCCTGGAAATCGGCGGGGACGGGCCGGCCGGCGCCGCGTCCCGCCTCTACATGTACAACCTCGTCGCCGTGTCGGCCCAGCAGGTGGCGTCCATCGCTGCGGTTCCTCCTCCGCCGCCGCCTGCGCCGACCAAGCCCATGGCCCCCGCGCCCCAGCCCGGCGGGCGGGTCCTCGCCGTGAAGCTGCTGACCGACAAGGCGACCTGCGTCGCCGGGGACACGACCCGGATCAGCGCGGCGGTGGAGGGCGGCAAGAGCCCCTACCGGTTCATGTGGAGCGGAAACGTGGCGGCGGCCGCGCAGGGCAAGGACGCCGTCAACCTGGCGTTCCGCAAGCCCGGCGAGTACCAGATCGGCGTCCGCGTGACCGATGCCGCTGACCTGACGGCCACCGACCTGCTCGTGGTGTCCGTCCAGCCCCTGCCCGCGGAGCTGGTGAAGGATGAGCCGCTCGGCCCCACGCTGTACCTGGAGGAAACCGGCCGGTTCCACGTCGAACTGCCGGCAGGCACACCGCGGCCGCCGTCGCCGTTCGTGTTCCAGTGGCGCTCGGAACCGCAGGTGCTGTTCGACCCCATGGAGGGAACGCAGGCCGTCACGACGGCCAAGTTCACCCGGCCCGGCAAGGTCCAGGTCTGGGCCGTGCTGCGGCAGGACGTGGCCGGGATCCTGGAGAAGGTCGGCGAGTCCCGGCGGATCGAGATGGAGGTGCTCCCGCCCCAGCTCCAGATCAGCATTAGCCCACCGGAGCCGTTCGTCGGCCAGGAGACGCGCGCCCGCGTGACGGTGACGCCCGACGTGTCCGACATCAATTTCCACTGGGGGCCGCTCTCCGCCAACGCGGCCCAGGTGGCGGAGTCGCCGGACGGGCGCGACATCCGGTTCTACCTCAAGGATGACCGGCCGGCGCGGATCCAGGTGGCGGCGGAGACTTCGGCGAACGGCGATTTCCTCAGCAAGGCGGAGGTCGGCGTCGGGGCCAAGAAGTACGTCGTGCGGATCGCCGCCCCCACCATCGCGGGGCCCGTCCCGCAGATCTGGAAGCCGGGCGTCGGGCTGGTCAGCGCGGGCAAAGCCATCGCCGTCCACGAGCCGCTCGCGTTCCGGGCGGGCGTGTCGCCGGCGCCGGAGGTTGGGCCGCTGAAGTACGAGTGGACCGCGGACAGCAGGAACTGCTCGATCAGCAACCGGGCGACGCCGGAGGCGCTCGTCGAGTGCAGCGAGATCGGCAACTACAAGCTCACCGTCCGGGTCCGGGACGCGCGCGGCGTCGAGTTCGGCGCCGCCGCGGTCGCGTTTTCCGTCAGCCTCTCGCAGGCCGACCTGGACAACGCCCGGAAGCAGGCGTCGGCCAAGAAGCTCCGCGACGAGGCGTTCGCCCTGCTCAAGCAGAACAAGATGTCGGAGGCGATCGCCCGGTACAAGGAGTGCCTCGCCGTGTGGCCGAACAAGGAGGTCGAGAACCAGGTCGCCATGCTCGAGGGCGAGCAGGCCCGCCTGGAGGGGGCCAGGGCCCAGGCCCGGAAGGCCAAGGCGGACGCGGCCGTGCTGGAACAGCAGGGCAAGCTCAAGGAGGCGATCGCCAAGTACCGCGAGAGCCTGTCCACCCAGCCGGACGTGGAGCTGACGAAGCACGTCGTCCTTCTCGAGGAGAAGTTCGCGAAGCTCGAGGAAGTCCGGGCGCGCGCGGCGAAGCTGAAGGCCGAGGGCTACGGCTTCGAGCAGCAGGGCAGCCTGACGGAGGCGATTTCCCGCTACAAGCAGAGCTTGAACGCGTGGCCGGACGAGCCGCTGCAGAAACGCGTGTGGGCCCTCGAGAGCCAGCTCGCGCGCCAGCAGGCGCAGCGGGCCCAGACGGCGCGGCTGAAGGTCGAGGCCGGGACGCTTGAGCAGCAGGGCAAGCTGAAGGAGGCCGTGGCGAAGTACAAGGAGGCGCTCGCGCTGCTGCCCGACGCCGAACTGAAGAAGCACGTCGAGACGCTCTCCGCCGCGCTCGCGGAGCGGACGGGCAAGGAGGAACAGGCCAGGAAGCTCGCCGCGGAGGCCACCGCGCTCCAGCAGTCGGGCCAGGCCCAGGGCGCGCTGGCGAAGCTGAAACAGAGCCTGAGCTTCTGGCCGAACGACGCGCTGACGAACCAGGTGGCAGTGCTCGAACGCGAGGTGGCGAAACGGATGGCGGAGCAGGAAGCGAGGAAGGCCCAGGCGCTCAAGCTGAAGAGCGAGGGGGCCGCGCTCGAGCAGCAAGGCAAGGCCGCCGAGGCGATCGCCAAGTACCGCGAAAGCCTGGCCATCTGGCCCGACCCCGCGTTGACGAACCAAGTCGCCCTGCTGGCGAGCAAGCTGGCCCCACCCCCACCCCCACCCCCACCCCCGCAGGAGACCGCCGCGGCGAAGGCGCGGACCCTGCGCGAGGAAGGCCAGGCCCTGCAGGCCCAAGGCAAGCTGGAGGAGGCCGCGGCAAAGTACCGGGAGAGCCTGAAGCTCGCGCCGGACAAGGAACTCGAGACCCAAGCGGCCGCGCTGGAAGGCCGGGCCCTCCGGGCGGAGGCCGACAAGGTCCAGGCCCAGCAGATGCGCAACGAAGCCGGCGCCCTCGAGGAGTTCGGCCGGTTCAAGGACGCGATCGCCAAGTACCGCGAAAGCCTCAAGCTCGCGCCGGACAAGCAACTCGAGGTCCGCGTGGCGGCGCTCGAGGCAAGGGCGGCGGCGCCGGAGAGCGACCAGGTCCGGGCTCGCGCCCTAAACGAGGCGGCCTACCGGCTTCAGCTGGCAGGATCTCTGCAGGAGGCCATCGCCAAGTACCGCGAGAGCCTCGCCCTCCAGCCGGACCCGCAGATGGAGGCGCACGTGGCGGCGCTGGAGAGCGAACTGGCCAAGCAGCAGGGCGGCCAGAACGAGGCGCAGGAACTGCGGGATGAGGGCGCGGCGCTGGAGAAGGACGGCAAGTTCCGAGACGCCACTCTGAAGTACCGGGCCAGCCTGATCCTCCAGCCGAACGAGGAAACCCAGAAACACATTCTTGAGCTCGAAGCCGAGGTGGCGAAGCAGGACACCGCGCAGAAGCTGGCGGACGAGGCGAAGAAACTCGAACAGCGGGGCGCGATGGAAGAGGCCATCGCGAAGTACCGCGAGAGCCTGACGATCCAGCCGGACACCCAGCTCGAAGTTCACCTCGCGTCGCTCGAGCGGGGCCTCGGGAGGCAGGAGAAGGTAAGGCTCCGGGCGCTCAAGCTGAAGCAGGACGCCGCGGACCTGGAGCAGCAGGGCCTGCTGCAGGCGGCGCTGGCCCGGTACAAGGGCAGCCTGAGCATACAGCCGGACCCCGAGCTCGAAGCCCACATCAAATCCATCGAGGACCAGCTCGCCAAGCTGGACACCGACAAGGTCTTCGCGCAGGCGCGGAAGCTGCGGTACGAAGCCATCGTGCTCGAACAGCAGGGCTCTTTGAAGGAAGCGGCGGCGAAGTACCGGGAAAGCATGGCCCTTCAACCCGACCGGGATCTCGAGGCGCGCATCGCCGCCGTGGAGGCCCGGCTGACCCCGTCCGAAGCCGCTGCAGCCAAGGCGCAGGATCTGAAGGCCCAGGCCGCTGCAGCCAAGGCGCAAGAGTTAAGGGACCGGGCCGCCGCGGCCAAGGCGCGGGAGTTGGAGGAGCAAACCGCTTTGGCCAGGGCGCAAGTGCTGAAGGACCAGGCCGCTGCAGCCAGGGCGCAGGAGTTGAGGGCTGAGGCGTCTGCTGCGAGAGCGCAAGAGCTGAAGGATCAGGTCTCCGCGGCCAGGGCGCAGGAACTCAAGGACGAAGCCGCTGCGTTGGAGCAGCAGGGCAACGTGGAAGCGGCCATCGCGAAGTACAGGGGAAGCCTCGCGTCCAGGCCGGACGCCGAGCTCGAGCAGCACGTCGAGGAGCTCGAGGGCTCGGTCGCGGCCGCGCAGGCCAGACAGGCGACCGTCGAACAGCTGAGGAGCGAGGCGTCGGCGCTCCTGCGGCAGAACAGCCTCAAGGAAGCCATTGCCAAGTACCGCGAGAGCCTGGCCCTCGCGCCGGACGCCGAGCTCGAGCGCCGGGTCGCCCTGCTGGAGGCCGACGTGGCGAAGCAGGACGCGGACAGGGCCCAAGCCCGGAAGCTGCGCGAGGAGGGCGCCGCGCTGGAGCAGCAAGGCAACCTGAAGGACGCGATCGCCAGGTACCGCGAGAGCCTGAGGATCGCGCCGGACACGCAGCTCGGCGGGCGCGTGGCGGCGCTGGAGATCGACCTGGCGCGGCAGGAGACCACCCGGGTTCGGGCCAAGAAGCTGTGCGACCAGGCCTCGGCGCTTCGCCAGCAAGGCAACCTCAAGGAAGCCATCGCCAGGTTCCGCGAAAGCCTGAAGCTCCTGCCCGACGCCGAGCTCGAGCGCCAGACGGCGGCGCTGGAGGGGGAGCTCGCCCGGCAGGAAGCCGAGCAGGCGAAGCTCGCAAAACTGCGCGAGGAGGGCGCCGCGCTCGAGCAGGAAGGCAAGCTCAAGGAGGCGATCGAGAGATACAGGGAGAGCCTCGGCCTCCGCGCGGACCAGCAGCTGTCGGACAAGATCGTTGCGCTCGAGGCCGAACTCGCGCGCCGGGAGGCCCTCAAGGCCCAGGCCGGGGTGCTGAACGACCAGGCCGCCGCGCTCGAGACACGCGGCAAGCTGCAGGAGGCCATCGCCAAGTACAAGGAGAGCCTAGGCGTCCTCCCGGACGCGGCGGTGGAGGGCCGCATCGCATCGTTGCAGGAAACGCTTACGACGCGCGAAGTCGAGAAGCTCACGGCACGGGCCCGGAAGGTCCGGGCGGAGGCGCGGGCGCTGGAGCAGCGCGGCAAGCTCAAGGAGGCCATCGCCCGGTACAGGGACAGCCTGGTCATCCAGCCCGATACGGAAACGGAGAACCAGATCGCGGCCCTGGAGGAAGCGCTCCGGAGACAGGAAGCCGAGAAGCTCGCGGCCCAAGCCCGCAAGCTGCGCGACGAAGGCTCCGCCCTCGAGCAGAAGGGCGCGCTCAAGGACGCGGTCGCCAAGTACCGCGAGAGCCTCGGGGTTCGGCCGGACAAGGAACTGGCGGAACTGGTGGTTTCGCTGGAGAACGAGATCGCCCAGCAGGAGGCCAGGAAAGCCAAGGCCCGCGAGCTGAACGACCAGGCGGCCGGCCTGGCGAAGCAAGGCCACCTGGACGACGCGATGGCGAAGTACAAGGAAAGCCTCGCCGTCCAGCCCGATCCCGAAACGGAGAAGCGGATCGCGTCCGTCGAGGAAGCGATCCGGAGGCGGGAAGCCGAGAAGCTCGCGGCCCAAGCCCGGAAGCTGCGCGACGAAGGCTCCGCCCTGGAGCAGCAAGGCCATTTGAAGGAAGCCATCGCCAAGTACCGCGAGAGCCTCGCGGTGCGGGGGGACCAGTCGCTGGCGGCGCGCGCGGCTTCGCTGGAAGACCAGCTCGCGCAGCAGGCGGCGGACAAGGCCCGGGCCCTGGAGCTGAAAGACCGGGCCGCCGCGCTCCTGCGGGACAACAAACTCAAGGAATCCATCGCCGCGTACCGGGAAAGCCTCAGCCTCGTGCCGGACGAGGAGCTACAGACCCACGTGACGATGCTCGAGGCCGACCTGGCGAAGCAGGAGGCGGACCAGGCGCAGGCCCGGAAGTTCCGCGAGGAAGCCGAGGCCCTCCGCCAGCAGGGCGGCTTCAAGGAGGCGATCGCCAAGTACCGCGAGAGCCTGAAGCTCGTCCCCGACGCCGAAGTCGAGGGCAAGATCCCCGCGCTGGAGGTGGAGCTCGCCAAGCAGGAAGCCGAGGAGACCCGCGCCTTCATGCTGAGGGACGAGGGGGAAACGCTCGAACAGCAGGGCAAGGTCCAGGAGGCGATCGGGAAATACAAGGAGAGCCTCGGCATCCGGATGAACCAGGAGCTCGCGGACCACGTGGCCGCCCTGGAGAACGAGCTGGCGAAGAAGGAATCGGACCGGGCCGAGGCCGCCAAGCTGAAGTCGCAGGCGGCCGCCCTCGAAACGCAGGGCAACCTCAAGGATGCGATCGAAGCCTACCGGGAGAGCTTGAGCGTCCTGCCCGACCCGGAACTCGAGGGCCGCCTGGCCGCGCTGGAAGCGGAGCTGGCGAAACAGGAAGCCATCGCGGCCCAGGCCCGCAAGCTGAAGGACGAAGCCTCGGCGCTGGCGCAGGAGGGCAAGCTGGAGGACGCGATCTCGAAGTACAAGGAAAGCCTCGCCGTCCAACCCGACCCCGAGGTGTCGAATCTCATCGCGTCGCTGGAGGAAGAGCTCAAGAGGCAGGAAGCGGTCCAAGCTCAGGCGAAGGCGCTGAAGATCCACAACGAGGCGCTGGACCTGGAGCATCAGGGCGAGTACGAAGCGGCGATCGCCAGGTACCGCGAACTCGCCAGCCTCCGCCCCAGCCCGGAACTGCAGTCTCATATTGCGGCGCTCGAACACGATCTCGGGAAGCGGGAAGAGACCCAGGTTTCCGAACAGGCCCAGCGGCTGCGGGACGAAGCCCTCGCGCTGGAACAGCAGGGCAAGCTCAAGGAAGCCGCCGCCACGTACCGCGAGAGCGTGAACCTCCAGCCGGACGAGGAAACCGAGAAGCGCATCGCCGCCCTGGAGACCAAGCTGGCCCCGGCCGAAGCGGCCCCAGCCCCAACCCAAGCCCCGACGCAGGTACCGTCGCTGAGGGACGAGGCCGTCGCGCTGGAACAACGGGGCCAGATCGCCGACGCGGTTGCCAGGTACCGCGAGAGCCTGGCGCTGGAGCCGTCCGCGGAGATCGAGAGCCACGTAGCCATGCTGGAGACCCAGCTGGCCGCGCAGGACTCGAACCGTCAGCAGGCACAGAAGCTGAAGGACGAGGCCCGCGAGCTGGAGCGCCAGGGCAAGCTGGAGGAGGCGATCCAGGGCTACCGGGACAGCCTGAGCATCTTGCCCGAGAAGGAAACGGAGAAACGGATCGAGGGCCTCGAGGCCCGGCTGGCCATGTCCCAGGTGAACCGCGCGCAGGCTCAGGAGCTCGGCGAGCAGGGACGCATCCTGGAACAGGAAGGCAACCTCAAGGAGGCCGTGGGGCTTTACCAGCGCAGCCTGAGCGCCTGGCCCGACGACCAACTGAAGGCCCACGTGCAGGACCTGCAGGCCAACCTGGCCGCGCAGGCCACCAACGACGCGCGCAAGCTCCGCTACGAAGCCTTCCGCGCGGAACAGCAGGGCGACCTCGGCGCCGCGCTGGCCGCGTTCCGCGCGAGCCTGACCCTCGTGCCCGATCCGGCCCTGGAGACGCGCGTGGCGGCCCTGCAAGCCCGACTCGACACTCGCGAGAAGGACCGTGCCACCGGCGAGCGGCTCTGGCAGCAGGGGCTCCTGCTGGTCCAGGGCCATCGTTCGGACGAGGCCATCGTCAAGCTCCGGAGGAGCTTCAAGTACGTGTCCTCCCCGGAGCGCGAGAAATACGTCCGGGACCTCGAGACCCAGATCGCGGCCGGCCGCGCGCCGAAGCCGGCGCCCGCGCCCGCCGCCACCGCCGAGATGCCGCCGGCCCGGGTGACCTCGGCGGCGGCTCCCACGTACCCGAACCTCGCGGGCACCGCCTGGCAGGGCGTGATCCTCATCCCGAGCGCCAAGGGCACTTGGCAGTGGCCGCTCCAGTTCAAGGTCGACGCCAACAATGCCGTCGGCGCGGCCTACAAGCTGATGAATGCGGCGACCGGCGAGTACATGGGCTTCCTGGTGACCGGCTCCTACGATCCCGCCTCGCGCCGCTTCGACCTGAAGTTCAGGAGAACCGCCGGGTCCACCTCCGTCTCCGGCACGCTGACCGGCGCAGCGGATTCGTCGGGGGCCGCCGGCGGTCAGGCCGTCCTGGCCTCTTCGTCGGCCGGCACGATCGGCAAGGGCGTCTGGCGCGTCTCGCCCGCGAACTGATGCCGTTGATCCGCCTGCTCTTGCACACGGCACCCCCCTGTCGTACCTTGTTGCCTTGGGTCTGGTCGGGATTCAGGTTCGCACGAAGGAGGGCTCTCGTCATGAAGTGGGTCAAGCGTCTGCTGGCAGTGCTGCTAGTTCTCATCGTCGTGGCCGTCGTGGCGGCCTCGCTGTTCCTGGGTTCCATCATCAAGACCAGCGTGAACACCGTCGGGCCCAAGGTCATGGGCGTACCCGTGAAACTGGACGGCGCGCGCTTCTCCCTGCTGACCGGGCACGTGAAGCTGAGCGGGCTCGAGATCGGCAACCCGGAGGGCTTCAAGACGCCCAGCGCCATGAAGCTCGGCGACCTCGAGATCAAGCTGAACGTCCCTTCCCTCCTGTCCAACAAGATCATCATCGAGCGCATCCACGTCGGCGCCCCCCAGATCACCTACGAACGCGGGCTGAAGGACAGCAACCTCTCGAAGCTGCTGGCCCAGATCCAGGGCGAAGCCAAGCCGGAGGAGAAGCCCAAGGAGGAGGAGCCCGCGCCCGCCGGCAAAGAGGAGGGCGGCCAGAAGGTCCAGATCAATGACTTCCTGATCGAGAACGCCCGGTTGAACCTGAGCATTACCGGGCTCGGCGGCAACCAGCTGCCGATCCCGCTTCCGCCGATCCACCTCAAGGACATCGGCAAGGAGAAGGAAGGCGCCTCCGTGACCGAGGTCATCAGCCAGGTGCTGAACGCCATCCTGAAGAGCGCGGGCACTGCGGCGACGGCGGCGGTGGACCTGGTCGGCAAGGGCGCGGAGAAGGCGGGCGAGATCGCGGCCCAGGGCGTGGAGAAGGCCAGCGCCATCGCGGGCCAAGGCGTCGAGAAGGCCGGGGAGCTCGCGGGCAAGGGTGTGGAGAAGACGGGCGAGCTTGCGGGCAAGGGCATCGAGAAGACGGGCGAGCTCGGGAAGAAGGGCGTCGAGGTGGCCGGAGACGCCGCCGAGGCGGCAGGCGAAACCGCCAAGAAGGGCGCCAAGGCCATCGGCGAGGGCGCCTCGAAGCTCGTCGGCGGCGTGACCGGGCTTTTCGGGAAGGACAAGGGCCAGGAACAAGCCCCGCCGCCGGCTGAGGAACCGAAGCCGTAGCTGATCCGTGCGGGATTTTCCAAGGGTTGGAAAAATCGCGTCAGGGTTTTCCAACCCCTGGAAGAAAACGGCCTCGTTTTTCCAAGGGTTGGAAGAAGTGCCGCAGATTTTTCCAAACATTGGACAAAATCACGCCGGCACCGCCCCGGCTACATGATCTCCTCCTGTTACGATACTAGGTTACGCGCTCCCCATCCTCCCAATGAGGCCCTCTAGTAACAGGAAGGCTCTAGCCGGAGACTTTTCCGAAGAAAAGTAACACGAATTTCGGCCGCACGACCCCCATCAACGGTTTCCCCCAGCAAACGTAACGCCGGCCGGGACTCACGAAGAGCGACCGATCCCACGGCGCTGCGTTCTTGACCGGCGCAACCCGGCTGTTACCATCGGGTTAGAGGAGAGCAGTTATGATCCGGCGGCGGCCGTCCGGATGGGTCAGTGCCAGGGACAACCCACCTCGACCACCCCGTCACCAGCAGAAGTAACACGTTCCCTACACAACGTTCGCTGAGGAGACGATGAAACACCGATCTATGAATGTCGTAACATGCATCGTCGGAGTTCTCCTTTTCCTCATCTGTTGCTCTTCGTCGATTTCGCTCTTTGCCAAGTATCTGCGAGGCAGCGATCATCCCCCGAGCGATCAGATATGTTTCCGCGGCTCGATTCTTTTCGCCTCGATGGCGGTGGTGTTGGTCGTTGTGGGCGTGCGCGAAGTGAGACGACAGAGAAGGAAGGAATCATTCAGCGAACCAGCGCGTTGAGCCTACTCGGAACCCGCTGTCGCGGGTTCCTCGCGGCTCACGCGTGACGTTGGGCCAGGAGAAACATTAATGGACATTCTGAAACTCGTCGTGACGATAGGAGCTCTGCTGTGGCTCACCTTCGGAATTGGGGCTAACCTTAGCGCCCTTCGTCTCACACGTATTACCCTTGGCCCCAACAGGTTCATCCGCAGCTTGTTGGTAACTTGGAGCAATGCATACAGAAGCCCCATCGTATGGGTTCAAGTCATCACCGCGCCAGTCCTGATCGCATGGTTGGCCCGTTCTTTCTATCACCACTTTGCGGCCCAAGTTAACCTGCCACTGGTACGACTGGGGGATGCATGGTGGGTGTGTGTTCTTCTTATCCCGACAGTGGGAAGTCTGCTCGATCAAATTCGTCCCGCAGCAGTCCTTGTCCTTGGCGCGTCGACTACTCCTCGCCTGAAGTTGCAGCACGCACTCATGTGCAAACTGTTCCCATTCAGAGTCGTGAGTTTGATTGAACAACGAACCGCCGCCGACAATCGCCTTGCGGCTGGTCAATGTTTTCGCACCATAACGGAAAGCTGGGAAGCATCTGTAACGGCATTTGCCCGGGTAGTTGCGCTCATTATTCTCGACCTTCGCGATCACACCGGTTTCGTTGCCGACGAGGCCAAGATCATTGCTGTCGAGAATCTCGGCTACAAGACCATCGTCTTGGTGTCACAGAGTTCCATGATCACACCGCCTTCATCGTGCAGGATAATCGAAACGGAAGAAGAACTCGTGCAAGTAGCGCTGAAGTGCCTGTTTGTACCCGGATTCCGTCCATCAGAAACGAAGAGCGTTGCCTCGTGGCCATGAGAGAGCAGACGGAATCCGAGAGGCTGTCAGCAATGCCCTCAGCTTGACTTGGGGCAACGGGAATCCACAGATGAAAGAAAGGCCCAACCAAGCCCTCCAGGCTATCGAGAACCCGCGGCCGGGTTCTCTCAGCCTGAAGCGTGACGTGGGCGGTGAAGCAGAGGAGGACGGCTCATGAGCAAGAGTACTCCGGATGAGTGTTGTGCGAGATTCGATCCCGAGCCGTGGGACGGGAAGGAACTCCGATGGCAGGACAAACGTTTCGTGAAGGACCGAGTGACCAGCTTCCTTCACATCCCGTTGAACTTCGGCGCCGTCATGAAACGCAACGTGGGCCGAATCGAGGCGGCGAGCGCAACTCCAGAAACCATGGTCGTCCTATCGGACGAGAACTCGCTGTGGGCCGCGGACGTGTATATCGAGGTCACCAAGGACATCCCCGGCGCAAACATGGCCAGCATCTCGGGAACGTTTCTCTCCAAGGTGTTCGAAGGCCCATACCAGAACATGCGGAAATGGATCGAGGAGATGAAGAGCTTCGTACAGAGCAGGGGGAAGACACTCCAGAAGTTGTATTTCTTCTACACCACATGCCCGAAGTGCGCGAAGAAGTACGGCAAGAACTACGTGGCGATCCTGGCACGAATATGAAACCGGCCGGGCGCTGAGGATCAGACGGCGGCCGGCAGATGCGGCATCGAGGTGCGGAGGCCGGTCAGCAGGACGTACATCTTCGCGCATTCCTCCAGGCCAACGGTCTCGCCCACGGCGCACTGTTCCGTCGGAACCGCCTCCTTCAGGGCGAAGGTGTTCCGGTCGAGCCGCGCGCGGAGCTTGGGCGAAACGTAGGTGATCTCGTCGCCGACCTCGAGCTCGTGCGTCGCGCCGGCGAACCGCGCCTCCATCTTCCAGGTGCCGTCCTTCCTCGTGATCATGAACGCGTTGTCCGGCTCGGCCTCGAACTCGGAACGCCGGAGGTACAGCCGCGGCTTGTCCTTGTACGGCCGGCCGGCGGTCGGGCAGAACGTGACGCAGTTCCCGCACTCGTTGCAGAAGTCGGTCAGCACGGCCACCTGGAACCACTGGTCCACGCGGAACGGGCGCGCGGCGCCAGGAACGAGCTGACCGCCCTCCTGTCTCATCTCCGGGAGGTCCGCCTGGAACGGCTCGACGCGGTACGTCATGAAGGCGAGGTTCGGGCACACGCCGACGCAGAGGCTGCAGAAGAGGTGGCAGTCGAGGCAGCGCGCGGCCTCCTCGCGCGCAACGTCTTCGGGGAGCGTCTTCGTGACCTCGTCGAAATTCCTGCGGCTCGCGGCGGGCAGGTGAGGGATGGGCACGCGGAACTTCCGGTGCGCCTTGCGACGCATCAGCTCCACCACGTCCACGTCGGCCGGGACCCACACCTGGTCGCGGGAAGGCTCAATCCCCTCCTCCCTGCAACGGATGCTCTCCGCGATCTTCCGGCCGTCGCCCAGCGCCTTGACGATGGACGCCGGCCCCTCGAGCGCGATGTCGCCGCCGGCGTACACGCCGGGCAGGGATGTCTCGAAGGTGTCGGAGTCCACGTCCAGGTACCCGTCCTTGGTCCGCTTGACCGGCTCGCCGCCGAGGAAGTCGAGCGACGGCTCCTGGCTGATGGCGACGATCAGCGTGTCGAGCTTGACCGTGAACTCGGACCCGGGTACGTCCACCGGCCGGCGCCGGCCGGAGCTGTCCTTGTCGCCCAGCTTCATCCGCAGGCATTCCAGACCGGTCACCTTGCCGCCCTTGGCGAGCACCTTCAGCGGCTTCGCGAGCTCGACGACCTCGATGCCCTCGTCCAGGACGCCTTCGATTTCCTCGCGGTCCGCCGGCATCTGGTCGACGGTGCGCCGGTAGATGACCATGATCTTGCTGCCGGTCAGCCGCCAGGCCGACCGCGCGCAGTCCATGGCGACGTCGCCGCCGCCGATCACGCCGATCCGGCGGCCCAGCGGCAGGGGCTTCTCTTCCTTGACGCTGCGGAGGAAGTCCAGCGCATCCAGGACGCCCGCGGCGTTCTCGCCCTCGACCCCCAGCTTCCTCCCCTGCTGGGCACCGGTGGCCACGACGACGTACTTGAATCCCTGCTCTCTCAGCCCCGCGAGCGTGAAATCCTTTCCGGCGCGCTGGTTAAGCCGGATCTCCCCGCCGAGCGCCTGGATGATCTCCAGGTCCTGGTCGATGACCGCCTGCGCCGCGCGGTACGCCGGGATCGTTCCGGACACCATGCCGCCGGCGTAGGGTCGGGCCTCGAAGATCGTCACCGGGTACCCCGCCTGCCCCAGGAAGTACGCCACCGACAGGCCGCACGGGCCGCCGCCGATGACCGCGATGCGCGCCTCGCGTTTCGAATCAACCTTCCTGAAGTGCGGCGACTGCTCCTGCGCCATGATGAAGCGCTTGATCTCCCGGATCGCCAGCGGCTCGTCCAGGTGGGTGCGGACGCAGACTTCCTCGCAGAGGTGGTTGCACGCGCGGCCGAGGATCGACGGCAGGGGGTTGTCGTCCCTCGCAAGGTCCACCGCCTCGTCGTACCGGCCCTGGCGCACCAGGTTCATGTACTGCGGCACTTTCTGGTCCACGGGGCACTCGTCGGTGCATGGTGCCTTGATGCAGTCGAACAGGCCCAGCGGGCGGAAGGTCTTCGTGCGGCTCCGGGCGTAGGCGCCCTGGCGGAGCGTGCGGTCGGCCAGCACGTCCGCGGCGTACTCGCTCAGGTTGATCCGCGCGCAGACCCGGACCACGCGGTCCAGGATCTCGTCGGCTTTCTCGGTCAGCGCCAGCTCGGCGGCCCAGCCGCGGACCACGGACTCGGCCCGGCTGGTGCCGGGCGCGCGGATCAGGAGCCGCGCCAGGTCCTTGCAGGCATCCTTGGTGACCGCGACGCCGGGACAGGGCTTCAGCACCTCGCACATCCATCCGTCGAACACCGCGTCGTACTTCTTCGCGCGCCGCGCCGTCTTGCAGATGTAGTCGGGGAGCGCGGCGGCCCGGGCCGTGTTCATGGCCTCCATCGTGTTCTCGAGGTACTGCCGCAGGCGCAGGTAGCCGCCCATCCTCAGGATGTCGGAGCAGACCGTGATCGTGCGCATGCCGCACCGGAGCAGGTCCGCCACGTGGAACGCGTCGGCCCCGCCCGCGAAGGACATCGGCAGGCCGCCCCCGAACTCCTCGGACAGCTTCGCGGCCAGGCCGACGGTGACGGCGTGCAGGGGCCGTCCCGAGAGGTACATCCTCTTCTCCTGGGCGGCGAACACGCTGCGGTGGTTCTCGACTTCGAGCGTATTGGAGAGCTTTGCGCCGAACTCCACGCCCTTCGTCCTGGCGGCCTCGCGCAGGCGGGCGAGCATGGGCGCCGCGGCGGCGTACTTCAGGTCGTGCTCGAACGCGGCGTCCGGGACCACGATGTCCTTGTATCCCAGCACGCCGTTCAGGATGTTCCGGAGCGCCTGCGGCCCGAGCAGGGTCGGGTTGAGCTTCACACTCGTGTGGAGCCCCCACTCGCGCATGAGGTACTCGGAGATTTTCTCGATCTCGTCCGGCGGGCACCCGTGCATGGTGGAGAGCGTCACGTTGTCGGAGACGCGGCCGGGGATGGCCAGGTCCAGCACGGCCGGGTAGTGCCGGGCGACGACGGCGGCGTACCGGTCCCTGAGCTCGCCCGCGTCCCGCAGGCTGCGCAGGTACCACTGCATGTTGGGCTTGAGGAGGCCCTCCATGTTGTACCCGACGCTCATGTTGAACACGACGCCGGGCGCAGTGCCGGGGAACCCCAGCTTGTGGTGAAGCGCATGGATCAGGATCCAGGCCCGCACGTACTCGTCGAACGACTCCTCGACCTTGAGCTCCTGGGACCACTCGACGTTGTAGCCCTCGTCCTGCATGTCGATGCAGGGCTTGGAGATCGTGAGCTCGTCCAGGGTCTGGACGGTCTTCAGCTCGATAAACCGGGCCCCGCACAGCCAGGCCGCGATGATGTTCTGCGCCATCTGCGAGTGGGGGCCGGCCGCGACGCCGAACGGCGTCTCCAGCCGCTGGCCGTAGACTTCCGTGGCGAAGGGATCGGACCCGCCCGGCGGGGACGACGCCGCCCCGGGGACGAAGAAGAGCCGCTGCGGGATGCCGAAGATCGAGTCGCGGGCTTCGAGCTCCCCGAAGATCCACGCCGCCAGCTGCTCCATCGGTATGGGCTGGAATTGGTCGGACATCGCGCACTCCGGAACGTCTCTGAGCATAGTACACCTGCCCTCCGTAGTCCATGAGGCTTTCCCGCGCCGCGGGCTGTGCGGCGTAGGAATCGCCCTACACGGCCCGCGTCCAGTTTCTTGGAGACAACGTGCCGCGGCTTTGACAATATAAAGCCTTGCGTCTGGCGGTGGTTGCCAGCGTTGCAGAAGGAGGCATGACGTGAGCCTGGCGGAAAGGCTTGCTCGCGCAGGGAGTCGCCGTGCCGGCCGGCCGGCCGTCGGGCCGCGGCTCGGCCTTGTGCTGCTCCTGCTGGCCGCGGGGACGCAGGCCTTCGGCGCCCGGTGCCTGACGCGGATCGGCGTGTGGTCCATCCCGGGCGACGAGCACACCGCCCAGCAGTGGGTCGAGACCGCGCAGTACCTCTCGGCGAAGATCTCCAACTGCGCTTTCTCGGTCGTGCCCCTCACGCGCGAGCAGCTCCTGGAGAAGGTCCAGAGGAACGCCCTGGATTTCGTGATCGCCGGCCCGGCCGCGTGCGTGGAGCTGGAGTCGCTGGCCGGCGCCCAGATCGTGGCGACCGTCGAAACACGGTACAAGGCCAGCAACTACGCCCTCGGCGGCGGCACGCTGTTCTGCCTGGGCACCCGTGCGGACATCAACCGGCCGGCGGATGTCCGCCACAAACTGGTCGCCACCGTGCACGAGCGATCCCTCGAGGACTGGTTGTCCGCGGTCCGCGAGTTCAAGGCCGCCGGCATCAACCCCCGGAAGGACTTCGACGGCGTCCTCTTCCTCGGCAACCCGGAGGAGGTGGTCACCGCCGTGCTCTCGGGCCGCGTGGACGCGGGGTGCGTGCGGGCCGGCACGCTGGAACAGATGGCCGCCGATCACGGCATCGACCTGGCCCGGCTGCGTGTGCTGTCGTTCGAGACCACCGCGCCGGCCAACGCCTGGAAGAAAATCCCCGTGGCGGTCAGCACGCGGCTGTACCCTCGCTGGTGCCTGGCCGCCTGCCCGAGGGCCTCGTCCGACCTGGTCAAGGAAGTGGCGGCCGTGCTGCTCACCATGCGCATCGCCTCCACGGAGGGCTCGCGCGGGCCCCGCACGGTGGGCTGGACGTCGCCCCCGTCGGTCCTGCCGGTGCACGAGTGCCTGCAGGAGCTCCGCCTGTCGCCCTACGAACACTTCGGCGAGATCTCGATCTCGAACGTCGTCCGGCAGTACATGTACTGGTTCATCGTGATCGGCGCGTGGATCATCGTGCTGTCGATGATCCTCTGGTACTCGGCGGCGCTGAACCGCGCCCTGACGGCGGAGGTCGGCGAGCGGAAGAAGGCCGAGACCTCCCTTCGCGAGAGCGTACAGCGTTTCGAGCACGTGGCCCAGTCCTCCGGCGAGTGGATTTGGGAGGCCGACATCGACGGCCGTTACACGTACTCCAACCACATTGTCCAGCAGATGCTGGGGTATGCGCCGCAGGAGATCATGGGCAAGCGCTTCCTGGATCTTCTGACGACCGCGGAAAGGGAACGCCTGGCGACGCAGGGTCAGATGCCGCTCAAGAGCGCGACCCGCACCACCAGCGAGAGGTACCGGATGCGCACCAAGGACGGCCGGGTGGTGATCCACGAGAGCACGGCGGCGCCGATCACCAGCGTCAAGGGCGCGCACATCGGCTACCGGGGCGTCAACCGGGACATTACGAACCAGGTGCGCTTCGTGCAGCTGAGAATCTAGCGCCCTGGGCGCGAGCCGGGACATCATCCGCCGTTCTCTGGAGTTTCGCAACATGATGGCTGAACGTTCCGCCAAGAGGGGTCCGGGCAAGACGAAGCTCACGCACGTCCTCCTGATGGAGGACGAGACCACCGTCGCCCAGCTCATCCGGCTCCACCTCCAGGGCCGCGGGTTCTCCGTCGACATCGCCGAGAACGGCGAGAAGGGGCTGAAGATGCTGGACGCGGGCTACTTCGACGTCCTGATCATCGACCAGCGGATGCCCGAGCTCTCGGGCCTGGAGGTCATCCACGCGTTGAAGGAACGCGGCGCGCTCCCTCCGATCCTCATGATGTCCGCGCTCGGCCTGGAGGACGTGGCCGTCGAGGCGCTCAAGCTCGGGGCGATGGACTACGTGATCAAGGACCCCGCCGGCAAGTTCCTCGAGAAACTGCCGACCGCGATCGAGGAGGTGCTCAAGCGGCACCGCGCGGCGGAGGACTTCCGGCAGACCCAGGAAGACCGCAACCGGTGGCTCCACGAACTGAAGCAGCGGATCAAGGAGCTGGGCTGCCTGTACGGGATCGAGAAACTCCTCTCCGCCGAGGGGGGCTCCCTCGACGTGGTTCTCCAGTCCATCGCGAACCTGGTGCCGCATGCCAGCCGTTACGACACCCTTTGCTGGGCGCGCATCCGCTTGGACGACAAGGAGTTCCGCTCGGACAACTACCTCGAGACCCCCTGGAGCAAGTCCCTCGCGCTGAAGAAAGGGGGCCAGCCCATCGGATGGCTCGATGTGGGCTACCGCGAGAAGCCGCCCGTGCCGGAGCACGAGCTGTTCTCCCCGGAGGAGCAGGAACTGCTTCACGCCATCAGCGACCGCCTCAGCGGCGTCGTCACCCGCTGGCGGACGCAGGAGGTGCTGCAGACCACGCACGAGGAGCTCCGAAAGCTGTCGCGCGCCGTGGAGCAGAGCGCGAGCGGGATCGTGGTCACCAACGTCCGGGGCGCGATCGAATACGTGAACCCGAGGTTCACGGAGATGACGGGCTACGGCTCCCACGAGGTGATCGGGAAGAACCCGCGCATCCTCAAGTCGGGCGAGATGATGCCGGAGGCGTACGCGGAGCTGTGGAAGACCATCGCCTCCGGCCGGGAATGGCGCGGCGAGTTCCACAACCGGAAGAAGAACGGGCAGCTGTACTGGGACTATTCCACCATCTCGCCCATCACGAACAGCCAGGGGATCCTCACCCACTTCGTCGCGGTGAAGGAAGATATCACCCAGCAGAAGGAGGTCGCGGCGCTCCAGACCGCGGTGCTGACGCTGTCCGCCGAGATCGCGGGATCCCAGACGGAGGACGAGATCTCTCGCGTCGTCGTCGAGGGCGTCCGGAAGCGCATGGCGATCGACCGCTGCGGGCTCTTCCTGGGCGATCCCAACCATCCGCCGTTCCGCGGGACCTACGGCACGGACCTGAACGGGGGCACCACGGACGAGACGCATTACCTCTGGGACATCGGAAAGGACAGGGACGTGGCGGACCTGTTTGCGGGCCGGATGTACAAGACCGGCTTCCCGCTGGGCGCGCCCGAGGCCATGCCCGGCGAAGAGGGACTCACCTCCACGCTCATTGCGCTCCGGCAGGGCGGCGCGGTTTTCGGGGTGATCAGCGTGGACAACCGCATCTCGCGGCGGCCCGTCACAGAGGCCCAGATGATGCACATCGCCCTGTTGGCCGAGGTCCTCGGCAACGCCCTGCAGGTCGCCCGCGCGCGCGAGGCCTTGCGGGCCTCCGTGGAAGAGGCGCGGCATGCGAACGAGGAGCTGGAGAAATTCAACCGGGCGATGGTCGGCCGCGAGAACCGCATCATCGAGCTCAAGGAGGAGATCAACCGCCTCCTGGCCGAGCGGGGCCAGGCCCCGCGGTATGCGCCGGTCTGGAACCGGGCCGGCGAGGAAGCGGCTCCCGATCCGGCGAAGAAAAAAAAGTAGCGCGGCCGTGAACGATCGATGAAGGACTACGGGACCAGAAACGTCGAGCTCGCCTGGATGGCGCCGTTCCGGAAGTACGCCCCGGCGGCGCTGGTCCTCTGCGTCGTGCTCCTCCTGGCCGTGGCCGTGGTGATTCCCATCTCCGGCACGAGCCTCTGGACGGTGACGACGCAGCTGCTGCTCGTGGTCATCTTCAGCGCGCTGGCTACCCTGGCCGCCTACCTGTTCATCAGCACCGGGAGGCGGGAGCAGACCCGGCAGGTGGATCTCGAGAGCGCGCAGGAGCTGTACGGCCTGAGCGAACGCCTGCACACCACCCTCCGCAGCCTGGGCGAGGGCGTGATCTCTACCGACGTGGACGGCCTCGTCACGCTCATGAACGACGTCGCCGTTCAGCTGACCGGGTGGCCTCCCAGCCGCGCCCTGGGCCTCAGGTCCAGCGAGGTGTTCCGTGTCGTCGCCGAGCAGAACCGGCGGCCGCAGGACGATCCCGCGAAACTGGTCCTGACCCTGGGCAAGCGGATCCGCGAGGACGCCCACGCCATCCTCCTGGCCCGCGACGGCGGCGAGCACCCGGTGGCGTACAACGCGGCGCCGATCCTGGACACGGACGGCTGGATGATCGGCACGGTCATCGTGTTCCACGACGTCACCGACCTCCGCGCCATGGAGCGCCACCGCGAGCAGCTGATCGGCGAGCTGTCGAAGGCCAACGAACAGCTGCGTGCCGAGATCAGCCAGCGCGAGGAGGCGCGCCGGGCCGCCCTGAGCCTCATGCAGGACGCCCAGCTCGCCCAGCAGGCCCTGCGCGAAAGCGAGCAGCGCCTCCGGGTCCTGTTCGAAGGCATCCAGGACGCCCTCGTCGTGCACGACGCCGACGGCCGCATCCTCGACTGCAACCAGGCGGCGTGCGCGCGGTTGGGCTACACCCGCGAGGAGATGCTCGAGCTGTCCCTGCGCGACGTGCAGCCCGAGCCGGAGAACGAGGCGCTCGGCCAGCGGCTGATGACCAGCGTGGGCGGCGTCATCCCGGTGCACACGTACCGATCCGTCATCCGCTACCACGGCCGGGAGGCCCTGCTGACCGTGGCACGGGACATCACGGAGCTCAAGAAGGCCCAGGACGAGCTGCGGACCAGCAACGAGCAGCTGCGCGAGAGCAACGCCGCGCTCGAGGAGTACGCCCGCGTCGCGTCGCACGACTTGCAGGAGCCCCTGCGCAAGATCGAGAGCTTCTCGGAGGTCCTGATCGAAGACTACGGGACCAAGCTCGACGAAGAGGGCCGCGTGTACCTCGACATCATGGTGGATGCCGCCCGGCGGATGCGGAGGCTGATCCGGGACGTCCTCGCCTTCTCGCGGGCCGGCACCGCGGAGAAGCCCTTCGCGCCCGTGGATCTCAACCCCGTGCTGGCCGTGGTGAAGGACAACCTCTCGGAACGGATCCAGGAGAAGAAGGCCCAGGTCGTGGTGGGGCACCTCCCGACCGTGCACGCCGACGAGACCCAGATGATCCAGCTCTTCCAGAACCTGGTCAGCAACGGGCTCAAGTTCAACACCAGCCCCACGCCGCGGGTCGAGGTCGTCGCCGTGGAGGACGGCGACCTGTGGAAGATCCTCGTGAAGGACAACGGCATCGGCATGAGGCTGCCCGAGAGCCGCACGATCTTTGCGCCGTTCAAGCGGCTGCACACGCGGGAGGAGTACGACGGCACCGGCATCGGGCTGGCGATCTGCCGCCGGATCGTCGCGCGCCACGGCGGCGCGATCGGCGTCGACTCGACGCCCGGAAAGGGCAGCACGTTCTGGCTGACGCTGCCCTGGCTGACGGACCCGCTTCTCGAACAGGCAGGCAAGAAGGAAAAAGCGTCTGACACGAATAAGGGAGAGACCCCATGAGCCGAATCACGGTCGAGCCGATCCGCGTGCTGCTGGTGGAGGATGACGAGGCCGACATCATCCTGACCCAACGCGCCCTCGAGAAGGCGAACATCTGGAACACGGTGGACGTCGTGCGGAACGGGCAGGAAGCCCTGGACTACCTGCGCAACGAGCACGCCTACACCGACCGGACGAAGTTCCCCCGCCCCGGCCTGGTGCTCCTGGACCTGAACCTTCCGGGCCTCGACGGACGCGAGGTGCTGGACATCATGTGCAAGGACCCGAAGCTGAAGACCGTCCCCGTCGTCATCGTGAGCACGTCGGACTACGAGAAGGACGTGGAGTACGGCCGCGCCCGGGGCGTGCAGCACTACATCATCAAGCCGCTGCAGATCGACAACATGATGGCCACGTTCACCACCCTCCCGAGCTTCCGCATCATTCTCGGTAATATCGCCTCGTAGCCGCGCCGCGGCGTGGCAGGGACAGCGCCGGCCGGGCAGGGCCTGCTCCTCTTTTCTCTTGATTCGCCGGCCGGTTTGGCCGTTTGCTAGGCGCCCGATCCCAACAAAGGAACGCACCATGAGAAGCGACCAGGTCAAAAAGGGCTACGAACGCGCGCCGCACCGGAGCCTCCTGCGGGCCACCGGGCTCAACTCCGAGGCCATCGCGAAGCCGTTCATCGCCATCTGCAATTCCTACACGGATGTCATCCCCGGCCACGTCCACCTCCGGAAAGTGGCGGACCTCGTCAAGAAGGCCATCGTCAAGGCCGGCGGCACGCCGTTCGAGTTCGACACCATCGGCATCTGCGACGGCATCGCCATGGGCCACACGGGCATGAAGTACTCCCTGCCCAGCCGCGAGCTGATCGCCGACTGCGTGGAGACCATGGTCAACGCCCACCAGTTCGACGGCATGGTGTGCATCCCGAACTGCGACAAGATCGTGCCGGGCATGATCATGGGCGCCCTGCGCACCAACATCCCGACGATCTTCGTCAGCGGCGGCCCGATGAAGGCCGGCAAGATGCCGGACGGGCGCACGGTGGACCTGATCAGCGTGTTCGAAGGCGTCGGCGCCTACAAGGCCGGCAAGATGGACGAGAAAGCCCTGCTCGAGCTCGAGTGCTATGCCTGCCCCGGCGCCGGCTCCTGCTCCGGCATGTTCACCGCCAACTCGATGAACTGCCTCACCGAGGCCATCGGCCTTGCCCTGCCGGGCAACGGCACCGTCCTCGCCGAGGACCCCGAGCGCCGGAAGCTGTGGCGGAAGGCCGGCCAGCGCATCGTGGAGATGGTCCGGGAGGACCTGAAGCCCCGCGACATCGTCACCCGCGAGGCGCTCGACAACGGGTTCATCCTCGACATGGCCATGGGCGGGAGCACGAATACCATCCTTCACGCCCTGGCCATCGCGCACGAGGCGGGGATCGAGTACGACCTCGAGCGCATCAACGGGATTTCGAGGAAATGCCCGAACATCTGCAAGGTCTCCCCCAGCTCGCCGTACCACGTCGAGGACGTGGATCGCGCGGGCGGCATCAGCGCGATCCTGAAAGAGATCAGCAAGATGTCCGGCCTGCTGAACACCTCGTGCAGGACGGTGACCGGCAAGACGCTGGGGAAGAACATCGCGCGCGCCCAGACCAGGGATGCCAACTGCATCCGGACCGTCGAGAATGCGTACAGTCCCGAGGGCGGGCTGTTCGTCCTGCGCGGCAACCTCGCGCCCGACGGCGCAGTCATCAAGACCGCCGGTGTGGACCCGAAGATGCTGAAGCACGAAGGCCCCGCGGTGATCTTCGAGTCGCAGGAGGACGCGTGCGAAGGCATCCTCGCCGGCAAGGTCCAGCCCGGCCACGTGGTCGTCATCCGCTACGAAGGCCCGAAGGGCGGGCCCGGCATGCAGGAGATGCTGGCGCCGACGAGCTACATCATGGGCCAGGGGCTCGGCGACAAGGTCGCGCTGATCACCGACGGCCGGTTCAGCGGCGGCACCCGCGGCGCGTGCATCGGCCACGTCTCGCCGGAGGCGGCGGAAGGCGGAACCATCGGCCTGCTCCGGAACGGCGACGTCATCTCCATCGACATCCCCGGCCGGAAGCTCGAGGTCAAGCTGCCGGCCGATGAGCTGGCGCGTCGCAAGCAGGCCTGGCGGCCGCCGGAGCCGCGGTTTAAGACCGGCTGGCTGGCCCGCTACACGCAATTCGCCACCAGCGCCAGCACCGGCGGCGTGATGAAGATGTGATCGCGCCGGATTTTTCCAGACCTTGGAAAAAAAGCGCTCCGGTTCTCCAAGGGTTGGACTTGTCCGCCGTGGCGGAAAATCCGCGCCCTGTTTTTCCAAGGATTGGAAAAAACCCCGGGACGCTATCCGCGGTTCGCGCGCCCCGAGCGCAGGCGAGTGTAGAGCCACGACACGAGGAACAGAAGGCCTCCCGACGAGAAGAGGAGGGAGAACCGCTCGCTGGGAAAATGTCCCCTCTGTGCGTAGTTCACGACGTAGAACAGCACAAGGCTCAGGGCCGTGATCAACCCACCGAGGCCTTCGCTGAACCAGCCGACGATCATCCCGATGCAGACCCCGACCGGGAAGAACAGGCTCAGCAACATCTCCCGGGCGGTCATGTGCGCGGGGTTGAAGCCCTCGCCGATCATGAACACCAGAATAATGCCGACACCCAGGACGCTCAGCACCCTCGCGATCCAGCCGATGACATTCGTCTTCACGCGCACCCCTCTTTCTTGCGGTCAGATCCCCAGCAGCCTCGCGGCGTTGTCGTGGAACACGGCGGAGAGCTCGGCGTCGGCCAGGCCGGTGTTCCGGACCAGCGCGATCTCCTTGTCCTGCTCGGCCCACGGCGAGTCGGTGCCGAAGAGGATCTTCTCGATCCCGTGCTTCCGCGCCATCCGGACGAAGCGGTTGGCCGGAAGGAAGGAGAGCGTGAAGGACGTGTCGAAGTAGAGGTCCTTGCCCACCAGGTACTTCTCGACGTCGTCCCACATCTCGAACCCGCCGAAGTGCGCGGCGACGACGGCGAGCTCGGGCACCCTTTCCAGCACGTGCACGAGCCGGTCGGGGTTGCCGTGGTACGGGGGCCCCAGCCCGATGTCCACGCCGGCGTGGAAAAACGCGATGAGGCCGGCCGCGGCCATCTGGCGGTACAGCGGGAACATGCGCTCCTCGTCGACGTAAAACGCCTGGTAGTCCGGATGGAACTTCACGCCCTTGAGGCCGGCCCTCTTCATCCGGCCGATCTCGGCCGCGTTGCCGTCGTAGTCCGGGAAGAGCGTGCCGAAGTTGATCAGCCCGGGTCGTTCGTTCAGCCGGATGGCGAAGGCGTTGATGCTCGCCACCTGCGAAGCCTTGGTCGAAACCGGCTGGGTCACGCTGAGGTCGATGCCGCAGCGGCGCATGGAAGCTTCAAGTCCGGCGGCGGTGCCGTCGAGGAACGCCGTCTCGCCCGACCGTCCCGCCAGTTGCTGAACCGCTCTAGCGGCGATCTCGTCGGGGAAAATGTGCGTATGGATGTCGATGATCCGGCGCTTCATGGCTGTAAGGGAATTCCCACAGCGACCGGGCCCTTTATACTTGTGACGCGGCCGACTTACAAGATAGCGTTCTTCGGGGTACGATAAAACTCAGAGAGCCGATGATGGATGCGCATGCCAAAGAGACCGCGGAGTCGGGCGAACTGATGTACGTGAAGTGCGCCTACTGCGGCAAGTGGATGGACGTGAAGCCCGGTCACCTGCACTGGGTCAGCCACGGCCTTTGCGAGGACTGCCTCAAGAAGGAACTCGAGAAGGCGCGCGCCATGATTCCTCCGGAACAGACCCCCGCTTCGTAGACCCCCGCTCGCCTCGGCGTAGCCTCCGGCGAAGCCCGGGCGGCCGGTTCGCCTGCCCGCCCTCGCTCGCCAAGCGAGGGAGCAGGCGGGGAGAACCGGCCCTACCCTTAAGGCCTACGGCGCCGCGTACATCGCCACGTAGTCCGGCAGCCACGCCAGGTAGTTCAGGTACTGGCTCGGAAGGTTCGTGACAAAGGACTCCGTGGCCGTCACCTGGCGCATGTTCGGGCCGAGCTCGACGACCCACCCGTCCTTGATCTTCAGCTGCGGAATCTCCTGTCCGTCCGCGTAGACCAGCTCGAAAACCATCGTCCGCGAGGCCTCGCCGAACTGGTAGAAACTGGATTTGAGTCCCGGCTCCGAGACCTTCAGGAACCGGTCGAACCGGCTGGCGCCCAGCGTCACCTGCAGGGCATCGTACAGGTCCTGCTGGAGCGCCTTGCCGTCCTCGGCAAACGTGGGGATGTTCAGGATGGCCTTGTCCGGCCGCGGGTTGGTGACCGTGATGATGGCGGCCTCGATGTCGGAGAGATACTTCCGCGCGTAGACCAGGACGTCGTTGATGTTCTGTTCCTCCTCGGGCGTGATCTTCAGGAGCTCGACGACGTCCGGGTGCAGGGCGAAATCCTCGGTGAGAGGGGTCAGCTGCACCTTCGACATGAAGTTCTCGGGCAGCGGGTACTTGCCGCGGAAGTTGGTCAGCATCCAGTTGAGCACGGCGATCAGCCGCGCCTGGAGCGTCTGGTTCTCCTGCCGGAGCGCGCGGTTTTCCTCGGTCAGCATCGCCACCTTGCGCGACAACTCGTCGGCCGGGCCGGGCGCCGCCGCCGGGGCCCGGACAGGATTGGCGACGGAGGACCTGACCGCCGGAAGCGTCAGGGGCTTGCCCGCGGTGAAGGTGACGCCGGGCCGGACCGCGGGAAGAACGCGCTTCGGCAGGACCCCGCGATGCTGAAAGAGGCCGAAGGATTCCGCCATCAGCGCTCCGAAGAGAGCGAGCGTCACGACCACCGCAAAAGCCACGTAGAAAGCTGACGATCTCACGTCGATTCAAACCCCGCGACGGTGCACCGCGACATTATCAGGCGGGTGCAAACCGCAAGTCAAGGCGTTAGGCGGCTCGCCAGCACCGCCGCGCCGCCGGCGGGAAGGGCGACGACCAGGTTTGTCCCGCGGCCCCCGAGCGCCGGGGCCGCCGACACGATGACGTCCCATTTCCCCTCGCCCGGAAGGGCCACGCTCACCGGCTGCTCCTCCCTCCCGAAGTTGACCGCGACGACCACCCAGGCCCTGGCCACGACCCGCTCGTACACCGCGATGCCGGGCTGGGGTTGGGGCTGGAACCGGACCCCGCCGGACTGCAGCGCGGGGTGGCCGGTCCTGAGGCGCGCCAGCGCCCTGAAGTTCTCGTGCAGCGCGCGGCCGGCCGGCTGGTCGAGGTCGGGCCAGTGCAGGGGATTTCTCCCGAGCACCTTGGGCGTGGCTTCGCCAAATTCCTCGCCGGCGTAGACCATCGCCACGCCGGGCGCCGTCAGGGCGACGGCGATGGCCGCGAGGTCCCTGCGGAGGGCCTCCTCCTCCCGGAAGCCCGCCCCCCGGAGCTCGCGGAGGAAACGCTCCTCGTCGTGGCTCTCGACGTAGGCCACGCGTTCCAGCGCGTTGCTGAAGCCCAGCGTCAGCGGGCTCATGATCCGCTCGAACTCGGCCCGGTCCAGCTTCGCGTTCCGGATCATGTCGCGCAGGCGCCAGCGGAAGTAGTCGTGCCAGCCGGAATCCATCTCGGTCCCCGCCTGCAGCTCCGGGTCCGCAGGCAGGTGCTCCGCGATCTGGTAGCTGTTGCTGTCCGCCTGCTTCGCGGCGTAGGCGAACCAGCTCGCGCCCCAGTCGTTGTAGCCTTTCCACCCGACCCAGCGCGTGGCGTCGTAGCGGAACCCGTCGACATGGTAGTCCTCGATCCAGAAGCGGAGCAGGTCGGCCGCGTAGCCCTTGAACGCGTCGGACGATTGTTCGAGGTCCGGGAACCCCCAGTTCTCGCCGAGGAACAGGTGGAAGTAGGGACTGGCGTCGTAGTCCGGCCCGTAGAGCTGGAACAGCGGCGAGTTCCAGTCCATGTGGTTCAGCACGAGGTCCACGATCACGGCCAGCCCGCGGCGGTGCGCCTCGTCCACGAGGCGCTTGAGCTCGTCCGGCGTTCCGTACGCGGATTCCGGCGCGTAGTGGAACGCCGGGTTGTACCCCCAGCTCCAGCCGCCGGGGAACTCCGTGACGGGAAGCGGTTCGACCGCGGTGACCCCGAGGTCCCGGATGTAGTCGAGCCGCGCGATCACGCCGGTGAAGCCCTGGCCGGGAGCCAGGTCATCGATCGCGAACTCGTAGATCACGAGGTCCCGGAGCGGCGGCCGCCTGAACCCGGCATCGGTCCACGCGAACGGCGCGGCCCCCACCCTGAGGATGGCGAGCGCCTTCTCTGGGACGTGCGTCTCCTTCCCTTCTTCGTCTTTCCACTCCACGTCGCGCGCGCACGGATCGGCGAGGAACTGGGTGCCGTCAAGGCAGTACTGATAGGTGTACGTCCCGGGTTCGAGGCGTCGCCGCAGCCACCACCCGCCCCCGGGCGACAGGCTCATCAGGTCGGCGAGCGGGTCCCACCCGTTGAAGTCGCCGACGACGGAGACGAAGTGCTTGGCGGGCGCGTAGAGAACGAAGGTGACGTCGCCCTGTTCGTCGGCCGCGGCGCCGGGACGGGCGCCGGGCGGCAGGGCCTCCTCCCGGTACGGAGGAACGCGCCAGAACTCCGCCTGCTTCATGGCCACGAGCCCATCCGCGACGGCACGGGCGACCACGGCATGCCGCCCGTACTCGAGATTCGTCACGCTGACGGGCCACTCAAACGGACGCCCGCACAGCGAGACGAGCGGCTGGCCGTCCAGCCACAGGCTGACGGCCTCCGACCTGAAAACCTGTACGGTCACGGTCAGGCTGTCGCGGACGGCTTGCCCGTCGAACGGCGCGACAAAGCGCACGACGGCGCCGGTCGCGCTGGATTCGTCGCCGATGCCCATGTTGTAGTTCCGGCCGAGGTCGGTGTCCCAGACCTTCCCCCAGTGCGCAGCCGCATGGAGCGTCTGGACCACCTGCTCGGCCCGGTGGAAGGGCCCGAGCACGATCGTCGAGTTGCCCAGCCGGTCGGGCGGCGGCAAGGACGAATCCACGGCCAGCCCGTCCTCCGACGGCACCGTGCCCGCCGGCCAGTAGTTCGATGACGGCCGGCTCCACAAGCCGTGCTCGGCGTTCACGCCCCAGCGCAACTGCCCGCCGGCGGCGCTTCGGTGAACCGTGACGGTCACGGCGTCGTTGAGCGTAGGCGCCGCGGGACTGAAACCGATCCGCGCCTGGGTGATCGGGACGTGGTAGTCGTTGCCGTTGGCCGTGTCCCACCGGCCGTCGGCCCACTGGATCGCGAAATCCACCGAGCGGACCGGCTGGCTCGTGCTGTTGAACGGACCCATCGTGACGCGGCACACGCCCTGGCTGTCCGGCGCGGACAGCGGCGTGCGGGTGGCGACGCCGTCCTCCTTCGAGCCCGCCGGCCGATAGGACGGGGCCGCCGGCTCCCAGGAGTTGCCCCGCGCGTTGACGCCCCAGTGCAGCACCCCACCCTGCGCGCACCCTGCGATCTCGATCCGGATCACGTCCTCGAGCGTGGGCGACGCAGGTTGATGACAAACCTCTATCGCCGCCGCGCGGGAGACCGCGAGGGCGAGCAGGAGCGACAGCCATGGAGCGTGCCTGCGCATGATGGATCGGGGTTCCATGGCCTCACCGGTCAACGTTTCAGCGGGCGGCTATCCGCAGAACCACGGTCCGGTTGCGGGTACGGTTATCAGCGGTGTCATTCGGGTACGGCGACCACTTCGTCCCGTACGTGATCATCTTGAACGAGCTCTCCGGCATCCCCGTCTTCAACTGCAGGAAGCGCACGACGGCCAGCGCCCTGAAGAGGCCGAGGTCCTCGTTGTTCTTGTATTCTTTCTTCGTCCGGATCGGAACGTTGTCCGTGCATCCGATGACCGTGATGAAGAGATTCGTCCGGTGCGGCGCGAGCTGCTGGGCGAGCTTGAGCAGCACGTCCTCCCCCTCGCGGCTCAGCGTGTAGCCGCTGACGAACAGCCCTGACTCGAACATCACGACTTTCTCGCTCCCCTCCACCGTCACGCGCGCGCCGGGCGCCTCGAGCTTCACCGCCGGCGCGGCGGGGCGGATCACGGGCTTCACAACGGGCTTCTCGGGGGGCGGCCGGGCCGGGGCTATTTTCGGGGCCGCGGCCGGCTTCGGCGCGGCGACGGGACCCGGCGCGCGCGCCGGTGCCGCCACGGGTTTCGCCGCCGGAGGCTGCGCCTGGGCCACTGCCCGGGACGCTGCGGGCCCGCGCTTCACGCTGCCGCGATAGGCGGCCCGGATGACACCGATGGCAAGGACGCCCATCGCGATCACCCCGAACACGGCCGCGACGGTCAGCGCATGCGAGCTGGGTCTCCGCAGCGCATGTTTCTTCGATCCGACATCGGTCAACGGGGACAAACCCGAATACAGGGCGCCTTCAAACCGCGGAGCCGGGCGCGCCGGAGGCTTCTCCGGCGGCGGCTCTTCCGGTGCCGGTTGTTCAGGCAACGGCTCCGACAGGGGCGTATCCGGCAAGGGCGCCCCGGGCAGCGGCAGGTCCGGCAGCGGCGGTTCGGGAGAATCCGGCCCGGGCACGGGCGGCGGGTCGCTCTCCAACGCGTCCTCGCCCGTCGCCGGCGGCTCCTCGCGCGAGGGGACGGGCGGCACCGTTTCCTCCCCGTACTTCGCCTTGGCGAAGGCAAACAAATCGAGCCCGTGGTCCCCCTCGTCGGGCGGCCCGTTCCCGTCCTCGCGTCTCAGGTCATCGTAGAGCTTGCTCATGCGCCGCCTGCCGGTAGTGCCTGCCACCCCACTCTAGCCCAGGCGGGAGCGCGCGTCACGATTTTACGCACGGGGACCCGCTCACTTCGCCTGCCGAAAGCGCTGCATCAGCGCCAGGATCTCCTGGCGGATCTCGAACAGGGTCCGCCCGTAGGCGGGCATCTGTTCCAACGCTGCGGCCTTCGCCGCACTCACCCGCTCTGCCGCGGCGATCGCCTGGTGGAGATGATTCAGCGCCCGCTTCAGGGCGGCCACCACGAAACCACCCTCGGGGGCCTCGTCGTACGCGAGATGATTCAGCGCCCCCGCCAGTTTCGCCGCCGTGGTCTGCGTCTCAAAGACCATCTCGTGCACATCCTTCTGCGCCGGGTCTTCCATCAGCCCGCGGGCCTCCGCGTCCCGCCACAGGTCGAGCCCCAGCTCGTGCGCGCGCAGGGTCAGCGGATGCTCGACGTAGCCGTGCTCGTCCCGCACCCAGTCGACCCCCTCCTTCAACGGGTTGGGGACCATCTCCGGCGGCTCCTCCCCCGCCTCCGCGAGGTCGGCCGGTTCGGGCGCGGCCGCTTCTTCCTCCGCCAGCGCCTCCTCCAGCCACGACCAGCCCATCTCCCTCGCGATGATCCGCTCGCGGTCCGGGTCGTCGGCGTACTTCTCGAACAACTTGGAGAACTTGTCGGTCGTCGCATCGGACTCCCGCATGAACTTCTCCCACTGGAACTCATCCATGGGCTCGTAGTCCTCGAAGTCGAATTCGTCCGGGTCGTCATCCGCCGCGTCCACCTGCCCCGTCACGCCCGCGAGCCATTCCACCAGGGCCTTCCGGTTGGCCTCGCGCTGGGCTTGTTCCTCCGCCGCCGAGAGCGTCCACGCGCGCTCCAGGATCTGCACGGCGTACTTCGTGGTCTCGATCACGACCCGCCCGTTGGCGCCGCTGAACCATTCCACGTACAGGGCGTTCGCCAGGGGGTAGGTGTCCGCTCCCGCGCCGCCGCGGCCGGCCGCCAGTTTCTCCAGGTCGGCCTCCGGAATATCCCGCACCTTGCGCGCCGCGGTGATGTCGCCCACCTGCCCGTCCTGGACTGGCGCCAGATCCACCGCGTCGCCCGCCTCGGGTTTGGGGTTGGTGAAGGTGAAGTGCGTGCCGGCCAGGTCGCGCCGGCAGTTGCCGGCCAAGCGGAGTTCGACCGGGTGTTCACGGCCGAACAGCCACACAAGGCCGGTGACCCGCCCCCGCTCCCGGTTGTCGATGTCCCCCCGGACCACGCTGCTGTTGAGCCGCCAAGCCATGTTGACCACGCAGGCCGTATTCTGCCCCGCAGTCTAGCACCGCGATCCCCGCCATGAAAAGCCGACTTTGGCTCCGCCGCCGCGGCCCCTTGGCACGGGTTCTGCTTTTCCAGAAGGGCAGAAGGCGTGCGCCGGGGCGGCGGGAGGCAGCCATGCTGTTCGACGATCTGACCGACAAGGAGAAAGCCCAGCTTGAGCGGATCGGCCGCGTCCGAAGCTTCGCCAGGGGCTCGGTGCTGCTGCGGGAGGGCGACAACGGCAACTCGCTCTTCGTCATCCGGACCGGCGTGGTCGAACTGCGGAAGCCGTTCGACAACGAGCAGTACAAGCAGCTCCGCGACCTCGTCCCCGGCGACTTCTTCGGAGAGCTGTCCTTCCTGACCGACGCCCCGCGCTCCGCCGAGGCCATCGCCCTCCGCGACGCGGAGGTCCTCGAGATCCGGCGCCGCGACTTCAACCGGCTGATCCGGCGGAACCCGGCGCTCGGCCTGAAGATCTACCGCGGCATGGCCGAGGAGCTGGCCCAGCGGCTGCGCAGGAACAACGAGGACCTCAAGAGCACCGTGCTCCGCGCGCTGGACGAGATGGTTTCGTAGGGGGGGGGCAGGGCGCGCCGGCGCGGACGCCCCGAATCAGCTCAGATCACGACGGCGGAAGTTGTCCGGCGGCGGCAGTCTCTGGTCGTGCGCGCCGGCGCTCACGTTGCGGTTCAGGGTCCGCAGCAGCTGGCGATAACTCCGTTCCACCTGCGCGAGCTTGTGCTCCGCCTCTTCCAGCACCGACCGCGGCACGGTGTCGCCGCCGCGGGACTGCTGCTGCACCTGTTGGGCCTTGGCCTGTTCCGTCTGGACCAGGGTGCGCGCCTGTTCGTAAAGCTTCTTCCACTTGTCCACTTCCTGCCGCAGCAGGGCGAGCTCCTTCGGGTCCACCGGCTTGGGCCCGTTCGCCGCCGGCTTCTTGGCCTCGGCCGGCGCCGGAGGCTTCTGGGCGGCGGCCATCTTCAGCCCGTGGATCTCGTCCAACAGCTCTTTCTCCCTCTTGCCCGCGCGCGACTGCTCGTCCATGTACAGCCCTTCCCACTTCTCCGCCTTGTGCCGGTAGTCGTCGCGCTGCGCGGTGACCGTTTTCAGCTCGCGCTGGACCTGGGCGTCCCCGCCCGGTGAAGACGGCGGCGCCTCCCGCTCGCCCTGCGCTTTCGGCTCCGGGCCTTTCTTCTCGGCCTGCTGAAGACGGGCGACGAGCGCCTCCACGTGCGATTGCAGTTTCGTGTTCTGCGCCAGGACAGCGGTCAACAGGGCCTCGCTCACGACCGAGGCCTCCTTCGACACCTTGTGCACGACCCGGGCGCGCCGGGACACCGAGCCGTCTTCCACCAGCTCCTTCAGGGCGAAGAGGTTCAAAGGGCCGTACAGGGTGCCGTCGCGCAGCTCGACTTTCCAATCCATGGCCAGGTCGGCCAGGTTCGGGGCCGGGGACCAGCTTTTCTGATCCTGCGAGAGCTGGTCCTGCGGGGCCACGCGTCCGTCCCTCGCCCAGTCCTGCAGCGTGGGCAGATCTACCGGGCCGTAGATCTCTCCGTTCTGCTTCTTCAGGTACCAGGCCATGACGACACTTCCGCCCCCTTATCCGGTCAACAGTATACCCCAGAAACCGCCGTGCGGAAGGGCAGTCTTGTGAAGAAGGCCGTGGAGGTGCAAGCACATTTTTTTGCGAAAGAGGCCAAACCTCGGAGAACAAGCCGCGCACGCCGCCCTTCGTTCGGATTTGTCCAGGCCCGCCCCGAGCGGAAAACGATGTGCAAAGCGCAGCATCGGTGCTAACTTCTCGTCCCGGGAGGGCGAAGTGTCCGCCGCCAGGAAAAAGCCGGATCTCGACAGGCCCCTCAGCATCGTCATTGTCGGGGCCTCGGGGGACCTCGCCCGGAAGAAGCTCATCCCGGCGCTGTTCGCCCTTTACAGCCAGGACCTGCTTCCGGCGTCGTTCCATCTCTTCGGCTTTGCCCGGACGCCCATGACCGACCAGGCGTTTCGCGAGAAGGCCGTCGAGTTCCTGACCTGCCGGTATGTCCCGAAGGTCAAGTGCGCGGAGCGGATGGACGAGTTCCTGTCCCGGTGCCACTTCGTGCCCGGCCAGTACACGTCGGCCGACTCGTTCCTCGACCTGTACCAGGCCATGAAACCCGTCGAGGGCGCGCGCGACGTCAACCGGCTGTACTACCTGGCCATCCCGCCTTCGATCTTCATCGACTCGATCCGCTCCCTGGGCCAGGCCGGCCTCGTGCATTGCGACGCCGGCCCGGGCTGGTCCCGCGTGGTCATGGAGAAGCCGTTCGG
This sequence comes from Verrucomicrobiota bacterium, assembly GCA_043803015.1. Lineage (GTDB taxonomy): Bacteria > Verrucomicrobiota > Kiritimatiellia > CAIQIC01 > JAGNIJ01 > JAZDKK01. Next base: position 33,350 of record JAZDKK010000026.1, read on the forward strand.
CCGCGACCGGGAGTCCTCGGACGTCATGGCGAAGGAGCTGGCCGGCGTGTTCCGGGAGCGGGAGATCTACCGGATCGATCACTACCTGGGCAAGGAGGTCATCCAGAACCTCATGGTGCTGCGCTTCGCCAACCCAGTGTTCGACCCGCTCTGGACCCGCGAGCACGTCGAGAGCGTCCAGATCTGCTGGAAGGAGGACATCGGCATCGGCAACCGCGGCGGGTACTTCGACGAGTTCGGCATCATCCGGGACGTCATGCAGAACCACCTGCTCCAGATCCTCTCCCTGGTGGCCATGGAGGAGCCCGCGAGCCTCGATCCGCAGGCCGTGCGGGACGAGAAGGTGCGGGTCCTCCGGAGCATCCCGCCGCTGGCGCTGGAGAACCTGGTGATCGGGCAGTACCGCGGCGCCGAGCGCGGGAAGGTCCGGGCCGTGTCGTACACGCAGGAAGAAGGCGTCCGCCCGGACTCGCTCACGCCGACCTATGCCGCCGCCGCCCTGCACATCCGCAACCCGCGCTGGGAGGGCGTCCCGTTCTTCCTGCATGCCGGCAAGGGCCTGGACGCGCGCGGGAACGACATCCGGATCCGGTTCCGGCCGAAGGCCCGGAACCTTTTTGCCGAGGTCCTGCCCAGCCTTCCCGCCAACCAGCTCGTCATCCGGGTCCAGCCGGACGAAGCTATCTACCTGCGAATCGTGAACAAGGTGCCCGGCCTCAAGCTCTCGCTGGAGGAGACCTCGCTCAACCTGAAATACCAGGCCGCGTTCGAGGAGATCATCCCCGATGCGTACGAATGCCTGATCCTGGATGCGATCCTGGGGGACAAGAGCCTGTTCATCCGCGACGACGAGCTGGCCGCCGCCTGGGATATCTTCACGCCCGTGCTTCATGAGACCGAGACGAAACGGCTGCCGCCCGAGCCGTACGAGTTCGGCGGCCAGGGGCCCCGGCAGGCCCGCCAGCTGGCCGCCCGCTACGGAATGGAGTGCCCATGAAAGTCCGCCGATTCGCAAGCTACGAGGAAATGACCGAGCATGTTGTCAAGCTGCTCACGATTCACCTGGAGCGGAAAACGCCGGCTCCGCGGGGCATCATGCTGGCCGGCGGCCTGACCCCCCTGCCGGCGTACCGCAAGCTCGCCACGCTGCGGGTCCGCGCCGCGTCCTCGGCCCACATCCTCTTCAGCGATGAGCGCATGGTGCCGGCCAACTCGCCGGAGAACAACTACGCGAATGCGCGGGACATGATCAGAGCGTGCGGCATCCCCGAGCAGCGCGTCATCCGCGTGCACACGGAGTGCGCGCTCCCGGTCGCCGCCGACCGCTACGACCGCGACCTCACCAGCTTCTTCGCCAAGGGCGGAACCGTGGGCGTGGGGCTGCTCGGGCTCGGCGCCGACGGTCATACCGCGTCGATCCTCACGCCGGAAGACGCGGCGGAGAAGAGCCGTTTCGTCATCGCCGTCCCGCAGAAGCCCGGCCCGGACCGCGTGACGGTGACCCGGGATTTTCTCTTGCGGGTGGACACGCTCGTCATCCTCGTGTCGGGACCGGACAAGGCGCCCATCGTGAAGCAGTTCCAGGAGAACCCCGGGTCCCTGCCCGCCGGCCAGGCGCTGGCAGGCGCGCGCGACATCGCGCTGTGGATCAGTTGATTCGGAGGCGCCGGTCGGCGCTACGGCTGGGCCGGCAAAGACTGGCGGTTCTTCATCCGCTCCTGCCGGCTCTTGATGCGCTCGGCCGGCGTCATGACCTTACCGCCGTTCCCCGATTTCGAACTCTTGTTGGTCACGCTCAGCTCGAAATCGTCGAAGATGAAGAAGTCGGTTTCCTTGTCCGGCGGTTTCTTCATGTGCACGATGCCGCGTACGAGGAGGGTGTCCGTGCCTTTCGGAGGCTCCACGTCGCGGATCTCGACGCGCGTGAACGGCTGGTCGGAGTTCACCGGGTCCGACTGCTTGACCTCCAGCACTTTCTTGTCTCCGAGGAACTGGAATTCCAAGCTCCCCTCCGCCTGTCCCACCTGGAGCGACCTGATCCAGACCGACCCGGAGTAGAGCTCGCGGTGCTTGGCCGGTACCGCCTGCGAGACGCCGCGCCACTCTTCCTTGTCGCCTTCGTACACGTCATTCACGATCCCTGCCGCCCCGCTGTGCGTGTCGTTGCTGTCCTTGCTCGCGCGCCAGCCGGTACCGAAGGTTTCCCACCCTGTCATGCCCTCCTCGAAGCTGACGTTCGTCAGTATCTGGCCCAGCGCATCGGAACCCACAACAAGCCCCACAGCACAAACCACTGCCATAACCCACCGAGATCGCATGCCCCACCCTCCTTAATGTAAGGTCTGCGATGTTAACCATTTCTTAGTCAGTGTCAACAGCCGGGTCAATGGATCAGTAGACGGCGCGTCGGCCCGCCGCGCCCTACCGGCGCCGGAGGTTGCCTTTGAACGGCTCGGGGTCCGAGAAGTCGGGCAGGAACTCGATGTCGTGCGCCAGGTTCTGGATGTAGACGTGCTGGAATTCGAGTTCGATGACCAGGTCGTACACCCGGCGGTGCTCGTCCGCGGAAATCCGGCGCGCGAGCTGCCCGCGCTCGAAGCAGAGCGGCATGGGGTGGAACTGGCTCATCACCGACAGGGGCAGAAGCTTCCCGAACTCCTTCCTGAGCAGGCGAAGCACGGCCAGGGTGTTCTCCACGTGGCCCGGCAGAATGAGGTGCCGCACCAGCACCCCGCGTTGGGCAGGATGAGCCCCGCTGGGGTCCCACGGCTCAAGGAAGCCCTTGAGCTCCAGCATCTTACGCAGGGACTCCAGGGCGATCTCGGGGTAGCGTTCGTCACCCATGCAGGCGCCGGCCAGGGCGGGCTGGGCGAACTTGAAGTCGGGCATGAAGAGGTCCATGAACTCGGCGTACTTCTCCACCATGTCCGGCCGCTGGTAGCCCGAGCTGTTGAAGACCGTGGGGATGGAGATCCCCTCCCGGCGCAGCTCCGCGCAGAGGTGCTCGATGTGCGGCCAGAAATGGTCCGGCGTCACGAAGTTCAAGTTGTGCACGCCCGCCTTGATCAGCCGCCGCGCGGCGGCCACGAGCTGCTCCGGCGTGACCGGCTCGCCCAGGTTCTCGATCGAGATCTGGACGTTCTGGCAGAAGAAACACCGGCTCGAACAGCCCGTGAAGAAGATCGCCCCCGAGCCCCGAGTGCCGGTGAACGACGGCTCCTCGCCGAAGTGCGGGCCCGCGGACGAGATGCGGCACACCGCGGTCTCGCGGCAGATGCCCCGCTTCCCCTCCACGCGGTTGACGCCGCAGTCCCGGGGACACAGGCGGCACTCGCGGTAGAGATCCATATTCATTAGAACGATCCGTCTCTTCTCCTGTAGCCGGCGGCGTTGACGCCGGCCTCGGCGCGGCCGGCTACAGGAGATCCCTAATCCGGTTTCGGCAGCTCCGGCCCGCTGTCCTTGAGCGGCACGGCGAACGTCGGCCGGCCGAACCCGATCCGCCGGTTGAGCTCCGCGAGCAGGTGCCGCACGACCACGCGGGTCTGCACCGCACCCGGTTCCTGGATGTTGCGGAAGAAGACCAGGCCGGGGATCCGCAGCAGGCCGGTCATGATGAACAGCAGCTGGTAGTTGATCACCGTGAGGCCCATGAACTGCCAGCGGAAGTCCACGAGCAGGCTGGCGATCCACCCGCTCAGGGTCGACGCCAGGAAACTGGTGATCCCGTTCAGCGCGGACAGCACGGCGACGTAAATCGTACGCTGGCTGGAGGGCAGGACCTCGATGACCAGGTTGAAGCTGGCCAGACCGAAGCCGGCCCAGAACAGCCCGCTGAACACCGCGTTGACATAGATCGGCCAGCGCAAGTCCCACGGGCAGAACGCGTAGTAGAAGGGCAGCTGGATGATGCCCAGCGCGTTGATGATGAGCACCGGCTTGTGGCCGAAGCGGTCCACCATCCGCCCCCACACGCGCTGGAACAGGATGGTCGTGACCGCGGAGATCACCCCGAGGAGCGCGATGCCCTTGAAGTTCCACCGCATGTGTTTGATCAGGTGCGCGTTAAAGAACGGCGACGCGAGGCTCACCGCGAACAGCCAGTACAGGTAGGAGATGATGATCCTCCGGTACCTCGCGTCCCGCATGGGCTGGACGACGTACTTCAGCAGCGCCGGCACAGGCTCCGGTCGGGAGTCCGGGTCCGGCTGCCGCAGGATCAGGCGGAGCGCCATCAGCCCGGCCGCCACGGCAATGAGCTGCAGCGTCAGGTACCCTCCGTAGTAGAGGCCGTGCTGGTTGAAGGCGTCGATCGTGAAGCCGGCGGCCAGGCTGGCCACAATGCTGACGGCGCCGTTGATGCGGTTCCGCGTCGCGAAGTACCGGCCGCGGATGGTCGAGGGGACCAGGGCCGACATCCACGTCACCCAGCCCGCGACGGCCAGGTGCATGGCGATGCTCGACAGCAGGTACAGGACCATGAAGAGGAGCACCATGTGGCTCTTCAAGGCGAACGGAATCAGGGCGATGGGAAACCAGAGCGTCCTCGACGCAACGGAGAACCAGGCGACGATGGGCTTGCGGAGCCCCGTCTTTTCGACCAGCCAGGCCCCGGGGATCTGGAACACCTGGGCCAGGACAGGGATGGCCGTGAGCAGGGCGAGCTGGAAATCGTTCGCTCCGAGGAGCAGGGCGAAGCCGGTAAAGAAGGCCCCGGACGTCAGAACGAAATGGACCGACGCCCAGGATCCCTCGGTCGTCGAGATCCGGAGTGCATTCCGCGTTATGGATGCCTTGCGCATGGCAGAGTCAGGATAGTAGATGCAATCGGGCAAAAAGTGAAATGCGGGCCGCGACCGGAAAAAAGCGCCCCGCCGGTTTTTTTGGATTTCCATGGGGACATGGTCATGGTATGGTTCGGCTCCGAGGGAGCTTGAGGCAGTACCCCGGGGCCGTGTCGTACCGGTTTCTGCCGCGCGCAGAGACCGTCCATGAGAAGCTGGAGGCAGCGAAGCGTGACAATTTGGCGCGCCGGCTGGTACGATTATTGCGCTAGGTAGCGTCGGACATGTCTGTTCGGGCAAGGAAAATCAGGGGAAAACGGGATGCCTGACGAAAAAGAGTTCTCTTCGACGATGCGGATCGACATTCCGCCGGAGGAGCTGGCCACCGCGGCGCAGAAGACCAAGAAGGTGGACACCGGCAAGATCCGGCTTCGCCCGCCGACGCAGAGACTGCGGCGTTCAGCCGCGCTGGAAACCCCCGACGTCAAGTACGACCAACTTCTTCAGAGCATCTACGACGCGGCGCTGATCACCGACATGCAGGGCAACATTGTCGACAGCAACGTCCGCGCAGTCGAGTTTCTCAGGTACTCGCGTCGTGAGTTCCAGGATCTGAATGTTCTGCAGATTGTCAGCGGCGCGGATACCTCCCTTCTCGAAGTCCTTTGTCAAAATCTTCAAAACGAGAAATTTGCGCTCATCCAAGCTTACTGCAAACGCAAGGATGGATCTTTCTTCCCGACCGAGATCGCGGTCAACATGCTCAAGATCGAAGAGCCGCGGTTCTGCTTGATGATCCGCGATATCACGGTGCGCCGAAAAGCCGAAGAGATGCTGAGGACCGAGCACAACGCGATTCAGAACTCCGGCAACGGCATCGCCATCGCGGACGCGAGGGCGAAACTGGAATACGTGAACCCCGCCCTCCTCAAGCTGTGGGGCGTCGAGGCGCAGGAGGAAGTGCTCGGAACGGACCTCCGGGCCCTCATGGCCGATGCGGCCGCGGCAGAACGATTGGTGACGGCCGTGCTGAACGACCACCAGGCGTGGAGCGGCGAGCTCGTCGGCAAGAGGAAGGACGGCACCACGTTCGACGTCCAGGTGTCGGCCGCCTGCAACCGCGACAGCGACGGCGATGTCGTCGGCATGGTCCTGTCGCTCGTGGACATCACCGACCGCAAGCGGGCCGAAGAGGCCCTTCGCCAATCCGACCGCCAGAACGTCATGCTGGCCAGCGTGGGCGCGGCCTGTCATCACCTCGGCCAGCCGGCGACGGTGATCCTGGCAAACCTCGAGATCATCCGCAGGATGACGACCGACGTCGACAAGGCCGAGTTGAAGGACATCCTTCGCCTCACCAACGAGGCGGCCGAGTCGCTGGCCGAGGTCCTGCACAAGCTGAACGCGATCAACGAGTACAGGACCGTGCAGTACCTGGATCACCGGGACGCGAGGTCCCCCGACAACATCATCCTCGACATCTGACCGCGCGCGGAGGTCAGAGCCCCGGCTTGCGCACACCAGGCGGTTCGCCTACGCTGTCACCGTGACCAAGGCCTACCTGTTCCTCCGCGTCGCGGGTTACGTGGCCAGCCTGCTGGGTGTGGTGCTCTTCACGCTCGGACGGCAGGGCGGCGACCCGAAGTCGCCTCTCATGCTGTGGGGATTGGCCCTGCTGGCCGCGGGTTTCCTGTCCTTCTTCGTGACCTACGTCCTGTGGATGCTGAACCGCCTGATGGGCCGCCGCCGGTAGCTGCGGCCACGAGAAACAGGCATTGACAGCCCCCGGGCCCTCGGCTATCTTCTGCCCCTCTATTTTGGGGAAGAGGTGTTGCGAATGAAGACCACGCTGATGAAGGAAGAGGACGTGTTGCGGACGTGGTACGTCGTGGACGCGGCGGATACGCCCGTCGGACGGCTGGCCGTGAAGGTGGCCAACGTCCTGCGGGGCAAGACGAAGCCCACGTTCACGCCGCACGTGGACACGGGAGATTTCGTCGTCGTCGTGAACGCCAGCAAGGTGAAGCTGACGGGCGCGAAGGAGGAGAAGAAGATGTACGAGCGCTTCTCCGGCTATCCGGGCGGGCTGAAGCTTACGCCGGCGAACAAGGTCCGCGCCAAGAATCCGGGGTACCTCATTACCCATGCCGTCAGGGACATGCTGCCGAAGAACAAGCTGAGCCGGCAGATCTTCACCCGTCTCAAGGTCTACGCGGGCGCGGAGCATCCGCATGCGGCGCAGAAACCTGAGCCGTTCAAAATCTAACAACCGGGGGATCAGGCCGTGGCACAAAAAGTGGTAGAGTACTCGGCAACCGGCCGGCGCAAGACGGCCGTGGCCCGCATCCGGCTCGCGCACGGGGTGGGCAAGATGCTGGTCAACGGGCGGGAGTTCAAGAACTTCTTTCCGCTGGAGTCCGTGCGGAACTACATCCAGCAGCCGCTCGTCATGACCGATTCCATCAAGCGGTTCGACATCATCGCCACCGTGGCCGGCGGCGGAACCACCGGGCAGGCCGGCGCCATGCGGCACGGCATCTCCCGGGCCCTCACGCTCGCCGATTCCTCCCTGAGGGACAAGCTGAAGAGCAGCGGCTGCCTGACGCGCGATCCGCGCATGAAGGAGCGCAAGAAGTACGGCCGCCCCGGGGCCCGCAAGAGATTCCAGTTCTCGAAGCGATAGTCGGTTTCCAAGTTTGAGTCGGCCCCGGACGCCCCGCGTTCGGGGCCGTTTGTTTTGGCCCCCGCCCGCGCGAAATCTTCTGGCGCGCCGCACGGAAAAGGACTAAGAGCATGGGCCGACCCACCCCGGCTTCGCCACCCCTCCGCAGGAGGGGAGGATCAGAACGGGGTCCCCTCCCCGGAGGGGACGGGAGGGGTGGGTACACCAATATGAGGTGCTTGGAAGTTATGAACAAACCGAAGTTGAAGATCATAGAGGACCTCGTTCTGCCGAAGGGCTTCCAGGCCGCCGGCATCCCGGCCGGTCTGAAAAAGAGCGGACGAAAGGACCTCGCCCTCCTCGTGTCCGGCGTCCCGGCCGTCATGGCAGGCACGTTTACGACGAACCAGGTCAAGGCCGCGCCGGTCAAGCTCTGCCGGCAGCGGGTTGCCGCCGGGCGCGGCGGGCGGGCGATCGTCGTCAACAGCGGCACCGCCAACGCCTGCACCGGCGCCCGGGGCCTGCGGGACGCGGAGCGGATGGCCGCGATCGTCGCCGGGCAGATCGGGGTCGACGCGCGGACCGTGTTCGTGTGCTCGACGGGCCGGATCGGCACGTTCCTGCCGATGGACCTCATCGAGCCGGGCATCCGGAAGGCGGCCGCACGGCTGGCGAAGGCCGGCGGGCCGGGCGCGGCCGACGCCATCATGACCACCGACACGCGGCCGAAGAAGTGCACGGTGCGGCTCGCGGTGGACGGCAAGACCGTGACCGTGTCGGCCATGGCCAAGGGCGCCGGCATGATCGAGCCGAAGATGGCCACGATGCTGGCGTTCCTCCTGACGGACGCGGCGGTCGAGCGGAAGGCCCTGCAGGCCTGTCTCTCGGCGGCCGTGGAGGCGAGCTTCAACCGGATCACCGTGGACGGGGACCGGAGCACGAACGACACCGTGCTCTTCATGGCGAACGGCCTGGCGGGCAACCGGCCGCTCAAGCCGGGACACCCGGCCTGGGCCGCGTTCGGCGACGCCGTAAACGCAGTGACGCTGAACCTCGCGCTGAAGATCGTCCGGGACGGCGAGGGCGCCTCCAAGATGGTCACGGTCCGCGTGCGGGGCGCGCGGACGGCGGCCGACGCCGACACGGCAGCGCGCGCCGTCGCCAACTCGCTGCTGGTGAAGACCTCGTGGGCGGGCGACTACCCGAACTGGGGCCGGATCATGGACGCGCTGGGCTACTCGGACGCGAAGGTGGACGAGCGGCGCGTCGAGATCCGCTACGACGGTCTGCCGGCGGCGAAGAGGGGGCTGGCGGCGGGAACGCCCGTCGCGAAGCTGAGCCGGGTGCAGCAGCAGAAGGAATTCGCCCTGGACATCGACCTGCATCTCGGCCGGGGCGAGGCGGTGGTCTACACGTGCGACTGCACGGAGGCGTACGTTCGGATCAACATGTGATTGATTTCCAGCAGGTGGAGTCGTACTCGTAATCGTTCAAGAGAGCAGCGCATGCAGAAGGTGATCGAAAAAGCTGAAGTGCTGATCGAGGCGCTTCCGTATATCCAGCGCTTCCGGGGCGATGCCGTCGTCGTCAAGTTCGGCGGCAGCGCCATGGAGGACAAGCTGAACGTGCAGACGGTCCTGAAGGACGTCGCCTTCATGGAGTGCGTCGGCCTGCGGCCCGTCCTGGTGCACGGCGGCGGCAAGGCGATTTCCCAGCGGATGAAGGACGCCGGCCTGCGGCCGGTCTTCGTGAAGGGCCTGCGGGTGACCGACGAGGATTCGATCAAGATCGTCCAGCAGGTGCTGAACGAGGAGGTCAACCCCGAGGTCGTCCAGACGCTGGAGGATTTCGGCTGCAAGGCCCGGGGCATCCACGGCGAACACATCTTCACGGTGGTCAAGCACACGGAGAAGGACGAGCAGACCGGCGAGGAGCTGGACTGGGGCTACGTGGGCGAGGTGGTCGCGGTGGACCTCGAGCCGGTCCGGGCCTACCTCCAGGCCGGCATCACGCCCGTCATCACGCCGCTCGGGACGGACAAGGACCGGCGGCTGTACAACGTGAACGCCGACGAGGCGGCCGCCGCCGTGGCGCGGGAGCTGAAGGCCCGGAAGCTGGTGTTCCTGTCCGACGTCCCCGGCCTCCTGGAGAACCGGGAGGACCCGACGTCGATCCTGTCGACCCTCAAGCTGAGCGAGGTGGAGGACCTGATCGGGCGCGGCGTCATCGACGGCGGAATGCTCCCGAAGGTGAACGGGGCCATCGGGGCGCTGAAGGCCGGCGTCAAGAAGACGCACATCATCGACGCCCGCATGCCGCACTCGCTGCTGCTGGAGCTGTTTACAGACAAAGGTGTGGGGACAGAAATAGTCCAATGAGTTGCGGCGCCGGGGTTCCCGGCGCTGCGGAGGAAGGGTTGAGTCCATGTCGCTTTCTGAAGATATCGTTGCGCTGCACAAACAGTACGTCATGCCCACCTACGCGCCGGGGCTGGTCCTGGTCCGGGGCAAGGGCACGAAGGTGTGGGACGCCGACGGGAAGGAGTATCTCGACTTCCTGGCCGGCATCGCCGTGCTCGCCGTCGGCCACTGCCACCCGAAGGTGGTCAAGGCCATCAAGCAGCAGGCCGCCAAGCTGATGCACGTGTCGAACCTGTACTACAACGAGAACCAGCCGCGGCTGGCCGAGAAGCTCTCGAAGTTGTCCCTCCAGGGGAAATGCTTCTTCTGCAATTCCGGCGCCGAGGCCAACGAAGGCCTGTTCAAGCTCGCGCGGTTCTGGGGCCACGCCCAGGGCAAGTACGAGATCGTCTCGATGACGAACTCGTTTCACGGCCGGACGCTGGCGACGCTCGCGGCGACGGGCCAGACGAAGTACCAGAAGGGCTTCGAGCCGATGCCCATGGGCTTCGCCTACGCCGACTTCAACAACCTGGATTCGGTCCGGGCCACGGTGAACGGGAAAACCGCTGCCATCCTCGTCGAGGCGGTGCAGGGCGAGGGCGGCATCGTCCCGGCGTCGCCGGAATTCATGAAGGGCCTGCGGGCGCTCTGCGACGAGAAGGGCATGCTCATGCTCTGCGACGAGGTCCAGTGCGGGCTCGGGCGGACGGGCCACTGGTTCGGTTTCCAGGCGCACGGCGTTCAGCCGGACGCGTTCTCGCTGGCCAAGGGCCTGGCCAACGGCTTCCCGATCGGCGCCATGGTGGTCGCGCCGAAGCTGGCGGATCTGCTCCAGCCCGGCAACCACGCCAGCACGTTCGGCGGCAATCCGCTGGCCTGCGCCGCGGCGCTTGCGACCCTCGACGTCATCGAGCAGGAAGGCCTGCTCGAGAACGCCGCGAAGATGGGCGAGATGCTCAAGGGCCGGCTGAAGAAACTGGCCAGGAAGTATCCGTTCATCAAGGACGTCCGGGGCCTCGGGCTCATGGTGGGGCTGGTCTGCGACCGGCCCGCCAAGCCGCTGGAAGCCATCCTCCGGGACAAGGGGCTGATCTCGATTGCCACGCACGAGGTGGTCATCCGGTTTCTGCCGCCGCTGAACGTGAAGCCGTCGCAGATCCGGCAGGCCGTGAAGATCGTGGACGAAGCCTGCGCCCAGTGGCAGGCCCAGCCGGCACAGCCGCCCCAGGCCTGAAAACCGCGCCTCGACAGCGAAAAATCCCGCAAAAAACGCCCTAAGCGACTCCCCCCTCATTTGCCGTATTGACATGGCGGTCCGATTGTTGTTCTGTATGCAGCCCTGACTGTTGCGGGGTCGGATGTTGCGATGCGGGGTTCAGGAATGTTTCCCTCCCTAACAAGGCCCACGGTGGCCGTGCTTTTTCTGGCGCTTGCCGGGTGTTTCACCGGGCGCGGCGGACGCGACAGCGCTGTCATCAAGCCGATCCTGGCTCCGGCAGGCGCCGCTGAAGGCCACGTCGAAATCCGCCGGCTGGGCGACCTGGCCAATCGCGCGATCACCGAGAGCAGCGGGATCGCGTTCAGCCGTCGCTCCAGGAACCTGCTTTGGACCGAGAATGATTCCGGCGATGCGCCGCGCCTTTATGCCTTCGATGGCAAGGGCCGAAACGTGGCGACCGTCGAGGTCCGAGGCGCGAGCGCCTACGACTGGGAAGACATGAGTGCGGCGTCCCTTCGCGGGACGCCCTACCTCGTCATCGCGGACGTGGGGGACAACGACCGCATCCGCCCTTCTTGCTCGATCTACCTCCTCGAAGAGCCCGCCCTCCCCTTCTCGAGCCAGGCCCAGACCGCAACCTCGACGGTCTCCCGCGTCATCAACTTCACCTACGACGACGGCCCGCAGAACTGCGAGGCCGTCGGCATCGACCCGGAGTCGGAGACCATCTACCTCGTCAGCAAGCACCGCATCTCCGACACCAAGGTGTACACGCTCGCCATCCCATTCGACGGCCAGACGAACGCGGTCGTGGCGCGAACCGTGGCCACGCTGCCCGACGTTCACGAGGTCACCGGTTTCGATATCTCCGCGGACAATGACCGCGCGGTTGTGCTGACCTACGACGACGCGTTTGAGTATACCCGCCGGAGCGGCGAGAGCTGGGCGACCGCCTTCGAGGGCACCCCGCGCCGCCTCCCCATGCCCTGGCGCGCACAGGGCGAAGCCATCTGCTACGGCCCCGATGGCCGCGCCCTGTATCTGACCAGCGAGAACGCCCCCTCCCCCCTGTGGGAGGTCCGCGTCGTGAACGGCCCGCGCGCAACACAGGTCGCGACCAACGGCGGGTCGACGACCGGCAGCCTGTAGCCGCGGCCGGCTTGTCCGCCGACTCGTCCGCCGAAGCCTTGGCGAAGGCGGACGATCGCGGCACACCCCAAAAAGCGTGGACTCCACCTGCCGGACGCGGTAAGTTTCCTACCCCCTGAAACAAGGGCAAACAGGAGCTCTGGCATGAAGATCGTCCTCGCATATTCGGGCGGGCTGGATACGTCCGTCATTCTGAAATGGCTGGTGGAGACCTACCGGGCCCAGGTGATCGCGTTCGCCGCGAACATCGGCCAGGAGGAGGAGCTCGCCGGCCTGCGCCAGAAAGCCCTGAAGACGGGCGCGAGCAAGGTGTACATCGACGACCTGCGGCAGGAGTTCGCGCGGGATTTCATCTTCCCGATGCTGCGGGCCGGCGCGGTCTACGAGTCCGGCTACCTCCTCGGCACGTCCATCGCGCGGCCGCTGATCGCCAAGCGGATGATCGAGATCGCGAAGGAGAACAAGGCCGACGCGGTGAGCCACGGCGCCACCGGCAAGGGCAACGACCAGGTCCGGTTCGAGGTGACGGCGTACGCGCTCAAGCCGGACATCAAGGTGATCGCGCCCTGGCGGGAGTGGAGCTTCACGTCGCGGAGCGACCTGATTGCGTACGCGAAGAAACACGGGATCCCGGTGCCGGTGACGGCCGCCAAGCCGTACAGCAGCGACCGGAACCTCCTGCACATCAGCTTCGAGGGCGGGATCCTCGAGGACCCGTGGAAGGCGCCGCCGAAGGACATGTTCAAGTTGAGCGTGGCGCCGGAGGACGCGCCGAACAAGCCGGAGGAAGTCACGGTCGAGTTCAAGGGCGGCAACCCGGTGGCGGTGAACGGGAAGAAGATGAGTCCGCTCGATATCATGCTGGCGCTGAACAAGCTCGGCGGAAAGCACGGCGTGGGCCGGGCGGACATCGTCGAGAACCGGTTCGTCGGCATGAAGAGCCGGGGCGTGTACGAGACGCCGGGCGGGACGATCCTGCACAAGGCGCGGGAAGCGGTCGAGCAGATCACGATGGACCGGGAGGTCCTGCACCTCCGGAACTCGCTGATGCCGCGGTACGCCGAGCTCGTGTACTACGGGTTCTGGTTCGCGCCGGAGCGGATCATGCTGCAGAAGGCGATGGACGAGGCGGCCTCGTGCGTCACAGGGACCGCGCGGCTGAAGCTGTACAAGGGCACCTGCGCGATCGCCGGCCGGAAGTCGCCTCAATCGCTGTACGACCCGAAGCTCGCGACGTTCGAGAAGGAGCAGGTCTACAACCAGAAGGACGCGACCGGCTTCATCAAGCTGAACGCCCTGCGGCTCCGCGTCCGCGCCAAGCTCAACCGCTAATTTACGCGAATTCGCGCGAATTCAGGGAGGAAACCGCCTTGGCTAAACTCCTGGAGAAGGACCTCGTCTACCGCATTGTCGGCTGTGCCATGAAGGTCCACACGGAAGTCCGCTACGGACTGCGGGAGAAGACCTACGAACGTGCGCTGTGCGTCGAGTTCCGCCACCAGGGGATTTCGTTCAATCAGCAATGCGTTTATCCCGTTCTCTATCGGGACGAGAGGATCGACGAGTATATCCCTGACCTCGAAGTAGAGGGCCGGGTGCTGATTGATGCCAAGACGATCGAGAACATCACGGATATCGAGCGCGGCCAGATGATGAACTACCTCCGCATCTCCGGCCGCAAGGTCGGCCTCATCATCAACTTCAAACACCCGTCCTTGCAGTGGGAACGCGTCGTGCTGGATTCGGCCCGCTGACTTTCTTCTCTTCAATTCGCGCACATTAGCGTAAATTAGCGGTGCCTTAGCGGTGGCCTATGGAAGCCTTCACTTACAAGAACGGCCAGCTGCACGCGGAGGGCGTCGGGGTCGCTGAACTCGCCGCCCGCCACGGCACCCCTCTGTTCATCTACAGCCGCACGCACCTCGAGGAGCAGTACCGCGCCCTGGCCGCCGCGATGAAGGCGGTCGAGCCGCTCCTCTGCTTCTCCGTGAAGGTCAATACCAACGCGGCGGTGATCAGGACGTTCGCCGACCTCGGGGCCGGCGCCGACGTGGTTTCCGGCGGCGAGCTGTTCCGCGCGCGCCGGGCCGGCGTGCCCGCGGACCGGATCGTCTTCGCCGGCGTGGGCAAAACCGTCGAGGAGATCGAGTACGCCCTGAAAGAGGGCATCCTGTTTTTCACCGTCGAGTCCGAGGCCGAGCTGGAGCGGATCGCCGAATGCGCGGTGCGCCTGCGCCAGACGGCGCGCGTGGCCCTGCGGGTCAACCCGGACGTGGACCCGAAGACCCACCGCTACATCAGCACGGGAAAGAAGGAGAACAAGTTCGGACTGGACCTCGTGCGGGCCGAGCGCGCGTACGAGCAGGCCTCGCGGCTCTCGAACCTCGAGATCGTCGGCCTGCACATGCACATCGGCTCGCAGATCCTTTCGCCGGAGCCGTACGCGGAATCGCTGGAGAAGGTCGCCGGCCTGTGCCAGCAGCTCAAGCGGCGGTTCCCGTCGTTCAAGTACATCGACTTCGGCGGCGGACTGGGCATCCAGTACAAATACGAAGAGCGTCCGCTGGACCCGCGCCGTTTCGCGGACGTGGTCGTGCCGCACCTGCAGGAGTTCGGCCTCTCCGTGGTCATGGAGCCGGGCCGCTTCCTCGCCGGCAACGCCGGCATCCTCGTGGCGCGCGTGCAGTACGTCAAAGAGAACTCCGTCAAACGGTTTGTCATCGTGGACGCCGCGATGAACGACCTGATCCGCCCGCCGCTCTACCAGGCGCACCACGAGATCGTGCCGGTCCGGGAGACGTCCGGGACCGTCCTCGGCGACGTGGTGGGCCCGGTGTGCGAGTCCGCCGATTTTCTCGCCGTCGACCGCGAGCTCCCGCGCGTGCAGGCGGGCGACCTCCTGGCCGTTCGCGGCGCGGGCGCGTACGCGTTCGCGATGGCCTCGAACTACAACAGCCGCGGCCGCGCGGCCGAGGTCATGGTCTGGGGCGCGAAGAGCGCGCTGATCCGCGAGCGCGAGACCCGCGAAGACCTCGTCCGCGGCGAGAAGACGCCCAAGTGGAAGTAACTCGCGCCGGCGCGACGCGCGTTTTTCCAATCCGCCTGCCTGCCAGCCCCGCGGCCCGGGGGCAGGCTGGCCCCGCACGCTGTGCGTGGGGCGGGCAGGTCCTTGGAGAAATGGCTCGTATCTTTTTCCAATCCTTGAAAAAATGGCTCCTAGATTTTCCAATGTCTGGAAAAAAAGGCCGAGGTGCCACATGTTCGAAGGTGCTTATACAGCGATAGTTACGCCGTTCAACAAGGACGGCAGCGTGGATTTCGCTAAACTCCGCGACCTGATCGAATTCCAGGTCAAGAACGGGATCGACGGCATCGTGCCGGTCGGAACGACCGGCGAGTCGCCGACGCTCGACTACGAGGAGCACGAGAAAGTCGTCGAGGTTTCGGTCCAGGCGACGCGGAGAAGGATGAAAGTCATCGCCGGCACGGGCGCCAATTCGACCCGCGAGGCGCTGGAGCTGACCCGGCACGCGATCGGGGCCGGGGCGGACGCGACCCTCCAGGTCACCCCGTACTACAACAAGCCGAACCAGGCCGGCCTGATCAAGCACTTCACGGCCGTGGCGGACCTCGGTCTGCCGACGGTGCTCTACAACATCCCCGGCCGGACCGGCCGCGAGATCGATGTGGCCACGGTGGTCGAGCTGTCGAAGCACCCGAAGATCGTCGCGCTCAAAGAGGCGGGCGGGAGCGTGGACCGCGTGAGCCAGATCGTAACCCGCTGCAAGATCGAGGTGTTGTCCGGCGACGACTCGCTCACCCTGCCGATGATGGCGGTGGGCGCGCTCGGCGTCATCAGCGTGGTTTCCAACATCGCGCCCAAAGCGGTCGCGGACCTGGTGCACGCCGCCCCGAAAGGCGACTGGAAGCAGGCGCAGGCGCTGCACCAGAAATACTACCGGCTGTTTACGGACCTCTTCATCGACACCAACCCCATCCCGGTCAAGGCGGCGATGGCGATGATGGGCCTGTGCGAAGAGGTGTATCGTCTGCCGCTCTGCGAGATGGCGGCGAAAGGCAGAGAGACGGTGAGAGAAACACTCAAGGCGCTTGGGCTGATTTGATTGCCGATTGCCGATGTCCGATTGCCGAATGAAGAGATGAACAAGAACGACCTGAAGGAGCGAACCAAGAGCTTCGGACTTCGTTGCGTCAATCTGACGAATGCCCTGCCGAAGACTGCGGCCGGCCACGTGCTGGGCAACCAGCTGCTCAGGGCCGGGACCTCCGTCGGGGCCAACTACCGATCGGCCTGCAGAAGCAGGTCAACGGCAGAGTTCATCGCGAAGATCGGCGTGGTGGAAGAAGAGGCAGATGAATGCTGCTACTGGCTGGAGATAGTCCGCGACGCCAAGCTGATGAAAGCGGCCCTTCTTCAATCTTTGTTGCAGGAAGCGGATGAGCTGACTGCTATAATGGCAGCGTCTCGTAAATCGGCGGCAAGGAATCGTCGTCGCTGATTCGGAAATCGGCATTCGGAAATCGACAATATGAAAAAAGTGGTGGTCATAGGTGCCGCTGGCCGGATGGGGCGAACCCTCGTTCATTGCCTGGAAGCGGAAACGGTGCCGGGCCTCGAGCTGGCGGCCGCCGTAGACATCTGGGACTGCCCGGAGCGCGGCCAGGATGCAGGGATCGTGGCGGGCTGCGGCGAGATGGGCGTGAAGATCTCGTCGGACCTCGCGGAGGTCGGCGCGGCGTGCGACGTCGTGATCGACTTCAGCGCGCACCAGGGGACCGCCGGCAACGCGCAGCGGGTGGCCGAGTGGCGCAAGCCGCTGGTCATCGGAACGACAGGGATGACCCCCGAGGAGAAAAAGGTCATCGGCGAGGCCGCGGCGACCATCGCGATCGTGATGTCGCCGAACATGAGCCTCGGCGTGAACCTCCTGTTCTCGCTGGTTGAGAAAGCGGCCGGCGCGCTGAAGGGCAAGGGCTACGACGTCGAAATCATCGAGCGGCACCATCGCCGCAAGAAGGATTCGCCCAGCGGAACAGCGCTGGCGCTCGGCGAGGCGGCGGCCAGGGGGCTCGAGTGGAAGCTCGACCAGGTGGCGATCCACGGCCGGCACGGCCTGCACGGCGAGCGGCCCGCCCAGCAGATCGGCTTTCACGCCGTCCGCGGCGGCGACATCGTGGGCGACCACACCGTGCTGTTTGCCGCCGAAGGCGAGTGCATCGAGCTCTCCCACCGGGCGACGAGCCGCGAGGCGTTCGCGCTCGGCGCGCTGCGCGCCGCGGCGTGGTCGATCGGCCGCGCCCCGGGCCTGTACACCATGCGGGACGTGCTCGGGTTGTAGCCGCGGGCGTTGACCGCGGCGGAAAGAGCCGCCCTCGACGCGGGCGGCTACAGGCGGCGCGATGAAGACGGAAGCGGGCCTCAGTCTCGGATCCAATCTCGGCGACCGGCTCAAGAACCTGTCCGACGCCAGGCACCTGATCGCCACGCTCTCCGGCGTCCAGCTCGTGGCGCAGTCGCCCGTCTACGAAACGGAGCCGGTCGGCGTAAAGCCGGAGTACCGCGAGCTCAAGTTCCTGAACGCGGTGCTCATCGTGGAAAGCCCCTGGACGGCGCGCGAGTGGGCCCACGAGCTGCGGGCCATCGAGGCGGCCATGGGCCGCACGCGCGGGCTGGACCGCTACGCGCCGCGCACCATCGACATCGACATCATCTACCTCGACCGCCTGCGGGTGGACGAGGCCGGGCTCGTGATCCCCCACCCCCGCTGGGCCGAGCGGCGTTTCGTCGCGCAGCCGCTGGCCGACGTGCGCCCGGACCTCCTTCTTCCCGGCGCGCCCGGCACCGTGGCGCAGGTTCTCGCGGGCCTGCCGCCCAGGGAGGGCGTGACGCTGTTTGCGAAGGAGTGGTAGGACGTGGTAGGCTAGCCGCATGAACGAACGCGTCAAATGGACCGCGCCGCGGATCAAGGCTCTCAAGGGCAAAGGGAAGGTCGTTTCCCTGACCGCGTACGATTACTCCACCGCCCGCATCGTGGATGAGGCGGGGTTTCACCTGGTCCTCGTGGGCGATTCATTGGGCATGACCATGCTCGGCTACGAGAACACCCTGCCCGTCACGATGGAGGAAATGCTCCACCATACGGCGGCTGTGGCGCGCGGCACGAAGTACGCGCTGGTGGTGGCGGACATGCCCTTCCTCTCCTACCAGGTGTCCGTCGCGCAGGCCCTCGAGAACGCCGGCCGATTCCTCAAGATCGGGGCGGACGCGGTGAAGGTCGAGGGGGGTGCTTTCAGGGCGCCGACCGTCCGCGCGCTGGTCGAGAATGGTATCCCGGTACTGGGCCACGTCGGCCTCACGCCGCAGAGTCTCCAGGCCCTCGGAGGTTTCAAGGTTCAGGGCAAGAAGCCGCGGGAAGCCGACCAGATCGTTGAAGATGCGAAGGCCATCGAAGCCGCCGGCGCATTTGCCATTGTGCTCGAGGCGGTCCCCGCCGCCCTCGCACCGGAGGTCACCGCCGCGGTCGGCGTGCCCACGATCGGCATTGGCGCCGGTCCCGGATGCGACGGCCAGATCCTCGTCGTCCACGACATCCTCGGGACGTACGGTGATTTCAGGCCGAAGTTCGCGAAGCGGTACGCCGAGCTCGGCGCCGAGATGAGGAAGTCTTTCGAACAGTACAAGAAGGAAGTCGAGGACGGAACGTTCCCCGGCCCGGAACACTGTTACTAGATGCCGACCCCGCCCGGCTTGCCCGCCGAAGCCCAAAGGGCGAAGGCGGGAGGTCGCGGTCCACCATGCGAACGATCCGCTCACCATCCGAAATGCACGAGACCTCGCTCTCCCTCCGGCGCGAGGGCAAGCGCATCGCCCTCGTCCCCACCATGGGCTATCTCCACGAGGGCCACCTTTCGCTCATGCGGATCGCCCGCCAGCATGCGGATGTGCTTGTCGTCAGCATCTTTGTGAACCCGGCGCAGTTCGGCCCGAACGAAGACCTGGCCAAGTACCCCCGCGACTTCGGGCGCGACGAGAAGCTCTGCCGGCAGGAGAAGGTGGACCTCGTGTTCTACCCGCAGGCCGCCGACATGTACCTGCCGGACCACAGCGTGTACGTCGTGGAGGAGAGCTTGTCCCGCGGCCTGTGCGGCGCCTCGCGCCCGGGCCACTTCCGCGGCGTGGCCACCGTGGTGGCCAAGCTGTTCAACCTCGTCCTGCCGGACGTCGCCGCGTTCGGGGAAAAGGACGCCCAGCAGCTCCGCATCATCGAGCGCATGGTCCGCGACTTGAACATCCCGGTCCGGATCCTCCGCGGGCCCACGGTCCGGGAGCCCGACGGCCTGGCGATGAGCTCCCGCAATGCCTACTTGTCGCCGGACGAGCGCCGCCAGGCGCTGTGCCTGCGACGGGCTCTGGACCGGGCCGAGAAGCTCTACCGGGAAGGCCAGCGCGACCCGGAAGAGATCCTGTCGGCGATGCGCCGGATCGTGGAGGGGGAGGAGGCCGCCCGGGTGGACTACATCGAGATCCTGGACGACGCCACGCTGGAGCCCGTCTCGGCCGTCCGCGGGCCGTGCCTCATCGCGCTGGCAGCATTCATCGGACGAACCCGCCTGATCGACAACACCGTCGTCGGCGGCAGCTGAGCCATGAGAATCGAGACCTTCGCCAAGGCGCTGGCCGTACTGAATGCCCATCCGCCGCGCTTCGAGCCCCAGCCCGCACGGCGCGACGCCTTCCTCCGGATCGGCGACTTCCTCGAGAAATCCGTGCGCGCAGGCCAGCCGCACGACCTCAAGGCCAAGCCGGCCCGCGCGGCTTCCCCGCTGCCGAGTCCTGTCTGGCAGATCGTCGAGCAGCGGCTGGCCAAGGCCCTGCGCGAAATCGAAGACGCTGACCTGCCGACGGAGACGCTGCAGGCCTGGCAGATGTACAACGACGGCGTGATCATCAGGGCCGGGGACGTTGTCCTGGGCCTCGATGTCATCCCCATGCCGCGGTTCTTCGGCTGGCCGGAACCCGCGGGCCTGACCGAGAAGGTGGCGGGGCTGCTGGACCTGCTGCTGGTCACGCACGAGCACGAGGATCACTACGACCGGCAGCTCGTCGGCGCCTGCCTGCGGCTGGGCAAGCCCGTCTTCCTGCCGGAGCCGCTCGCGCGCGACTGGGGCACGGACCCCAATCTTTTCCGCGCGGGGCACGGCGGGGAGGTCGAGCTGGATGATCTTCACATCCTGGCGAGACGCGGGGTGCACGTCTGGCGGGAGAGCGCCGACGACGTGCCGGTCGTGTACTACGAGGTCGCGTGCCAGAAGGGGTTCAGATTTCTGTTCGGCGGCGATGCGGACTACACGAAGGGCATGGAGAAAACGGCCGGGGCCGACCTCGACCTGTTCTTCCTGCCCTGGCGGAACCCCAGCGAGCTGTACGAGGACGGCCATCCCGCGCGGATCGGCACGACCCTGGACGCCGTGAACATCGCCATCGAGCGGCTGGCCCCCCGCGCCCTGCTCTACGAGCACTGCGCCGAACTGAACCATGTGTATGACGGCTTCACGCCCTCCTTCGATATCGCGCTCGACCTCCAGCGGCGGCTTCCCGTACCGTCAGAATTGTTGTTCTGGGGAGAAACGGTTCGTCTGTCCAAGTAGTGCTGTAGCGCCGGCGCTACAGAAGAGACTGATAGTATGAAAACCAGCCTGCGCCATGGCATTGACGTGCTGATCGAGGACCATCCGGACTGGCTGGCCGGCCGGCGGGTGGGCCTGGTGGCGCATCCCGCCAGCGCGGGCGCGGCCGGCACGGCATCCGCCGAACTGCTCCGGCAGGTGAAAGACGCCACGCTGGTCTCCCTGTTCGGCCCCGAGCACGGCTTCGGCGGCCGCGGCGGCGCAGGCGAGGAGATCGCCAGCGGACGGCACCCGGAGTGGGGCCTTCCCATCCACTCGCTCTACGGCGAAACCCGCCGGCCCACGCCGGAGATGCTGAGCGATCTCGACGTCATCGTCTTCGACCTCCAGGACCTCGGCGCCCGTCCGTACACGTACGTCTCCACTTTGCTGTACGTGCTTCAGGCGGCGGCGGAGCACCGGAAGTCCGTGATTGTGGCCGACCGGCCCGTCCCCCTGGCCCACGTGGTGGATGGGCCGATGCTGAACGCCGCGTTCCAGAGCTTCGTCGGCTGCGTTCGGACGCCCGTCGTGTACGGCATGACGCCGGGCGAGATGGCGGTGTGGCTGCAGCGGGACCTGGAGCTGTCGCTCGACCTGCGCGTGGCGAAAATGACCGGTTACCGGCGCGAGGCTGAGCGGCCGTCCGCGTGGCCGCCGTGGATCCCGCCGTCGCCGGCGATCCCGACCTGGGAGAGCGGGCTCTGCTTTCCCATCACGGTGTTCTTCGAGGCGCTGCCGGCGATCGACCACGGGCGCGGCACCGAGACGCCGTTCGAACTGCTCGGCGCCCCGTGGCTGAAGAGCGACGAGTTCTGCAAGGCCGCCGCAGCCTATCCGCTTCCCGGCATCGAGTTCGCCTCTCGTGCGTACAAGGCCGGGACCGGCGTTTACAGGCGGCAGCGACTGGAGGGCCTCAGGATCCGCGTGACGGGACCCAAGGTGTTGCGGCCCGTCGCCACGGCGGTGACGATTCTCCATCTGCTCCAGGAGATCCACGGGGCCGCGTGGTTGTGGTCCCAGCCGGGAACACGACAGGATTTCTTCGACAGGCTGATGGGGACCGACACCGTGCGGCTGAACCTGCAGGACGGACTGCCGCCGCTGGAGATCGTCGCCGCCTGGGAGCGCGATCTCGCCGGCTTCCGCGAATCCCGCCGTTCCTGCCTGATGTACTCCTGACTTGAATTCCAACGACTCCGGCGGATGTTGAAACAGGGAAGGGAGTCGTCATGAAGTACAGCGCCGGCCTCCAGAGCGAAGGGGAGGAGTACTTGGCCGCGTGCGCCGAACTCGGCATCTCGGCCCATGGCTTGAGCCCCGCGAACGCCCTCGACGCCCTGCGGGCCGAGATCCGGTACCGCGTGGAGCTCTGCCCGTGTTCGAGCGTCGACGACGACTACGTCGAGTTGATGGTTGCGGACTGATTTGCCATAGCCCGGGTAAACCGGGCTCTACCCGCCTCCGTCCCGTAGAGCCCGCTTCATGCGGGCTACCCTAGCCCGGGTAAACCGGGCTCTACCTGTGTCCATCCCGTAGAGCCCGCTTCATGCGGGCTACCCTAGCCCGGGTAAACCGCGGGCTCTACCTGTGTCCATCCCGTAGAGCCCGCTTCATGCGGGCTACGCTCACCGGAATCGGGTTGCAGGACCTCGCCGCACCCGCTAGCTTAGTCTCCTGCCTGCCGACCTTGGAGGGGTGGCTGAGTGGTTTAAGGCACTCGACTCGAAATCGAGAGAGCTGTGAAGAACGGCTCCGTGGGTTCAAATCCCACCCCCTCCGCCACGCACCAGAGTTCCGCGGAGCGGAACACGGTGCGTGGCTGCCCCGAAGCGTGCCGCGAAGCCCTGAAGTTAAGCGAAGCGCATACTTCAGGGCGAAGCGGCTCTGCTTCGGGGCGCCAGGGCACACCCGTCCTGCGTTCTTGCTCAAAAGATTGTCAAAACCGCGGCATCCGGCTATGCTCACCCAAGTTTACTGAGAGGCACGGGGTGCGGCTCGTTCTTCACATATCCCTCGCGGCTGTTCTGGTCCTCGCCTTCGGATCCTTCTCCTATGGCCAGAATGTGCGGCTGGCCAACGGCGTGAGCATCAGGGGGGAAGTGCGCAACGTGACCGACGACGGTCTGGAGATCCAGACGCCCACGGGTCCGCGGACCTATTCGTGGGAGACCCTCTCGATCGCCACGCGCTACCAGTACCAGCCGGTCTTCCGGGCCAACTACGAGGCGATCCTGCAGGGCCTGCCGCCTTCCGCCAGGACCAACGCGCCGGACATCACCGAGGAGAAACCCCGGGAGGTCGCCGAGGCGCCCGTCGAGAAAACGTCCGCGCCGACGCAGGCCGTCGCCCAGGCCCAGTCGCTCAACGTCTTCGAGCAGCTCGAGTACGAGAACGTCGATCCGATCGCGATATCGAAGTTCCCCAACCTGCAGCTCCGCTCTCCCCCGCTGGCCGCCTACGTCGGCTTGCAGTACGGCCCGGGCAAGGATGATGTCGCCTACCTGGCCTTCGACACCAGGACCTCCGACGATCCGCGGGACGTGGTCTACGTCTTCAGCCCGGGCAGCCCGGAGTACGCGAGCACCGCGAAGATGGGCGGCACCAAGGTCAGCACGAAAGAGGGCCGCACAGCCACCCTCAAGAAGTTCAACCTGTCATCGAAGTTCGGCCAAGCCGACGCGAGTTTCGACGTGGAATGCTCTTTCTCCACCGCCCAGGCCAACGTGTTGATGTTGACCATCGGCTGCGAGCTCTACAAGGGCAATACCAAGTCCCGATTCGTGCTCATGGGGCAGACCGCCGACCTGGTCCAGGGCGAGGGGGTCATCGTGGTCAAGGGCATCCTCGACCTGCCCGTCTTGTGGGTCAGCCTCGACATGACGACGGGTTCGCCGCGGTTGGTCGGCAACCTCAACATGTCCCACCTGAAGCTGCTCCCGAAGGAAGGCATGGACAACCGGGTCACCGTGACCGTCACCGACGACAAGGGCGCCGTGGTTCAGCGCGAGTTGTTCAAGCTGGATGAATCGACGGCGGCCGAGAAGTACAGCCTCAGCTGCGACCTGAAGAAAACGGTTCCCGGCCAGTCCTACACGGTCCAGGCGTCCATCGATCTCGGTCCGTTCCTCGGACCCGTCTCGTTCGAAGAGAAGATCACCATCCCGAAGGCTCAGCCGGCGGCGTGACGTCTTCTGCGTAGTGCGTTGCGTGTCCTGGGTAGGGACGGCTCTCCGAGCCGTCCGCCCAGGCTCCGCCCGAGGCTACGCCGAGGTGAGCGGCGCGCTCGGAGAGCGCGCCCTACCTCAGACCTTGTTGGGAATTGCCCCCGCTCGCTCTTCTCTGCCGCACCGCCTCGTAGAGCAGGATGGTCGTGGCGGTGGCCACGTTCAGCGAATCCGCCTGGCCCAGCATCGGGATCCGAACCTTCGCATCGGCGTTCTTCATCCACGGTTCGCTCAGGCCGTACTGCTCCGACCCGACGACGAACGCGCTGCCGCGCGCCAGGTCCGCGGCGGTGTACTCCGTCCCGGCATGCGGCGTGGCCGCGATGATCTGGATGCCCCGCTCCCGGAGCCAAGCCAGGGCCTCGGCGGAGGACGCTTCGACGACCGGCACCGAGAAAAGCGTGCCGATGCTGGCGCGGACGACGTTGGGATTGCTGATGTCCGTGCACTGGTCGCAGACGATGACCGCGTCGGCACCGGCCGCATCCGCAGACCGGAGGATCGTCCCGAGGTTGCCGGGCTTCTCAATCGCCTCGGCGACCACGATCAGGGGGGCCGGCGACTTGATATCGAGGTCCGCCAGGGCGGTCCGCACCTGGGGGCCGACGGCCAGGAGCCCTTCCGGGCGGTCGCGGTACGCCATTTTCTGGAAGACGGCGTCCGTACACTCGAAGAGCTCCGCGCCGGCCGCCCCCGCCCGCTCGACGATCTCGGGCTCGTTCTTACCAAGGTAGAGGGCAGGGCAAAAGAAGAGGGCGGCGGGTTTCCAGCGGTTGTCCAGCGCACGCTTCACCTCGCGGTACCCCTCCACCAGCAGCAGGCCCGCGTCGTCGCGGTGGGACCGCTTGTTCAGCTTGATGACCTCCTTGACCCGCGGGTTCTGGAGGCTGGTAATCGGCTGTGGTTTCGCGGGCATGGTGGGAGAATCGCGGTGGAGCGGCGCTGGTGTCAAGCGTTGACACGGGCGGGCCGCTATCCGTCGAGGGATGAACCCTCTCCTGCAACCGTAGGAGCGGCTTCACGCCGCGACATCTTGACGCCGGGTCTGCTAGGGGTACACTGCCCTTCGGAGGCCATGAAAAGCACCTATCCACTGCTGCTGGCGCTTGTCCTCGCGGCCACGGCGGCCCGGGCCGACGTGCCTGGCTTCGAGCGATACCAGGTCATCCTGGACCGGAAGCCGTTCGGCGAACCGCCGCCTCAGCCCGTGGTCCCCTCCACCATCGCGCCGGAGCAGTCGTTTGCCCGGAACATCCGCATGTCGGCGCTGTTGGAGTCCAACGACGGGGAGATACGCATCGGGCTGATCGATCTCCAGAGCAACCAGAACTTCTTCCTCGGCGTGGGCGACGTCGAGAACGGCGTCGAACTGGTCTCCGCCGACTACGAGAAAGAAGAAGCTGTGATCAAGAAGGGCGACGAGATGGCCCTGATCAAGCTGCAGTCCGGCGACATCCAGCCGCTGACCCCCGAGCAGCAGCGGGAGCAGATGAACCAGCCTCCGCCCTCGTCCTCGCGCCGGCCCTCCTATGCCGAGCGCCGGCTGGCCCGCCAGCAGCAGCGCCAGCAGACGCCGCCGGCGCCGCAAGCCCCACCGCCCCAGCCCAAGTACACGGGCGAGGAGCTGGAGAAGCACTTGCGGGATTACCAGATGGAAGTCATCCGGCAGGGACTCCCTCCCCTGCCCATTCCCCTCACACCCGAGATGGACCAGCAACTGGTGACCGAGGGCGTCCTGCCGCCGCTCCAGCCGGAACAGCCGGCGCCGTGAGGGGTTCGTGATTCCGGGCGATCACTCTACGGCTGCGTAATGCCGGCGCTTCCCGACCGTCCCGCCGTATCGGACACGTTGACCGCGTTGCCGCCCGAGGAGACTCGCGTGTAGGTCACGGATGCCCCGCTCGAACTGCTGAGAGAACCGCTGCTGTTGGCCACGCTCCACGAGTAGCTGCCGCTTCCGCCCGTGACCGTGAACACCTGGGTCTGGCTGTTGGATGAGAGGTTGGCGGATCCGGGGCTGACGACCAGGCCGCCGGGGCCGGCGTTCGTGGGCACCGTGGCCACACCGTAGACCGTGGCATAGAGACCCGGCTCGATCCACGTCCCGCGCATCGTGGCGGAGCCCCCACCCACTTCGATCGTGCCCGAGATGGTCACCTCTTTGCCGGCCGAGCTTTGTCCCTCCAGGCTGTACGTGACCAGCGTGTCGGACTCGTTGCCGGCGGTGCCCCGGTACACCTTGTTGTAGTTGTCGATGGCCTCAAGCTGGTCGCCGGACTGGCGAAGCTCCAACTGGTCGATCGGCTTGCCGGAATTCGTGGAAATGATGGTGCTGCCGGCCGTCGGGTGCCGGTACACCCCCGAGATCACGACGCCAATAGTCCTCGTAACGCTGTCGGTATTCTGGAGCTCACAGCCCAGGAAGACGAGGGCGAGCAGGGCGAGGAAGCTGCAGGCGAGCACGACGGAGCCGATTCGACTGCTTTTCATGCTGGTCCTTTCGGAAACACGATTCGGTCACTCTTTAGCGCGAACCCCCGGGACATGCAAGGTTGATTGTGGGGGGCCTGCGGAGCAGCCAGGCGCCGGCTGTGGGCCCGGCTGGCGGAATCGTCCTCCTCGTCGTCCTCGTGCTCGTCCTCGATTGCGGCTTCCGAGGACGACGACGAGAACGAGGACGATCGGCTGACGGCGACGACTAGATCCTTGCCGGACCGCTGTGCCCTGTTAGACTTCCCCCATGGCCCCCGCACCCGCGAACGGACTCCGTCCCCACCACATCCGCGACGTCCTGTTCACCGCCGACGACATCGCGCGACGTGTGGACAAGCTGGTGCAGGAGATGGCTGCCTATTGCCGCGGCGAGAACTTCGCGATGATCGGAATCCTCCGCGGCAGCTTCATGTTCCTGGCCGACCTCGTGCGCGACCTGTACCACCACGACGTGCACCCGCGGATCGACTTCATGACGCTCGAAAGCTACGGCTCGGGCACCGTGTCGTCCGGTACCGTCCGGATCACAAAGGATATCGGCCTCGATGTCCGCGGCGCGACGGTTCTTCTCGTGGACGACATCCTTGATACCGGCCGCACGCTGGCCTTTGCGTGCCAGCACCTGCGCGACCAGGGCGCGAAAACGGTGAAAACCTGCGCCCTGCTGGACAAACCCGCGCGGCGCGCGGCGCCGTTCCGGGCCGATTACGTGGGGTTTCCGGTCGAAGACCACTTTGTGGTGGGTTACGGGCTGGACTACGACGCACGGTACCGCGAACTGCCGTACATCGCGAAGGTGACGTTTCTCTGATCAGTGTTCGGTGTTCAGTGTTCGGTGTTCGGTCTCGGAAGCAATGCTATCCACCGAATACTGAAAACCGAACACTGAACACTTCTTCCTACTCGTCCACCAGGTCGATGAGGTCCCTGACCGAGTCATTCGACTCTTTCTGAGGCCTGGACTCGGGTTGGCGTTCCGGTTGCGGCTCCGGCTGCGGCTCTGCTTGGGCGGGTGCGCCTTCCTGAACCGGCAGAGGCGCCTCCTCGGCAGAACCCGGACGCTCGCCCCGGTCTCCGCGGTCATCCCGGTCGCCCCGGTCGCCGCGGTCGCGCCGGTCGCCGCGGTCGCCACGACCGCCTCGGCGTCCGCGCCGTCTCGACGGACCACGGTCACCGCCACCGCCCTCTCCTCTCCCACCGCCGTTCTCCATCGCTCTCCGGAACGTGGCTGGCTTCATGACCCCGCCGCCGATCTCAAGGACCCTCTTCTCCACTTGCGGGTTCGAGGTGATCACGGTGACCTGCCGGCTCCGGACCTCGTGCTTGAGCAGGCTGACCAAGAGGTCCTGCAGGGCGGCCACCTTCTCCGCAAAGTAGACGGACACGGCCCCGTAGGTCTCTCCGTTGGCGACCTCGCGCAGGGGGCGTCCCTCGAAGACCGCCTGGATGCGGAGGTGCTCCTTCTCGGCGAACTGCGAGAGCTGCTGGAGAACGCTGATCTGGTCGCGCGGCCCCAGCCGGTCGTTCCTGCCGCTCAGCAACGGCGCCGCGTCCACGATGTAGAGGCGCTTGGATCGGCTGCCGCCGGGGCCGCCGCCTGAAAACAGCGCCTTGATTCTGTCGAAGAGGCTCATGAATACTCCTGTTCCCTGGGCCACGCTGGCCCAAAACAAGCCCCGCACCTTACCTGAGGGGAGAGGCAACTGCAAGGGTGGAGTTACCGGCCCTTCTGGCGGCTCCGGGTGGATCGCGTTGCCCTCAACGCGATCGAGCGCGCCTTGGGGGCAGGGCGCGCCACCCCGGCCCGCGCGAGCGCGGGCCCTACACGGCGTTGGTTGACGGAGGCGCCTTGAATCGCTAAGGTCTGCACCTTTTACGGGCCAACCATGTCCGAGCAGAGCCGCTATACAATTCATTGCCCGAAGTGCCGGCACCCGCAGTCGGTGGAGCTGTACGAGTCCATCAACGTGCAGTCGGCCCCGGATCTCAAGGAGAAGCTGATGGCCAATCAGGTCAACCTGGTGGTCTGCGGGCAGTGCGGCCTCTCCTTCCGCGTGGACAAGTCGCTCCTCTACCACGACCCCGCCCGCCGGGTCATGATCTACCTGCTCCCGCTCGGCGAGGCGGCCTTCGAAGCGGGCGAGCAGGAGTTCTCCGACCTCCTGCGCCGCCTGAACGGGGTGTTGCCGGAAGGCGTCCAGGCGCCCGAGGTCTGCCTGGTTTTCAGCCGCGTCGAGCTCATCGAGCGCATCTTCCTCTTCGACGCCGGGCTCAACGAGCGCGTGATCGAGTACATCAAGTACATGATCTACACGCGGAACCTGGCCAAGGTCACCCCGGCCGAGAAAGCCCTGCTGTTCGACGCCCAGGATTCCACGCCGGAGAACCTGCGCTTCGTCGTGCAGGATGTGAAGACCCGGAAACTGGAGGCGGTGCTGGACTACGAGCGGAAGGCCTACACGGCGTTGTGCGAGATGTTCGACCGCGACAGCCAGACCCCGACGCTCCTGGAGCTGTTCCCCGGCCCGCACGTCAGCGCGCGGGCGCTGCTTCTGCGGGAGGCGCGGACACCGCCGGCAGCGGGGAAACCGCCAGCGGGAGAGAAAAAGAAGCCGGCGGGTTCGTCGTAGCCGAAGGGGCCGGCGTTTCTTTCTTCTTCGGGTTCTTCTGGGCCCGCATTTCCTTGTCCACGAACAGCAGGGCGTTCTCGGCCAGGGGCGCCCAGCGGCTCGTGGCGTGCGCGGCTATGAACTCCTCGTAGACCGCCTTGGCCTCCTGGAACCGGCCCTGCTGCGCGTAGCAGCGCGCCTTCCCGAGGAAGGCCAGCGGCGCGAGGTAGTGATTCGTGTACGCGTTCGCAAACGCGTCGAAGGCCGCGATCGCGCCGTCCCACTGTTCCGTGGCTTCCAGGCACTGCGCCTTGCCCAGCTCGGCGGCCTGCCGCATCGGATGCGCCGGGTACTTCGAGATGAACTGGTCGTAGGTGAAACGGGCCACATCGTACTGGCCGGCATCGAAGTAGGCCGCGGCCAGCGTCATCTGGGCGACGGGAGCGGACGGCGCCGAGGGATACTGGCTGATGACCTGCTGGAGCTGCTCCGGGCTGCGGGCGTTGAGCAGCATCTGCGACGCGCGCATGGAGATGGACTGCCTGTAGTTCTTGTACGCGCCGATCCCGAGGACGAGCGCCACCGCGACGCCGACGCCGATGATGACCGACTGGCCGTGCTGCTTCAGCTGGGCGAGCAGCTTCTGGGTCTCCGTCTGTTCGGCCGGCTTGGTCTCCGCCGGTGTCGTCTGCCCCCGAAGTTCTGGTTCTTCCGCCATGTGTTTCGCTGTCCTTTTCGCCGATCGGTTGCGTATTTATGGCGTTGCCGCGGGGGAAACGCAAGTCCTGCGTTGTAGGGGCGCTTGTGCTTGCCTCGGCGAAGCTCGGAGAGCGAAGCCGGGTCAAGCGCCCTGGGCGCTTCGCAGAAGCGCCCCTACAACGACGGCGTCGCAGGGGTCCCGCCGGCGTCCTCCTTGACCGCCTGCTGGTAGATCTCGACCACGCGCGCGGCGGCCGATTCGGGGCTCAGGTGCGTCGTGTCGATCTGAAGCGGGATGGCCTCGTACAGGGGCTTGCGCGCTTCCAGCAATTCCAGAAGCTTGCGCGCCTTGTCGCCGCCTTCGAGCAGCGGGCGGTGGCTCTCGCTGCGCACGCGCTGGAGAATGGCGGTCGGGGAGGCCTTGAGGCAGATGACGACGCCGGTCCTGCCGAAGTCACGGATGTTGTCGGGGTTGAGCACCACGCCGCCGCCGGCGGTGATGACCAGGTTCTTCCTGGCGCTGAGTTCAACGACCAGTTGTCTTTCGAGTTCGCGGAAGCGGGTCTCGCCGTCGCGGGCGAAGATCTCCATGATCTTCCGGCCCGCCCGCCCCTCGATCATGGTGTCCATGTCGACCATCGAGCGTTCGAGCCGCAACGCCACGAGGCGCCCCGTCGCCGTCTTGCCCGTCCCCATGAAACCGACGAGCACGATGTTGGTCTTGTTCACCCACCCCCCCGTTCCCCGCCCCGCCCCATCAAAAAAGGGGGTCTCCCTTTCGTAAAGGCGGAACCCCCTCCTGATTCACCACGGTGTTTCGATCGCGCGGACTGCTACTGAACCTGGGACTCCGTCAGGCGCACCACATCGCGCGCCCGGGCTCCCTTGGGATCCTGGAAAATCTCGAATTGTACCTTGTCGCCTTCGCTCAACGTCTTGAACCCGTCCGCGAGAATAGCGGAGTAGTGCACGAACACGTCCTGATTCATCCCGTCGGGCACGATAAAACCATACCCCTTCTTCTCGTTGAACCACTTGACGGTACCTTGGGCCATACGGATAACCTCCCGTTACTGATTGGCTGTATTCTTGCGTCTGGCCAGTGAATTACAAGTGGAATATTTGAATTTTCTGTACTTTTTGTAACCCCCGCGGGACCCCGTCAGAGGACCCCCCCGGACGCCCAGCCGACATACGCATCCCACCACCCCTTGCCCCAGAGAATCCAGATGACCGCGGCGACCGCCAGGTAGGGCCCATAGGGCACCCGGCTCTGCCACTGTTTCCTCCGCGCCAGCACCAAGGCCCCGCTCAGAGCCGACCCCAGCACGGAGGAAAGCATGACGGTGAACAATACCGCCCGCCATCCCAGCAGGGCCCCGAGACCCCCCAGCAGCTTCACGTCGCCCATGCCCATGGCGTCCTTCTTGAAGACCCATTTCCCCACTATCGCCACCGCCCAGAGCAGGCCGGCACCCGCCGCCGCGCCGATCAGCGCCGCCACGAGACCGCCAAGCCACGTCGACTCACCATGGAGCGAGGGCACCAGCGGGCTCAGCACGAGACCCGCCACGATTCCGCCCAGCGTCACGCGGTCCGGGATGATCATGTACTCAAGGTCCACGAAGGTGCCGAGCGCCAGGCCCGAGACCACCATCCAGTAGATCGGCGTCCTCGCGTCCACGCCGTACTGGATCCAGACGAGAAGAAACAGGACGCCCACCAGCCCCTCCACGAGGAAGTACCGGATCGAGATCGTCCCGCCGCAGTGCCGGCACCGGGCCCGGAGCAACACGTAGCTCAAAAGCGGGATGTTGTCGTACCACGCGATCATCTTCCCGCAGTGCGGACAATGCGACCGCGGCGCCACCACCGACTCCTCGCGCGGGATGCGGTAAATGCATACGTTGAGGAAACTTCCGACGCAGCAGCCGAGGACGAAGACCACGAAGCTGAAGTAGCCGTAGAGGAAAGGGAAGACGTCCATCATTTGCCGTACACCGCCTTCTCCAGCGCCTTGCGCATGACCTCCGACGGCGGTTTGGCCCCGGTCCAGATCTCGAAGGCCCTGACGCCCTGGTAGAGGAGCATCCCGAGCCCGTTGGCGGTCCGTGCGCCGACGGCCTTCGCGGACTTCATCAGGGGGGTCTCCGGGTGCAGGTACACCAGGTCAAACACGAGCTGGCCGCGGCGGAACGCCGCGGAACCGATCGGCGGGGCGTCGTCCTGCTTCATGCCCAGCGGCGTGGCCTGCACCACGAGGTCCGCCGCGCGCGCGCCGCGCTCCCAGTCGTCCGAAACCTCGGCCATGCTCACCTCGGTGAAGAACTGCGTGTCGATCTCCATCAGCACCTTCCTCGCCCTCACCCTGTCCGTGTCCGCCAGCATGATCGACCGCGCGCCCGAGCCGGCGCAGGTCACGGCCACCGCGCGCCCCGCCCCGCCCACGCCGCAGACGAAGACCGACTTGCCGGCCACCGGCTCGCCGAAGGCCTCCTCGACCGCGCGCAGGAAGCCGTCGCCGTCCGTGTTGTAGCCGATCATCCCGTCCGGCGTGAACTTGACGGTGTTCACCGCGCCGAGCAGCTGCGCGGACTCGTCGAGCCGCGTCATGAGCTTGCACGCGGTTTCCTTCAGCGGCACCGTGATGTTCGCGCCGCCAAATCCCATCGCCCTCATGCCGGCCAGGACCTCGGGCAGGCGCTCCGGGGGAACATCGAAGGCCACGTAGACCGCATCCATTTCGAGGGCCTCGAACGCCGCATTGTGCATGACGGGCGACAGCGTATGCCCGACCGGGTGGCCGAGGATCGCGAAGGTCTTGGTGTGTCCGCCGATTTTCATGTTTTCGATCCCACGGGCTTGCCCCGTGGAGGGTCAGGCCGCTTGACGGCGACCCCGTCGCTGGTCCTCCAACCTAAGCATCCACGGGACAAGCCCGTGGGATTCCGATGCTTGGAAAGTCTCAGCTAGATTTTTCCAATCCTTGGAACATTAAGCCAGAACATTTCCAATGTTTGGAGAAACCGGTGCGGCCAGCCGGGTCACCTCCTTTTCTGCGTGACTGCCGGCTCCCGCCGCCAGATACTTCCCCCGTACCAACCACAACCAGGGAGGCCACCATGCGCCAAGGGATTCTTGCCGTCCTTCTCGCCATCTCGTTCGCCTGCAGCGCCTTCGGGCAGGGTGACCTGACCCCGCCGGGGGCCCCCGCGCCGATGATGAAGACGCTCCAGCAGGTCGAGCCGCGGACGCCGATCACGAACCTGCCGTACACGATCAGCTGGCCCGGCTCGTACTACCTGACCACGAACCTTTGGGGCATCGGCGGCTCTCACGGGATCGACATCGAGAGCGACAACGTCACGATCGACCTGAACGGCTTTGAGCTGGCCGGCATGCCCAGCAGCCTGAGCGGCATCTACAACCCAGGCAACCGCAACTTGGCCGTGCGCAATGGCACAGTGCAGGGTTGGGGGCAAAGCGGCATCGACTTCTCCAGCGCGGTGAACTGCGAGGTCCGGGACGTGCGCGCCTCGGCCAACGGCTACGTCGGGATATGGCTGGGCAAGGGCTCGCGCATCGCCGGCTGCTCGGCGGGCTACAACGTCTACGGGCTCGCCGTCAGAGACGGCTCAGCGATCGAGAACAGCGAGGCCGGTTGGAACACGTGGGGGATCTACAGCGAGAACGGCTGCCGGATCGGCGGATGCGTGGCCAACGAGAACCACTCGGCCGGCATCAGCGTGTGGGGCAAGAGCGTGATCAGCGAGTGCACGGTCTTCGCCAACGGCACCAATGGCATCGAGGGCGGTCTCGGCACGATCATCGCCAAGTGCGCTGTGGGGTTCAACCGGGGCGACGGCATCGTGGTCGTGGGCGACTGCCAGGTGCGGGACAACGACTGCCAGGGCAACGGCAAGGACGACAGCGACGGCGCGAACATCCATGCCACGGGCGACGGCAACCGGATCGAGGGCAACCACGCGGAAGGCGCCGACCGCGGGCTGGACGTGGACGGCACGGGCAACTACGTGGCCGACAACACGGTCCGCGGCAACACGGACAACTACGACTTCGTCGCCGGCAACCAGCTGAACCTCCTGCTGGGCGAGGTGCCGGAAACGCTGGACTGGCCGTGCTCGGTGAAGTTCGCGGGGACGCTGATCTGTCCCACCGCGTACACCAACGGGATTACCGTGAACGCCGACGATGTCACCATTGACATGGCTGGGCATACGCTGGTCGGCCCGGGCGGGACCGACGGGTGCGGCATCTATCAGTCAAGCAACCGCTGCAACTTGCGAGTCGTCAATGGGATGGTGACTCATTGGCAGGGGTACCTGGGTCCTGGCATGGCTGGGATCTGGGCTGCGGGGGTGAACAGCCAGTTGGAGAACGTGCAGGCGGCCACGAACTACTACGGCATAAGGGCCGGAAAGGGAAGCGTTCTCTCCGCCTGCAGCGCCGCGAACAACCTCAACTACGGCATTATCGTAACTGAGGGCGGCACCCTGTCCGGCTGCGCGGCGTCCGACAACGGCGCGGCCGGTATCCTCACAGGTCAGGGCTCCACCCTGTCCGACTGCGTGGCCTACCGCAACCGCACCCGCGGCATCAGCACGGGCAGGGCGTGCGGCGTGTCCCGCTGCAACGCCTCGTACAACACGGGGGAGGGCATCAACGCTGACACCAGCTCCCGGGTGTCCGATTGCGTGGCGAACAACAACTCCAGCGATGGCATCGAGGTCTCCGGTTCGTGCCACGTGGAAGGCAATTCCTGCCAATGGAACGGCGAGGGCGGCGAGGGCGCCGGGATCCACGCGACCGGCTCCGGGAACCGGATCGATGGCAACCAACTTCGCCTGAACGATGTCGGATTGGCGGCGGACTCGTCGTACAACCTCGTGGTTCACAACACGGTCGGGGGAAACACCACCAACTTCGCCATCGCCGCGAACAACGCCACGGGCATTGTCATCTCGGTCACCGGCGGCGGAACGGTCTCCGGCGATCCGTGGGCGAATATCGAGTTCTAGGAGAAACCATGAGGACCCGTCTGCTCGTCCTGCTGGCCATAGCCCTCGCCGTTTCGGCGCGGGCGGAGTCGACGATCAACGCGGCCAACAAGTACGCTTACGGCGCGAACGTGGGGTGGATCAACGCCCGCGCCGACATCACCAATGGCGCGGTGATCGGCGAGTACGCCTGCGCCGGCTACCTGTACGGCGCCAACATCGGCTGGATCCATCTCGGCAACGGCACGCCTACCAACGGCATCCGCTACGGCAACGAGTCCGGGGACGACTGGGGCGTCAACCACGACGGCTTGGGCCAGCTGTCCGGCTGCGCCTACGGGGCGAACGTGGGCTGGATCGTTTTCGAGCAGACCTACGGCCAGCCCAAGGTGAGCCTTCTCACGGGCATCCTGAGCGGCTCGGCCTACGGCGCCAACATCGGGTGGATCAGCCTCAGCAACGCGCAGGCGTTCGTGGAAACGGACGCCCTGCGCGACACCGATTCGGACGGCGACGGCATTCCGGATCCCTACGAGTACAGGCACACGAACGACTTGGATGTGCTGACCGCCACGGGCGACTTCGATCACGACGGCGTGCCGGACGTGGACGAGGCCACAGCCGACACCGGCGCGATGTCGTCCAACGACAACCTCCGCGTGACCCAGCTCAACGAGCTGGGCGGCGGCACGACCTCACGCGTGTCCTGGCTCAGCCGCGAGACGCGGCTCTACTACGTGGAGACGGCCTCCGGAATGTCCAACAGCAGCTCGTGGGCGGACAGCGGCCTCGGCGTGCAGGCGCCCGACGCCGGCGACACCACCACGCGCGAGTTTCCAGACACCGCCTCGACGTCCCAGTTCTACCGCGTGAAGGCGGTTAAACCGCCCGCGCTGTAGCTTCGACGTAGCTCAAGGCTGCCGGCGCGCGCCCTTTTTCCCCGCCGACTTCATGAACAGGTAGCTGTTCAGGGCGTTCAGGTACGCCTTGGCGCTGGCCTCGACGATGTCGGTGCTGGCGGCCTTGGCCGCCACGCGGTCACGGCCGAACGCCACCTGCACACTGACCTCTCCTACCGCATCCTCGCCGCGCGTTACGGCTTGGATCGAATAGTCGAGGAGATCTCCCGGCGTGCCGGTGATGCGGTCGATGGTCTTGAGGGTCGCGTCCACGGGGCCGTCGCCGCACGCGGAATCTTGCTTCACCTGGTCGCCTTTCTTCAGCCGGACCGTCGCCGTGGGCACCGTGCTTGTGCCGGTCGCAACGTGCAGGTAGTCCAGCGCGTAGACCTGCGGGACCTCGGCGATCCCCTCGCGCATGATCGCGATCAGGTCGTCGTCGTAGATCACCTTCTTCTTGTCGGCCAGGACCTTGAACCGGTTGTAGACGTCTTCCTTCTGCTCTTCCGTCAGTTCAAAGCCCATCTTGGCCAGATGGGTGACCAACGCGTGGCGCCCGGAATGCTTGCCTAGGACCAGCTCCGACCCGGAGATGCCGACGTCCTCCGGCCGCATGATCTCGTACGTGCGGCGCTCCTTCAGGATGCCGTCCTGGTGGATGCCGGCCTCGTGCGCGAAGGCGTTCGCGCCCACGATGGCCTTGTTCCGCTGGACCACCATGCCGGTCAGCTGGCTGACCAGCCGGCTCGCGCGGTACAGTTCCTTCGTGTTCACGTTCGTCCAGACGTGGTTGAACGCGTCGCCCCGCACTTTCATGCCCATGACCACCTCTTCCAGCGAGCAGTTGCCCGCGCGCTCGCCCAGGCCGTTGATCGTGCACTCCACTCCGCGCGCGCCGTTGCGGACCGCCGCCAGCGAATTGGCCACGGCCAGCCCCAGGTCGTTGTGGCAGTGGACGTGAATGATCGCGTGCTTGATGTTCGGCACGTGCTCAACCAGGTAGGCGATCAGCCGGCCGAACTCGATCGGCACGGCGTAGCCCACCGTGTCGGGGATGTTCACGGTCGCGGCGCCGGCATCAATCACGGCCTCGACCACCTCGGCCAGGAAATCCGGCTCCGTGCGCGAGGCGTCCTCCGGGCTGAACTGCACGTCCCGGCAGAATTTCCTCGCGTACTTCACGGCCCAGACGGCCTGCTTGACGATCTCGTGCTTGGCCTTCTTCAGCTTGAACTGCCGGTGGATGGCGGACGTGGCCAGGAAGACGTGGATCCGGCTCCGCTTCCCGGCGGGGGCGACGGCCTCCCCGGCGCGTTCGATGTCCTTGGCGATGCACCGCGCCAGCCCCGCGATCCGCGGCCCCTTGACCTGCGTCGCGACGGCCTTCACGGCCTCGAAATCGCCGGGCGAGGCAATGGGGAAACCGGCCTCGATGATGTCCACGTTCAGCCGCGCGAGCTGTCGGGCGACCTCCATTTTCTCGTTCAGGCCCATGCTGGCGCCCGGACACTGCTCGCCGTCGCGCAGTGTCGTGTCGAAGATGATGACCCTGTTCTGCTCGCTTCTCTTTGCGCTCATGATTTTACCTTCTGTGTAGCGGCGGTCTCCGACCGCCGATCGGCGACCGGCCTGCCCGCCGAAGCCGCCGGGCGAAGGCGGGAGGTCGCCGCTACATCCCTTTTGATATATCCTCTCATTGCCTGTTCAAACCAACAAAAAACCCACCGCGGGTTGCGGTGGGTCCGTACGAAAGCCCCTCGGGCCAAATCAGATGCAACACCTCGCGCCCACCGCCGCGCGGGTGTTGCCGCTAAGCAAGAGCTCCAGCGTCCACAGGCTCTGATGCTCTGTGCCAACTCCCCGGGCGATGGTCGTCGCAGGTTTCACGCTGGTAAAGAGTATAGGGCAGCTGCCGCGCGACGTCAATAGCCCGCCGCCGGGTGCCCCAGCTGCGCCGACGACATGAACACACCTCGCAAGGTGTGTTCATATGGCCGTAGGGGGCTCGCGCGTACGTGTCTGCACGAAGTCGCTTCACCCGTAGCCCGTGCCGGACGACGGCTCGGGCACGAGCCCGCCGAAGCCGCCCGCGCTGTTCCGCCTCAGGCCCGCCAGAACGAGCGCGCGGTAGAACATCGTGCGGAACCACCACGGACGGCGCACCGTCAACTCCTGCGGCGGCCCGGACGACGCCGTGTCCTTCATCAGCACGCGGATACCGGCGTCCTGCCACCGGCGGAGGACGTGCGACAGGTCGTCGCCCGGCGAGGAAACAAGGTACTGCACCAGCATCGCCGTGCGCACGCCCTGCGACAGCAGGAAATTCGCCGAGGGGAAATCCTGCGGCAGGACGACCCAGCGGTTGTCGAAGTGCCGCGGCAAGGGCTTGGCGCCCCCGGCGAGGCGGTCCGCGTCCAGGAGGAACGCCGGCGGGGCGTCCGCCTCCAGGCGCATCCCGCGAAGCTCGATGGAAAGGCCGATGAGGGCATTCATGATCCCTTCCACATGCACGAGTTCATCCATGCCCGGGCAGGTGTTGTACAGGGGAACCGGGGCGTAGCCGCGCGCCGCGAGCGCCACGCCGTACCGGACGGAGTCGGCGCCCGGCAGGTTGACGACGAGGGCAGTCTTCTCCTGCGGCGGAGGCGCCCAGCTCGTGTCGAGGCCCCGCCAGTCGGGCATGGCGCCCGCCTCCCACACGGGCCTCAGCTTGGCGAACAGGACCGGCTTGGCCCATCGGGACCAGGTCGGGCTGACCGAACTCCACATCGCATACAGCTCTTCACCGATCATCGGACTGCTCTCCTTTCCCGATCACGGCGACTTCCGGCGCACCAGCACGGCGGCATCCCGGGCCTGGCCGTCGATCAGCGGGCGCTGCGCGAACCGCCCGTAGGCGCCGGCCGCCTTCCCGTCCACGGTGTACACGCCGACGCACGCGTAGCAGGCGCCGTCCGCCGTCGGCAGCGGGACCGCCTCGAAACGCCGCTGGGCAACCCAGTGCCGCGGGCGGAGGCGGACGCTGCGCACGATGCGGCGCCATTCCTTCTGCTCGGTCACGCCCTTCATGCCGATGTCCTCCCCCACCCGCCCGAAAGCCGGCTTGAGAACCCATTCGCCGTCGGTGTCCCATCGGACCTCCCGCGGGTCCAGGGTTTCCGGCAGAAGGCGGCGCCACGTGTTCACCGGCGTGCGCAGGCTGTCCCAGACGAGAGGAAAACGCTTGGACTGGGTCAGTAGGGCGGCGCCGGGATTGCAGAGGCAGACCTGCGTGCGCGCGAAGAAGTGCGACCACCCCGCCGCGCGAGGCAGGTTCGGCAGCCACTCGCCCGGGAAGAACCGTACCAAGGCGCTCACCGGGTCCGGGCTGAATGGCGCAGTCACCCGCGCCGTGCCGTCGTCCCACCGGAGGTGGTCTGGGGCCAGCAAGCAGGTCCGGCGTCCGCGCGCCTCCAAGTGCCCGGCGAGGTACTCCATGACCTGGCGGTCATCCGTATACGCCGTGGCGTGCACCAGGCCCACGAGCCCGCCGTCAGGCGTCCCCCCGGCCAGGGCATCGGCCAGTGCCCCCGCAGGGTCGCCGCAAGGAGCACAGCCCGGGTAGTGCTCGGCCACCATGCGCGTGAACCCAGACGCCTCGATGTACCCGCCGGGCACGTCCGTGTTGGCCTCGGAGATGCACCATCCCGCCGGGGTGAGGTGGAAATCGAACCGGATGACCCGCGCGAGGGCGGGCGGCGCGTGGCCGTTGCCCGCGCCGTCCAGCGCCCGGCGGATGGCCCATGGAATCCCCAGCCGGCGCTGCAGGTCCGGTCTTCCAATGAGCTCCCGTTCCGCGGCGGCGGCTTCGTCTGCCAGCTGCGACGCCAGCGAGCTGAGGGTGAGCCACGTGGGCTCGTCCAGGACGATCGGCGCATCGTGCAGGATCGAGACGTCGCCGACCTGCGGGTCCCACTTGCAGCAATCGAAGATCGTCCGCCGCCGGATGGCGGCGAAGGTGTCGGGCGCCAGCGGAGGCGCCATATTCCACGGCGTTTCGCTCACCAGGCCCCCAGGGAGTGGACATAGACGGCCGCGGCGACGAAATACGCCACCGCCAAAGGCGTCCCGTACACGTGCGCGGCGCGCGTGGGCGCCTCGGGCGTCGGCTTCAGCACCCGCTCCACGCCGACGGCGACCGCCGCCAGCACGAGCAGCGGCCGGGCCACGCGGAGGAAGTCCGACACGGTGACGTCCACGGAGACCCAGTCGCCCGCCACCGCACGGCCGAGCACGAGCCCGGCGGCGATGAGGTACCCGGCCAGGCGGATTCCGGCGGCCTCGTCGCGGTCCACGGTGACCGCCTCCGACACGTGCGAGAACAGTTCCAGCAGCCACCACAGCGCGAACAGCCCGGCCGACGCGAGCGCCGCGCAGAAGACGACCACCCACCAACCGGGGCCGTTGCCGATGTTCCCCCCGGCGAAGGAGAGGGTCAGGCCCGCGAGCGCGCCGCCGAGGGCGTGGCTCGCGGCCAGGTTGCCCCGTTCCGCCACGTCGTCGCGGCCGCTGATCCCGAACACCGGGAACAGCAGGGCGCTCAGTCCGACCCAGGCCATGCCCATGACGAGGTAGAAAAGGATGTACACCGGGCTCGTGCGCACATCGGAGGACGCGTAGTTCATGAGCACCAGCAGGAGGAGCCCGACGCAGATCAGCGGCGTGTAGTAGAGGGAAAAACGTTGCGGGTGGCCGGAGGCAAGCCGCGTGACGGTGGCCGCCCGCCAGTACCACGATATCCACAACATCAAGGCCAGGACACCGCTGACCACGAGGGCCATCACCTCGTCTTCCGACATGGTTTTCCTCCCCCCCTTTTCAGGGCTCGGTCGTGCGCTGTTCGGCAGGATAGCGTCCGCCCGCCGCCGCTTCAAAGACAAACGGCGCGCGCAGATTGCCCGCCGCCCCAATTGCCGCTAGACTTCCGGCGATGAACCCCAGGCGACCCTCGAAAGCCTTCGTGCTGGCGGCCGGACTCGGCACGCGCATGCTGCCGCTGAGCCGCGACCTGCCGAAGCCGCTTATGCCGCTCTGGGGCAAACCCGTCCTCCAGCACACGCTCGAGCTCCTTCGCCGCTGGGGCGTGAAGGACGTGGTCATCAATCTGCATCACCTGCCGGGCGAGATCCTGGAATTCGTCCGGCACAACCCGGTGCCCGGACTGCGGATCAGCCTCTCGCACGAGCCGGACATCCTCGGCACCGGCGGCGCGCTCCGCCGGGCGGCCTGGTTCCTCGGCGACGCCCCCTTCTGGCTGATCAACGCCGACATCGCCCTCGACCTGAAGCCGGATGCCCTCGTGAAGAAGTTTGCCGGCGGCAGGTACCTAGCCGCCGTCTGGCTCGATGAAATGCGGGGCCCGCGCACGGTGGAGATGAAGCGCGGCTGCGTGACCTCGTTCGAGAGCCGGCGCCCGGGCCGCGCCGGAACATACACCTTCTGCGGACTTCACCTGCTTTCCCCCAGAATCCTCGATTTCCTTCCGGCCGAAGGCTTCGCAGGGATCATCCCGGCCTACGAACTCGCGATGAAACGGGGCGAGCGCATCGCCGGCGTGTGCGTGCCCGGCTCGTTCTGGGCCGACCTGGGAACGCCCGAGCAGTACCTCGAGGCGCATCGCAGAAAAGGGGAGCGCGCATGGATCGGATCGAACGTGACGATCGAACGCGGGGCCCGGGTGGTCGATTCGGTGATCTGGGATGGCGCGCACCTTGCGGCGCGCGCCCGGGTG
Organism: Verrucomicrobiota bacterium; assembly: GCA_043803015.1. Classification (GTDB taxonomy): domain Bacteria; phylum Verrucomicrobiota; class Kiritimatiellia; order CAIQIC01; family JAGNIJ01; genus JAZDKK01. Next base: position 74,969 of record JAZDKK010000026.1, read on the forward strand.
CGGCACGCCATTGTCGGCCGGGACACACGGGTTGAAGGTTTGGAGGACTACATCGCCATGCGCGCAGACCGCGCCTTGGACGCGCAGGAAGCCGCAGCGCTGGAGACGTGCGGCTGGCCGATGGAGCATCTGACCGCCTGTCCGCTCGGCGCCCGCGGGTCCGCGCGCACGTTCACGCGGATCAGGCGGGGACTCCGAAGCATCATCCTGATGCGCTACAGCCTCGAACGCGCGGAAAACGGGCTGTACTGCGCGCACGCGCGTTTCCTTGACCGGCTGGGCCTGCGCGTTCCGAAGGTGTTGCTGGACCGACCGGTGGACCGGCTCGCCCTCCTGGAAGACCTCGGCGCGACGTCGCTCGAGGACGAGGTCCGCCGGCGGCCGGTTCAGCAGGTCCGACAGCTCTACCGCCGCGTGCTGGACCAGGTGCTGCTCCTCCACGGCGCCGGCGCCCGGGCCGCGCGCCGCTCGCCTCGGCGTAGCCCCGGGCGAAGCCTGGGCAGCAAGCTTCCCCTCATGCCGCCGTTCAGCGCCGATCTCTACCGGTGGGAGCGCGACTTCTTCGCGCGTCAATTCCTGGAGCTTCATCTTCATCGGCCGGCCGGCGAAATCCGCGGTATCCGGCGCGACCTGGCGTGTGTTGCGGCGCGTCTTCTCCGGGCGCGACCCGTCCTGATTCACCGCGACCTGCAGTCCAGCAACATCCTGCTGCCGGGCGGCCGGCCCGCCTTCGTGGACTTCCAGGGGATGCGCATGGGCGCGGCCGCGTACGACCTGGCTTCGCTGCTCTGCGACCCGTACGCCGGCCTCGCCCCGCACCTGCAGGAGGAGCTCCTGGAGTACTACGCCGCGCGCGCGGATGACGGCGCCGCCGCACGCCGCCTCTTCTGGTGGGCGGCCATCGAACGGCTCGCGCAGGCCCTCGGCGCGTACGCGCGGCTGAGCCGGTTGCCCGGCATGCAGTCGTTCCGCCGTCACATGCCGACCGCCCTCGCGACCCTCCGGCGAGCCCTCGGCCGCGTGCCCGGACTGCCTTGTCTGCGCCGCTGGGCGGACGCTCTGGCCGCGCCGGGGAACGCCATTGACACCCCATGAAAAGCATGCGACCTTGGGCCAACATGACAATCAAAGGCTTTCGCGGAACGCCGCTCCTGCGTCTTGCCGCCCTCGCGCTCATCGCGACCCTGACGGGCTGCGTCAAAGTCGAACAAACCCTCACGCTGAACAACGACGGCTCTGGCGTCATCGATATCACCTACGGCATGTCGGAGGAGGCCGTCACCGGCATGGCGGAGACGGCCAAGAGCATGATGGAGGAAACGAACAGCAGCGACAGCGCCACGATGCCGTTCGACTTCAGCGACGAGGATATCCGGAAGGACTTCAAGGACTACGAAGCCAGCGGCGTCGTGCTGGAGTCGGTCAGCAGCGAGGTCCGCGAAGGCTGGAAGTACCGGCACCTGGTCATCCGGTTCCGGGACCTCGGGGGCCTGGCGCAGACCGGGTTTATCGCGGACCGGGATTTCTCCCTCTCGAAAGATGCCGCGGGCAACTACGTGCTGGTCCAGGCCACGGCCGGCAACGGGAACGTCTCGGATCAGCTTTCCGCGCTGGGCGGCGCCGAGATGGAAGAGGTGATGAACACCGTGATGCAGGGTTTCAAGGCCGTCCTCCGGGTCAAGACCCCGGGGAAGATCCTCGAGACCAACGCCCCTGAGAAATCCGACCGGTCGGCGACCTGGACGTTCGACCTGGAGAAGGACCCGGACGCGCTGGAGAAGGTCCAGCAGGCGTCGATGCGAATCGTTTTCGAAGGCAAAGGCCTGAAGATCCCCGAATTCAAGAGCGCGAGCGCAAATCACTGAATGCCGGCCGTCGTCCGGCCTGCGGAGACTTGGTCGAGACGTGGCTTTGTCCAGGACAGCGCAGAAGTACCAGCGGGAGCTGAAGTCGCTCGCCGACAGCCTGCCTTTCAAGAGGGTCGAGCTCCCAGAGTTCCGGCACGCCTCGTACCTGCCCAACCAGGTCCGCCAGAAGCGGACGTACTGTACTCCCGATCACAGCATGCAGGCGATCGGCCGCTTCCTCATTTAGCGCGGCACGGTGGAGCTGCTGTCGCCCGAGAACACCCTCAACCTGTTCCGCGAGATGCACTCGTGCGCCTTCCGGATCCGCCAGCTGTCGCGCAAGCGGCTCAAGTCCGCCCGGGAGTGGCACCGGGCCGTCGTCAACGGGCGCAGCCTGATTTCCGAGATCGAAGCCGCGGAGGAGGAGCTGTTCATCGCCAACCGCCGGCTCGTGGTGAGCTGCATCAAGCCCTACTTCTGGATCGGCCAGGTTTGGCTCGCCGACTTCCTCCAGGAAGGGTCCAAGGCCCTGTCCAACGCCATCCGCAAGTTCGATTTCACGCGCGGCACGCCCTTCTACGTCTACGCGCAGAAGGCCGTGCAGAACCGCCTCCGCAACTTCTTCCGGGACCACGTCCGCTCCGGCAGCATCGGGATACGCCCGTCCCGCGACATGGTCGCCATCAAGGAGATCATCGACGCGTGGTCAAAGGAGCACGACAAGGAGCCGGACACGGCCATCCTGGCCAAGCTGACGGGCCTCCCGGAGGCGCGCATCGAGAAGATCCGGCCGTTCATCCAGCAGTGGGAGAACATCCCGGCCCCGCTGGTCTCGCTCGACGCCATGTTCGGCGAGAACGGCACCAATCTCTACGACCTGGTGGAGGACGTCGACGCGGAAGAGGCTTCGCGGGCTGCCCAGCGCTCCGAGATATGGTCGGCGATCGACCGCCTGCCGCCGCGCGCCAAGTTCATCATGCGCCTGCGCTTCATCGAGGGCCGGACGCTGGAAGAAACCGGGAAGATCCTCGCCCTGACGCGCGCCCGCATCAAGCAGATCCAGGACGACTCGCTCCGCAAGCTGAGGCAGATGCTCCAGCGCGGCGTCAAGAACCCGAGAATGTGACCGGTGATCGGTTCCCCCGACGACCGCCGCTCCGGTCACCGGTCACGGGCCGTTATCAGCGCGCCTTCTTGAACTCGATGCTGGAGATGTCGAAACCCCCAACCGTGAAGCGGGCTTCCAGCACGTGCTGGCCGGCCGTCAGGTTGAACCCCTTGACGGTGGTGGCGCGGAAGTTGTCCCATCCGCCCGTTTTCGGAACCGAGATGACCGACGTCAGCGGCGCGCCGTCCCAGTACAACTGGAGTCGGCCGGTCGAGTTCGGGCTGGCCGTGCGAATGTAGATGTCGTACTTGGCGGCCTGCGACACGTTGACCGTGAACTTCAGCCGCTCGTTGCTGTCGACCCAGCTGACCTTGAAGCCGCCGGCTTCTGAGGTCGTGTTGACGTCCACGCCGTCGTTCCGATACTTCCAGCCGCTGTTGTACGGCGCGCCGTAGAGACCGTCCGGGTTCTTGTAGCGAGTATCGGAGTACGCAAGGCCCTGGTTCCCCACGTCGTAGTTCACGCAGTTGATCTTGCAGGGGAGGGTGTGCGTCACGAACGCGTACGGCTGCGTGTTGAACTGGGGCGACAGCAGGGCGTCGAACCAGCCGGGGTCGAACGCGCACTTGGCCGTCAGTACGTTCGTCGCGCACTCCATCAGGCCCTTGTTTGCCCGGGTGGCGTTGATCGGCAAATCCCGGAAGTTATCGATCACATACTGGTAGTCGGGGGTGACGTAGGCAGAGAACGCGGAGGCGATGTTGTCTACCTTCTTGTACCCCCACATGCACCATCCGATGTTGTTGGCTTCCAGGAGCTGGGCGAACTCGTACAGCCAGGGGTTCGAGTTCTCGCCGCTCTCCGTGACGCACAGCGGCACATTGTGCTGGATCGCCACGTCGAGGAACGGCTGGATCGTGGCCTGGGTGGTGGGCGTCCAGTACCGGTGGAAGCAGAGCACCATGTTTGAATCCCACGGCGGCACCAGGCCCTCCAGGGAGCCGCCGAAGAGGTCTCCCCCAACCATGATGATGTGGTTCGCATCCACCTCGCGGATGGCGTCGGTGATCTGGATCAGGGCCGCGCGAAGATCTTCCACGCCGGCGTCGGCGGGAAGCCACGCCTCGTTCATCAGCTCGTACCCGAGGATGGCGGGCTCGTCCTTGTAGCGGTTGGCGATCTCGCGCCAGATGTCCGCGGTCCGCTGCTTGTTGAACTCCGGCGTGCGGCCCGTGGTCGCGTAGTAGTCGGCGTTCGATTGCCAGAGGCAGGGCACGCCGGTCTCCAGCCAGTTGGTGATGGCGTCGCTCCAGTACCAGTAGGTCCACTCCGGATCGGCGGGCCCGTCGTGCGACTGCCCGCCGGGGCAGGCGTGCATGTCCAGGATCACAGCCAGGTCGTTCGCCGCGCACCACTGGACGACCTTGTCCATGAAGGCGAAGCCTTCGGAGCTGTATTGGCCCGGGGTGTCTTGCGGGCTGACCAGCCGGTAGTTGAAGGAGAAGCGGATCGTGTTGAAGCCTTCCGCGCTGAAGTCGGCCACGTCGGCCTGCGTCACGAAGTTGGACTGGAAGGTGTTCCAGAACTTGGCGGCGTTGGTTACGCCCACGATCTCTCGGATGCGCGTCTTGATGCTCGACTCCGAGCCGAGGTGGCGGCTGTGCACCGCGTTCAGGCGCAAGGCATACGCCTCCGTGTTCTGCCAGTGGCTGAGGTCGTTGCCCCTGATCTGGAAGGGCTGGCCGTCAGGCCCCAGGATGTTCCGCCCGGAACAGCTATAGTAAGGGCCCTGCGCGAAGGCGCTCAGGGCACAAAGACACAACGCAAGAACCGCAAGGACAGGATACTTTCTCATGACAACCTCCGATACGTCTGAACTTCTCTGAACTTCTAGGATCTACTCATGAACAAAACCGGGAACGTTCCCAGCATTGGTACGCCTATCACGGGACCGGTCCCGTGTAAAGCAGAATCTGAAGAAAAGATTAGGCGGGCCAATCCGCGGGCCCGCGGGCCAGCATCTCGCCCCATGCCGCCGCGGCTTTCCGCAGGGCGCGGCCGCGGTGCGAAATGGCGTTCTTGGCCCCCGGCTCCATCTCGGCAAAGGTCACGGTGTGACCCTCCGGGAGAAACACCGGGTCGTAGCCGAACCCGCGACGGCCCCTCTCCTCCTGGCCGATCCGCCCCTCGCACCGGCCCTCGACCGTGCACGCTTTTCCGTCCGGGCTCGAGAGCGCAATGACGCAGCGGAAGCGTGCCCGCCGGTCCCCCACCCCGTCGAGTTCGCCCAGCAGCTTCCGGTTGTTCGCAGGGTAGCTCACCGGCTCGCCGGCGTACCGGGCCGAAAGGACGCCGGGCCGGCCACCCAGGGCGTCCACCTCCAGACCGGAGTCGTCGGCCAGCGACCATAGACCGGTCGCCCGCGCCAGCGTAACCGCCTTCTTGACGGCGTTCGCCTCGAACGTCGGCCCGTCTTCTTCCACGTCGGGGATGTCCGGGAAGTCCAGCGCGCTCACGATCTCCAGGCCGGGCACCTGGAAGATCTCGCGGATTTCCGCCAGCTTGTGCCGGTTACGCGTGGCGATGACGATCTTCATGCGCCTACGAGGATAACCGCGAACGGACGGGAATCAACCCTTCGATGGACTGGGGGCTGGCGCGAAGGCGCGGAGGGGGCCGCCTTACTCCAGCTGGATCCTGTAGAAGAGCGGGCCCTCGCCGGAGGCTGGGTTCGTGTAGGCGTTCTCGTCCGGCGTGGCAGCCTGGTTGGTGGCGATCGGGGTGAAATCGGGGTCCACCAGACGGGACGCACGAACGACCCTGTAGGACTTGTTCGTAACGCTGCTCCACCGAATGATCACCTCGTCCGGCCGCGGTTCGCAGGACACGATTCGGAGCAGGGAGGACGTGTTCGTGGGATTCGTGCCCGCGAGACGTTCGTGCGAGTCGATGAAGTGGTCTGCGTCGGCGTCGCCGTACGGGGAGAAGCACGCCAGCGAAGCACAGTAGCTGAGTTCCCAGGAATCCGGCAGGCCATCGGCATCGGCATCGCCGATCAGGTCCTGGATCTCCTCCTGGGTCAGGGCCACGCGGTAGATCCGGACCTCGTCCATGACGCCGTCGAACGGCTCCGCGGCGCCGGGCGGGTTGGCTCCGATCCACGCCTGCACGCTGTCGTTGCTGCTGAGCCCGCCGCTCTTCGCCGTGCTGCCCGCGAGCGCTCCGTCCTGGTAGAGCATCATCGCGCTGCCGTCGTACACGGCGGCGATGTGAATCCAGTTGCCGTTCGTCAGATTCTTGCCCGTGTCGGCGATGAGCGTCGTGGTCGTCCCGCCGGTCTTAAGGCGGAACCTGAGGCGGTCCGTGTCGTCGTACGAGCTCAGCATCCAGTAGTGATCCTGCTCCGCCGTGCCCGTGGCCTTCGAGACGAACCGAATGTCTCCGTTGAGCGAATCCGCCTTGATCCATGCCGTGATGGTCATGCACGTGCCCGGGATGTCCAGGGTGCCCGCCGTAACGCGGTCGTCCGTGCCGTCGAAGTCCAGGCCGCCTCCGATCCGCGCGGCGGTCCAGGCCGCGCCGACTACGGTGCCGGTATGCCCGTGGCCCGAGGAGTCGTCCGCGACGCTTCCCGCCCCTTCGTCAAACGCCCAGTAGGCGACCAGGGTCGAGCCGGGCTCGACGACGTTCAGCGTGACGCTCACCGCCTGCGTGGCGTTCAGGACACCGGGGTTCGTGGCCGTGACCGTGATGGTCCCGCCGTAGGAGCCCGCCGGCAGGTCCGACGAGTGGAAGCTCACGGTGATCGTGTCGCTCTCGCCCGCGACCGACCCGCCCACCGGGCTGACAGACATCCAGCCGGCATTGGTCGTGATAACGTACTGTATCGTGCCCGTTCCGGCGTTGGAGACCCCGAGACTCCGGGCGGGCGCGTCGTTCGAAACGGCGCCGGTCGTCGACAGGGCCACCGGATCGACCGCCAGCTGGGGCGGGCCCGGCGGCGCAGCAAAGAGATCCACCGCGTCGTTGCGCCAAATGTGCAGGTACTGGTACGCGTCGTAGGCGATGCTCACGATGTCCAGGTCGCCGTCGCTGTCGAGGTCCGCCAGCCGTGAGCCCAGGTGGCTCTCGCGGCCCAAGCTGACCTGGTGCCCCGCCCATCCCGCCGCGTTCGTCTGGTTCTCCCACACGATCACCTTCAGGTCACCGCGATGCTCGCCGGTGACCACGTCGAGGTCCCCGTCGTTGTCCACGTCGCCCACGTCCTTGCTGTTCGTGCTCCCCTGCGTCGCGATCGTGCGCCGGGTCCAGTTCCCGTTCGTGGCCACGGCCGGCCGCTCGAACCAGTAGGTTTCCGCGCCGCTGGAAATGCCGTTCTCGACGCTGACGATTACGTCGAGTCGGTTGTCGTTGTTCAGATCGCCCACGTTGATCCGGTCGCACCACTCGCCCGATGTGTCCCCGAGTGCGTGCCGCAGCCAGTTGCTGGAGCCGTCGCCGGGGTTCTCCCACCAGGCCACCTGGTCGCCGCTCCCGCCGTACGCGGCCACCACGTCGTCGTCGCCGTCGCTGTCGATGTCCCCGGCCGCGAGGCCGTCCTCAGCGACGGCGTCCGCCGTGATTTGCACCTTGGGCCAGCTGCCGGCGGCGGGATTGGTGGGGACGCGGAAATAGAAGAGGCCTGCGGTCGCCCCCCCAACGGTGCCGGCCGCGTAAACGATTTCAGCCAGGCCGCCTGTCACGACCTGCGCCGTCCGGTAGCCCTGGCTGTTCTGGTGCTCTGTCGTCGGCAGGGTCCCGATGAGGGTGGACGACCACGAGTCGGCGAGGGCGGACGCGGGCTTGAGCCAGTACACGTTGGGGAGGTCCTGCGCGATGACATCAGGCCGCCCGTTCGTGTCGACGTCCAGCACGAGGTTCGCATCGAGCGTCGAACTGCCGGGAAGCGTGATCCGCGTCCACGCGTCCGTCATGACGCCGCCGGGGTTGATGTAGAAGTAGCGGCCGGAGGCGATGTCCAGGTAGCCGTCGCCGTTGACGTCGCCGAACGCCAGGCCGAAGTCCACGTTCCCGCGGCTGGAGTCAGCCTGGACATACGTCCAGTTGTCCAGCGCCAGCAGGCCGTCCTCGACCGTCACCTGCACCGCTGCGGAGGTGGCGATGGCGCCGGAATTGTCTGTGGCCCGGGCCATCAGCTCGACGACGCCCGTGGCCGTGGTCCCCCAGCCAACGAAATAGGGAGCCAGCGAGTCCTCGCCCAGCTTGTTCGTGCCGCTGTAGAACTCGACCTCGGCGACCGAGCCGTTGCCATCAAAGGCGTGGGCCGACAGCCTGACCGTCGCCCCCAGGTGGAACACCGCGTTGGGGGCCGGCCTGCGGAGGGCCACCGCCGGCGGGACATTCGTGGCGGAAACGGTGGTATTGCTCCAGACCGTGGCGGGCGGCGGCTGGCCGATCCAGCCGCTGCCGAAGAGGTCCATGTCGTGGTCGTTCCCGATGTCGCCGACCCGCAGGTTGTGCGCGCCCGGCGAACCGGACACGACCTGCTCGGAGAACGTCGGCGTCGCCCCGCCCTGGTTCAGCCAGAGAACGACCTCCCCTCCGCCCGGAGCGATGTTCTCGAGACCCAGCGCCAGGTCCACCAGCCCGTCGTTGTTGAAATCGGCCGCGCTGAGCTTGTGGCTTCCCGAGCTGTTGTCGATGACGTGCTTGGTCCACGCGCCGCTGAGGACGTTCGTCGGCGCCTCGTACCAGGCGAACTCGCCGCCGGTGTGCAGGGGGCACATGACCACGTCCGGCCGCCCGTCTGCGTTGAGGTCTGCGACCAGCGTGGCGATCTCGCTGCCGGACACCGATCCGATCGTTCGCGTCCTGATCGTCCCGTTCAGCGGATCGGCCGGCATTTCGTACCACCGCCCGGCCGCCGCGAGATCAAGGTCGCCGTCTCCGTCCACATCGCCCAGCCCCAGCCCTTCGCCCGAGGTCAGACCGACCTCTGTTCCGACATCTCTCGACACCCAGTTGGTCGGCGTGCTCTGCATCCACAGCATGAAGGCGCCGCCGCGGGTCACGACATCCGGCGCGCCATCGTTGTTCACATCGCCGACGTCGACGTCGTGGGCGTAGTAGCCGACGGTGTCGATCGCGTGGCGCGTCCAGGAGGTGACGCCGGTGGGATTGGACGCGGGCCGCGGGTTCTCGAACCACGCCAGGTCGCCGCCGCTGCCGCCGTCCGGCACAATGATGTCCGCATCGCCGTCGCCGTCCACATCACCCGCCTGCATGTCGGTGGTGAATTCGACCCGGGCCTCGGCCACGCGGTACTTGGTCCACCCCGGGTAGCGGTACCAGTACATATCGACGGACGTGTCACCGCCCACGACCACGTCGAGGAACCCGTCCCCGTCGAAATCCGCGATGGCCTTCACGTCCCCGCTCATCGCGGCGTCGATCACGGCCGCGGTGAACGGCACGGCCTCAGCCGCCGTGCCGACGGCGAGGGCGAGCAGACTGACCAGCAACAGGTGCTGCCGCGCGATCATGGCACTACTAGGGATAGCTGTTGGCACCGAAGGTGTTAACGGCGGGGCGTGTTTTTTCCTGGCGCATGCGGGGGAGCCGGCACTTCCCCCTTGCCCGGGATGCGGCCGGCGGGTATCTTACCTCGTGTTCCCGCCGTCCCGTGCTCGGGTGGTGGAATGGCAGACACGCATGTTTGAGGGGCATGTGCCGAAAGGCGTGGGGGTTCGACTCCCCCCCCGAGCACCATCCTTCGCTCCTCGCTGGGCTCGGAGCTTCGGATGGCAAGCCACCCCGAAATGGTTAGTGGTTGATGGCTAATGGTTTATAGACGGAAAAAGTGAGGGCGGCGGACGTTCCGTCCTGCCGCCCTCTTCATTATCCACTGACCACCAACCCTTAACCATTCTTCAGGAACATCCCATTGAGTTCCCGCAGTTGTAGCAGCGGTAGCAGGCGCCGTTGCGCACGGTGATCGCGCCGCACTGGTCGCATACGGGCGCGTCTTCCATGAAGCTCTCGAACTGCTTGTCGAGAATCTCCACGTTCATGCCGAAGCTCGTATGCGATGGATCCGAGGCGGCCGCCTTCTTGTCCGCGTGCTGCAGTTCCGGCTTCGGCGCGGTGGCGTGCGCGCCGACGTGGTTCTCGGGCTGCAGCGACTTGGCCGGCGCCGGCGCCTTGAAACCTTCCAGGAACGCGTGGCCCATCCAGCGGAAGATGTAGTCGGTCAGCGACTTCGCGATCGGGATGTCCGGGTTCTTCGTGAACCCGCTCGGCTCGAAGCGCGAGTGCGCGAACTTCTCCACCAGCGTCTTCACCGGCACGCCGTACTGCAAGCAGAGCGAAATCGCCGTGCCGAAGGAATCCATCAGCCCGCCGATCGTGCTCCCCTCCTTCGCCATGGTGATGAACAGCTCGCCCGGCGAACCGTCGTCGTACAGGCCGACGGTCAGGTACCCCTCGTGGCCCGCGATGTCGAACTTGTGCGTGATCGACCGCCGGGTCGTCGGCATGCGGCGACGCAGGGGACGGGCCTTCGATCCGTTCCCTCCCGGCTTGGCCTCGACGTCGCCTTTGGCGTCGGACTTTCCGGTCGTCACGGGCTGGCTGCGCTTGCAGCCGTCACGGTAGATGGCCAGGGACTTCAGCCCCGTCTTCCATCCCTCGACATACGTGTCCATGACCTCCTCGGCGGTCACGTCGCTGGGCATGTTGACCGTCTTGCTGATCGCCCCGGAGAGGAAGGGCTGGACCGCGCCCATCATCCGGATATGCGCCGAGTACGGGATGTAGCGCTTGCCGTTGCGAGGCTTGAACGCACAGTCGAACACGGGCAGGTGCTCGTCCTTCAGGCCCGGCGCACCTTCAATCGTGTCGTGAGCGTCAATGTAGTCGATCATCTCGTCGATCAGTTGGGGTGCATACCCGAGGCGGCGAAGAGCCGTCGGCACCGTGCGGTTCACGAGCTTCAGCATGCCGCCGCCGGCCAACAGCTTGTATTTCACGATCGCGATGTCCGGCTCCACGCCGGTCGTGTCGCAGTCCATCATGAAACCGATCGTGCCGGTCGGCGCGAGGACCGTCACCTGCGCGTTCCGGTAGCCGAAGCATTTGCCGAGATCGACCGCCGTGTCGGCCGCCTGCCGCGCGGCATCCTTCAGGTACGCGGGACAGCCCAGGGCGATGCGGTCCAACGCATCCCTGTGCATCTGAAGCACTTGCAGCATCGGCTCCCGGTTCGCCGCGAAGCCGTCGAACGTGCCCAGGTGGGCGGCCATGCGGGCCGACTGGATGTACGCGAAGAAGTGCATCAGCGCCGTGATCGCGCCCGCCATGCCCCGGGCCTCGTCGCTGTCGTACGGCAGTCCGAGGGTCATGAGGAGAGAACCGAGGTTCGCGTAGCCGAGCCCCAGCGGACGGAACAGGTGGCTGTTGCGCGTGATCTGTTCCGTGGGATAGCTCGCGTTGTCGACGATGATCTCCTGGGCGGTGATGAAGATCTCCACCGCACGGTGGAAACGCTCGACGTCGAACGTGGCGTCCTCCTTGAGGAACTTCAGGAGGTTCAGCGAGGCCAGGTTGCAGGAGCTGTTGTCCAGGAACATGTACTCGCTGCACGGGTTGCTCGAGTTGATCGGCGCGGTGTTCTTGCAGGTGTGCCACCGCTGGATGGTGTCCTCGTACTGCACGCCGGGGTCTCCGCAGATCCAGGTGCCCTCGGCAATCGCCTTCAGCAGGTCGCGCGCCTTGTAGCTCGGTCCCGGCTTCGAAGGATCCGTGACGAAGTGCGTCTGCCAGTCGCGGTCCTCGAGGGCGGCGCGCATGAACTCGTCGGTCACGCGCACGCTCAGGTTCTCGTTCTGGAAGCAGACCGAGGAATACGCTTCGCCGTTGAAGTCGCCGGCGTAGCCCTCTTCGATCAGCGCCCACGCCTTCTTCTCCTCGTTCGCCTTCGCCTGGATGAATTCCTTGATGTCGGGGTGCCATACCTTGAGCGTGTTCATCTTGGCCGCGCGGCGCGTCTTGCCGCCGGACTTCACCACGCTGGCGATGGCGTCGTAGACTTTGAGGAACGACAGCGGGCCGCTCGGGCGTCCGCCGCCGCTCAGCCTCTCGCGCGAGCTGCGCAGGGTCGAGAGGTCGGACCCCGTGCCGCTCCCGAACTTGAAGAGCATCGCCTCGCTCCGTGCGAGACCCATGATGCCTTCCATGGAATCCTCGCAGGCCTGGATGAAACACGCGGAGCACTGCGGATGCTCGTACTGGGTCGTCGCGACCTGGATCGAGTTCTTCGCGCGGTCGAAGTAGTAAAGCCCGCGGCCGTTTCCCTTGCCGATGCCGTACTCATGGTAGAGCCCGCAGTTGAACCACACCGGCGAGTTGAACGATCCGTACTGGTGGAGGCAGAGGTAGGCGAGCTCGTTGTAGAAACTCTCCCCGTCCTCGGCGGTTTCGAAATACCCGTCCCTGACCCCCCAGTCGGCTATCGTCCGGGCCACCCGCTGGATGAGCTGGCGGGCCGAAAACTCGCGTCTTTCCGTGCCGATTTCGCCGTAAAAGTACTTCGAGGCCACCACGTTCGTGGCCAGCATGGACCAGCTCTTCGGGACCTCCACGCCGTCCTGCTCAAAGATGATCTGGCCTTTCTCGTCGGTGATCGACGCCTTGCGCTTCTCCCACTCCATGCTGTCGAACGGATTGACTCCCTTGGTGCTGAAGACGCGGGGGACCTTGAGCCCTTTTGATTTCTGGATGCGGCCCTTGGCGGGCACCTTCTTGTGATCGATCCTCACCCGGAGATTCCGGTGTCGCGCTACTGCTTTCTTCTCCCGGATCTCGACGGGCTCGCGAGTATCCAACATTCTTTGTTCCTCCCTCTTTCGCGTAGCGGTCGGCAAGCTGTTCGGTCAGAAAATCGGATTACCTCAAGACCTACTACATATAGACGGTCCCAGCCTCCGACGAGCGAAGTTACCCCTATATGTAGACGACGCAAGACAAAAGAAACAAAACACGAAAAAAAGTTTTTTTCCTTCGGAAATTCGACATCTTGGTAACGCGTTCTTAGTGTTCCTTCGTCGGTTGCTCGTGGCTCGATCTGAAATCCAGAACGACCGGTGCGCCCTCCAATCCGAAAACTCCGCGCACGCAGCCGACCAGGTAGCTCCTGTACGACGGACTCGCCCGCTGCGGATCGTTGACGAAAAGACGAACGCGTACGGGCTGAGTTCCCGTCTGCGTCGCGTAGTAGAGTTTCAGGCGCCGCCCCTGGACCAGCGGCGGCTGCACGCGGTCGAACGCATCCCGCAGAATGCGATTCAGCAGACCCGTGGTGAGCTCCGTCCGGATCTGCGCGGCCACGTGATCGATGACCTCCACGCTCTTCCGGATGTTGAACCCCGTGACCGAGGAGGCGAACACGATGGGAGCGAAGTCGAAGAAGAACATCACCTTGCGGAGCGCGCGCTCGTACTCGCGCTCCGTCACGCCGCGGGCGAGGTCCCACTTGTTCACCAGGAGCACACATCCCTTTCTGTTCTCCTGGATCGTCGCAGCAATCTTCTTGTCCTGGACCGTCGGTCCCTGCTCCGCGTCCAGCATCAAGACCACCACGTCGGCGTGCTCGATGCTCCTCTCGGCACGGAGGAGGCTGAATTGCTCGACGCGGCCGTGAACGCGCCCGGCCTTCCGCATGCCCGCGGTGTCGATCAGCACGTAACGCCGCGCGCCCGCGCCCTTGCCCACGGCGAAGGGGATCTCGATGCTGTCCCGTGTCGTGCCCGGCACCTCGGAAACGATCACCCGCTCGCACCCGAGCAGGCGGTTGATGTAAGAAGATTTCCCGACATTCGGACGCCCGACAACCGCCACCTTGAGGGCGGGCCCGCGCGCTTCTTCCCCTGTCACAGGTAGCTGCCGTAGAACGGCTTGCATCAACAGGTCGACTCCGCGGTTGTGCAGGGCAGAGACGGGAAACACCGGGAATCCAAGCCGCTCGAACTCCGCGCCGCCTGCGTCCTGTCGCGCGTTGTCGGACTTGTTGGCGGCCAGGAAAACCGGACGACCGCTCGCGTGCAGGAGACGCGCCACTTCCTCGTCGAGCGGGACCAGCCCGCTCGTGATGTCCGTGACGACGACGACGACCGCGGCGTCCTCGATCGCCACGTCCACCTGCGTGCGGGTGCCCCGGACGATCTCGTCGTCGGCCGTCGCGCGGTCCATGAGCCCGACGCCGCCGGTGTCGATGAGCTCGAACCGCTCGTCGTCCCATACCGCCTCCGCCGTGATCCGGTCGCGGGTGACGCCGCTCTCCTCGTGAACGATGGCGATGCGCTGGCCGGCAAGCCGGTTGAAGAGCGCCGACTTGCCGACGTTCGGGCGGCCCACGATCGCGACCACGCGGCGCGGCGCGTTCTCCTTCGCAGCTGGAATCGAATTCGTCATGCTTGCCCGGTCAACGTGGAGGACCCTCGGTCCGCCGGCGGGTGGACCTCCTCGCCGCGCGGGGGACGCGATCACGGGGGCAAAGACTACCGAACCGTGCCCCGCATGACGAGAACCAAACCACAGGATGGATCACGCGGGAGGATGAGGGTGCCGGTGCGCCGCGGCCGCCCTCTCGAGCTGGCGAACTCCGTCGAGGACGTAGATCAGACCGGAGGTGAAAGTGAAGACGCCGGCGAGGGCGACGCATGCCATGAAGGGACGTGCGGCTCCGCCGACCAGCACCCACGTGATCGCGACCATCTGGAAGAACGTCGCGATCTTCCCGACGATGCGCGGTTTCACCTCCACGAAACCGGCAAAGGCATGGATGATGGCCGCACCGACAATCAGGAGCACGTCGCGGCTGATGACGAGCAGCGTGAACCAGATCGGGATGTGAGGCTCGAGCGCCGGGAGGGATGGTTTCGTGAGAAGCACGAGCGCCGACAGGAGCAAAGCCTTGTCCGCCAACGGGTCCAGCAGTTTGCCGAGCGGAGAGATCTCGTTCCGCGAGCGGGCGAGGTAGCCGTCGAGCGCGTCCGTCAGGGCGAGCGCCGCAAAGATCGCCAGGGCGGCGGCACGGTGAATCTCCATGGCCTCGCCGCGGGCCAGGCCCTGCGTATAGTAAACGAGCATCAGGATGAACACCGGCACGCCTAGAATCCGGAGAATGGTGATCCGGTTAGCCAGAGAAAGCCTCGTGTGTTTATGCTGGTCTTCCATTCCGCCCTCCTGTAGCGCCGGGACTGAGGTCCCGGCGGTCGCCGGCATGCAGCGCCGGTGCTACAACCCCTTACTTGCCAAAGACTTGCAGCGTCCGATCGATCCGCTTGAGCGCCCTGTCCTTCCCCATCGCTTCCAGCATATGAAACAGGCTCGGGCCGGCGCCGATCCCGGACACCGCAACCCGCACGGGATGAACGAGTTCGGCCGCCGGGAGGCCGCGCTCCGTCGCAAGGTCCCTCAGCGCCTTGTCCGCTGTTTCCGCGCCGAACGGCTCCAGCGCGGCGAATCGCCCCCGCAAAGCGGCCAGGCCGTCCATGGCCCCCGGCTTCTTCAACCGCTTCTCCACGGCCTTCTCATCATAGGGGTAGTCCTCGTTGAAGAAGAAGGCGACCTGTGCGGACAGCTCCGCGTAGATCCTGACCCGGTCCCGCATCAGGTCGAGCACGCGACGGAAGTACGCCGGATCAATGCCGTCCCGCCACAGCCCTTTCGCCTTCAGCTCAGCGCGGCAGCCCTCTTCGAACACTGCTGGGGCAAGCTTCTTCAGGTACTCGCCGTTCATCCAGATCAGTTTCTGGAGATCGACCTTGGCCGGCGACGACTGGACGCGGCCGAGCGTGAACAGCTTCACGAGCTCGTCGCGGGAGAGGATCTCGCGGTCGTCGCCCGGCGACCAGCCCAGGAGCGTGAGGTAGTTGAACAGCGCTTCGGGGAGATAGCCCTTCTCCCGGAAGTCGCCTACGTAGGCGTCGCCGTCGCGCTTCGAGTACGGCTTGCCCTGTGCGTTGATGATCATCGGAAGGTGCGCGTACTTCGGAACCGGCGCGCCCAGCGCCTCGTACAGGGCGACATGGCGGTACGTGTTCTCGATATGGTCGTCGCCCCGGATGATGTGCGTGATCCCCATGTGGATGTCGTCCACCACGTTCGCCAGGTGGAAGATCGGCGTACCGTCGGAGCGGACGATGACGAAGTCCTTCATGTCCTCCGCCTTCTTGCGGAGCTCGCCCTTGATCTCGTCGTGGAACGACATGTCTTTCCCGGGCATGCGGAACACGACTGCCTCGCCCTTGCCCGTCCCGCCCTTATCCTCTTTATAGGCAGACCCCTTGGACAGCAGTTGCTCCGCCGCCGCCAGGTGAGCTGGCGTCTGGGTGGACTGGTAGAGCGGCTCCTCGTCGTAGTTCAGGCCGAGCCACTGCATGGCGTCCACCACGGCTTTCACTGCTTCCGGCGTGGACCGCTCGCGGTCGGTGTCCTCGATGCGGAGAAGGTACTTCCCGCCCTCGTGGCGGGCAAAGAGCCAGGCGTACAGGGCGGCCCTTATATTCCCTATATGTACGTGCCCTGTCGGGCTCGGCGCGAACCTGGTGCGAACCGTCATGGCGCAATCCTCGCGGTAATGGAGTAATGGAGCGGTGCGGTAATGGGAAGCCTTTTCTTGGGCCGCGCGGAAGCACCGCGGCCCGGTTCCCGCCCCGTCAATGCGGGGCGCCTTTGCGTTTCTCGGCGAGGATCTGGTCCAACTGCCGGGCGGTGACGCCGAGCCGCGCCGCGGCCGCCGCCTTGTCGCCGTCGCAGAACTTCAGCGTGCGGACCACGTAGTCCCGCTCGATCTCGGCCAGCTTCCTGGGCTCGAACTCCTCTGCGGCGGGCGCCCCCTCGCAGCCCGCGGGCTCCTGGACGCACGGCGGCAGGTCCTTCATGGTGATTCGCTCGCCCTCGCACCGGAGCACGGCGCCCGCGATGACGGACTCGAGCTCCCGGTCGTTGCCCGGAAACGCGTAGCCGGCCAGGAAATCCAGCACCTCGGGCGCGCAGGCGTCGATCCGCTTGCCCGTCTTGCGGGACTCTTGCCTCATCACGTGGTCCGCCAGCAGGGGAATGTCTTCGCCGCGATCGCGCAGGGGAGGGACGCGCAGGGTGTTGACCGTCAGGTGGTAGAGCAGGTCCGGCGAGAAGGGCCCCTTGTACTGCGGCGAAGCCAGGTCCTCGGTCGACGCCACGATGAGGCGGACCTCGGCCGTCATCACGTGGGTGGAGTTCTCGCGGTAGTACTTGCCGGTCTGGATCACCCGCTTCAGCCGGAGCTGCACCGCCAGGCTCAGGCGCTCGATGTGATCGATGAAGAGGGTCCCGCCGGCCGCCTGCTCGAGCAGGCCCTGCCGCTCCTCGGCTTCATCGCGCCATCCCGGCGCCTGGCCGAAGAGCATGGCGGGGAACACGTCCCGGGCGTCGCCCAGCGCGTCGGCCACGACGAAGGGACCGCCCCGCCGCGAGCTGACGCGATGCATCGCATGCGCCAGGGCCTCGCGGGCGGTCCCCCGCTCGCCGACGATGAGCACCGTGATCTCGCCCGCCGCCATCTTCTCCGCCTCGTGGAGCAGGCGGATCATTTTCGGGTGCGCGGTGACGAATCCCTCGAAGGCGGCGGCATGGGCGAGGTCCTCCCGCTTCGGCTCCGCCGGCAGCTCGCTCAGCGACCGGTGCAGGGCTCCGTGCGCGACCGCCTCTTCGAGGACATCCAGCAGGTGTTCGTCGTCGACGGGCTTGGTCAGGTAGTCGAACGCGCCGAGCTTCATGGACTTCACGGCCAGGTCCACGTCCCCCACCCCCGTCAGCACCACCACGGGCGTGCGCAAGTCTTTCTCGCGCATGAGCTTGAGGATATCCACGCCGCTGACGTCCGGCATGTCCAGGTCGAGGATGATCGCGTCGAACCGCTCGCCGGCGAGGAGGTCCGGCACGCCGCGCGAGTCGTTCACGATCACCGGCTCGAACCGCTCCGTCTGCGTGAGCGCCACGAGAAAGTGGTTCGTCACGGCCACATCGTCGTCGACAAGGAGGATCTTTTTCACCGCTGCCTGTCCTGCCGTGGTTTCATTTTGCCGGGGCCTGGGGCGGCGCGCTCCGGATGACGGGGATCCGGATCGTGAACGTCGTGCCCTTGCCCTGTTCGCTCGCGACGGTGATCGTGCCGCCGTGCTCGGTGATGATGCGGTACGAGATCGCCAGCCCCAGCCCCGTCCCGCCCCTGGCGCGCTTGGTGGTGAAGAAGGGGTCGAAGATCCGCTTGAGGGTCTGGTCGTTCATGCCCCGGCCGTTGTCCTCGACCTGGATCACGACGTCCTTCCCCTCGCCCCGCGTGCGGACGACGACCCGGCCCTTCTTGTCTTCCTCGATCGCCTGGCTGGCGTTCACCAGCAGGTTTACCAGCACCTGCTCGATCTTCTGCGAATTCCCCGTGAAGGACGGGATGTGCTCGCCGAGGTCCAGGCACACCACGGCGTGCTTGTGGACCTCGTTCTCGACCAGCCGCACCGCGGCCTCGACCAGGGTGTTGATCTCCACGCGGTCCAGCAGGAGCCCTTCGTCCTGGCGGACAAACCCGCGCAGGGCGTCCACGATCTGCTTGATGCGCTCCGACCCGTGGTTCATGTCGTCCACGAGGGTCATGATGTGCTCCCGGAAAAACGGGTACTTCAGCCGCGCCACCTTCAGGTCCGGATGGCTCTTCACGTACTCGTCCACGATCGGAAGCAGGTCGTCCATGGCTTGCCGCACGATCTTGATGTTGCCGCGGATGAACTGGTTGGGGTTGTTGATCTCGTGCCCGATGCCGCTGACCAGCTGGCCGAGCGCGGCCAGCTTGTCCGCCTGCTGGATCTGCTGCTCGTAGGTCTTCTCCAGCGTGACGTCGCGGTAGAACTCGACGATGCCCTGGACCTCGTGCTCCCGGTCCAGCACCGAGGTCGCCTGGACCTGGAGGTAGCGGTCGCCGTCCTTGATCGTCGTGGTGACGGGCGCCTTGTCGCGGATGATCTTCGCCAGGCGGCAGTCCTCGCACGGCACGTCGCGGCTGAAGAAGGTCTGGTAGCACTTCCGCCCCGGCTCCACGTTCGCGCGGTTGGTCATGACCACGTTGCGCTGGCGGTCGATCAGGGCGACGTCGTCGGGGATGGCCGCGAACAGCGTCTGCAGGCGCGCCTTGGACTCCTCCCAGTCCCGGGTGACCTGGTTGAGGTAGGAATCCACCATGCCCAGCTTGCCGCGCTGGTCCTCCAGCTCGCGCGTGCGGGATGCGATCTCCCGCTCGAGCTCCGCCAGGCGCGTGGCGAACTCGGTCTCTTCCGCCTGCTTGACCAGGAGCCGCTCCGACAGCTGGCGCTGCTCCAGCGTCAGGCTGACCATGCGGCCGATCTGGTTGAGCATCTTCTGTTCTTCGGGCAGGAGCTCGTGGATTGCATTGACATAGCCCACGCGGATCTCGCCCGAGTCCTGCTGGTTCACCAGGAGCCGGGTCCCGATGTGCCGGTGCGGCGGCTCCTGGCCGTACTTCGTGCCGAGGAAGACCGAGTGGACCACGGTCTCCTCGGGGTACTGCATGCCGGGGGCGATGATGTCGGGCAGCTTGCGGAAGAACTCGTCCATGGAGGCGGCCGCGCGGAGCCACTCGGCCACGGAGTACAGGCAGGACAGCTCCTTGATGCGCTCGTTCTTCTCCCACTCCGCCACCTTGCTGATCCCGTCCATGTGCGTCCCGAAGAAAAGGTAGACGTCGCCGCCCGCGGTGCGCGTGTGCTCGGCCTTCAGCGGGATGGAGCCGGCGCGCTCCACGGCCGGCGTGAAGACCGCGACGCTTCGCCGCCCCTCGGCGGCCTGCGCCATGGCCTGCCGGAAGGAGCCCAAGGAGGATGGCGTCAGCACGCCGGCAAGCTGCTCGTCCTGGAGCATCATCTCCTCCGGCGAACAGGCGCGGCGCAGCAGCTGGCTGGCGTGAAGCACCTTCTCCTGGCCGTCCACGACCAGCAGGTAGTCGAAATTGCCCTCTATAAAGGAATAAAGCTCTTCCAGCCTGATCATATCTTGCCTCTGATCGTTCTCGTCCTCGACGCCCGCCTTCGAGAACGACGACGAGAACGAGGACGAGTACGATCAGCGATCCTACACCACCCGGTACCGTCCCGTCCCCACCTCGCGCAAGCTCTTCTTGTACGCCTCGCCGTGCGTGAGCGGCACCTGGAGGGCGGCCGCCCGTCCGTCGGGCTCGACCGGCATCAGGCGCCCGGTCCCCGGCCACCGCCGCGCCCCGCCGGCGTTCCAGTAGAAAGTGGCGGCCCCGTCCAGGCCCTCCCGGATCGCGTCCTCGATCTGGATCTTCAGGTCCACGGCTGAGCCGGCGTGGACCTTCACGCCGAAAGCTCCGGCCAGCCCGCCCAGGACGTCCCAGCCGGCCTTGCCGGACGGCGGCCGCACCGCACGCGCAAACGCCAGCAGGCGGCCCTCGAAGTTGCACCGCGTGCCCTCCGTCTCCAGGTACGTCGCGCCCGGCAGGACCACGTCCGCCGCCCGCGTCGTTTCGGTCTCCGCCCAATCCATCGCGGCAAGGAACTCGACGTTGCGGAACCAGGCCGCGGTCCGATCGTGGCGCATCGGATCCTCGCCGAGGATCAGGGCCGCCTTCAGGCTGCCGTCGCTCAGCATCCGCCGAAGGTCTTCGTGCGTCCGCGCGCCCGGCAGGTCCGCGGCGCGGCGGCGGCCCGCGCCGAACGCGGGATCGGCGCCGCTGATCTCGAGGCCGGCGCTGTTCCCGATGGCCCTCGGCAGCAGCAGGTCGGCGCGGACTCCGGCGGCGCTCAACAGCAGCACGGCGTTGGCGAGCGTCTGCAGGTCTCCGCCCGCGCGATCCTGGGGACGGTCGGGGCTGGAGATGAACACGATGCGGCGCGCCTCGCGCACCAGGACGGCGGCGCGGCGGATGTCCGCTTCCTCCACGCCGGTCTGCGCCGTCACCGAGGCCATGTCGAAACCCCTGTTCCTCAGGAAGTCCTCCCCGCCCGGGAGCTTTCGGACCGCCTCCAGCTTGAGGTGCCCTTCGTCCAGGAGGACCTGCAGGATCCCGTTCCAGAGGATCGCCGCGCGGCCGCGCATCGGATCCATCGCCAGCGTCGCCAGGGCCTGGTCGGCCGGATCGAGCGCCGAGCTGGCGACGATCAGCTTCGCGCCCCGGCGCACGGCGGCCATCACGTCCACGTTCAGCACCAGGTGATCCGCCTCGAGATTCGTGTTGCTGCAGACGATCAGGTCGGCATCCGCCAGGACGGACCGGTCCGCGGTCGACGCGGTGAACCCCAGCGACGCGTCGAGCCCCCCCGACTCCCGCCCCGCGCCGAGGATGGAGAGGGAGCCGATGTTGCCCGTGCCCAGCCCCTCGCGGGCGATGCGCCCTGCGAGGTAGAGCTCTTCGTTCGTCAGCTCGGGCGAGACGAACACGGCGACGGCTTCTGGCCCGTGCTTCGCGGCGGCGGCCTTCATCGAGTCGGCGATGCGGCGGTGCGCGCCGGCGAGATCCGCGTCGGCCTGGGCGTTGCCCGTCCGGACGAGCGGGCGTGCGATCCGTTTCCGCTTGATGAACAGCTCCACGCCGAACCGGCCGTAGCGGCACAGGTACTCGCCCGGCACGCCCGACCCGCTGATGAAGTACCGGTCGTCGCCGAACTTCTTCACCGTGATCGGACACCCCACGGAGCACAGCGCGCAGTGCGTCTCCACGTCGAACGCCGCCAGGGAGGCGCGGCCGGGGAAGCAGTACTTGACCGTCAGCGCCGCGGTTGGGCAGGCGTCGATGCAGTTCCCGCAGCTCACGCAGCTGGTCTCGACCAGCGGGTCGTTCATCGCGGGCCGCATCTCGGTCTTGAACCCGCGAGCCACCAGCCCGAGGGCCGACAGGGGAAGCATCCGGCTGCACGTGCGAATGCAGCGGGAGCAGAGGATGCACTTGTTCGGATCGTACGCGACGTAGGGATGCCGGTCGTCGATCTTGTGCTTGCGGACGTGGCCCTTGTAGCGCTCCATGTCCACGCCGTACTCGCCGGCATAGAGCCTCAGCCCGCAGTCTTCGTACCGCAGGCACCCGCACGACAGGCAGCGGCCGGTTTCGTGGACGTTGTCCTCCGGGTCGAATCCCGTCGCCACTTCCTCGAAGCTGCCCGCCCGCTTCGCCACGTCGAGGTGGTGCACCTCGTGCCGCGGGCTCTCCTTGATGTCGCCGAGCTCGGACTTGTCCGGCTTGCCCCAGAACGCCTTGGTGACGACGAACGGCGGCGGCTCCGGCTTCCGGCCGGTCAGGAACGCGTGGATGCCGCGGGCCGCTTTCTGCCCGTCGCTGACCGCGTCGATGACCACCGTCGGGCCGTCGTCGGCCACGTCGCCGCCGGCGAAAACGCCGGGGATGTTCGTGCTCATCGTGACCGGATCGACCACGACGGTCTCCCACTTCGTGC
The DNA here is from genome assembly GCA_043803015.1 of Verrucomicrobiota bacterium. Classification (GTDB taxonomy): domain Bacteria; phylum Verrucomicrobiota; class Kiritimatiellia; order CAIQIC01; family JAGNIJ01; genus JAZDKK01. The sequence continues at coordinate 97,441 of JAZDKK010000026.1, forward strand.
GCGCCACGTTCCCGCCGCCGACCGACAGCAGTCCGTCGAGGACCGGCGACTGGCCGATCGCCGAGACCGCCAGCTGGCACGGCAGGTCGAATTCGGAGCCCTCGAGCGGCACAGGCCGGCGCCGCCCGGACTTGTCCGGCTCGCCAAGCTTCATCCGGATGCAGCGCAGCGCTTTCAGCTGCCGGCCCTCGGCCGTGAGGCCCACCGGCGCGGCCAACTCCATGAGCTCGACGCCCTCCGCGAGGCAATCCGCGATCTCCACGTCGTCCGCCGGCATTTCCGCGCGCGTGCGCCGGTACAGGAGGATCACCTTGTCCGCCCCCAGCCGCCAGGCCGTCCGGGCCACGTCGATGGCCGTGTTGCCGCCGCCGACCACGACCACCGTCCCGCGGACCGGCTCCGGCTTCTGCGCCTTCTCGCGGAGGAAGTCCACGCCGGTCACTATGCCTTGCGTGTCGAACTCGCCGTCCACGCCCATGGGCTTCGCACCCCAGGCCCCCGCGCCGATGAAGACGGCGTCGTGTTTCTTGCGGAGGTCGTCGAGCGAGAGGTCCTTGCCGACCCGGGCGCCGCAGCGGATCTCGACGCCGGCCCGGGCGATGTAGTCGATCTCGCGGTCGATCACGTCGTCCGGCAGGCGGTACGTCGGGATCCCGTAGCGGAGCATGCCGCCCGCCCTCGGCATGGCCTCGTAGATGACCGCCCGGTGCCCCTTGCGCGCCAGGAACCAGGCCGCCGTCAGGCCCGCCGGGCCGCCGCCGATAATGCCCACGCTCTTGCCGGTCGGGGGCTCGCACACGGGCTTGCCGTCGTAGGCGCCGGGCGCATCGGTCACGTAGCGCTTCACGGCGTTGATGCCGACCGGGCTGTCGATGTCCGCGCGCCGGCACTCGAGCTCGCACTTCCTGACGCACACGCGGCCGCAGACCGCGGGGAGCGGATTGGTTTCGCGGATCAGGTCCACCGATTCCCGGGTGTGGCCCATGGCGGAGAGAGCCAGGTATCCCTGCGTATCCACCCCGGCGGGGCACGCGATCCGGCACGGCGGGATGCAGTCGGCGTAGTGGTTGGAGAGGAGGAGCTCGAGCGCCGTTTTCCGCGACGCCAGGATGCGGTCGTTGCGCGTCTGGACCTCCATGCCCGGCGCGACGCGCGTGGCGCACGCCGGCACGAGGCTCGGGCGCCCCTTCACCTCGACCACGCACAGGAAGCACGAGCCGTAGGGCTCCAGCTCCCGCGCATGGCAGAGCGTCGGGATGTCGTCGAGCTGGTGCTCCTGCACGACCTCCAGGACGGTCATGCCGGGCCGGGCCTCGACGTCTCGTCCGTTGATCCTGAGCTTTATGCTGTCCACAACCTCGTCCTCGGTCTGGTAGGGCGCTCGCGCTGCGAGCGCCGCGGACGGCCCAGCCGTCTTCGCTGCGCTTCGCCGAGCCAAGGCGGGCCGTCCCTACCTTTCACGCTTTGTAAATGGCATCGAAATTGCACGTGGACACGCACTTGCCGCACTTGGCGCAGACGGCCGTGTCGATGACGTGCTTCTCTTTCGGCTTCCCCGAGATCGCTTTGACCGGGCACTGCTTGGCGCACAGCGTGCAGCCGGTGCACTTGATCGGGTCGATGAAGAAATCCACGAGCGCGTTGCAGTGGGCGGCCGGGCACTTCCGGTCCTTGATGTGGGCCTCGTACTCGTTTCGGAAGTACTTCAGCGTCGTCAGCACCGGGTTCGGCGCGGTCTGGCCCAGCCCGCAGAGGCTGGCGTCCTTCACCTGCAGGGCGAGCCGGCTGAGCTTCTCCAGGTCCTCGGGCCGGCCGTCGCCCTGCGTGATCCGCTCGAGGACCTCGAGCAGGCGCAGCGTGCCGATCCGGCAGAACGTGCACTTGCCGCAGGACTCCTTCTGCGTGAAATCCAGGAAGAAGCGCGCGATCTCCACCATGCAGGCCGTATCGTCGAGCACCACCATGCCGCCCGATCCCATGATCGCGCCGGTCCGTGGGATGCTCTCGAAATCCACGGGCGTGTCGCCCAGCTCGGCCGGAATACAGCCGCCGGACGGCCCGCCCATCTGCACCGCCTTGAACCGGCGCCCGCCCTTGATCCCGCCGCCGATCTTGTTCACCAGGTCGCGGATGGTGGTCCCGCAGGCAACCTCCGCCAGCCCCCCGCGCGCGACCTTGCCCGCGAGCGCGAACACTTTTGTCCCGCGGCTCTTCTCCGTGCCGTAGGCCGCGTAGGCCTTCGCGCCGTGGATCAGGATCCACGGGATGTTGGCGTACGTCTCGACGTTGTTGTTGTTCGTCGGCTTCTGCCAGAGGCCCTTCTCCGCCGGGAACGGCGGCCGGATGCGCGGCATCCCGCGGTGGCCCTCGATGGACTGGAAGAGCGCCGTCTCCTCGCCGCAGACGAACGCGCCCGCGCCCTGCTTGATCTTGACGTCGAAGTCGAGGCCGGAGCCGAGGATGTTCCGGCCGAGGTATCCCGCGCTCCGCGCCTGCTCGAGCGCGATCTCCAGCCGGTGAAGCGCCAGGGGATACTCGGCGCGGCAGTAGATGTAGCCGGAGTCCGCGCCGACGGCGCGCGCGCAGATGATCATGCCCTCGATCACCGAGTGCGGGTCGCTCTCGAGCACCGAGCGGTCCATGAACGCGCCCGGGTCGCCCTCGTCCGCGTTGCAGACCACGTACTTCCTGTCGGCCTTGCTCGCGGCGGTGAACGACCACTTGAGCCCCGTCGGAAACCCGGCGCCGCCGCGCCCCCGCAGGCCGGAGGCCTTGACCTCCTCGATGATGGACGCGGGCGTCAGGTCGGAGAGCGCCTTGCGCAGGGCCGTGTAGCCGCCCGCCTGGATGTACTCCTGGATGGATTCCGGGTTGATCGTGCCGCAGTTGCGCAGGACGATGCGCTGCTGTGCCGCCAGGAATTCCGACTCCGATCCGCCCCGGCTCCCGTCCGCTTTCTCCCAGTAGACCGGCTCGAAGTCGCCGGCGGGACCCACCCCGGCCTTCGGCCACCCCTCCAAGGGAGGGGATCGCCCAGGCTCCGTCCCCTCCTCCGGAGGGGTCCGCGACTTGTCCGCCGAAGCTCGAAGAGCGAAGGTGGAAGCGGGGGGTGGGTGACCTGAAGCTCCGAGCGCAGACGGCCATGCGTCCTTCAGCACGTACCGCTCGACCAGCTCCTCGGCCCGGTCCGGCGTGACGTCCCCGAAGATCGCGCGCGTGCCATCCTCGCGGATCTCGACGAGCGGCTCGCGGTAGCACATGCCGATGCAGCCGGCGATGGAGAGCTCAAACGCGCCGGCGTGCGCGGCGCGCCGCGCCTCGAGCCGCTCCTGGACGGCGCGCGCGCCGGCCGACACGCCGCACATGCCCATGCCTGTGATGACTCTCTTCATGTCTCCAGACAGCGTTGAAATTCGAAACTCGAAATCCGAAATTCGAAGCAAGCACCAAATCCAAAATC
>JAZDKK010000027.1:0-30997 GCA_043803015.1 Verrucomicrobiota bacterium
TGCCCCCCGCGGCCGCGGCGACCCCCGCCGCGTCGGCCGCGCTCCCGCCCGGGGAGTTCCCGCCGCTCGCGCCTCCCCAGCGAAAGCCGTGGACCGCGGTTTCCACCGACCAGGTCGGGCTCCAGAAGACGAAGATCTTCCCCTCCGCCGACACGTGCGTGATGATCAAGCCGCCGGGCTCCCGCGAGATGAACGGCGGGGCCGCCAAGGAGCTGACGCTGAAGGGCAACGACAGCGTTGCGCTCACCCGCTACGACGTGGGCGCCGTGCGGGGCTGGACCATCACGCGGGCCACGTGGCGCGGCAAGGTGCTGCGCGGACGAGCCCGCTCGCTCGGATTCAGCACGATCACGATGCCGTGGGAAGAGGGCTCCGGTACGCTCAAGGAGCCCGCGACCTCCGGGGCCACCTACAGCTGGGCGAACGCCAAGACGAAGCCCTGGGGCATGGAAGGGGCGCCGGCCCCCTACGCCCTCCGCGGCAACGGCCAGTCGCTGATGTGCGTCGGCATGCCGACCACGGAGCAGACCAGCACCGACGAATGGGTTTCGGTGCCGGTGGACCCCGCGGTGGTCCAGGCGCTCGTCTGCGGCGCCTCCCACGGCATCGCGATCACCGACGAGAAGGGCCAGCTGGAAGCTCCGGTCGTCATCGCCAGCCGCGAGGACAAGGACAACAGCTACTTCATCGAGCTGGACGGCGGCATCATGGACATGACCCCGCCGAGCCGGGTGACCAACCTCAAGGCCTGGGCGCACCCGGGGCTCCAGCGCCGCAGCAGCGTCGGCGCCCTCCTGACCTGGACGGCCGGCGGCGACGAGGGGAAGAACGGGCAGGCCTTCCGGTACGAGATCCGCTACGGGCTCGCGCCAACCACCTTCGAGCGCGCGACGGAAATGCAGGACTGCCGGTGCCCCTGGCCCCAGCCCTCCGGCCAGAACGACCAGGTGATCATCGAGGACCTGGAGCCGGACACGACCTACTCGTTCTTCGTGAGCGCCATGGATGAGGCCGGCCAGGCGAGCGCGTCCTCCGAAATCACCCTGAAGACACCGCCGCCCCTGCACCTGCCCGAGAGCCAGGCGCCGACGACCCTCGAGAGCGGCACCATCGATGTGGCGGCCGGTGCCCTCGGGTTCTTTGTCGTGGACGAAGCTGCGGGCATCGACCCGCTCTCCGGCGCCGTGACCGACAGGCCGCAGCCTGCCCAGCTGACCGCGCCGACCGAGTCCTACCTCTGGGACCGCACGACGCGGACGCTGCACCTGAGGGCGGCGCAGAATGAGACCGTGGGCTTCCTCATCGGGCTCCAGAGGAAGGGCGCGGAGTTCCCGCCCCTGAAGATCAGCCTGGAACCCTTCCAGAACCCGAAGAACAAGCTGGAGAGCAAGGGGCTGCGCTTCTCGCGGACCTGGTACAGCTACGCCCCGTCGAAGAAGAGCGGCACCGTGTGGCGGGGCGACGCCTTGCTCGCGTTCGAGGACCGCCTGTCGTTCCTGTCTCCGTCCAACCCGGTGCCGAACCCGGCGTTCCAGTCCGTGTACGCGGAAATCCACGTCCCGCCCGAGACTGCGGCCGGCACGTACCGGAGCGCGATGACGCTGGCTCGGGATGACGGCACGGCGACCAAGATGAACGTCAGGCTGGACGTCCTTCCCATCCGCCTGCCCGAACGGCCGCGCTTCACGATGGAGCTCGTAGTGCCGTCCCTTGTCGCGCTGCTCTACAAGAAGGACCTGGTGAACAAGTCCGACGCCTTCCCGGTTGAGCTGCAGTACCAGCGGCTGGCACGCGCCCACCGCTGCGCTCTCGCGTTCATGCCCTACCTGCGGAACGGGACGTGTTCCCAGGCCTTCCTCCCGACGTCGCGAGGTAAGGGCGTGGACTGGAGCGTCTCGACCTGGGACTCCTGGGACCAACGCACGGGGCCGTACCTCAGCGGCGAGGCCTTCGGCGGGATGGACCAGCGCGCGCTTCCTGTCAGCCACATCATCCTGCCCACCTTCGAGAATTGGCCCACGCCGTTCGGCTCGACCTACCTGTGCGCGGAGAAGGAAGAGACGCCTTCCTCGGCGCCGGCGGGGCTGAAGGTCTACGCCGGGCCGTCCGAGGACATTTACAGCTGCATGAGCGCCGACTATTGGCGCGGGCTCCGCGCCGCCATCAGCCAGTTCGGCCAGCACTTCACCTCCAAGGGCTGGCAGACTACCGCCGCGCACTTCTGGCTGACCGACGGACCTGCCCCCAACTACCAGGGCAAGGCGCCCCCGTGGTCCTTCGGCGAGCCGGTGTACCGCGACGACTTCCTGGCCTTGGAGCAGTTCGCCCAGGTGGCGGTCGCGTCCGCGTCTTCCTGGTCGCCCAGCCAATTCGTGTTCCGAGTCAACATCCCCGACGCGTCGCTGCTGGCTGGCTACGGCCAGGACCGTTTCTCGCTCCTGTCGGTGTTCGACCCGGCGCCCGTCGCGTGGAAGTGCCTGCGGGAGCGATCCGCCGTATTCGGCGCGAAGCTCTGGCTGCAGGGCGATGCGCTCCCGCTCGAAGACACCACCCTCGAGATTCAGACGACGGCCCTCAAGTACTTCCTCGAGGGCGCCGACGGGTGGGGCCTCCGCGAGGTCACCGGCCGGCCCGAGCACTGGACGCGGCCCCAGTCTTCGTCGCTCCTGTACTGCGGCATGCCGGCGGGGATCACGGGCCCGCTGCCTTCGCTCCGGCTCAAGGCGCTCCGCCGCGCGGAACAGGACATCGAGTACCTGCTCCTGCTCCAGGACAAGATGAAGTGGACGCGGGAACAGCTCCGCGACTTCGCGGTCCAGCGCCTGCCCGCCCTGGCCGACGCGCCGTCCCTGAGCTGCGACGAGCTGTACCTCCTGCGCTACACGGTGCAGGAGTTGCTGAAGTAGCCGCGGCAGCGAAGAGAGGGTTACTCGGCCACGCTTTTCAGCATTTCCCTCGCGTGACGGACCGCCACGCTGGTGAGATCACGCCCGCCGAGCATGCGGGCCACTTCCTCGATCCGCTGCTCGCCTTCCATCCGCCGGACCTCCGTGATCGTCCGGCCGTCGCGGACGCTCTTCGTCACCGCCAGGTGGCTGGCCCCGAAGACGGCCACCTGCGGCAGGTGCGTGATGCAGATCACCTGGTGCGTTCGCGCCACCTCGCCCAGCTTCCGGCCGACGGCGTTGCCCATCTCGCCGCCCACGTTGGCGTCGATCTCGTCGAAGACCATGACCGGGATGCGGTCGTGCGCGGCCAGGACCGTTTTCGTCGCCAGCATCACCCGGGATATCTCGCCGCTGGAGGCGATGGCGCGCAGGGGGCGCTGCGGCTCGCCGACGTTCGGCGCAAAGCCGAACTCCACCTCGTCCAGTCCCGAGACGCGGGGCTCCGCGTCGCGGAGCTCGACGGCGAACGAGCCGTGCTCAAACCCGAGCGCGCGCAGTTCCTTCGTGACCGCGTCCGCCAGCCGCACGGCCACCGCCTTCCGCTTCTTCCGCAGCGCCTGGCCGCGGGCGTTCACGGCGTCCATGGCCTTCGCGATCTCGGCGCCGATCTGGGCCAGCTGCTCGCCGCGAGTCTGCAGGTCGTGCAGGCGCTCCTTCGATGTCTGGAGCACGGCCAGCATCTCGGGCACCGTCGGGCCATACTTCTTCTTCAGGCGCTGGTAGGTCGCCAGCCGCTGGTCGAGCCATCCCAGGCGCGCCGGGTCGGCCTCCACGCGCTCGGCCAGGTCCCGGACCGTCGCCCCGAGCTCCTGGACGCCGGCGGCGATGCGCCGCGTCTCCTCGCGCCACTCCTCCGCGTCCGGCACCAGCCGGGCCAGCTCGTCGAGGGTCTTCTGCGCGCCGACGAGGTTGTCGAACGCCGACCCCTCGCCCTCGGAGAGCGCGTTCAGGATGCCCTGGCTGAGCTCCAGGATCCGGTGCGCGTTGCCGACCAGCCGGTGCTCCTGCTCGATCTTCTCCTCCTCCCCCTCCACCGGCGCGGCCTCCTCGATCTCCTTCACGCGGTACTGGAGCAGGTCGATCTGCTCCGCCACGTTCTCGCCGTACGCGTTCAGCGCGGCCCGCCGCGCCTCCAGGGCCTGCCACGCCCGGAACGCCTCCTCGTACGCCGAGCGCTCGTCCCACAGGTGGCCGAACGCGTCGAGCAGGTCCATCTGGAACTCCGTGCTGAGGAGCGACTGGTGGTCGTGCGGCCCGTGCATGTCCACGAGCAGCTCGCCGACCCGGCTCAACACCTGCAGGGTGACCGGCGTGTCGTTGATCAGGTTCTGGCTGGAGCCGGAGGCGCGGATGATGCGGCGGAGGATGAGCTGGCCGTCGTCGCACGGGCTGAGGCCGTGCTCCTCGAGGACGGCGTCCACGGCGGAGGAATCCGCGAGCTGGAAGCTGGCCTCGGCGCCGCAGGCGTCTTCGCCCGCGCGGATGAGGCTGTGGTCGGCGCGTTCGCCGAGCAGGAGATTCAGCGCGCCCACGAGGATCGACTTGCCGGCTCCCGTCTCGCCGGTGATCACGTTCAAGCCCGCCCCGAACTCCACGCGGACGTGTTCGACGATGGCTAGGTTCTTGACGCGCAGGGCGGTGAGCATCGATTCGCTTTCCCTTCGCCGGGTGCAATACCAGTTTCAGCGGTGCCGCACAAGCCCGCGGCGCTGGAGGAGAGCCGTCACAAGAAGGCCTGAACGCCGACACTCTTCTCTTGTGCGCCTTCCTTCCTGTGCTAGCATCGGCGCCCCGGATAGCGGCAGCTGCAAGCCGAAGGAGGAACGACGTTCGATGAAAGCTGGGCACTTCCTGTTGCTTCTGATCGTGGCGGGCCTGGTCGGCGTGTGCTCCTGGTTCGTCTGGCAGGGATGCATGCCGCCCTACGACCCTGTGGTCGGAGGAGCGGCGTCTTCCACGCTCGCGATCGATCCGCTCCCCGGCGCGCAGGATCCCGCCTCGTGGGAGCCGTTCATGCACACCAACGTGGCGATGTCGCTCACGAGCGTGCAAGGCCGGTCGGCGCCCGCCCTGCGGATCGACTACTCCCTGCCGGACGGCGGAGGCGACTACGTCGGCGCGCGGCTCCATGCCCCCTTGTCGCTCCCCGCCTCCGGGCGCTTCGGGTTCTGGCTCCGTGCCGACAGCCCGCCCAACGACCTCGAGATCAAGCTGGTGGACGCCGACGGCAGCACGTTCATGCGGCTCATGCAGAACGCCACGGCGACCTCGGACTGGCACCGGGTCGAGATCGACCTGCGAGAAATCCGATATGCCTGGTCGGGCACCAACCGGCTGATGGATCCGCCGGTCCGCCTGGAGCTCGCCGTGTCCCGCGGCGACGGGACCCGGCGGGGCGGTTCAGGATGGGTGGACCTCGAAGGGCTTTCCCTCGTCGGCGCAAATCCGCGACTGGAATTGATGGTCAGCCAGGTCGGATTCGACAAGGCGTCGCCCAAGCGTGCGGTCCTGCGGCTCGTCAACGCGCCGGCCGGCTGGCAGGGCCTTGGCCTCCCGCGCGTGCGGATCGGACCCGCGGGATGGGGGCTCCGGCTTCGCAAGGCGGCCGTGGAAGACCGCGGAGAGCACGCGTGGGGCGGGCGGTACTGGGTGGCGAACCTCTCCGGCTTCTCGCGGAGCGGGACGTATGACCTGACGGCCGAGCTGGACACGCCCGGCGGCGTGCTCAAAGTCCGTTCGTACCCCTTCCAGATCCGCAGGGGCATTGTGGCCCAACGCACAGCCTCGTCGCAGTTCCACTACATCCGCGTCACGAGGTACCCGACGAACCACCCGCACGCGGACCCCGTGCCCGGCGGGTATATCGACACGGAGTTCGACATCGAGAAGTGGATGACCACCACGCCGACGTGGGTATGGGGCATGGCGCGGTTCATGCGCTGCCTGCCGGGGCTGTGCCAGGGCGCCGCGCTGGATGAGCTGGCCTACGCCGTGGACTTCATGCGGGCCATGCAGGACACCAACTCCGGCGGCGTGTACATCGGGGTGAACAAGACCTTCGACGCCGTGTGGCCGGGCGACATCACGGTCGAGACCGACACGGCGAAGCGCGTCCTGACCAGGGGCCACGGGCTGGACATCAACACCGCCTACGCGGGCGCCATGGCCGAGGCGGCCATGGCCCTGGAACAGCTCGACCCCGGCCGGTCGGCGGCCTGCCTGCAGGCGGCGGTCCTGGCCTGGCGCTGGTGCGGGACGCAGAACCCGTTCCAGACGCAGGACCTGGGCAACTGGCTGTGGGCCTCCATGCGCCTGCATGAGGCCACGGGCGAGGCGACGTACCTGGACAAGGCGCGCGAGATCGCGGAGCGGATCCTCCCGCGCCAGTTCACGGACGCCTCGCTCGGCGAGAACGGCGTCTGCGGCCGGTTCTTCCGCACGGACACCGACAAGGACTTCAAGTACCAGTACAAGTACGTGCACTCCGTGGGGACCGAGCTGGGTCTGCTGGAGCTGGCCGAGGCCCTGCCGGTCACCGACCCGTTGAGGGCGCGCATTACCGAAGCCATGGATTTGTACGTGCGCGCGTTCCTCAAGAAGACCGCCGACGGGACGCCCTTCAACGTGGTGGGCCAGGCCCTCGAGCGGAATGCCGCCACCGGCCTGTTCCAAGTGTACTACTTCGCGCTGAACCGCACCTATGGGGCGCCCCACGGCCTGAACTGCGACATCATGGCTTCGGGCCTCGTGGCGCTGAGGTACGCGCGGCTGCCGGGCCAGGCGGAGTACAAGGACCTGGCCTGGGAACAGCTCCAATGGGTCCTGGGGAAGAACCCGCTCGGCTTCTGCATGATCTCCGGGATCGGCAAGACCAATCCGTACACCCTCACGCACCCGTGGAACAAAGGTCCAACCCTGGGCGGCCTCATCAACGGCGTCTCGGGCGACGAAGAAACCGGCGCGCCCAGCTACGACGCCAGCTGGGGGAGCAGCGAGTATTGGAAACCGCACAACGCGATGTTCCTGACGCTGGTCGCGGAGCTCGAGGGCAACCCGCCGAAGGGCGCGGCTCTTGACAAACCGTGAGGCCTTCCCTAGGTTTTGTCTGCCGTTTGGGATGGCTGGGTAGCTCAGTTGGCAGAGCAAGGGACTCATAAGCCCTGGGTCGCCGGTTCGACTCCGGCCCCAGCCACCATCCTTCGCTCGAAGCGGAGGATGCCCTCCATAGCTCAAGGCGAAGCCGCAGAGCGACGGAGGGCAGTCCCAACTACAGGTCCGCTTCGAGCTTCCGCCTCCGCCAAGGCTTCGGCGGACAAGTCGGATGGCAGGCCATCTTCCTTGTCCCTCGGAGCGAAGCTGGCGCTCCCCCTTGCCGTTGACATTCCCTCCCTGCCTCCCTATCGTTCTGCCGATTCCTATGGCGGCGGAAGCGAACAAGGAGAGCAGCAAGGCGGCGGACCTGAAGCTGGTGTCGCGGGGCGACGACTTTTCGGAGTGGTACAACCAGCTCGTCCTCCGCGCCGAGCTGGCGGACTACGCGCCGGTGCGCGGCTGCATGATCGTCCGGCCGTACGGCTGGGCGCTCTGGGAGAACATCCAGCAGGCGCTCGACCGGCGCTTCAAGGCCACGGGCCACGTCAACGCCGCGTTCCCCCTCCTCATCCCCAAGAGCTTCATCGAGAAGGAGAAGCATCACGTCGCCGGCTTCTCGCCCGAGCTGGCCGTGGTGACGATCGGCGGCGGCGAGGTGCTCGCCGAGCCGCTCATCGTCCGGCCGACCTCGGAGACGATCATCGGCTACGCCTACGCGAAGTGGATCCAGTCGTACCGCGACCTGCCGGTCCTCATCAACCAGTGGGCGAACGTCGTGCGCTGGGAGCTCCGCACCAAGCTCTTCCTGCGCACGCTCGAGTTCTTCTGGCAGGAGGGCCACACGGCCCACGCCACCGCCGAGGAGGCCCAAGCCGAGACGATCCGGATGCTCGAGGTCTACACCGAGTTCGCCAGGACCGAGGCGGCCATCCCCGTCATCCCCGGCCGGAAGTCCGAGTCCGAGCGGTTCGCCGGCGCCTGCCAGACGTACTCCATCGAGGCGATGATGGGCGACGGCAAGGCCCTGCAGTCCGGCACGTCGCACAATCTCGGACAGAACTTCGCCAAGGCGTTCGACATCAAGTTCCTCGACCAGCAAGGCAAGGAGCAGTTCTGCTGGACCACCTCCTGGGGCCTCTCCACCCGCTTCATCGGCGCCATCATCATGACCCACGGCGACGACCAGGGCCTCATCCTGCCGCCGCGCCTCGCCCCGATCCAGGCCGTGATCGTCCCGATCGCCAAGTCGGACGAGGAGAAGAAGGCCGTGATGGAAGCGGCGAAACGGATTCAGCAGGAACTGATCGCCGCGAACATTCGCGTGAAGCTGGACGAGCGCGACGGGCTCACGCCGGGCTTCAAGTTCAACGACTGGGAACTCCGCGGCGTGCCGCTCCGGATCGAGATCGGGCCCAAGGACGTCGCGAAGGGGACCGTCGTCCTCGCGCGGCGCGACAGGCCCGGCAAGGAGGGCAAGTCCTTCGTGCCGCAGGCGGGCCTGGCCCAGGCCGTGACCGAGATGCTGGCGACCATCCAGACGGCGCTCTACGAGCGCGCCCTGGCCTTCCGCAAGTCGAACACGCGCGAGCCGGCGAACTACGAGGAGTTCAAGGCGGCGGTGGAGCACGGCTTTGCGCTCTCGTTCTGGTGCGGCAACGCGAAGTGCGAGGAGAAGATCAAGGAAGAGACCAAGGCCACCGTGCGCTGTGTCCCGCTCGAGCAGCCCGGCGGCGACGGCCGCTGCATCCTGTGTGGCGAGCCCTCCAAGGAACGCGCCATCTTCGCGAAGGCGTACTAGCCGGCTTGCGGATCGCGTGACAGACCAGGCTCCAGCCCGACCCCGCCTCCTTCCTGCGCTCGCCGCGCTGGGGGCGGCGATCCTTTTCTGGTCCAGCGTGCCGCTCCTGCTGAAATACTTCACGCACCGGATGGATGCGTGGACCGTGAACGGCATGCGCTACCTCTTCGCCGCCCTGTTCTGGCTGCCCTATGTCCTTCGCCACCGCCACGAGGTGCCGCCGGGCAGGAATATCTGGAAGGACGCCCTGCCGCCGGCCGCCGCCCACGTCGCGGGCCAGATGCTGTTCGGCTGGACGCCGTATTTCAACGATGCCACGGTCATGAACTTCGTCGGCCGCAGTTCGTTCCTCTTCGTTACACTGTTCGGTTTCTCCCTGCTTCCGGAGGAGCGCCCGCTGGCGCGCCGCCCGCTGTTCTGGCTTGGGTTTGCGGGAACCGCGTTCGGCCTGGCGGCCATGTACCGGGGCGGGCTCGGCACGCCGTCGACCTCGGCGGCCGGCATGGGGCTGCTGGTGGTGACCGCGGCGCTGTGGGGGCTCTACTCCGTGCTGGTGCGCCGGTGCATGAGAGGGTACTCGGTGCGCCTGAGCTTCGGCGTCATCAGCCTCTACGCCGCACCGGGCCTCCTGGCCCTCATGTTCGGCGTGGGCCGATGGCAGGACGCGCTCCACGTCGGCCTCCCGTTCCTGCTCCTCGTGTGGGTGTCCGCGATCCTCGGCATCGCGCTCGGCCACGTGGTGTTCTACCGCGCGATCCACACGCTCGGCCCCATCGCCTCGGAGAGCGGGCTCCTGCTCATCCCGTTCGTCACCGCCATCCTCGCCGTCCTCATCCTCGGCGAGCACCTGACCCACCTGCAGTGGATCGGGGGCCTGGTGCTGGTCCTCGGCTGCCTCGCGCTGATCGGCGCCAAGGCCCAGCTCGCGCTGCGCGCCGAGACGCATGTGGCGGCGACGACGGACTAGTGTTCAGTGTTCAGTGTTCAGTATTCAGTGTTCAGTAGCAGAAGAGGCAGGTAGGAGCTTCGCTCGTACCTGCCTCCGTCGTTACTGAATACCGAACACTGAACACTGATTACTCCTCCCCCAAAACCCACCGCTGGTTGAACCAGAAGTACTGGTCCGGGTGCTCGCGGATGGCGCGGTCGAAGACGCCGATGACGTACTGCGTCATGCGCTTGAAATCCTCCTCGCGGCTGAGCGACGGGTCCGGCCAGATCGGCGCATGAGCGGTCCAGCGGTGGCGCGCCCAGCCGTCGCGCGTGACGTAGGCGGGAATAATGGGCACGCCGGCTTCGCGCGCGAAGAGCGCCATGCCGGCCGGGATCTGGACCCCGTCCCGGCCGAGGAACCTGCACGGCACGAAGTCCGCCTTCGCGCGCAGGTCGGGCAGGATCGCCAGCACCTTCCCTTCCCGGAGCCCGTGCACGATGCCGGAGAACGCCTTCGATTCGCGCAGGAACGCTTCGACGCCGGTGTACTCGCGCATGCGGTTCAGGTAGGCATTGGTAAGCGGGTTCCTCTGCTTGCGCACGATGATCATGATCTTCGCGCCGAACAGCTGCGCCGCCACGCCCGCCAGCTCCCAGTTGCCCATGTGCGGCACCGCCAGGATGACGCCGCGCCCGTCCTTCATGTTGTCGAAGACCGCCTGGATGGCCTGGTGGTCCGTCACGCGCTTGACCCAGTCGAGCGTCACGGACGGCGTGCGCATGGCCTCGACGCCGTTGAAGCAGAGGTTCCGCCAGGCGCGCCATGCGATCCGCCGGATCTCGCGCTCGCTGCGCTCGCGTCCGAACACCTGCCGGAGCCGCGCCCTGATCCTGCGCATCTGTCCCCGCAGAAGGACGAACCCGATGACGGCAATAACCCAGCCCACGAGGAGGGCCACGCGGTGCGGAACGACGTTCGCGAGCCAGGCCGTGGCCCGCAGAAGAGCATATTCAACGATATGTCGCAGACGGTACTTCATGACTCGACCAGGATTCTGAACCCCACGTCCGCGTCCCGGTAATCCCGCCGGAAACGCGCGCGATGGAAGACGCGAAGGAACCGGGTATCGCGCTCCGCCCAGCTCCCGCCCCGCGCGACCGCCTCGCCCGACGTACACGACCCGGCATCCGCCGCGCACCATTCAAAGACATTGCCGGCCATGTCGTACAGCCCGAACGGATTCGGCTCGAACGAGCCGACGCGCCTCGGGCCGCGGCCGCAGCAGCACGCGCGGCCGGCCGGGTCACCCCACCCCCACGGGTACCGCGCACGCGCGATCCCGCCGCGCGCGGCGTACTCCCATTCGCTCTCCGCAGGCAGCCGGACCGCGCGGTTGTCCCTTCGGCCCAACCACCGGCAGTACGCCGCCGCATCGTCGTAACTCACGTGCGTGACCGGCTTATCGCGCGTCCCCCAGCGCGGAACGTAGCGGCCGGCGCGAAACGCCAGCTGGCCGGTCGCCGGCGCGGTTGCCGGCGTCGCGGAGTTCAGGTACTCGGCGTACTCACCGACCGTGACCTCGCATCTTCCCATCCAGAAGTCGTTGACCGCGGCCTCATGCGGCTGGGCCTCCGCGTCGCCCTCGCGACTGCCCATCCTGAAGGCGCCGCCGGGGACACGAACCAGGTGAGGCACGACGGTTTTTCCAATGTTTGGAAAAAACGCTCCTAAGTTTTCCAAGGTTTGGAAAATCGCCACCCAGGCCCCCACGGCGGCCGCCAGGGCCACGCAGGCCGCGCCCGCGAACCTGACCGATTTCCGGCAGAGTTCCACCTCTATGCCCCGTATCTTCCGTGTTCAGAATGTCCTGCGCGACTGTAATCGCCCGCGTTCGCTTTGACAATCCGGGCGTATCTGCATACTATCCAGTACTGATTCAGCAGTCTATGGGAGAGGTCTTGCATGACCGCCAATACTAAGGCCGGCCCCGGGGACGCCCGATGGATCCCCATGTTCTGGTCTGTGGTCGCGCTGGGCGGACTCATCGGCTACCTCCTCTGCGGCGACGTCTTCGAGTCCCCGCCTCCCTGCCTGGTGACGTCGCTCTGCCTGGGGCTCGTCTGGGCCTACCTTTTCATCCAGTGGATGGACATGTTCGGCGAAGCGCTCTCGTTCTACAGGGATCCTGTCCCCCTCTCCCTGGACCCCGGCGACCGCGAGGCCGTCAAGGAACACCTGGCCAAGCTGACAGGGCGGCAGAATCTGCCCGTGCGGGCGCGGCATCTCCTCCAGGCCTGGAGCCTCGGCTGGAACCCGCGCCAGGTCCTTGACCTAGCGGCCTTTCAGAGCCGCCGGGCCACCAGCCCCCATCGCACCGGAACGGTCTTCATGGCCGTGCTCCTGCTGGTCTGCTACGCGCTCGACGCCAATCCCTGGCTGACGTGGGGCGGGGTCATCATGCTCGCGCTCACCGTGCTCGCGCGCCAGGTCCTGCTTCAGCGGACGGACCAGTACCTGGAGGGTCACCTGCTGACGCGGCTTCCGGCTCATATCCCGGGCACCGCCATGACCGCGGCCGAGCTCGCCCGCGCGCTGGGCGGATCCATCCAGAGCGCGTTCAAGGACAGCGTCCCCCAGCCGGAGAAAACGGCGGCCGCGATGAAGGAAGCCGTGGAGAGCGTCGTCCGGAACGTCGCGACCGAGGTGGCGCGGCTGGAGAAGACGTTGTCCGACAGCCAGTCGTCCCTCGTGGACAAGTGGACGCGAGCCGCGACCGCGACCACGTCCGATCTGAAGAGCGTGGAGAAAGCCCTCGGCGGCGTGGCGACGGACCTGACGGGCGGGCTGCGCGCCAACGCGGAGAAGATGGAGAAGATGTTCAGCGGCCACACGCACGACCTGGACAAGGCCCTCGGCGGCACGGCCGGCCAGGTCAAGGAAGGCCTGCAGGAGCATACGAAGCACCTGGACAAGGTGGTCGGCGAGATCGTGGGCCAGGTCCGCAGCGCCTACAGCGAAGGGGCCGGAAAGCTCCAGGCGGCGCTCGGCGCCGTGACGGATCAAATGGGGAAGGCCACCGGCTCGTGGAGCGGGAATCTTCAGCAAGCCCTGGCGGAGCAAACGGCCAAGCTGACGGCCGCCACGCAGGCGCTGTCCGGCCAGCTCGAGAAGATCGCCGCGCTCGAGAAGGACATCGAGAAGGTCCTGCACGTGCAGGAGGTCGTGGACAGCTCCATGAAGGCCGTCGCGTCGAGCGACGAATTCAAAAAGACGCTCGAGACCCTGCGCACCCACCTCGAGGAATCCGACAAGCTCCTGCGCGAGGTCTCGCGGCCCCGCACCATCCGCCTCATCGAGAGAGAAGGCGACGCGGAAGAGAAGTAGGAAGTGTTCAGTGTTCAGCAACTGAATACTGGACACTGATTACTGATTACTGGTTCCCGACTGAGGCTGAATCTGGACCTTGTTCACCCGCAGGGGGTACCGGATCTTCAGGTCGCCGTCGAGAAGGATCTCGATCCAGTGGGTGCCTTCCTGCTTGAACACCACGTTCATGAACACCCCGAAGTTCGTGGCCGTGGCCTCGGGCGAGGGCAGCTGCACGGGGATATCCTTCCCTTCGGCCAGCACGGTGCTCTGGTCGGGCTGCAGGATCCGCGTGTGCTGCTGGAAAGTTCCCTCGCCGCTGCACCAGCGCGTGACCATGAAGAGGCGCGGGTACGCGAGCGGGAACTGCGGCGCGGCGATGGCGTCGAACAGGCCGATCAGGATGAACTTGCCGTTCCGCTCCTGCCGCACGTCGTCGCAGAGGATGCTGGACTGAAGATCGGGAATCATGCGGATATCATATTCGCCCTGCGCAGGGCGGAAGGGAAGCAGAAACCGGCAACGCCCCCGGAGCCCCTCACCCTAGCCCTCTCCCCGAGGGAGAGGGAACTCGGTCCTGGCGGTCTCCCCTCTTCCGCCCTCTCCTCACGGGAGAGGGGCGGGGCGAGTCGCGCCGTCCCACACCATGCGCGGCTGACAAACTTCCTCCCTCTCCCCACGGGAGAGGGTCGGGGTGAGGGCGAATCCGGTTTCCTCACCCAGCGGCGGCGCGGCCGAGCTCAAAGGCCTTGATGTTCATCGCGACGACTTCCTCGCCCTTGGCGGTGAAGAACTCCGCGATCTGCTCGACCAGCGCCTCGGCCGGCACCATGAGGAACGGCGCGGCAGCGCCCAGCATCACGCTGTTCACGGCCCGGACGTTGCCCGCCTGGCGCGCCAGCTTCTCGGCATCCACGATCACGTGCCGCGGCCACTGCCGCACGCGGGCCAGGATCTTCCCGAGGTCCGGGTAGGCCGGCACGTTGCGCACCGGGTTCTGGTTGGTGACGAGGGCAGCCTCCCGGTGGACGAACGGCAGGTAGCGCAGCGCTTCCATCGGCTCCATCGAGAGGATCAGGTGACCCGTGCCGCGCGGGATCAGGTCGGAGGCGATCGGCCGCTCGGACAGCCGCAGGTGGGAGACGACCGCGCCGCCGCGCTGGGCCATGCCGTGCACTTCGGACTGCTTCACGTAGAGACCGCGATGGACGGCCGCCGCGCCGATGACGCCCGCCACCGTCAGGATGCCCTGCCCTCCCACGCCGGCGATGATGATGTCCTGCCTCGCGCTCATGAGGACCTCTTCGCCACCTGGACACACGGCCGGCGGGCAATGATCACGGACGGCCCCTGGTACTCGAGCTCCCTCTTGAGGATCTCGAGGTTCGCCTGATGCCTGGCGGGCAGGGGCTCCACGACATGCACGTGCGACGGCTCGACGCCGATGCCGGTCACGATCTGCTCCAGGCGGCCGGCGGCCGGCGTCGGCTGCCCGCCTGTCATGGCCGTGGTGAAGTTGTCCAGGATGATCACCGTCACGGGCGTACGGCCCTCCACGCAGTCGAGCAGTCCGGTCATGCCGGCGTGCGTGAACGTGGAGTCGCCGATGACGGCCACCGACGGATGGATGCCCGCTTCGGCGGCGCCCCGGGCCATGGTGATGGAAGCGCCCATGTCCACGCAGGAATTGATGATCTCGTAGGGCGGCAGGGCGCCCAGCGTGTAGCAACCGATGTCGGAGAAGACCCGGCCCTTCGGGTAGTGCCCCATGGCCTCCTTGAGGAAATCAAATGCGTTCGCGTGCGGACAGCCGGGACAGAGCGTGGGCGAGCGGGCGACCACTTCCGGCGGGACCTCGGCCAGCGGCGGCAGAGGGCGTGACAGCGCGGTGGCCACGACCTCGGGATGGAGTTCGCCGGCCCGCGGAAGAAGGCCGCTCAGGCGCCCCCGGACGTGGGCCCCGGCGGGCGTCACGCCGCGCAGGAGGTCTTCGACCAGCGGGTACCCGTCCTCGAACACGGCGACGGCCTCGCAGAGCTCCATCATCCGGGCCAGCTTGCGCCGCGGCACAGGGTACTGGGATATCTTGAGCACGGGGTGCGGACAACGCCCCTCGGGATATACTTCGCGGATGTAGTTGATGGCGATCCCGCAGGCGACGATGCCCAGGCTCCGGTCGGCCCCCTCCTCGAAGACATTGTACGGCGAATGCTCCGACTCCTCCTCGAAGAGCTTGGTCTTCGTGAGCAGTTCCGCGTAGTTGCGCCGCGCGATGGAGGGCAGCAGCACGAAGCGCCGCGGGTCCGAGGGGTACTTCAGCGGCTTCTGCGGCTGCGGCCGCTCGACCCGGCGCTCCACGTTGGCCCGCGAGTGCGCCATCCGCGTGGTCATCCGGACCAGCACCGGGACGGCATGCCGCTC
Source organism: Verrucomicrobiota bacterium (assembly GCA_043803015.1). Lineage (GTDB taxonomy): Bacteria > Verrucomicrobiota > Kiritimatiellia > CAIQIC01 > JAGNIJ01 > JAZDKK01. The sequence goes on from JAZDKK010000027.1 coordinate 15,560, forward strand.
CGACACGTCAAACGCGTGAAGAACAATGTCGTACGCTTCCTGCTGGTTCGACGGCTCGAAGAAAGGCACCTGCGCGAACGACCCGTAGAAGCGGCTGTCCTGCTCGTTCTGGCTGGAATGCATGGACGGGTCGTCCACGGCCACGACCACCAGGCCGCCGTGAGCGCCGGTGATCGCGGCGTTGATGAAGGCGTCCGCCGCCACGTTCAGCCCCACGTGCTTCATGCAGACGAGGGCGCGCCGGCCCGCGAACGACATCCCCAGGGCCTCCTCCATCGCCGCCTTCTCGTTGCAGCTCCAGTCGGACCGGATGCCCGCCTGGCGCGCCTCGGCCGACTGCTGGATGTACTCGGTGATCTCGGTCGAGGGGGTGCCCGGGTAGGCGTACACGCCGGAGATCCCGGCATCGATCGCCGCCTGCCCCACCGCCTCGTCGCCCAGCCAGAGAAATTGCCTGGTCTTGTCCATGAATGTCGCGCCGGCATGGAATGCCGGCCTACAGAACCGACGTGTAGGCCGGGACTCCATCCCGGCGATGCGCCTCATCAACCTACTTCCCCGGAGCCCCGCCTGTCAAACGGCCCGGCGGTCAGTCCTTGCGCCGCAGGTCCACGACGCGCTTGGCCTTGCCCTCGGAGCGCTCGATGCTCTTGGGCTCCACGAGCTTCACGGCCGCGCGGATCCCGAGCAGGTTCTCCAGCTTGTGTTCCAGCATGCGCTCCATTTCCTGCAGCTTCTTCATCTCGTCGAAGAAGAACTCCTCGGAGACCTCGACCCGGACCTCCAGGCTGTCCAAGGCGCCCTCGCGACTCACCACCAGCTGGTAGTGCGGCAGGGTACCCTTGACTTCGAGCAGGATCTCCTCCACCTGCGACGGGAAGACGTTCGCGCCGCGGATGATGAGCATGTCATCGGACCGCCCGCTGATCTTCGACATGCGGACGCCGGTCCTGCCGCACGGACAGGGCTCCCGCATCAGCGTGCAGATGTCGCGGGTGCGGTACCGGACCAGCGGGATCGCTTCCTTCGTGAGCGTGGTGAGCACCAGCTCTCCGCCCTTCTTCGGATCGACCGGCTCGCAGGTGTCCGGGTCGATCAGCTCGGGGTAGAAATGGTCTTCCGAGATGTGCATGCCGGACTGCTGGACGCACTCGCCGGAAACACCGGGGCCGATGACTTCGCTCAGGCCGTAGTTGTCGGTGGCAAAGAGGCCGAGCTTGGACTCGATCTCCTCGCGCATCCGCTGGGACCAGGATTCCGCACCGAAGAAACCGACCCGGAGTTTCAGGTCGCCGGGCTTCACGCCCATCGCCTGCATGACTTCCCCCATGTAGACGGCGTACGAGGGCGTGCAGACGAGCGCCGTCGAGCCGAAATCCTTCATGATGGTGATCTGGCGCTCGGTCCGGCCCGAGGAGACCGGGATGACCGCCGCCCCGACCCGCTCGGCGCCGTAGTGGAGCCCGAACCCCCCCGTGAAGAGGCCGTAGGAAAACGCGATGTGGACGATGTCCCCCGAGGTCAGCCCGCCGGCCACCAGAAACCGCGCCACGACGTTCGTCCACGTCTCCATGTCCTTCCGCGTGTAGCCGACCACCGTGGGCTTGCCGGTGGTGCCCGAGGAGGCATGGATGCGGACGACCTTGTCGAGCGGCACGGCAAACGCCTCGTAGGGGAAGCAGAGCCGGAGGTCGTCCTTGGTCGTGAACGGAAGCTTGCGGATGTCGTCGAGGGTCTTGATGCTCGAGGGGGTGACGCCGACCACCTGCATCTTCTGCCGGTAGTACGGAACGCGCGCCCAGAGTTTGCGCACGACCTTCTTCAGCCTTTCGAGCTGGAGCTCGCGCAGCGCGGACGCGTGCATGCATTCGTGCTCGGGGTCCCAGATGGCCAGCTTGGGTTTCTCACTCGGCATACCGTTCAACTCCTGCTCGCACTCCAACTCGTACTCCTACTCGTACTCGCACTCAGTCCGCAACCGAAAACAGCCTTCGGGCAGGGAGATGGAGTATGAGTAAGAGTACGACCCCGAAACCCGTCCTACAGGCTGTACACCGTGTCGGCGGGGAGCACCGACACGCCGGCCTTCTTCAACACGGCGAGCGCGGCGTCCGTCTCCTCAAACCGGAAGATCACGACGGCCTTGTCCGTGGCCTTTTCCACGAAAGCGTACATGTACTCGACGTTGACGTTCGCGCCGCGCAGCGGCTCCAGCACGCTGGCCAGCCCGCCGGGGTGGTCGGGCACTTCCACCGCGACGACGTCCGTCAGCGACACCGTGTGGCCGGAGTCCCTCAGAATCTTCAGCGCCTTCTCCACGTCGCTGACGATCAGCCTCAGGATCCCGAAGTCCGACGTGTCGGCCAGGGACAGCGCGCGGATGTTGACCTTCGCATCGCCCAGCAGGCGGGTGATATCGGCCAGCCGCCCGGCGCGGTTCTCCATGAAAATCGAAAGCTGTTTGACCTTCATCTCATCACCTCTTGATTCATTTCACGCTGCGCATGTCGATCACCCGCTTGGCCTTGCCCAGGCCCCGCTCGATGGTCTTCGGCTCCACGAGCGTGATCTTGGCGGAAAGCCCCAGGACGCTCCGCATCTCCTCGAAGATCCGTTTCTGGAGCGACTCCAGTTTCTTGATCTCGTCGGAGAAGAGCTCCTCGGACACCTCGACCTTGATCTCCAGCTCGTCGAGCGAGCCGGTTTTGTCCACCACGATCACGTAGTGCGGCTCGACCCCTTCCGCCTTCATGAGCACGCTTTCGATCTGGGACGGGAACACGTTGATGCCGCGGATGATCAGCATGTCGTCCGTGCGGCCGGTGATGCGGGCCATGCGCCGGCTGGTCCTTCCGCAGGGGCAGGGGCTCTCGTCGAGGCTCGAGAGGTCCCGCGAGCGGTACCGGATCAGCGGGATGGCGCGCTTGGTCAGGCAGGTGAAGACCAGCTCGCCCTTCTCGCCGGGCTCCAGCACCTCGCCGGTTTCCGGGTTGATGATCTCCGGATAGAAATGGTCCTCGAAGACGTGCAGCCCGTTTTGTTCGAGGCATTCGCTGGACACGCCGGGGCCGATCACTTCGCTCAGCCCGTAGATGTCGATGGCCTTGAGCGGGAGCCGCTGTTCGATCTGCACCCGCATGGCCTCGGTCCAGGGCTCGGCCCCGAAGAAGCCCGTCTTCAGCTTGAGCGACTTGAGGTTGATGCCCTCGATCGCGGCTTCCTCCGCCAGCTGGAGCGAGTAGGAGGGCGTGCACGCCAGCAGGGTAGTCCCAAAATCCTGCATCAGCATGACCTGGCGCTTGGTGTTCCCGGAGGACATCGGGACCACCATCGCGCCCAGCTTCTCGCCGCCGTAATGCAGGCCCAGCCCGCCCGTGAAGAGCCCGTAGCCGTAGGCCACCTGCAGGATATCGTCCGCCGTGCCGCCGCCGCACGCCAGCGTGCGCGCGATGGTCTCGGCCCAGAGGTCGATGTCCTCCCGGGTGTAGCCGACCACCGTGGGCTTGCCGGTCGTACCCGAGGAGGCATGGATCCGCACGATCTCGCGAAGCGGAACGGCGAACATGCCGAAGGGGTACGTCTCGCGGAAATCGTCCTTGGTCGTGAACGGCAACTTCACGATGTCGCTCAGCGACCGGATGTGGTCCGGCTTCACGCCGTGCTTGTCGAATTTCTTGCGGTAGAAGGGGACGTTCTCGTAGGCGCGCTTCACCACTTCGCGCAGCCGGGCCCCCTGCAGGCGCCGCAGTTCGCTGCGCGACATGCATTCGTACTTCTCGTTGAAGATCATGACTCCCTCGCCCGACGCGAGTGCGTCCCGCGGCCCCCGGCGCGCGGGACGCACCTTTCACGTCGCTACAACACGTCCGTCCGCATCGGCCGGACTAGAACTCGTACGTCAGCTGCCACCGGGCAAAGACGGCGGTGTCATCCACCTGGTAGTAGTTGCCCGGATCCACCATCTCCAGCCAGAGGTGACCGGCTAGCTTGTGCTTCTCCGGCACCCACCTCGCCTTGATCGTGAACTCGCCCTTGACGACGGCCAGCAGGCCGCGCTCGTCGCCGCCGCCCGGGCCGTTGGCCTCGGGGGCCCACATGTAGCCGACCAGCGCGCTGGTCTTGAGCCACTTCGTCGGGCTGAGCGTCAGCCCCACGTGCGGCATGGAGACGTTCTGCCACTTCGCGGCGCCCTCGGCGTCCCACGCGTACACGTAGAGCTCGCTGTACTGCGGCCAGCGGGACCACAGCGGATCCCAGCCCTCGTCCTTGGCCGTCGTCGCGTCATCGCCGGACAGGTAGTAGAGCCCGTAGTCCACGGCGGGCTTCATGTCTTCCATCATGGGCAACTTGTAGATCAGGAAGGCATCCGCCATGTAGGCCTGGAGGTCCTCGTCACCCCGCTGGCCGAACTGGAAGGCCAGCTCGATGTTGCCACTCAGCCGCTCGGAGAACACGGGCAGGAGGCGCGTGCCGACGGTGCCGATGTCGGAATCGTCGGTGACGATCTCGCCCTCGGCCTCATCGAGCCTTTGCCACGGGAGCGCGGGCGGGATGAAGGCGCCGGTCGCGGCGTCCTTCTTGGCGGGCTGCTGCCACTCGCTCTCGTTCTTGTAGAGCAGGTAGGCTTCGAACGGCATCTCCTTGCTCTTTTGGCTCTTGAAGTACAGGCCGCCGCCGCTCTCGGTCTCGTCGTTATAGGCGGACGTGAAGCCGGTCAGCTCGCGGTCCGCGCTGTTGATCGCCAAGTCATCCTCCGGCGGGTTGTAGATGCCGATGATGTCCAGCGTCGAGTCCGGGCAGGTCTTCAGCGTGGCCTTGACGGCGTCGAAGTAGATGGTCCGGGAGCCGTCCTTCGGCGTGCCCTCGAGGATCACCTTGCCGGTGCCGTAGATCAGCTCCTGGCGGCCGATGCGCAGGTCCAGCTTGTCGTTTGCCAGGCCCTTGATGTCGAGGTACAGGTTGTCGAAGACGAACTCGTCTTCGGGGTCATAGCTGCCGGCCTGGGTGGGCGACCGCACGCTCCCGCTCGGTTTAGCCCACAGGCGGAACTCGTTCACAAGGCGGGCCTTGAAGGTGACGTTCTTCATCGGGTCCGCTTCCATCCACGCGCGCGTGCGGAACCGGAAGTAGTCGTTCTCGCCCCCGCGGGTCACGCCGGGCGGATCCGCAATGATCGGAATATCATCGAAGTATTCCTCGCGGATCCGGATATCGAGGCCGCCGCGCAGGTTCATGTCCTTCACGAATTGCGACATGGGGCACGCGGCGCCTGACTTCCCGGCCTTGGCCTTCTCCACCTTGGCCGGCTTCTCAGCCTTCGCCGGCTTGTCCGTCTTGGGGACCGTCTTCTCGCCGGCCATTGCGCCGCTGACGAGCAGAACGGCCACCAGTACGAACGCCAGCACGGTCATCGCTCTGATCCTGCTGCTCATGCGTATCCTCCTTTCGGGCGTAATGGACCCCGGCGGCCAAAACCAAGGCGAAGATGCATTCTTCGGAAACGGCCCGCGCCGTAAGCGCAGGACGTCACCGTGCCGCCAGCGGATACCCCACCCAGAGGGGGTCCAAGAACACCCGGATCACCGGTCCGCTCCTTGCCGACACCTCCGCCCTATCAACACCACGTCTTGCCAATGAACACGCCCGGACTTGACCGCCGCGCTACTTCCCCGGGGGCCGCGACCCGCCGAAGCAGTAGTCCACGTAGGCCTTGTCCATGGGCTTCGTCAAAAGCGTCACGACCACCGCCGTGAGGATCGCCAGCGGGAGGGCGATGACCAGCGGATCCACCACCGTCCACGTCACGCTCCACGTCGGCGGCACCAGGTTGTCCTTGTTGAAGAGGAATTTGCAGAAGCCGAGCCCGCCGGCCGTCTTCCCGTTCACGAACGCCAGCCAGAACAGGCTCACGCAGAAGCCGACGAGGAGCGAGGCCACGGCCGCGGCCTTGGTCATCCTCTTGCAGAACAGGCCGCCGATGAAGGCCGGAAGGAACGCGGAGGCGCACAGCCCGAAGAAGATGGCCGTCGCTAGGGCGATGATGTTCCCGCGGATTGTCTTGCCCAGGATGATCGCCACGATCAGGCCGATCACGATGCCCAGCCGCGTAATGAAGATGGACTTGCCCGAGTGCCTCGCGTGAACCGCCTGCTCGAACACGTCTCGCCCGATTGCCGTGCCGATCGTGTGGAACTGGCTGGAGAGCGTGCTCATGGCCGCCGCCAGCAGGGTCATCAGGAACACCAGTCCGAACCAGCGCGGCAGCGAGCTGCTGACGAACGAGGGGATGATCGTGTCCGAGTTGCCGCTCAGGGTAGTCCCGAGGGTCACCGAGCGCATGATGGACACGAGGTGCGGCTCGAGGACGTCCGGCTCCTCCCCCACGCCCCGGGTGATGTCCATCTTCTCGGTCCAGAGCACGTAGTGCAGCGGCTGGTCCTCAGCGTCGCCCGCCAGGCGGTAGCTGACAAACCGCTTGGCCCTGGCCTTGACCTCCTCCGCCGCGTCCTCCTTGAGAAGGGCCAGTTTGCCCTTCCCGTCCGCGCCCGGGTCCATCAGCACGCTGTCGCTCGCGATCCGGCAGGCGATCTTCTCGCGGTTCGCGAAATACACGTTCGACAGCGCCCCGACCACGAACGCCACGCCGGTCATGAAGAGAATGAAGATGCCGCCCATGATCACCGCGCGGTTCAGCGCCTGCTTGGACTTGACCGTCATGAAGCGGACGATCAGCTGGGGCTGCGCCAGCACGCCGATGCCGACGCCCATCACGATCGTGGTGACCATGATCCACCACAGGTGGTGGATCAGCGCCTGCGGCATCGGGGTCCCCGGAGCCGACCAGCCGAACTTCGGCATGGAGGTCCAGCCCTGGTGGCCGATGACCGCCACGAACTTCGGCACGGCGCCGCCGTCGCCCAGGTCGGTCAGCGCCTGGTGGGCCACGGTCACGCCGCCCAGCTTCAGGTACGTCGCCATCAGCAGGATGACCATGCCCACCAGCATGATGGCGCCCTGGAGCGCGTCGGTGAGCATCACGCCCTTCAGCCCGCCAGCGATCACGTAGGCGGCCACGATGAGGGAGAAGATGTACAGCGCCGTGTCGTACGACACGTGGAAGACCGGGCCGATGAACTCGGCGCCGCCGATGATGACCGCCGTCGCGTACAGCGGCATGAAGAGGAAGATCACCAGGGCGCTGAAAATGTGGATGAACTTGCTGTCATACCGTTTCCCCAGGAGTTCGGGGAAGGTATGGGCGTCGAGGTGGTGCCCCATCCGCCGGGCCGGGTTGCCCAGCCACACGAACGCCACGAAGATGCCCATGAAGATGTTCAGGAAGGTCAGCCAGAGCAGGCCCATGCCGTAGTTGGCGGCCACTCCGCCGAACCCCACGATGGCGGAGGTGCTGATGAAGGTCGCCCCGTACGAGAGCGCCATGACCACCGGGTGCGCCTGGCGCCCGGCCACCAGGTAGTCCGCCGCCGTCTTGGTCTGCTTGTAGCCCTGGTAGCCCAGGTACCCCGTGGCCAGCAGGTACAGCACAACGATGATGATCGTGAGCAAATCCATGGATCAGGTCCTCCGCTAGTGGTTCACGCCACGCCCTTTCGCCTCGCGACTCACGGCCCGACAGCCCTTACACCGAGTCCTCGACCTCCTCCTTCTCCTCCTTGGCCCAGTCGATATCCTCCTGCTTGGCCGGCTCTTCGCCCTTGTTCCAGTTGATCAGGCCGTAGACCACGCAGAGCAGCGAACTGAGGATGGTCAGAATGTAGGCAAGCGACACCCATGGATCCTTGATGCCCAGTAGCATGACGTCCCTCCTTTGCTCTGGCCCGAAGCAGGCCGGGAGGGCCGTTCGGACCCGGACAGATGCCTAGTGCGGCATCATAATGGGGTTTCCCGGCCGCCTTTGGCAAAGCGAAAAATGGGGTTCTGGCAAGAATCTCCGCAGGGGTAGAGGGGCGCTTCCGGCTTGCGCCGTTTACTCACACCTTGCAAACTGTGGATATGAGTGCACGTAGGACAGGAGCACTGCAGCCGACCTTGTGGCGCACCTGTCGCGTCTTGGCGAATTCTCGTCGTTTGCGAATCCTGAGGCTTGTCCTCAAGCTAGGAGAGCAAAGCGTTGCGCAGGTTGCCGATGGGCTCCAGATCCCGCGACCGGTCGCAAGCCAGTACCTCCGCGCCTTGAACGCCAGGGGTTTGCTGCGCGTCCGACGGCAGGGGCGCTGGGTATACTACCGGATTGGGGCGGACGAGCATGTCCCGTCGGCACCACGCCTCGTGGACGCGCTTCAGCTCAGCCTCCGGCGCGTCGGCAACTCCGCGGGACAGGTGCATCACCTGCTGACGGGCTTCACGCACCCCCGGCGCATCGAGATTGTGCGGTGTCTGGCCGGCCGCGTGTTGAGGCAGCGCGAACTCGCGTCAAAAACCGGAATGTCTCAGCAAGCACTAAGTCGGCATCTGCGCAAACTATGTGCCCGCGGGGTCCTGGAGAAGACGAAGAAAAGCTACCGGTGGGGGTATCCAACAGATCCTCTTGCGCGAGCTCTCATGGAGCTGGCAGCCTCATCCTAGTCTCCGCGTCTTACCCACACCTTGCAACGTGTGGATAAGAAGTCTGAGATGAAATCGGTGTTCTGTTCCATGGTCTTCGGAGCAACGCCAGAGTGAGGTCCGCCCTTGTTGCGAGTCCACGGGTGAAGAGAACGACTGTCCAATCCATACACGCCGCCCAGCATCCAGGCCCGGAGCTGATGGCGCCGGCCGGCGGCCTCGACGCCGGCTATGCGGCCTTCCACGGCGGCGCGGACGCGGTCTACCTGGGCCTGAAGCAGTTCTCCGCGCGCGCCGATGCGGAGAATTTTACGCTGGAGGAGCTGGACGCGCTCACGGGCTTCGCCCACGCCCTCGAACCGCGGCGCAGCGTCTACGCCGCCGTCAACACCCTGGTCATCCAGGATGAGCTGGCGGACGCCGTCGCCCTGCTCGGGTCGCTTGCCGACATCGGCGTGGACGCGCTGATCGTGCAGGACCTCGGCCTGTACCGCATCGTCAAGAAGTACTTCCCGGAACTGCGGCTCTTCGCCAGCACGCAGATGGCCGTGCACAACCGGGCCGGCGCGGAGGCCCTGAAGAACCTCGGCTTTGCCCGCGTGACGCTGGCCCGCGAACTGACGCTCGAGGAGATCCGCGAGATCGTCCGGGTCCTGCCCGACATCGAAACCGAGGTCTTTGTCCACGGCGCCCTCTGCTATTCGTACAGCGGCCTGTGCCTCTTTTCCTCCCTCATGCTGGGCCGCAGCGGCAACCGCGGCCGCTGCGCCTACCTCTGCCGCGACAACTTCAAGGCGGCGAACCGCCCGGGAGGCTTTGTGTTCTCCATGAAGGACCTCGCCCTGCCCGACGAAATCAGCGCGCTGTGCGAGGCGGGCGTCACGTCGTTCAAGATCGAGGGGCGCAAGAAACAGCCGCTCTATGTCGCGGCCACCGCCGGCTACTACCGCAAGCTGATCGACGGCACGCTGTCTCCCGCCGACCGGGCGCGGGACGAGGCCGATATCAAGACGATCTTCAGCCGGCCTTGGACGCGGCTCTACCTCCGCTCGGCGAAGGACCGCGAGGTCATCGACCCCGAGGCGGTCGGACACCGCGGCACGCCGATCGGCCAGGTCGAGGCCGTCTTCCGCGACCGCGCGGGGACGCCGTGGGTCCGGTTCACCACCGACCGTACCCTCGAACGCCACGACGGACTCCAGATCGACGTGCCGGGCCTGCCCCGGCCGTTCGGGTTTCCCGTGGACAACCTTCGCGCGGCGGGCCGCGCGAAGAAGGATTCGGCCGGCGAAACGTTCCAGGCACCGGCGGGCTCGACCGTCGAGGTGGCCCTGCCGGACGAGTACCCCGCCATCCCCCGGGACGCGGCGGTCTACTGCTCGTCGTCGCAGGACGTGAAGCGGCGCTACCGCCACGCGCGGCCGAAGCCCGGCCAGTACCGCTCGCGGCGGCAGATGGACATCTCGCTCCGGCTGACGGCCGGCGAACTCGCGGCGGAAGCCCGGGTCGTTCCCCGCCACGCGCAGGAGGCCGCGGCGGATGTCCGCTGCTCGGTGGCCGGGCCGTTCAGCCCGGCCAAGAACCTTCAGCAGGTCGAGTCCGCGCTGCGCGGGGCGTTCGAGAAGCTGGGCGACACCCGCTTCGCGCTGGGGAAGTTCGAGGTCCTCAACCCGGACGGCCTGTTCGTCCCCGTCTCCCAGGCCAACCAGCTTCGGCGCGAAGTGACCGGGCAATTGGAGGCGAAACTTGCCGCGAACCTGGCAGAGCGCGTACGGCGCGCCCAAGCTGTTGTCTGCGCGCCGCTGACCCCCGACCCCCGACCCTCGACAGCCGCCTGGTCCGTGAAGGTAGACCGGGTCGGCCTCCTGGGCGCCTTTGAGCCGGCGGACTGGGAGAACTTGGACGAGGTCATCGTTGAAATCGCCGTGGATCCTCTGCCCTTTCTGAAGAGCAGGATCGAGGAGGTTTCCGCCGCGGCCGGCCGCGACCGCATCCGCCTGGCCCTCCCCCTGATCACGCGGAGCTGGGAGGAGAAGGAGTTGCAGGAGAAGATCGAGGCCCTGCGAAGCGCAGGCTGGACGAAGTGGGAGGCCGCGAATCTCTCAGCATGGACCTTCCTAGCTCTGAATCCCACGGGCTTGCCCCGTGGATCATCAGGTTCCTCAGTTGCCAACGTCGGCGCGGCAGAGCAGCCTGATTCTCCACGGGGCAAGCCCGTGGGATCGGCACTTGATTTATCCGCCGACTGGTCGGTCTACGTCACGAATCGCTCCGCCGCGCTCCAGGTCCTCGACCTGGGCGCCTCGCGCTTCACGCTGTCGCCGGAGGACGGGCTCGCGAACCTGCGGCTGCTCCTGTCCGAGTTCGGCGCGAAGGCCACCGTGATCGCTTACCAGGACACGCCCCTTTTCATCTCTGAGTCATGCCTCCTGGGCGAGTGTTCGGGCCGCGCGCGCTGCACGTTCGACACGCTCGAGCTGACCTCCTCGTACGGCGACGAGGTGCTCGTCGTCCACCGCGAGTGCCGGACCGTCGTGGTCGGCCGGAAGCCCCTGTGCCTCGCCGCCCGGCTCGGCGAGCTCACCGGCGCGGGCGCCGTTTCCCTGCGCGCCGACTTCATGTACCGCCCGTACGCTCCCGCCCAGGTCCGCGACCTCTGGCGCGCTCTGCGGTCAGGCAAGGATCTTCCGGCGGGCCACGTGGGCAACTTCGACCGGGGGCTGCTGTAACGGCGTTCACCCGCCCAGCCAGAGGCTGAGGGCGGGGACGTAGGTGATGATGGCCAGGGCGGCCAGCAGCACCAGGATGAACGGGATGGACGCCTTCGAGAGCTCGATCACGGACTTGTCGAAGCGGATGCTGGCGATGAACAGGTTCATGCCCACCGGCGGCGTGACGTAGCCGATGGCCAGGTTGGCCAGGAAGATCACGCCCATGTGCACCGGGTTCACGCCAAACCGCAGCGCGATCGGGATGATCAGCGGCACCACGACGATGATCGCCGTGTAGATGTCCATCAGGCAGCCCACGATGAGCAGGAAGAAGTTCAGCGCGAGCAGGAACGCCAACCGGCTGCTGATGTGCGCCTGCACGACGTCGAAAATCTTCGTGGGCACTTCCTGGTCCACCAGGTAATTCGTCATGGCCATGCCCATGCCCAGGATGATCAGCACCCCGCCCACCAGCACGGTGCAGTCGCGCACGATCTTCGCCAGTGCGCGGAACCTGATCTCGCGCTGGATGAAGACCTCCACGACCAGCGAGTAAGCGGCCGTCATGACCGCGGCCTCGCTCACCACCAGCTTGCCGGCATAAATCCCGCCGAGGACCACGAACGGCAGCGGCACCTCCCAGCGCGCGGCCCAGAGCGCCCGCAGCAGCTCCTTCACCGAGAACGGCACGCGCGGCACGCGATGGCTCACGGCGTAGGACACGCCGTACACCGAGAGGAAGCCCAGTCCGAGGATGCCGGGCAGTGCGGCGGCTTTGAAGAGGCGGTCGATGGTCACCTCGCTGGACACCTGGTTGGCGATGACCGCGTAGAGGATGAGCGGCAGGCTCGGCACGAACAGCACGCCGAGGTTGCCGGCGTTGGTGATGAGGCCCAGCGAGTAGCGATCGCCGTACTTCTCCGCCAGCAGGGCCGGCAGGAGCAGTCCGCCCAGGGCGACGATGGTCACGCCCGACGCCCCCGTGAACGAGGTCAGCAGGGTGCAGGCGAGCAGGGCCACCACGGAGAGCCCGCCCGGCAGCCACCCGAACGCCGCCCGGGAGACCCGGAGGAGGCGCTGTGCCGCGCCGCTGCCGGCCAGGATGTAGCCGGCCAGCGCAAACATGGGCAGGGCCTGGAGGAGCGGCATGGTGGCCAGGCGGCTCAGCTCCCCGACGATCAGCGAGGCATCGAGCCCGCTCGTCCGGTACGCGTGCAGGGAGAGCCCGCCGAACACCGAGAAGATCGGCGCGCCGAGCAGGGCCAGCAGGACGATGACCCAGACCATCACGGCTCCTCGCCCTCCGGGAGCTCGCCCCTCTTCGCGCTGACGAAGGCCAGGAGGGCATGCAGAACGAACCGGAACGACAGCATGGCCATGCAGACCGGGACGACCAGGTACAGGACCCATTGCGGGATGGCGTGCGTCGCCATCGCGCCCATCTCTTTCTGCAGGATCACGAAGCGGACGCTCGCCACCGTGAGGAACCCGCAGACGATGGCCGCGAACAGGTCGGTCACCCCCACGGCAATTTCCCTCGGCCTCGGCGGGAGGAGGTGCGAGATGAGGTCCACGTTGATGTGTTTCCGCCGGCCGGTCGCGGCCAGGGCCCCCAGCATCGTCATCCACAGGAGCGACCCGCCCAGGATCGGCTCGGCCCAGAGGATGCCCGTGCTGAAGAAGTTGCGCAGGATGATCTGGAGCGCGGAGAGAAAGACCATGCCGCTGACCAGGACGGCCAGCAGCGTCTGCTCAATCACGCCCCATGCGTCGGCCGCTTTCCTCAGTCTGCCCGGAATATCACGGCCCATGGCCCGGCCCCTGCTTCCCGGCCCGGAACTCGGCGAGGTATTTCCGGACCAGATCCCACGACTCGGCGGAGAAGACCGTGCCCTTCAGGTTGTCCACCGCCGTGCGGCTCAAATTATCGAAATCCCTGACATCCTGCTCGGAGGCGGTAACCACCTGGATGCCGTTCTTTGCCATGACGTCGAGGGCCTCCTCGTTGCTCTTGCGGACCTGCTGGGTCAGTTCGCTCATCCGGCGGTGGCAGATCTCCGAGATCCTGGCGCGCAGGTCCGCCGGGATCTTCTCCCAGGACGACCGCGCGACGAACAGCCCGCCGAACGTGTAGAGGAGCCGCAGGTCGTTGCGGTACTTGACCTTGGTGAACCACTGCAAGGCGACGGCCGCGAGCGGCGGCGAGTAGATGGTCTCGATCAGCCCGGTCTGCAGGGCCGTCAGGACGTCGCCCACCGGCACCAGGATCGTGCTGACTTTCCCGGCGTTGAAGAGGGCCGTCATCGTTTCGTCGTTGGGAATGGACCACGGCTTGGCGGCGCGGAGATCGGCCAGGCCCCGGACGGGCTTCGCGCTGTAGACGTAGTTGAAGCCGACCTCCGTCCAGCCGAGCGCGACGAAGTTGTGCTGCACGCACTCGGTCTCGAGGTACGGCATCATCTTGGCGAACACCGCGTCGACCTCCTCGAAGCTGTCGAACGTCAGCGGCATCATCATCGCGCGCGCGGCCGGGCAGATGGTGCTGACGCCGTAGCCCATGAAGCCGCCGCCGTCCACCTGGCCCACCTTTGCCTTGAAAAGGACGTCCTTCTCCTCGCCGAGCACGCCCCCCGGGTAGGACTTGATGAGGACCTGCCCGCCCGTGGCCTCCGAAACCTCCTTCTTGACCTCGTCGAACTTGACCATCCAGGCGCTGCCCTCGGGCGCGAGCGTGGCAAACTTGAGCGTGTACTTGGCTGCGGGCGGGGCGGCCGCCGCCGCCAGCGCCACCAGCAGCACCGCGGCGGAGAGGAGTCGGGCTTTGTACTGGGTCAGCATGGCGGCCTCGGGTTCGGGTCAGAAGAGCTCATCGGCCTTCTCCAGCAGGACCTCGGCGCGCTTCCGCGCCACTTCGTTCATCAACGTAAGACTGGGCTGGCTGGTCTTGTGTTCCGTCACGCCCTTGAGCGTCTTCTCGAACAGCTCCCGGTCGAACGCATACCGGGCGTAGAACTCGGCGTACGCCACGCGCGGGAGCTGCAGGTCGTCCCCGGCGTAGAGGAACGCCCGCTCGAAATGCTCCTTGGACTTCTGCAGGTCCTGCCCGCCGCCGCGGGGCTGGACCGCGTAGTAGATGCCGAAGAACATGTCGGGCCCGCCGTGCTGGTAGCCGGGATCGAGCTGGTAGACCCGCTTCATGAGCGCCATGGCCTTGGAGAGCTCGGCCAGGGCGGCCATCGAGTCCGACTTGCTGATGATCCAGCCCGACCAGGCGGTGGCCGTCGTGTAGAGCGCGGGGACGTCCCGCTTGCGGAACGACGGGAGCGCGGTCTCGAACCGGTCCAGCGGCTGGTCGTGAACCTTGCGGAACTTCCGGTTGCGGCAGAGGACGCGGAGCCCGTAGTCGCGGGCCTTGGCGTACATGTCCGCGGCGCGCGCGGCTTCGGCCTTGTCCACGAACGCCGTGGCATACGCCGTCTGGGCATCCGCAGCAGCCAGGAGCACCCTCGCGCTGTCCGGCGAGGACTCGACCAGCGCGTCCAGGAGCAGGAGGTAGGCCGGCACCGCGTCCTTCACCAGCTGGAGGTCCGATTCCTTCTGCAGCGACTTCGTCAGGTTGTCGGCAAACGGGGCGGTCATGGCCTCAACGCCCTTGCGGACCACCACACAGCCGGAGGCGCCGGCGGCCAGCAGGACCGCGACCGCAAACGCTTTGAGAAAGCCTGTCATGGCATGGATCGCCCTTCCCTTTCGGGCAGATGAACCTATTGCATCAGGGCCGTTCCAGCAAGGGCAATCTGGGCGGGTCGCCGGGGACGGCGACTACTACATCGGGCGGGAGGGGCGCGGTCAGGGCCCGACCCTGACGGCGGAGACGGTCACCGTCTCGTCGGGGCCGAAGGTCGTTCGCGTGTCGTTCTTCACGCCGACGTAGACGTTGGCGCTCCTGCTGAACGCATAGGCGGGGACCACGACGTTGGTGCCGGTGTAGGTGCTGCCCATCGCATCGTTCCACCACAGCCGGCCCGTGTTGTGGTCGAGCGTGAGCCCGAAGGTGCAGCCCTGGACGTTGGTGCCGGCGGGCATCCCCGCGAGCTTGTACTCGTCCAGATCCACCTGCGCCTTGGCAATGCCCGTCTTGGCGTAGAGGCTCCAGGAGAAC
>JAZDKK010000028.1:0-32790 GCA_043803015.1 Verrucomicrobiota bacterium
GCGCGGGGGGCGACGTTAGAGCGTTGGGCGCGTGAGACTCGCAAGCGTTTCAATCCACGCCCCCGCGCGGGGGGCGACAGTACTCATCAAACACCATTGCAGTTCGCTGGTGAAGCGCGCGCTTTCCGCGACACCTGCGTCAATTCGGTTGTCAAAGAACCCATGCGCCCCAAGGCCCTGCGCTCAACACGTTGCGTACCAAGATATTACACGATGCCGCGAACCTCCCGGCTAATTCACGAGCGCTTGAGGTTCGCGCAACCCTCTCAGACAACCAGAGGACCCTCCAAATCCGTCGGCTTCTTTGTGCCGTGATGCTCTATCCGTCGCTGCCAGTTCGAGCCCAGGAAGTAGAACCGGAGACTGTCTTCGTCCGGGTTGAAGATGTCCAGCAGTCCTTGTTTCAACGTTGCCAACTGCGCGGGATCAACCAGGCATTCAAACACGGAATTCTGGACACGCTGGCCAAAGTCCGAGCACGCCTTGGCAACCTTCCGGAGACGGGCGCGCCCTCGCTTGTCCACAGTCGAGACGTCGTAGCTCACAAGCACGAGCATGGATCACCTCCAGATAAACGGCGGGTAAGCGTCCAGATCCCCGCGGAGATGCCGGGCAAGCAGTTGGGCTTGGACGTGGAAGAGCAGCCCCACGGGAACCGTCTCCTCGATGAACGGGTGCAGCACCTCCTCCTGCTTCCGTTTCTGGTAGGCCACCAGCAACGTCTTCCGCGTGTCGTCATCCATTACGACCGCCCCGGATTCCGTCGTCTTGAACCCCGAGCCCTGAACCTGACGCAGATTCACGAGCGAAAGGGCGAGCCGGTCCGCGAGGAACGGCCGGAATTCCTCCATGAGGTCCAGCGCCAGGGAAGGACGCCCGGGGCGCTCCGCGTGCAGGAATCCGACCTGCGGATCGAGCCCGACGGTTTCCAGCGCGGCGGATGCATCGTGAACTAGCAACGTGTACAGGAACGACAGCAGCGCGTTCATGTTGTCGAGCGGCGGCCGGCGGCTGCGCGTCTTGAAGAAGAAGTCGTCTTTCTGCGCGGTAATCATGTGGTCGAACACGCCGAAGTAGGCGTTGGCTGCCTCTCCTTCCTTCCCCCGCAACACATCCAGCGGCGATTCCTCCTTCAGCCCTCCCATCAGGAAGCCCAGGCGGTTCACCGCCCGCTCGATGTCGTCGCCCCCGCCCTTCTCGCCGTGATCGCGCGCGGCCCGTTGCAGCACGGTGCGCGCGTTGCCGATCTTGCCGGCCAGCACCGAGCGCGCAATCCGGGCCGCCTGCGCCGGGCTCTCCGAGCGGCGGTACTGCTCGCGCCGCAGCAGGACATTGCCCGACACCGGTCCGTGAACCCGCGCCAGGAACTGGCCCCGTTCGGTCAGATGGCTGATAATCACTCCGCGTTCGCCGCACAACCCCATCAGCGGCGGGCTGTACGATACACAGCCGAAGCAGACGATCCCGCCGATCGTGTGGATGGGAACACGAAGCTTGGTTTCGTTCTCCACGCGCACGAGAACGGATTCGCCCTCGTGGCACAGGTACGCGCCCTGCGTGGTGACGAAGAGTGTGTTGAGCAGCTTCTTCATGTCCGGAGGACCTCATCCAGGTACTGTCCGGCCGACTTGCACCGCCCGGCGACTTTCGGCATACAGAGTTCCAGAAGGGAGCAATTGTCGCACTTGTCCTCGTACGCCGCGCGCGGCGTCAGCCCCGCGTCCAGCAGTTCATGCAGTCGCCGCGCAGCGCTCTCGGTCTGTGCCCGCAGGGCGGCCGTCAGTACAACGTCGTGGCGCCGCCGGGGCTGACCGTAGAAGATCGCGCCGTCGGGTATTTCCACGCCGAGCATCTCCTCAAGGCACAGCGCCTGCGCGCAAAGCTGGACCTCATCGCAGATGTCGACTTTGGGCCGACCCCGCTTGTACTCAACGGGAAACGCTTCCTGCGAGCCGTCCGGCTGGCGGTGGAACTCCACGACGTCAGCTTGGCCGACGAGCCCCAGACGGAGCGATCGGAGCCGCAGCCCGCGGACCGTGCGAACGTCGCCGCGGGTCTCGTCGTCCGCCTCGTGGACTCTGGCGTGCAGGCCACGTCCCTCCACCGTCAGCCGGTTCTCCGCCCACGCGCCTTCGACGTGGATCAACGCGCACTGCCGCTCGCAGAACAACAGGTGCTGCAAAGCGGAAACGGGCAGAAGCTGATCTTCAGTGTACATCAGGGCTTCCTTCGACCGTAGGGCGCTCGCCGTTCGCGGACATGGAACCCAATCTGTTTCTTCGGCGGCTCGGGCGTTGCCATCAGGTGGCGGATAGCCTCGAACAGCGTCTTGATTCCGCCCTCACTACCCGTGACTCTGCGCTCGAGTTCGGCCAGCTTCTCGGCCAGCTCCTTGTGAGCCGCCAAGGTCTGGCGGAGTTGAACGAACGCGCGCATGATGGTGATGTTCACCTGGACCGCGCGCTCGCTTCGCAACACGCTGGAGAGCATGGCTACACCCTGTTCGGTGAAGGCGTAGGGTGGGTATTTGGCGTGTTTTCCGTGGCCCTTTAAGGTCACAAATTGTGACCTTAAGATTGCAACATCTTGCGCATCAACGAGAAACATAAAGTCGTCCGGGAACCTTGTGATGTTCCGTTTGACGGCTTGCACGAGCACCTTGGGCTCGACGCCATACAGCCGAGCCAAGTCCGTACTCAACATCACACGCTGTCCGCGAATGACGTGAATCATTCCCTCAACCCGAAACGCGGGCGACTTCGGCTGTTCCATGGTTCGGTTCTCCTAGGCCATCTCGATTAGGTCAACGCCGAGATAGGCTCAAAACGCTCCTGTTCACTTCACCGGCACATCAATTCGGATCTTGTCTTCCGGCAATTCAACGTCGTCGAGAGTGATCTTGTAGTCCTTGATGCTTCGTGGCGGTGTCTTGATCGCCTTGATACCGAGCCGGGCAAACTGACTCTGGGCAGACGCATTGCCGAGAGCGCTATTGTGGTTGAAGACGATCAGCTTCTGCGTGGACATCAACCCACGTGCGGCGGAGCGGTCGTGCTCGAACATGTTGACGAGCGCGTCCCACAGAAGATTGAGATCGTCCTCGCCAAACCCGGTCTGTGCGGCGAGATGTGCAGAGACGAAGCCGTGCGCCACATAAACGCCATACGGCACGGTGTTCTTCCGGCCCATCGTTCGGTTGTCACCGCCCTGCTTCTCGGCCTCGGCTTCCGTGGCAACGGCCATGCGCGTGATTGAGTGCTCCAAACTGACAATCGGGTCCACAGAGCGTCCGAACGTCATTTGGACCGGGCCGCGGACTTGGCCGCAGTTGACTCCCAACCCCATGACAGCGCCGAATGTTCGGATGTCGAAGAAATTGCCGCACATCCATTTCCGAGCTTCCTCAACCTTCTCCCCTCCCTTTCGCTTCTTCTCATCCCCCTTCAACTCATCTTCTGCACCAATTGCCTTGTATGCTCGTTGATGTTGCCTATTCAAAATCGCCTTTTCTCTTACGTAGATTTCAAAGCGCTTTTCACCACCCTCAAGGTTCTTGGTGATCTCGCTTTGGTCTTTGGTCATCTCCACGTAATTCCGCACCTTGCGTTTCAGGCAGACATCCGTGACAAGACCGCAACCGGTTTCGGCGTCCACGCGCGGCAGATTGCCGGCGTCGGGGTCTCCGTTTGGGTTGCCATCCTGAACATCAAACACAAGAACGAAGTCATAACGGTTCTTTATCGCGTTGCTCATGGTTCTTTCCTTTCTTTGTTATTCGCTCTTCTTGGTGAAGAAATCCTGCATCTGGTGGTAGTAGCCAATCGCGAATCGTCCCTGATCCTCCAGTTTGAGATGAGGCGGAAAATCGCCGATGCCATCTATGATCTCGCCGATCAGCTTCTCGAAGTTCACGCGCCGTCCAGGATTCTCCAACTTTGCCAGGTGATGGTTTTTCAGCCGCATCAGGTTGCCGAACACCGTCACAGGTGTGCTTGATGCCGCACCGTAGAACTTATCGCGGATTGTGGCGTTGATGCCGGGGCTGGCTTCCGCCTGAATCTTCTCCAGCGTGGCGAACAACCGGCCCAGCCGATAACCGATGTTCTTGTTCTCTCTGTCCAGACTCATCTTCACCTCCTCCTGTTGTTGACGCTTGAAACGTGCGGTTCGATTGAGACAAGCCTTGATCAGGGCGGCGCGCGGATACGTGATGTCATGCTCCGCTCTGATCCGTCGGATCGCGGCTTGGAGCAGGGTCTGCGGGTACGGTAGGCCCTCCAAAACAGCCCGCATGGTGTCGCCGGCGAGATTCGGGGGGATGTTGTCCGGGTCTTCTTGAACAGCTGTCGATTTCAACAGGCGGAAGAGTGAGAGAAACTCCGGCTCTTTCGGCCCATGCACAATCCTCAGGTCTTCAAAATGCTGGCATATCTTCCCGGCCATCCCCGCGACCGTATCTACAATCCAGAAACGGACAGCGATGCGTGCGGAGTTGGGTGCAAGACCGAGGACATAGAACTTCGTGTCTCCCTCTGTTGCTATGGAGCCGGATTCGGCGGCCATGAAGAGCCCGGCCACCGCAGCAGTACCGCGGTCCGGATCATCTCTGAATACCTCGCCGAAGAAGCTCTCAAACTCCATCGCCTTCTTCGTGTCTCTGGCTGCCCAAAACACCGTGGCCGCATCGCCAACTCGGATGCGTTGAGTTCCCGATTTGAGCAGGGTATTCAGCGCCGTTGTATAGGCGAATTCCGCCGACTTGCAGACGGGAGCGTTAAAGCACTGTTGCTTGCCATAAGAATCGTATCCCGAGTTCTTCTGGAATGCCACGAGGCTCTTTGTGTCCTTGTTTATTGGCGTTCTGCCATGCGTCCTCGCGATTTCTCCGACCTGGCCAGTGACAAGACACCGCGCGAATACTCGCTTTTCAGTTTCTTGCGTCGCCTCATGCTCTTCTGGGAGGGCCGACACGGAAGACCGCACGAAGTCCTGCACCTTGGGGCGGCAAGGGATGGGGGTCGTCTCGCCAGCCAAAAGAAATGTCATATTGCAGGAAGGCAATTCCGTACATGGCCTCCAATTGGGTGCCGTCTTAACCTTTTCCACTCCGTTCATCGCGTAGAACAGAAGGACAGCGGCCACGCCCTCGTCCTGTTTCAGTTCATCCGGAAGCGATTCAAGTGAGCTGATCCAAGCTCTGTGCTGGTTGGCGGCTTTTTCGATATCACCCGGACCATCCGTTTTGGAGAATCGGAAGAGGTACCCAATATGGTCCCACAGCAGAAACGTCGTTTCGTAACTCCTGCTGCCCGTTCGTGTTTGAGACCTCGGCAACAAATACGTTTTGCCGACCCACCTCTTACCGACCTGCTCGCGCGTGTCCTCCAAGTTAACGAACTGTCCATCAGGTTTGATGACTACCAAGAAAGGAATTTCCTTCTTTTCAAAACCTTCAGGCGCAATTCCCGAGCCCGGATCAGTCGCTTTACGATCGTAATACTCCTTGAGCGCCTGCAGGATCATGGTCGCACCTCCACCTGATTCCTATCGGTGTTCACAACGCCGCTTTCCAGCCGTGCGTTGAAGAAGAGAGGCTTGGGGTCGGCGGGATCGCTGAAATCCAGATCGTAGAGCATCCAGCCGAGGTCGAGGGTCTCGGGGATCGGCGCGGCCGGCTCGACGTGTGGATTCACAAGTCTGAATGCGGCAGAGAACTCGCGACAACCGAGATACGGCTGGTTGAAGCACTGCCCTTTTTTCGCACGGCGCTCGAACATGGCAGCGTACTTGGCTGGGGACTCGTCTTTCGGCGTCTCGCGGACTTCTTCCGCATCCACAAGATAATCCGGCTTGGGGTTGTAGCCTTTGCTGCGCTTCTCGGGTGGGATGTAGTCGAACTCGGCGAGAAGGCGGTATTTCACATCGCGCAAAAGAAGACCGGCACGTTGCTGGCGGTCGTCTTCAATGAAGATTGCTTCCTTCCGCGGCGACGCAACCGAACCGACTTCATTCCTCCGCACCGAAATCCAACGGATTGGCGCAAGAACTTCGATGCGCTTAATTCGCCAGGAAATGGCGGGTTTCCAGAGAATTGCGTCGAAAATCGCCCGCGCGGCGGATGGCGTGATGACGTCGTAGCTGACACGCTCCACTTTCATCTCCGGGCGCGTGAAACAGGCATACGGCCCGCTTACCTCCAGACAGAAACCTTTCATGGTTCACCTCCGTGGTTGACTAAACGGCCAAATCCTCCGGCGACCATCCGCCGCCAAACGGGTCGACGCCGATGACGGGATCGTAGCGCCGTGCCCAGCACCAGAATTCCGGCCAGACTTCCTCCAGCAGACCGTCTTCCCGGGCTCTTTCGAACGCCCTTTTCGAGAGGTTCACAACGTAGCGCTGCAGGCGCCGCATGTTCTCGCGCTTAGGCCCAATCTTGCGCAATTCATCGAGCCGTTTTCCGCTGTCTCCAAAGCAGACAAACACCGGCCGTTGTGCCTGATCATCGATCATCCTAAATTCATTCCCCGCTGTCCGGAACTGAACACAGGCTTGCGTGGCACCGATATCCTTCACAAGCCGGTCATGAACCCATTTCTTGCCGTGGTCATTCACCGACGCATAGAAGAGTTCGAAGTAGCGCGTGAAAGATGCAGGGGCTTGCGGATCGAAATTCGGCAGGCCGAGCAACTCACGCGCTTTGCTTTCCCCCTTGAGCAGGATGCCGCGCGGCGCGGCTTTCGGAGGCACGAAGACATGAACTTGGCCCAGACCATCCAGCTTCCCCTCGCGGTTGCACCGACCAGCCACTTGGGCGATGGAATCGAGCCCCGCCAATGCGCGGTAGACCACGGGAAAGTCAACGTCCACGCCCGCCTCGACCAATTGCGTGCTGATGACTCGACAAGGTTCTTTGGCCTCAAGCCGCTGTTTGATCCTGACGATCACCTCCGAACGATGCGCGCCGCACATCAGCGCCGAAAGATGAATCGCGTCTTCCGGCATCTTCTTGAACAGGTCGTAGCAGTCCCGGCGCGTATTGACCACGCACAAGACCTGTTCATGTTCCCGCAACTGCTGCGCCAGATCATCCCAATCTGTCGGCGTCTGGAGATCATCGGGCAGAATGATCTCTGTGCGTTTCAGTTGTTCATAAAGCGTGTTGTGATCCCGGATGATCTCCCTCGGCGTGTCGAGACCAGGCAGAGCCGGCTGAGTGGCCGTGGAGAGAAGAACGGTCACGCCGTAGTTGCGCGTGAGTTCATTGATCGCCTGAACACATGGGTGCAACAGTTCGGGCGGAATGAGTTGTGCTTCGTCCAGAATAACAACGCTATTTGCGATGTTGTGGAGCTTCCGGCACCGGCCCGGCTTGGCCGCGTACAGCGACTCGAAGAACTGCACGTTCGTGGTTACGATCACCGGCGCGTCCCAATTCTCCGCCGCCAGCTTCGAACGGTGCGTTTCCTTCTCCGGGCTCAGGTTGGAGTGGTGTTCAACCACGTTTTCCGCGCCGAGGATATCCGCCAGACATCCGGCGGTTTGCTCGACGATGGTGGTATACGGAATCACGTAGATGACACGGTCCTTCCCGCGTTTGATGGCGTGCTTCAGCGCGAATGCTGTCCCGGAAAGCGTCTTGCCTCCGCCCGTCGGGACGGTGAGTGAAAACAAGCCTGTGGGATGCTCTGCGGCGGCCTCGCACGCTCGGCGGATTTCTGAGCGGATCGCGTTTACCGGCGTGGGGTCCGCGTTTCGCTCCTTGTCCTCCAATGCTTGGAAAAACACCCCAGCCAGTTCTCCAACGTTTGGAGAAGCGCTGAGCTGTGCCGCTTTCCCGCCATCCATGAACGCCTGGGTGTCGAGGTAGTCGGCATCCACGAGACATGAGAACAACATCCGTACCCAGAGGTGGTAATTTGGAGGTTTCACGAACGGCGGCGGCTTCGTCAGGGCCCGGAGATTCTGCCGCAGTTCATTGACCACAGACCGAATCCGACTCAGATTGGATCGCCCTTCCTCGAGCCGAATCTCGAGAGCAGCATTGCCGGTATCGCATGCGAACCAGTCAGGCAATCCAGCGTGGTGTCCCGCGGCGAGATAGGCCAATGTCCGGCCGATCATCGGCCCCAAGATGTCTTCTGCAAAGGCCGCTCCGGCGCTGGCGTGATTGGATTCGCTCCCGTCAGCATCGTACTCCGAGTCATCCAGTCCGTTACTGCGAAGCAGGTAGCTCTGAAAAGCGTTCGTCGCCTTGCCGAGATCGTGCAACCACCCGGCATTCCACGCCCATTCTGATGATTGAAAAGAAGACGCGAAGTCACGAGCTTTCGCGGAAACAGCCCGAAGGTGCTCATCGAGCTTCTGCCACTCTTCCGGGGGTTTCCCCTCCCGGCTGTGTGCGTAGAACTCGGATCCCATGATGGAATGCGGCGCGTGTGCCGCGACCCCGAGGACCACCTTAGCCGGCTGAGCGCTTGATGCAAGTCTGAACGAGGGACCGCCATTGACGGCGGGGTACGCGGGCAGTACGTTCCCTCCCGGATGAACGATCCGTTGGGAGCGTTCAGGCTCGCAGAAAACGATACGCGACACCTGGGGGGAGAATTCTCCGCGGGACGGGTGGCCTATGTCCAGTCGCTGTCCACCTCGGCGCAGGCTTACCTTGCCTGGGCCCTCCGGGACCTGCTCCGCACCCCGTTGATCTGGGTCACCGACAGCCCGCGCACCCTCGACGCCCTGCACCAGGACTTGCTGGCGCTGGGCGGCGGCCGCGCCAGCCAACTGTCGTGCTTCCCCGCGAGGGAGTCGGTGCCGGGTCGCAGCGGCCCGCCCCACCCCGACCTGATCGGCGACCGGCTGAACACGCTCCAGCGCTGCCTCGGACTTGGTGGCGCGGCTTGCCTGTCCGCCCGTAGCCTTGCGAAGGCGGATCCCCAAGACGCGCCCCCTGCTCGCGTTGAGGACAACGCGAGCCACCAGCTCATCATCACCACCTGCATCCAGGCTGTCCTCCAGAAGACGCCGCCCCCGAAGTCCCTCCGGCGTTTCAGCACGACCCTGTCACGGGCCCAGGAGATCGACCCCGACGAGATCGTCCGCCTGCTGGAAGAGGCGGGCTACGAGTTCGAGCCCGAGGTCCAGCAGAAGGGCCACGCCTCGCGGCGGGGCGGCCTGCTCGACCTTTGGCCGCCGACGGAAACGTGGCCGGTGCGCCTGGAGTTCTTCGGAAACGTGGTCGAATCCATCCGCACGTTCGATCCCGTCGAGCAAAGATCGCTGGAGAAGCTTGGCAGCATCGTGCTTTCCCCGGCGGAGGAGGCGATGGACGAACGGCCAGGTTCCGAGGGCCGGGTGCCGAGCGCCGGATCGGACATCCTGTCGTACCTTCCTCCCCATACCCTCTTCGCCTGGTCGGAACCGGAGAGCATCCGGCACCACGCAGAGACCTACCGGGCGATGATCCCTGAGGCCGACCCCGAGCGCGATGCCGCGCGCTTTGACCAGCTGCGGCTCCGCGTCGAGACGTCCTTCGGAAACGCCCAGCTCGTCCTCGGTCTGGATGTCGGGCAGGCCGCGCCGGCCCACGAGCTTGACCTGCGGCCCTGGGAGGGACTGCCCGCCCTGACCGCGCCCGGCGCGGGCCGGGCCGGCGAGGTCCTTCATCCCGACATGCTCAGCGAGGCGCGGCGGAGGTTCGTCATTGAACTCGGGCGGCGCGCGGAGGCAGGGCAGCAGGTTCATCTCTTCTTCCATACCGAGGGCGCGCGCGACCGCTTCCTGGAGACCTACGGCCGGGACTCCGGCGCCCAACGGCTGATGATCCACGTCGGCCCCCTGTCGGAGGGCTTCGCCTCCGAGTCGCTGGGCCTGGTGGTCGTGTCCGAGTCCGACCTGTACGGCTTCCGCCGGGCCCTGCCCGGCCGGTACGAGCTGCAGGCCGCGCCGCGCGGCACAGGCGCCCGGCGCCCCGGTCCGGCCCGCATGGCGGGCCTGAGGATCGCGGAATGGACCGACATACAGCCCGGCGAGCTCGTCGTCCACGTGGACCACGGCATCGGCAAGTACCTCGGCCTCTACGAGATCGAGTTCCAGGGGCAGCAGCAGGAGGTCCTGGCGATCGAATACGCCGACAAGGCCAAGCTCTACGTGCCGGTGTCGCAGACGCATCTCCTGAGCCGCTACGTCGGCATGGGGCGCCGGCGGCCGGACCTGCACGCCCTCGGAGGCCGGCGGTGGACGCGCGAGAAGCTCGCGGCCGAGAAGGCGGTCCGCGACCTGGCCTCCGCCCTGCTGGAGACCCAGGCCCGGCGCGACGTGCTGGACGGCCACGCGTTCGCCAAGGACGCGCCCTGGCAGCACGAGTTTGAGGCGGCGTTCCCCTACCAGGAAACCGAGGACCAGCACCGGGCCATCGCGGAGACCAAGGTCGACATGGAGAGCCGGCGCCCGATGGACCGGCTCATCTGCGGCGACGTCGGCTACGGCAAGACCGAAGTCGCCATGCGCGCGGCGTTCAAAGCCGTCATGGACGGCCGGCAGGTGGCGGTGCTCGTGCCGACGACGGTCCTGGCCCAGCAGCACTACGATACCTTCACCGAGCGCATGGCCGCGTATCCCCTGGCCATTGAGATGCTGAGCCGCTTCCGCACGCGCGCCGAGCAGCGCGAGATCGTGCGCCGCGTGGCGTCGGGCGAGGTGGATATCGTCATCGGCACCCACCGGCTGCTCCAGCGCGACGTGAAGTTCCACGAGCTGGGACTGGTGATCATCGACGAGGAACAGCGCTTCGGCGTCGCGCACAAGGAGCACCTCAAGCACCTCCGGGAGCTGGTGGACGTCCTGACGCTGACTGCGACGCCGATCCCGCGCACGCTCTACATGAGCCTGACCGGCGCCAAGGACATGAGCACGATCCAGACCCCGCCGCAGGACCGCCTGCCCGTCGAGACCCTGGTCACGCAGAACACCGACGACGTGGTCCGCGCCGCGGTCCTCCGCGAGATCAACCGCGGCGGCCAGGTGTTCTACCTGCACAATCGCGTGATCAGCATCGAGGGGGTCCGCGAGCGCCTGGAGCGGCTGGTGCCGGAGGCCACGATCGAGGTTGGCCATGGCCAGATGCACGAGAGGGAACTGGCCGGCATCATGCACCGGTTCGTTCGCCGGGAATTCGACGTGCTTCTGTGCACGACGATCATCGAGAGCGGCGTGGACATCCCCAACGTCAACACCATCCTGATCGACCGCGCCGACCGGTTCGGCATGGCCGACCTGTACCAGCTCCGCGGGCGCGTCGGCCGGTACAAGCACAAGGCCTATGCCTACCTCCTCCTGCCCCGGCACGGCCAGCTGTTCGACAATGCCCGCCGGCGGATCGGCGCCATCAAGCGCTACTCCAGCCTGGGCGCGGGATTCAAGCTCGCGCTCCGCGACCTGGAGATCCGCGGCGCGGGCAACATCCTCGGCGCCCAGCAGAGCGGGCACATCGCGGCCGTCGGTTTCGATCTCTACTGCCAGCTCCTCAAGCGCACCGTCGCACGGATGAAGGGCGAGCCGGTCCCGCCGATCATCGAGGTCCAGGCGAAGCTCGACTTCATCGACCTGTCCCTGTCGCCGGCCCGCGAGGAGAGCTCCGCCGTCATTCCTTCCACGTATGTCGAAGACGAGAACCTTCGCGTGAACCTGTACCGCAGAGTAGCGGCCGCAGCCACCGAGCAGGAGATCGACGCCCTGGGCGAGGAGATTCGCGACCGCTTCGGGCCGGTGCCTGAGCCGCTGGACCGTCTGCTGAGCGTCGCGCGGCTCCGCATCGTCGCCTCCGGTCAAGGCGTCCAGTCCATCGAGGTCCGCGAGGGGAAGGTGATGATGATGCGCGGAGGCGAGTACCTGATGAAGTCCGGCCGCTTCCCGCGCCTGAAGCCTGTGGGTACCACCCAGCGCCTCGACGAGCTGCTTGGGATCGTGAGGTCGTGGTCCTGACGCAAGCATGCCGGCGTCCAACCGGTGTGCAGATCATCCTGAGAATCCCAACGATACCGCCTGCAGGTCGTCCCTGAATCCGCGAACATAGTCACTCGCAGATGTCCGACACGCCAGCAACTGTTTCTGCCCATTTTCGTTGACATTAACCGGTTCAGTCGCTAGCATTACGCTTGTGAGAGCGATCACAATTCGTTTCCGGTGGTTCCTCATTTCGCATGTCCGAAGGCACATCCGTGCC
The DNA here is from genome assembly GCA_043803015.1 of Verrucomicrobiota bacterium. Classification (GTDB taxonomy): domain Bacteria; phylum Verrucomicrobiota; class Kiritimatiellia; order CAIQIC01; family JAGNIJ01; genus JAZDKK01. The sequence continues at coordinate 12,224 of JAZDKK010000028.1, forward strand.
GAAGCAAGAAGGAGTGGAAGCATGAAGAGTCTGCGATCCTTGTCTCTCGTGTCAGGCCTGCTCTCGCTTGTCTTGATCACGACCGCGGCGACCTCCGGGCTCGCCGCCCTCTCGAAGGCCTCGCCCTCCGGAGAGGAAGTCTGGCGGCTCAACTGCGGCGCGCCGACCTTCGACTACACCGACCCGAACGGAAACTGGTGGACGATCGACGAGGCCTACACGAACCTGTACCGATGGGGCTTCGTCAATGGAGCTCCCGCCTCCGTCACCCAGGACATCGCCGACACGACGCTCGATCCCGTGTTCCAGAGCTACCGCTACGGCGGAACAACGATGTCGTACAAGATCGAAGTGCCGAACGGCATGTACCAGGTGAAGCTCCTGTTCTCCGAGAACTACTGGAACCAGACGGGCAAGCGCGTCTTCAACGTCGCGATCGAAGGCGTGACCGTGCTCGCCAACCACGACGTGTTCCGGGAGAAGGGTCGCTACCGCGCCGATGAGCACACGTTCTGGCCCACGGTCAGCGACCAGGCCCTGGACATCACGTTCCCCGTGGTCTCGAAAGACAAGGCCATGATCTGCGGCATCGAGGTGAAGGCGGTGACGGTGACCGACGAAGCCGTCCTCGACTTCATCCAGAAGAAGCTGTTCTGGTTCTTCTGGAACGAGGCCAACCCGACCACCGGGCTCATCAAGTGGGGCGAGCTGAACTTCGCCCGCGGCTACGGAGACGTCTCCAGCGTCGCGGTGGATGGGATGGGGCTTTCCGCGCTCACCGTCGCCGCCGAGCGCGGATGGGTCACGAAACAGCAGGCCCGCGACCGGGCAATGAACCTGCTGAACTCCTTCGATACCCGGCTGGCGAACGTGCACGGCTTCTGGTACCACTTCGTGGACATCAACAGCGGCGCCCGCCGCGACAGCTCCGAGGTATCAACCATCGACTCCGCGATCTTCATCATGGGCGCCCTGCAGGCCGGCGAGTACTTCCGCTCCGCGTATCCCGAGGTCGCCGCCAAGGCGGAGGCGCTCTACCGCCGCATGGATTGGGGCTGGTGGCTGAACCGCACGCGGCCCGGGCTCGACGACGCGAACAACAACCAGTTCGTCAACATGGGCTGGAAGCCGGAATACGATGCGTATTCCGCGGTCATTCCGAACAACGGGCCGGACGGCGGCTTCTTCGTGACCGACTGGTGGAACCGGTACTGCGAAACCCTGTTCCTGGACGTCGCCGCCCTCGGCTCGCCGACCTACCCGCTGGCCGGCAGCATCTGGAAAAATATGTACCGCTGGAAGGTCAACGCGTTCGGGATGGATTTCATCCAGGAGCCGCCGCTCTTCACGCACCAGTACCAGCACCTCTGGCTCGACTTCATGGGCCGCTACGACGGCGAGGCGGATTACTTCGAGAACGCGCGCCGCGCCACGCTGGCCAACCGCCAAACCTGCCTCAACGACGCGCAGGGCCGCTACGAGCCCAACCGCTGGGGCCTGACCGGCTGCGGCGGTCCGACCGCCGGCTACGTGGCCTACGGCAGCGAGCCGGGCGGGAGTCACGACGGAACGGTCGCCCCGTCGGCCCCGATCGGCTCCCTCGAGTTCACGCCTGCGGAGGCCATCGCGGCCGCGCGCTACATGTTCTTCCAGTACAAGCACCATGTCTGGGGACGCTTCGGCTTCTGCAACTCGTTCAACGTCGGCCTGAACTGGAAGTCCGATTACGCGAGCGCGCTCGAGAACGGCGCCTCCATCCTGGCCATCGAGAACTACCGGTCGGGGATGGTGAAGGACACCGGCATGCGGAACGCGTATCTGCGCGCCGGGTTGAAGCGGGCCCTCGCGCCGGTGACTGAGATCGTGCAGCATGACTCGGAACTCCACCGCAACAACTGGCAGCCGGTGCGGGTCCAGGTCTGGAACCTCTCGGAGAGCTTCCAGGACTTCGAGCAGGAGAACGGCACCCCCGGCGTCTACTTCTGGGACGCCTGGGATTCCCAGCCGGCGTTCGCCGTCGCGCCCAGCCCCCTGCACCGCGGCTCCCGCGCGTTGGCCACGCAGGGGCACACGGTCGGCATCCACCCCCGCTACGGCACGATGAACCTGTCCGAGGCCACGCACGCCGGGGTCTGGGTGTACGACACGGCCGGCAACAACCCGGTGGAGCTCCGCCTGCGCGACACGTCGGGCGCCACGCAGCCGATCTGGTCCACGATGGCCACGCGGCAGGGCCAGTGGACGCTCATCACGTGGCCGCTGGCCTCGTTCGCGGGCGTCAACCGGAGCAGCATCCAGAACCTCGAGATCTACGAGATGAACAAGGGGCAGCACTACTACGACGACCTGTTCTTCTCGAAGGAGAGCGACATCACGGTGGAGCTGAAGGACGGCGGGGGGACCGTGCGCTCGGTCAACACGGTCGACGGCGTCATCTACGAGGACGGCGTCTACGACGTGTGGGTCTACACGCCCACGGACCTGGTCGTCGGCTGGAACTACTTCTACTACACGTACTTCTACCCGGCGGGTTCCCAGAATCCGTGGGAAGCCCGGTACGACGACGATACCACGGCCGATGAGCCGTGGATCCCGGTGACGTGGTAGCAGGCCTTCCGGCTCACCCGTACACGAAGAACACGTAGAGCACGAGCAGGAGCACAGCGGCCACCACGATCGTCGCGCGCTTCCGCTGCATCCAGCCGCTGACGAAGACCCCCAGGAACAGACCCGCGGCCGCGGCCGTGAGCGCGACGTTGAAGAAGCCCTTCTTGGAGGTCCGCTTCGCCTTCATCGTCACGGACACCGGTGCGTCCTTCGGCACCCACAGGACCTGTTCGAACACGTACCGGATCCCCCGCACCGGCACGCTGATCCTGAGCGGAGTGACCTTGGTGACCGACACGGCCTGCGTCTTGCGGATCTTCCGCGCCTGCTCTTCCGCGACGGCCAGCAACTTGCTGGCCTCCGGCGCTGGCGTCCCGCGGACCGCCTGCGGCATCTGCACGAACTCCGCCTGCTGGGCCGGCGCCTGCACCCCCCACCCTTGCTCGGTCGGCTGGCCCTGCACGGCGGACGACGGTTTTGCAGGGGTTTTCATGCGCTGCTGAAAGGCCCCCGTGAAGTCCTGACCCGCCTGGACGGCCGCCACGTTGGCGTAAGCCTCTGCCCTATCCAACTGCTGCATCTGATCGTCCACCTCTGCGCTCTTGCTCACGCTCATCTGCTGGGCGATCTTGTACTGCCGGCGCGCGGCCACCACGTCCCCCTTCTGTGCCATTTCGTACGCGTTGGCCGCAAGCTTCTTGGCTTTGACCTCACTGGCGGCGATCTTGCTGAACGCCGCGCTCTGGTACTCGCCCAGCGCGAATTCCTTGAAGGTCACGGCGATGTCCTCGCGCCGGGTGGTCGAACCGCCGAAGGATCCGTAAGCGTATCCTTCGGGCAGATAAACGTCCCACCGGACGTTCTGCATCGGGATGTCCACCTCGGGAGCTTCCAGCAGGATCTTCCGGCCCTTGCCCAGTGGGCGGTCCCGGCTGACGTACGTGAACTCGATATCGTACGACGGCTCCTCCTTGCCCGTCTGGACCAGGGGCAGCAGGATCCGGTCGTCCTTGATCGCCACGCGCGTGGCCTCGCCGGCGACGAAGCAGGACCAGACCTCGGACCCCTTCGGCAGCTTCACCTGCAGGTTCTGCTTCGCGTTGTTCCGCAGGGTTAGCAGGACCTGGGTCATCATTTGTCCGTCTTCCGCCAGCACGCCGGTCAGCTGGGCCTTCTCGATGTTGGCCTGGAGCACTTCGGCGGCTTCGTAGCGCTGGACATCCAGCACGAGGCTCTGGCCCTGCCGCAGGTAGCGATAGGCCGCGCGGATCTCCTCGCCGGCGGCGGCCCGGACCGCCGCGGACAGGTCGCGCGGGTCGACCGGCAGAAGGACCTGGTCGCTCCGGCTCTGCTCCGTGATGTGGAGGGTGGGCCCGCTGCACACGAGGACCACGCCCTGCTCCCGCTCGGTTTCCGCCGTCTGCGCGAACGGCACGGCCACCGGCGCCGCGCCCGAGGGGACCTTGACGTCGTACCGCGCGGTCAGCCGGTAAGTGCCGCGCACCTTGCTCTGGAGCGTTACCGTCCACGTCGCTCCCGCCTGGTTCCTCTCGCGGATGTTGGCTCCGTCGATCCGGATGTTCTCGGCCTTCTCCGGCACACGCAGCACGAAACGATCGATCGGCGCGTTCTCAATGGTGTACGCGAAGTCCGCGGTAACCCTCATCAGGCCTTCGGCCACGCGAATCGTATGGGTGCCATCCGCCTGCACCCAGGGCTGGGCCAGCGATGCGGCAGCGGCGAGCGACCACCCGGATTCGCGGTACTTGAAGGCAAGAACGGCGCCCTCCTTCTGCTCCGGCAGTTCGCTAACGGGGAGTTCGGTCAGCTTGTCCGCTTCGTACGAGGCGAGCGTGATGCCGAAGGCCGCGCTCACGGCAACGTATCCGCTGGACTCCGACACCTGGAGCGGCACCACCGCCGGCACCGGCACCTTGGCGGCGAGCTGTTCCCACCGCTTCCGGAGCCGGACCTGGAGCACGTACTCGCCCCGCACCTTCTCGGCGAAGGTCACACGCAGGACGCGCGACGTGCCGGTCCCTTCATCGAACCACTGCTTGACCGACGCTCCCGACACGTCCTCGATGTCAAAGGCGTCGGGCAGGCCGATGACCAGCTCGAAGAGGCCGGCTTTCCTGATGTCGTACCGCAGCGTGGCCGACAGCACCATGTCCTTCTCCTCGATCCTGGCCAGCTGGGCGGCCACCGCCTTGATCTCGGGCGTCATGCGGCTGATGTCGAGCCGGAGGCTGAACTCGGGGCCCCGGTAGTGATAGGCCAGGGTCGCCGCCCCGGGGCTGGAGGCGGGAAGCGCGGGCCGGAAGACGGGCATCGGGAATTCGCCCGGATCGATCTGCTGCAGTCCCGACGGCGCCGAGGGCGTGAAGTTGATCTCGGCCTCGGACGTGAAGGCCAGCGAGCCGGTTTCCCTCTGCACATCGAGCGCCCGCGGCGTCACGACCGCCACCGAGGCCGGCAACTGGCCCAGCGGCATCTCGGTCTCAAGGAACAGAACGTCCTCTCGCGTCAGCGGGGACTTCATGTCCACGGCGAGGTCCTGCCCGGACTCCGCCGTCTTCAGCTCCCAGTTGAGGACCTTATCGCCGCTCACCTTGAGCAGGCGCAACCCGCCCGGCAGGCGCACGCGGGCACTCAGCAGCTCGCCCTGGGTGACCTGATATCGGAACGCGCTCAACAGGCGAACGGCCCCTTCTTCGATGCTGACCAGGGTGTCGGCCTGGCAGAACGCCGCGACCTTCACCTCGCCGGCGCGCTTGACCCTCGGGACCCAGGTTAGATCCAGACGGGAGACGGGGCCAAGGAAGAGGTGGACCTGCGTGCGATCACCCACGAACTCCTTCTTCACAGCCACCGCGGTAGCCGATTCGACCGTCGCCTCCTTTTCGTCGATCGAGCAGCCCATGACGCTGCTCACGCTCGCCGGCAGGTCGAACGCCAACCGCTTCTGCGAGGCATCGCCCTGGACCGCGGCGAGAAACCCGATCTCCACGGTAAACGTCCCCGGCCGCGGGATGAACAGCTTGAAGCCTTTCTCGTAGGGAACGCACTGCATGTCGCGGCCACGGGTCGTGACATCCCGCAAGGCCACGTCCGTGCCCAGGAAATGCATCTCCGCGGGCTGGAAGCCGCCGCCCGTCTTGCCGGACGCTGGAGCGACCACCTCGATCTCGAAGTGGCCGCGGAAGGACGCCACGTTCTCGGTGACGGTCCCGTCATACTCCGCCTTCATCACCTGCGCGGCCAGCGCGGGCGGCGGCGCAGCCTCCTCCTCGGCGCGGGCGGACGGCGCCGCCAGCATGCCGGCGGCGAACAACAGGAGGAGCATCGGCGTTCCGCCGGCACCCGCCGAGGTCGAAGCCCCGGTCCCGCCCGGCGCCAGCGGCGGAGGACTGCGGCGCAGGACTCCGACGAAGGCGGCCAGGGCGATCAGGGCGGGAACAGCCACGAGGAGATAGAACAGCAAGCCGTTGGCCGCGAAGAGCGACCAGACCGACAAGAAAAGCAGCGCGATGCTCGTGGCGTACAGCGGGACGGACGAACTCGGCTGGGCCTTGCGGGCAGCCAGCAGGCCCGCCAGGAACAGGACGGCCGCGGCCGCCATGGACCCGTAGCGCACACGCGCCACGGAGACCAGGCTGGCATTCAGCGTCAGCGGGTCGTTGCCCGCGTTCAGCACCTTGGAGAACCGCCAGACCCGCCCTTCCTTCGGGAGCTCCACCCGGATCGGCAGGAGCCCGGCGGCCAGGGCCCCCTCCCCCACGCCGGGGGCCATCTCGATACCCAGCGTCGCCGGAGCCGCCGGCGGCAGCACGGCTTCGACCTCCCTCTGCGCCGCGACCTGCAGGCCGTGGATCTTCGGCAGGACTTCCTGGGCCACGCCCGACGGCGAGTACCACTGCACGCTTCCGTCGGCCAGGAGCACGGTGGCGCCTTCCTTCTGGCTGCTCATAGCCAGGGGCATATCGGCACGGACCTGGTTGTCCTTCAGGCCGGCGCCGTAGTACTCCATCCGCTCCCCGGTCTCCGGGTCGATCAGGACCTTATCGCTCTCGACGTACCTGCCGACCAGGTCGTCCAGCGTGTCCGGGAGATTCCCCTCGTTGTCCGCGGCATACATCTTGAGCGCCGCGCCGACCTGCCGCAGGTTGCTCATGCCGGCGACCCGTGCTCCTCTCCGCATGGCGCTGCTCATCGCGGGCAGCAGGAGGCCCGCGAGGACCCACAGAATGCCCACGACCACGAGCACCTCGACCAGTCTCAGGCCCCGTCCCTTCCGCGAACTGTGGACGAGGGCCCAGATGACGAACGCGAGCACGCCGACGAAGATCAGGAAACCCCGGTGCCGGAGAAAGAGCTCGTCCAGCGCCCCCCCCGCTTTCTGGACCTCCGTGCTCAGGCTGTACACGTACTCGCGGTCGGGTTTCATGTTCCCGCCGAATCCCACCGCACGGACCCACTGCGGCAGGTAGACTTCCCACTCCGCGAAGGAGCCCTGCACGTCGGCCAGGGGCGCCGCCAGCTTCAGCGGTGTCGAGAAGAACCGCGACATCGCCTTGCCCTGCTCGATGTAGACGAGTTCGACGGGATAGGCCAGGTCGCGGTTCTCGTTCTTCTTCAGCGGAATGACGACGGCGCCCCCGCTGATCTCGGGTTTCACGGCCTCGCCGTCCACGAACGCCGTCCAGAGCTCCGCCTTCTCCGGAAGGGCCACCCGGAGGCTGTCCCGCACGTTGTTCTTGATGAGGTAGGTGACCTGGGTTTCGCGGCGGCCGGTCTTCGAGGCCACGGTGACCAGCTTGACCCGGTCGGCAATCGCCTCAAGGGCCTTCTGCTCGCGGTGCCGGACGGTCTGCAGCTTCAGCGTGTAGGGCGGCCGCGCGTAGCTGTACGCGCGCAGGATCGGGTTCTCGATGAACGCAAGGTATTGCGCCGGGAGTTCGCGCGCGTCGATCCTCCGGAGCCCCACCGTGCCGGCGGCCTCGCCCACCTCGAGCTGCGACCCCGAGGTCACCACGACGTACCCCGACTCCTGTTCTGTCCTCTCGGTGGTCAGGCCCGTCGGCATGATCACGTCGCTGTTGGGGTCAAAGGGCTGGTCGTAGGTGATCAGCAGGGTGTACTTGCCCAGGACGCGATCCTGCAAGGCCACGTGCCACGTGCCGTCCGCCTGGGTCCGGCGGCGGATGTCGACACCCGTGACGTCCACGTTCTGCCAGCTCTTCGGGATCTTGAGCACGAACTCCTGGATGCCCGCTTTCTCGACCACGTAGTTGATCGTGGCGCTCCCGCCCAGGAACCCGTCGCCGATGGTGACCAGGTTGAAGACCTCGGCGGTGACGCGGGAGGCCAGGGCCTCCGTCTTGAGCGCGAGGGTCCAGGCGGCGCCACGGAACTCGAACGCCAGGGCTTCGTCCCCCCGGCGGGCGGCCAGCGCGCTGACCGCGATGGGCCGAAGCCCGTCCGCCTTGTCTTCCCGAACCTCGATCCCCGAGGCCGGCGATATGGACAAAGTCCCTTTCTCCTCGCGAATCCCCTTGCCCCGCAACCCCGTCAGCGACAAGGCCCCCGGCAACGCGTCGTACGTCCGCTCCAGGAGGACCGTCACGGCGCTGCTGCCCAGGATCTTCCGGCCGAAGCTGATCCGCAGAACGCTCGCGGCGGCGGCGCTGTCCACGTTCCAGTTTTCTACGCCGGGGCCCTTCACATCCGTCACGCTGAGCTCTGCCGGGATTTCGAACTCGGCGGCAAACACGCCGGCCTTCTTGACCTCCAGCGACACCTCGCTCCGCACCTGCAGGCGGCGCTCCCCGACCTCCGCCGCCGTCCGGTACTGTGCCGTGATTTCGGGCTCGATTCCGGTGACGCCGACCGCGCACCGGTAGCCCGGCTGGGAGAAGCGGAACGCCGACTGCAGAGCCTGCGCGAGATCCTTCCCGGGCCAACGGCCCATCGCCACGAACGAGTCGGTGTTGATCCGGCTCAGGCCTTTCGTGTCGTTCAGGCTCAGCACGACGTCCTTCGACACGAGGCCGACGGTGCCGCCCTGACGCTCCACGCCGCTGGCGGTGACGGCCGGCAGGACCAGCTCCGCCGGCAGGCCCTTGATCGGCTGTTCGCCGAAGATCTCGAGCACGTACTGGCCCGACACCGGCCTGAGCAGTTCCACGCGGCAATGCTGCTTGCCCTCGCGCTCCTCGATAGCCCAGTCCCGCAGGTTCTCGCCCGCCACGCGCACGACCGTCAGGGCGCGGTCGATGTCCGCTTCCAGCGTCGTGGTTTCTCCCTGGGGGACCTCGTAGGCGAGACGGGCGCTGAGGTTCAGCACGCTGGCGGAGATCTCGGCCAGCTGATGTACGTTGCAGAGGATGACCGGCGCGACTTTCTTCTCCTTCACCTTCGCCTGCCAGCGCAGGCTCACGCTGGGCGCCGAACCGAGGTAACCCGTGAGCCGGGTGAAGCCTTTCGAGTGCTCCACGGCGGCCGTCGTGCCCGAGAGCAGTTCCACTTTCGAGTCCTCGCCCTCGCTGGCCGCCACGATCTCGCTGACCACGGCCGGGCCGACGTCGAATCGGAGGGTTTTCCACACGTCCTGCAGTTCCTTCACGCTCGCCGTGAATTCCAGGGAGATCCGGTAGCGGCCCCTGGCACGAGCCACGGCGTAGAGGACGCCGTCTTCGCGCACGAGCCTCACGTCGCGGGACGAGGTCTCGTGCGAGCTCAGCGCCACCGGCCCCCAGAGAAGCGGCGCCCTGACCTCTCCGTCGGATTGGAGCACGTCGATGTCGTACTCAGCCCGGAAATCGGCATACTCGGCGCCCAGGCTGGCCTCGTAGGTGGCGCTTCGCACGACGAGCGGCGCCGCTGCAGCGGTCTCGGCCCGGGTGGCGAACGGTGACGACAGCAGGACGGCGGACAGCAGGAACATCAGGACGCGCTTCATGACAAGTATCCTCCTTGACTTGAGCGGGATGGGTGCCGCGAACGGGGGCCATTGTAGCGGCCGGACCGCGGCTGTCCGAGCAAATACTGCTGCCGCCGGCAGCCTTCTTCCAACGTTTGGAAAAAGGACATCGTTTTCTTCCAATCCCTGGAAAGAAAGCTTCTGACTCCCTTGTCCCCTCACGCCTTCTGACACACTGGATGGCCCGTACGTTGAACCGTCGCGCGCGGTTGACACGAAAGACGCGAGAAGAGGTGGTCGCAGCACCTTCCCACGCGCGGTATTGCCTTGCGTCCGGCCGCGATTCGGCGACACTCGGGCCATGCCTTCGGAGGTCTGCAAGAACCATCCGGAAACGCCGGCCGCGTGGCGGTGCACATCGTGCGGCGGGCTGTTCTGCGACCCATGCATCGTCACGCAGAGCGTGGGCACCGTCCATCTCCACATCTGCCGCTCCTGCCGGGGCAAGTGCGCGCCGGTGGGCGCCGCGGCCGCTGCGGAAGAGGCGGCCGTGGCGGAGGAGGCGCCCCCGTCGCCGGCTGATTTCTTCGCCCAAGTCCCCCGTGCGTTCGCCTACCCCTTCAAGGGTGCCGGCGCCATCCTCCTCATCACGGGCGCCCTGTTCTTCTGGTTCCTCAAGTTCGCCAGCTTCTCGATGTTCGCCATCTTCACAGCTCTCTTTGCCTCCGGCTACCTCTCCGCCTACATGCTGCGGATCATCAACGCCACGGCCGACGGCAACGAGGAGCTGCCGGACTGGCCCAGCTTCACGGATCTCTGGCAGGACGTCGTGCAGCCCTACTTCCTCATCCTCGGCGTCAATCTCTTCTGCTTCTCGCCCGCCATTCTCTACTTCATCGTCTCGATGTACTACAAGGTGATGAACCCGTGGATCTTCCTCGTTCTTCTCGGCCTCGGAGTCTTCTACCTGCCTATGGGACTGCTGGGCGCGGCGATCTTCGACTCGACCGCCGGGCTGAACCCCAGGCGCATCGTTCCCTCCATCTTTAAGACTTTCGGCGCGTACCTCGTGGCCTGCGCGGTCATGGCGGTCGTGGCCGTCCTGCGGATCGTGGCCGTCAAGCTCCTCCCGCTCATCCCGGTGCCGGTCGTGGGATCCGTGATCGAAGGCATCCTGTCCTTCTACTTCCTCGCCGTCGAAATGCGGATCCTCGGCCTGCTCTACCGTACCCACGAGAAGAAGCTGGGGTGGTTCGACGATTTCCCATAGCCCGCCTGAAGCGGGCTCTACGGCGCGGGCACCGGTAGAGCCCGGTTTACCCGGGCTAGATCCAGCCGCGCAGCTTGTAGTAGGCCAGGGCGACGATCTCCCTCGCGAACTCGACCTCGGCCTCGAGGTTGGCCCAGAAGGCATAACGAAGGTTCAGCTGCAGCCCGGCGCCGAAGTCGGCCTCGGGCCCGATGCCGACCGCGGCCAGGCACGCGACCCGCCTGAATCCCGCCTTGCGGAAACACAGCAGGGCCCGTTTCGCATGGTAAGGTGAGGTCACGATCAGCACCGGCTCCGCCAGCGCCTCGGAACCCAGGAGCCGCGCGATGCTCACCGCCTGCTCGTGGGTGTCGAAGGAGCGGTACTCGAGCCTGACGGCCGAGGCGGGAATGCCCCGCAGGACCAGCTCGTCGCGCATGCGGCCGACGCTGTTCGTGGCCGGATCGCCGTCGGAAGGAAGCGACACCACGAACGTGGCGCCCGGCAGGTTCGTCCCGATCGCGGCGGCATAGTAGGTCCGGATCAGGCCCGACTCGCTGGGGATCCCGCCGCCGCCGAGGACCACGACGTATCGCGGCTCGACCTCCAGCTTGAAATCGTCGCCGGTGAGCCGGGCGACGAGCCGCCACGGCATGCCGAACAGGCCGACGGCAACCTGCAGGATGAACGCCACCGCCGACACGATGACGACGGCCCGGCCCGCGCGCCGCAGCGCGCGGGCCAGGAGAGCTTTAGGCCCTGCCTTGGACGGATCATTCATCGGCGGCCAAGGGTAGCGATCCGCTCGCCGCGGCGCAAGGCACGGGAAGGGGTGGCGTTTGCGCCGGACCGTTGTATAGTCGTTTTGCTCATGCCTCCGCCAAGTCCAAGGAAGAGCGAGTGGATCACCGAGGGAAGCATTCCGAGGGCGGTCGTCCAGCTCGCCGTCCCCATGCTGGTCAGCGGCATCCTGCAGAATGCGCAGAGCCTGATCGATCTCTTCTGGGTCGGCAGCCTCGGGGCCGCCGCCGTGGCCGCCGTGGCGATGAGCGGCACGATCCTGATGGTGCTGTTCCCGATGCTCCTGGGGCTCTCGACGGGCACCGTGGCGCTCGTGGCGCGCGCGATGGGCGCGGGCCGGCCCGAGGAAGCCAGCGAGGCCGCGAGCCAGTCGCTGATGCTGGGGTTCGTGGTGGGCAGCATCTCGGGCGTGGCCGGATGGTTCTTCTCCCCCCACCTCTTCCAGATCCTCGGGGCCGCGCCGGAGATCCTCTCGGATGGCGAGGCCTATCTCAGGATCTCCCTGCTTGGCAGCTTCACCGTGTTCGTGCTGTTCATCGGGAACGCCGCGCTCCAGGGGGCGGGCGACACCGTGACGCCGATGTACGTGATGGCGGTCGCGAACGTGCTGAACATCGTGCTGGACCCGCTGTTCATCTTCGGGCTCGGGCCCTTCCCGCGGCTGGGCGTGAAAGGGGCAGCCTGGGCGACCGTCCTCTCCCAGGCGGCCGCGGCGTCCGTCGCGCTGTTCATCCTCTTCAGCGGGCGGTCGCACCTGCACACGCGCCTCCGCCAGTGGAAGCCACACCCCGTGCTGTCGTGGCGGATCCTCCGGATCGGCCTGCCGGGCTCCGGCCAGATGCTCTCGCGCAGCCTGATGAGCGCCGTGCTGATGCGCGTCGTGGCCGGCTGCGGCGTGGCGGCGGTGGCCGCCTACGGCGTGGGGCTCCGTTTCCACATGATCATGCTGATGCCCGCCTTCGCGCTCGGCGGGGCGGCGGCCACCATGGTCGGCCAGAACCTGGGCGCGGCCAAGCCCGACCGGGCCCGCCGCGCGGCCTGGCTGGCCACCCTGCTGGACGTCGCCCTCATGGCCGTCGGCGCGGGGATCATGATGGCCGTCGCGCCCGCGCTGATCCGTATCTTCAACGCGCACCCCGACGTGGTCCGGATCGGCTCCCAGTACCTGGTGACCGTCTCCCCCTTCTACGTCTTCGCCGCGTTCGGCATCATCCTGGGGCGTGCGCTCAACGGCGCCGGGGACAGCATGGCCCCGATGATCATCACCATCCTGACGCTGTGGGGCCTGCAGGTGCCGCTGGCCATCCTGTTGGCGCATATCTGGCAGCCTGCCACGCAAGGCATCTGGTGGGGCATCGCCGCGGCGATGACCGCCAACGGGTTGCTCGTGGCGGCGTGGTTCGAGACGGGCCGATGGACCCGCAAGCGCGTGTGATCCGGCGCACGGCGGAAAAAACGTTTGTTGCCTGCCGGGCTTTCCCTCGCGCCGCTCTGTGTCGGGAAATCCTTGACGCCCTACCGCCCCTTGTTCTGCCCGGACCGGCTCCGTCATTTGACGACGCGGGATTCCGGGCGTACTAATCAGTATGGGGGGCGGCTGCGTAGATGTCTCTATCGCCACATCCTGCTCGTGCACGCGCTTCGCGCGGCCACGCCCTTTGCAGCGCGGCAGTGTTATGTATCTTCTGCCTGATTTCGACGTCCGGCCTTGCGGAGGATGTGTCGGTCGGCGACCGCCTCGATCGGATCACGGGGCAGTTTGAGGCCTATGTCGCCGCCGCCGGCCTGGAATCGCCGGACGGGCTGGCCATCCATCCCCTGACCGGTGAACTCTACGTTTCCGAAGAAGCCGCCGGCCGCATTTCCGTCATACGCAAGGGAAAGGCGGTCCCGGCGCTCGCGCGGAATTGGGAGGTGATCGACAGCCTGCCCGAGTGGGCCGTGACGGACACAGCGCCTCGAGCGCACTGGTTGAGCCCCAAGCTCGAGAGCCCGGAGGGCCTTGCCTTCTCGAAGGGCGGTCTGCTGTTCGTGACCGAGGACACGCCGAGGGGCCGCCTGCTGGAGTTCATCCCGGACGAGGAGGGGCAGTTCAGCGACGCCCGCGCCATCCCGATTCCCTGGCTCGACCAGCCGTATGCCTGGGAAAGCGTGGTGGTCGCCGAGGACGGGCGGCTGTTCCTCGCGGGCTCGGCCGCGGAGGCGGGGCCCGGGCTCTTCTACGGAACCGTCCTGATCCGCGACGACGTCGGCAACTGGTCGGTGATCGACTACAGTCCCTTCGCCAGTTTCTCGTCGATCGCCCTGTCGCGGGACGAGGACATCCTCGTCGTCGGGGAAGAAACCTTCACCGGGAGCGTATCGTGGTGGGACACGGTCCGCCGGTTGCCCATCAACACCGTCACCAGCGTTCTGCCGAGCGTGGAGGGGGTATGTGTTCTCCCGGACGGCTCCATCCTGGCGGCGCAGGAATCTTCGCCGCCGGACAAGGGCGGCGGAGGCCGCCTGCTGCGGATCGACCCGCAGACCGGATCGTCCGAGGTGATGGCCGAGGGCTTTGGGATGATCGAATCGGTGATCGTATCCCCCAAGACTCACTTCGTGTACCTGACGGAGGACAGCTCGGGCCTCATCATCGAGCTTCGCCCGAAGAAGCCGTTCCAAACCGAGGCCTACCTGCTGCAGAGATCCCTGCGCACGTACGAGGCCGTCGAGGGCCTGGCGCCGAGGGAGTGGCCGCCGTTCCTCAGGCAGTTCTTCACCGATCTCGGAGTGTCCACCCGCGACGAGGAACCGATCGCTTACACCCCGCCCGGCACCCCTCCTCCGAAGAAAGACATCCTGTCGATCACCCTGCAGGAGCTGGGCATGAGGATCCCGCTGATCGCCGGGAAGCTCAGGACGAGCCCGTCGCCCGGCAAGAAGTTCGCCGATCCCGTGGTGGCCATGGATTTCGTCCTGTTCTTCCCCAACCAGATGCTGAAGAACGGCGTCTGCACGCCCAGCCTCAGCCTGTTCTCGGCCAAGCGCCAGAGCGGGCGCGTGGAGCGGACGCAGGTGCTTTCCGGGATGAACCAGGCCGTCCGGTACAAGGACGGCACCGGCTGGATCAAGGAATGCGACAACGCCCAGCTTTATCTTCCGCTCACGAGCTGCTCGGCGATGCGCAGCGAGTACGGGACCGATGTGTCCCTGGCGTTCCTGGGGCTCGGGGTCATGCAGGACTACTACCTTCATATCCTGCTCGGCGGCGACAACCGGGGCGAACTGGTGATGGAAGACGACAGCGGCCAGCTCGCCAGCTACGACGTCAGCGTCACGGAGCACGACGTGCAGGGCAACGAACACGTGAACGTGGTGGTCACGGGGTTCGGCCCCAAGTACAACGGCGAACCCATGTGGCTGGACATCGGGCCCCGGCCCGTCTGGGATGTCGTGAACGACCCCAAGAAGCAGGTCTGGGTTTCGTACTGGATCTCCCGGCGCGGGAGGGAACTCCTGGACCTCATGGCCAGGAATGAGGAGGAGTGGCGGACGGCAGGAGAGTACAGGCAGGGCGACGACCGGGAAGCCGGCACGCCCCGGCGGCCGCCCGACAAGGCCGTCTCGGAGAAAGCGCCGGGAGAGAACAAGGCTGCCCTCGACTCGAAAGAGGGCACGCCGGTGTCATCCAGGGATAAACGCAAGGAGACCAAGGAACAAGAGGACAGGATCTGGACGAACATGCTCCTGTCGCGCGCGATCACCCTGTGGAAGGAAGGCCGTTTCTAGGCGCAGCGCCGTCCGGCCTGCGCGATGTTCCTGCTGCCGATGCCGCGCCAGGGGCTTTCCTTCCGGCCCGTTCCTGCCTCCCCTTCCCTCATGGTCAACATTCTCCTTGCGGGGTACACCTGACTTGACGAGACTAATCCGGCTATGATGTACAGGCTCATACTCCTCACGGGACCGTCGAAAGGCCAGCAGACCACGGTCGAGACGGCTCCCATGACCCTCGGCGGGGACCCCGACTGCTCCATCCGCCTCCAGGACGACGAGGTGGCCCGCAAGCACGCGATCCTGGAGCACAAGACCGACGGCCTGTTCATCCGCGATCTGGGTTCGATGAACAAGGTCCTTGTGAACAACCGCGAAGTGCATGAGACGCGGCTGAAACACGGCGATGTCATCGAATTGGGAAGAACGCGTTTCCTGGTCCAGGCGCTGGTGCAAGCCGAAATCACCGAGGAGACCGCCCGCGCGGTTCGAAGGAGAGACCTGGCTTCCCTCGCGACGGTGATCGGCCTTTTCCTGCTCGTGTCCTTCGTCGCCACCGTGGTGATCTGGCGAAGGTTCACGAGGATACCCCCGCCGCGCGCGCTCCAGGCCGCGACGTCCCAACCCCCTGCGGTCGCCGCCGCAAAGCACACGGGAAAGAAGGCGGCGCCGACCGCCAGGGTGACCGTCGCGACCGGGGCAGTCTCGGAAACGGCGTCGCCCGTCACCGAGGAGATCCGGCGCATGCGGGAGGACCTGGCCGATATCCGCGAGAGCGTGCGGGGGCTGGCGGTGCAGCAGCCGGCGACCTCGGCGACCGCCGCCGCGGCAACGGAGCAGGACGCTGCGACCAAGATGGCGCTGCGGCAGAAGATCGAGGGCATGATGGAGGCTTCCGCCCGGGACGTATCGGCCAACAACCTGCTGGCCGCCGACCAGCTCCTGGAAAGCGTCCAGATCGTCGACCCCGGCTACGCCCCGGCCTACGAGCAGCGTGCGAAGTTGTTCGAGCAGCGCGGCATGCTGGACGAAGCCATTGAGCAGTGGTCCCAGATCATCCGGCGCAGCCAGGGCACGCCGCTCTATGTGCGCGCGGTGTCCGAGCGCCTCCGCCTGAGCCAGGCCAAGGCGACCGGCCTGCGGCACGTCCGGATCGCCTCGGTGGAGCAGCAGAAGTTCCCCGTCACCGACACGTACGACGAGATGCGGATCCTGAACATCGCGCTGGCGACCGGGCTGCCCGAGCAGGCCATCGAAGCGGACGCCGTACGCATCGAGGTCTCGTTCTTCGACGAGGATGCCAAGACGCGCGTGGTCCATTCCACGCGGGCCGTGGCGCCCAGGGAACCGCTCAAGCCGGACGGGAAATGGGCGCCGAACGAACAGAAGGTGGTGAGCGCGACGTACCTCGTCCCCAAGGACTTCCGGACCCGCGAGGCCCAGCTCGGGCGCCAGGACCGTTTCTACGGCTACGTCGTGCGCGTGTTCTACCACGGCCGGATGCAGGACCAGGACGCCCGGCCCAAGACGCTCCTGGAGCGGGCCCCGCGGACGACTGTGGCCGGCCCGGGCACCAACCAGCCGCCGCGAGCCGTCGCCAGGGGCGGCGCTTCCTAGGAGCATCCCTCGCCCTTCGAGAGGAAACGGTCATGCGAGAAAAAATCTCCGCCTGCGTCATTGCCTACAACGAGGAGCGAAAGATCCGGCGGTGCCTGCGAAGCCTGACCTGGTGCGACGAGATCATCGTGGTGGACAGCTTCAGCACGGACCGGACGCCGGAGATCGCCCGGGAGTTCACCGAGCGCGTCTACCAGCACGAATGGCTCGGCTACGTGGGCCAGCGGAACCTGGTGCGGGAGATGTCCCAGTACCCCTGGATCCTGTTCCTGGACTCGGACGAAGAGGTCTCCCCCGCCCTCCGGGACGAGATCCTCGCCGAGTTCGAGCGCGGCGCGGGCGAGCACGTGGCCTACGAGTTCCCCCGCCTGGTCTATTTCCTGGGCAAGTGGATCCGCCACGGCGAGTGGTACCCCGACGTGAAGCTCCGCCTGTTCAAAAAAGCGTACGGGCGGACCGAGGGCATGGAGCCCCATGACCGGGTCGTCGTCACCGGCCCCGTGAAGAGGCTGAAGAACCCGGTGTGGCACTACACCTACGACGGCATCCAGGACCACCTGGAGACGTTGAATCGCTTCTCCACCATCACGGCCCAGCAGAAATTCGTGCAGGAGGAGCCTTTCCGCTGGGTCGACCTTTTCGTGCGGCCTGCGTTCCGCTTTGTCAAGGGCTACGTCCTCCGCGGCGGATTCCTGGACGGGGCGCACGGCCTGGTCATCGCCCTCGTTTGCTCGTTCGGTGTGGCCGTGAAGTACGCCAAGCTGTGGGAGCTGGTGTTGAGGCAGAAGGGCCACTTCAAGGAGCTGCCGGAGGAGCCGCCCGCCCCGCCCTCGTAACAAGCCGTGCCCGAGCGGCTTCTACCGTTGGTCTTGCACCCCCCGACCATTTCTCTATAATGCGCAGTCGTTCCACCGTACAACCCTGCGCGAATTCCGGAAGGAGAACGAGATGGGCGGCTTTTTCGGCGTGGTGTCAAAGCAAGATTGCATCAGCGACCTCTTCTACGGCACGGACTACCATTCGCACCTGGGGACGCGGCGCGGCGGCCTGGCCGCCCGGAACGCCCAGGGGTTCACCCGCTTCATCCACGACATCACCAACAGCCAGTTCCGGTCCAAGTTCGAAGTCGACATCACCCGCATGCACGGGAGGATGGGCATCGGCGTCATCAGCGATTACGAGGACCAGCCCCTGATCATCGGCTCGCACCTCGGCACCTACGCCATCGTCACCGTCGGCGTCGTCAAGAACATCGAGGAGCTCACGCGCCGGGCGTTCGGCAAGCGGACCACGCACTTCTCCGAGATGACGGGAAACGAGATCAACCCCACCGAGCTCATCGCCACGCTGATCAACCAGGAAGCGTCTTTCGAAGACGGCATCCGGCGCGCCCAGGAGGTGATCGAGGGCTCGTGCTCCCTCCTGCTGCTCACGGAGCGCGGCATCTACGCCGCGCGCGACCGCGTCGGCAGGACGCCCATCGCGCTCGGACAGAAGGAGGGGGCCTTCGCGGCGGCCCTGGAGACCTGCTCCTTCCCGAACCTGGGCTACGAGGTCACGCGCTACCTCGGGCCCGGCGAGATCGTCCTCATGACCGAGAATGGGGTGGAGCAGCTGAAGAAGCCCGGCGACAAGATGCGCATCTGCGCCTTCCTGTGGGTCTACTACGGGTTCCCGGCTTCCTCCTACGAGGGCATCAACGTGGAGCAGGTCAGGTACCGCTGCGGCGCGGCGCTGGCCCGGAACGACGACGTGAAGGTGGACCTCGTCGCGGGCATTCCGGATTCCGGGACCGGCCACGCCCTCGGCTACTCGATGGAGTCGCGCGTCCCCTACCAGCGGCCCTTCGTCAAGTACACGCCGACTTGGCCGCGCAGCTTCATGCCGCAGGACCAGGCCATACGGGACCTGGTGGCGCGGATGAAGCTCATCCCGATCCGGGAGCTGATCGACGGCAAGCGCATGTTGTTCTGCGAGGACTCCATCGTCCGCGGCACCCAGCTCAAGGACACGATCCACCGGCTCTTCGTGGCCGGCGCGAGCGAGGTGCACATGCGCCCGGCCTGCCCGCCCCTGCTTTACGGCTGCAAGTTCCTGAATTTCTCGCGGTCCAAGTCCGAGCTCGACCTCGCGGGCCGGAGGGCCATCCACGAGCTGGAGGGCGACGACGTGAAGGACCGCGAGGGGTACGCGACGCACGGATCGCCGAAGTACTGCGCCATGGTCGAGGCGGTGCGAAAACGGCTCGCCCTCACGACGCTCAAGTACCAGAAGCTCGAAGACCTGGTCGCCGCCATCGGCCTGCCCGCAGACAAGGTCTGCACGTACTGCTGGAACGCGCAGGGCTAGTGTTCGGCCCCCATCCCCGCACCCGCGGTGTAGCGGCCGTTCGCCAGAACGGCATGCTATAACTCTCCAAACTTCAACCCGGGCCTCATCGGCTCCGGCCGGTCGCAGCGGCTCGCCACCTCGATGGCCCGGCCCAAGTCCGACGCCTCGTGAAAAGCCTGCATGACGTCGAGCACGTGGAACGCCAGCTCGCCGCTGGCCCGGTGCGGCCGTTCCTCCGCCACCGCGTGGACCAGGTCCGCCGCCCCCACCCCGCGGCTGTTCTCCTCGTAGCCGTGGGAGCAGGCCACCTCGCGCCACGTCTTCGCGCGCGCCTTGCGCAGGCACACCGTGCCACCGAAATGGTTGGGATCGGGCAGGCTTAGGCTCCCCTCCGTGCCGTAGACCTCGAGGGTCGGCAGGTGGTGGTGCCAGACGTCGAAGCTCATGACCAGGGTCGCCACGGCGCCGTTCCCGAATTCCATCGCGCCGGCAACGTGCGTCGGAACGTTCACCGGGAACCGCGTCCCCTGGCGCGGGCCGCTCCCGATGACGCGCTCCGCGTACGCCTTCCCCGTGACGCTGGTGACGCGGCGCACGGGGCCCAGCAGGTGCACCAGCGCCGTCAGGTAGTAGGGCCCCATGTCAAAGAGCGGCCCGCCGCCGGGCTGGTAAAAGAACTCCGGGTCGGGGTGCCAGCTCTCGTGGCCGGGATAGGCCATGCAGGCCGTTGCTCCCACCGGCGTGCCGATCAGCCCCGCGTCGATGACCCGCCGCGACGTCTGGAGCGCCGCGCCCAGGAACGTGTCCGGCGCACAGCCCAGGCGAAGGCGCGACGCCCGCGCCGCCTCGAGGAGCTTCTGCCCTTCGTCGCGCCGGACCGCGAGCGGTTTCTCGCTGTAAACATGCTTGCCCGCCTCGAGGGCGCGCAGGTTGATCTCGTGGTGCGTCGGCGGACGGGTGAGGTTGATCACCAGCTCGACGCCGGGATCGGCCAGGAGTTCCTCGGTCGTGCCCTGCCGCGGCACGCCGTGCTGCTCCGCCTTGGATCTCGCCCTCGCGGGATCGAGATCCGAGCAGGAAACGACCCGAAGGGCGTCGAACCGCTTGCAGTTCTGGAAGTACACGTCGCTGATGTTCCCGCAGCCGACCACGCCGATATTCATGGAAGCTCCTCGCACGCCGCCGTTTGCCCCTATCTTGATAAACCGGCTCCAGAAAGCTAGCCCGCTTATTGCATGAGCGTCAACGACGCTCATGCAATAAGCGGTTCCGGTTGCGGGAATTGCA
>JAZDKK010000029.1:0-39244 GCA_043803015.1 Verrucomicrobiota bacterium
GATGGTCGGAGCGCAGCCCGTGAACCAGAGCTGAGCACCCCTGAACTAGAGCGAAGCTCGGTTCAGGGCATGGGTTCACGGCAGGCCCCGAATCAGAACCCCTGAACTAGAGCAAAGCTCAGTTCAGGGCAGGCCGTGAACCGGAACTGAGTCTTGACCGCGGATTACCCCGAACCAGAGCCTACGGCGCGGTTCGGGGTAATCCGCGGTCGATTCTCTGCGGAATCCTCCTTCGCCAGAGGCTTGCGCCTTCGCCAAGGCTACGGCGGCACAAGTCGGAGGACAAGTGCTTGATGGTTGAGGCCCTCTTCGTTCCCCCTTCTGGTCCGCTTCGTGTATTTCGAGTGTTTCGTGGTTGCCCGGTGCCCTTCCGTCTCCCTTTGCGTCTTTGCGTTCAGTCGGCATCCGCGCCATCCGTAATCCGCGGTCAATTCCTGCCTCCGAATTTGCTCGACAAAGGAATTGATAAAGTATATCAATTATCTGCGCCGAGCGAGGAGTGCACGCGCCAGGTGCGAGGCGCCGGCAACCAGGGAGGTACCGAACATGAACAACGCCGAACCGCGCCGCTGGATCTGCCTGACCGCCGGACTGCTCCTGGCTGTCGCCCTGCCCCCCGCCCCCGCGGCGGCAGAGGACCCGGCCGACTACACCATCGAGGAGTTCGTCGTCCCCACCCCCAACAGCAAGCCGTGGGCGATCGACGTGGACGCCGAGGGGCGCGCCTGGTTCAGCGAGTTCAGCGGCCGGAAGATCGCCTGCTTCGATCCCAGCAAGAAGGCTCAGGACAAGGACTCGAAGAACGGCCGCGACAAGAAGCCGAAGCGCGACAGGCGGTTCGAGGAATACCCCGTGACGCGACCCCCGCGCGACATCGTCTGCAGTCCGCGCGACGGGTCCGTTTACGTCATGCTGGACCAATACGGCGACGGTGCCTACGGCGTCCTCAGACCCGGCGCCGCCCAAGTCCAGGAAATCTCCACCGGTCTGTCCGGCGCCTCGGCTGTGAAGTGCGCACTGGATCCGGCAGGTACCCTCTGGTTCAACGGATGGAATGCCGGCAAGCTCTGCCAGGTAACCAGCAACGGGATCGAGCGTTTCAACTACCCCGAGTATGGAAATTGCGACGGCCTCACGGAGGACGAGGAGGGGTTCTTCTGGATCCCGCTGGGCGAAGGGGGCCCCCGCCTGCTCAGTTTCGACCCCACCCGGGCCAAGCCCGGCACATCGCAGGGCTTCGGCGTGATCAACCTGCCGCTCAACTATGCGGTCATCCGGTTTACCATGGCGGCCGTCGGCAGGATCTGGTTCGCCCTTCAGGACCGATCGCAGATCGCGTCCTATGACCCGCGGACGGGAGAGATGGACTACTACGACACGCCCACACCCAACGCCGCGCCCGGGATGATGGCTGCGGATCGCTGGGGGCGGATCTGGTTTGCGGAGCACCTGGCCGGAGCGATCGGCGTCCTCGACCTGCGCACGGGAACGATCAGGGAATTCAGGATACCCAGTGCCGGCGGCGGCCCTCTCGATGTGGCGGTCGATAAGACCCGCGATGTCGTGTGGTACACGGACTACCTCGGCAACAAGATCGGGCGCCTGGTTTACAGGCCCACCACGATCTACGGCGATCCGCCGGCGCAGGAGACCCTGACCGACGAGTTCGACGTTCCGCACGACTACAAGGCCGCCGGGGTCGCCGGGACCATGTGGGCGGGGATGCTGTTCAACAGCGGCACGGACTACATCCAGAACGGAGTTCTCTATGAGGCGAACGCATCCCTCTTCGTCCAGGGCCAGTTCACCGTCCGCTCGGCGCTGGGCGATTGGGAGCACGCCAACGACGACGGCTTCATGCTGTACGTCAAGGCCGAGGGTGATTTCGTGGCCGAGCTCGAGATCGCGTCCGCGGACTTCCTCTATCACAACGACATGGGCATCATCGCCCGTGTTCCCACTACCGGCAGCGACGACAATGCGGCCGGCGACGGCGAGGACTACGTCGCCAACAGGTATTACACGGCCGGCGGGTTCAACGCCCAGCGCATCGTCAACAACGGCGTGACGCAGAACATCAACTCGTACGGCCTGTACCGTTTCCTGCAGCTGGAGCGGGCCGGAGACACGTTCTACCTCAGGAGAAAGCAGTACGCGTCCAACAGTTGGAGCCTGATGGGGACCGTCAACCGGGCGGACCTCCACGGGCTTCCCCTCCAAGTGGGCATCTGGCAGGGAACCTTCACCTACAATGCCGGCACCGCCCGCTTCGAACGGTTCTCCATCACGGCCAATAAGCTCCTGGAATAGCCCGCTCCGCCCGCGCCCTGGCAGGGCCGAGGCGCCAGTTTTCCAATCACTGGGAGAACCGCGGATTTCGCGGATCTCGCTGATGGGGTGTGGGTGCACCGACCAACGGTCCGGACACCCTCTCCGAGTACCCGTATTCCTTCCCGATCCGCGCTATCCGCGTAATCCGCGGTTAATTCTCTGCGGAATGGCTAATGGTTGATCGTGCTCGTGGTCGTTCTCGGGATTCCGAGAACGAGCACGAGTACGAGAGCGAGGACGATCCCCTACGGGGACCCGGCGAGCTGGGCGTGAACAGCGGCGGCGAGGACGGCGTGGCCCCAGGCGTTGGGATGTCCGTCCCGCGACACGGGGTACGGCTGTTTTCCTGAGGCCAGCTCCCGGCGCAACGCCGGCAGGGCATCCACATACTCGATCCGATGCTTGCGCAGGTAGTCCATGGTCTGCTTCCGGACGGCCTCCTCGTTGGCCACCACCGCACGGTATTCCGCCGAAGGCCGTTCAACCACGTCGCGAAAGACCAGCTCCTTGGTAGGAATCAGCAGGACGACGAACCGGATGCCCTCCCAGGCGGCCCGGCCGTGCATCCGGCGCATGGCTTCGAGGGATATCCGGAGCCCCTCCCGGATCCGCGGCTCGCGCAGGTCGAGCGCGGCCAGCCGGAACCGCGGAGTGAACACCGTCCTGGCCTGCGCGTTGCTGAAGGCCTCGTAGTACTCGGGGTGCGCGCGAGCCAGGTCCTGGCCATCCTTCCACGCGACCTCAACATCCGGCTTCGCGCAGCTTCGCCGGGACAAGTCCCCGCGCGGGGCCGCGCCGCGCACGAGTTCGTCCCACGCGCGCACCAGCAGGTGGCACAGCCGCGAGTGCTCCGCCAGGAAATGCCTGGGCGACGGCTCCGGCGCGTCGGACACGATATCGCCCCACCCCTTCCTGAAAAGGCGGGACACGCTCCTGGCCAGCGGCTCGACCGCCTCCAGCGACCTGATCGTGCGGACGACCTTCCGATCAGGGCTTTCGAGATCGTCCCAGGCACCCCGGTCATACACGGCCACGAAAGCGTCGTGGAGGTCGTTGCCGGGGTAGAAGGCCTCGATGACGGTCGCCGGCCGCAGAAGCTTCACGTCGTCCCAGAGCATGAGGCTGTGAACGGGACCGTAGCCCCCGAAAGCCATGTTGTAGACGGGCGATCCGGCGAGCAGTTCCAGCTGTTTCGGCCACGCCTCGTCCAGCGACACGCTCGTGCCGTAGGTCTGCGAATCGCCCAGCGCGACGACGCGGGCCTGCGCCGGCACGGTGCGGTTGCGGAACCCGAACTGGTCGTGGCCCGGATACCCCGGATACGGCCTGTAGCCGAGCCGGGCGTCGGGGACGGTGCGCGGGATCTGCTGGCCCGGCGGCGTCACGATCAGGTTGATCCCGGGGGACAGTGCGGCCAGCCCTCGCAAGACCAGCTCGAGGGCGAGCAGGGCGAGGCAGGACACGAAGATCCCGGTCAGAATGCGGCGGAGCCTGCTCTTCACGTTAGGGCTTGTTTGGATGGTCCCGGCCACGGCGGACAGGTCCCCTACTCGGCAAAGGGATTATCCAGCCTTCCAAGCTGGAGGGCCGAGCGCCCGCTGTTGACGATCCCGACCACGGCGTTCTGGAAGGCCTTCTTATCGTTCGCCTTCGGCCGGAGCTCCTGCGCCCGCTTCTTCAGGAGTTTCTCCCAGTCCTTCGTCCAGCTGCCCGACTCGATCATCCCCAGCAGGCGGTCGGCGTCCCGGCCCATCCCGGTGAGGCCGCACGCGATGCCGGTGAAGTACAGGGACAACGCGTGCTTCGGGTCAATGCGGGCCACCAGGTAATCGCGGGTGCCCGCGAGCGTGGCAAATTTCTTGCGGAATTCCCTGACCTTGTCGGCGGCCTCGAAGCACAGCGTCTTGGCGGCGGACTCGAATTGCTTGTCGTCCCGGTGCGGCGCGTACCGGAAGTGCCGGTACCCCTCGTGCAGGGCCACCGACGCCTGCGGGAAGAAGAGCCACATACAGCCGACGTTGAGGTGCACGCCCTTGGGCCACGAGCTCGGCTGGAACTCGACGACGCCGACCCACCATTTCCGGTCGTCGAGCCAGATGGTGCAGCCCTGCTTCTGTTTCAACCCCAGGGGATCCAGAACGGCTCCGACCGTCCCGTTCATCAGGAGGTCCATGTGGGCCTTTGGCTCGGCCTTGTTCATCCCGCCCCTATCCTACCCAAACCGCCCGGCAAATTGAAGGCTGTTGTGGCAGAGGTCCTGGTTGCGCTTCTGCGAAGCGCAGAGGGCGCTTGGCCCGCCTGCGGCGGGCAAGCACAAGCGCCCCTACACCAGCGACCGCGGCCCGTTTTGCAGCGCCTACAGCGTCACGCCCACGCCGATCATGAATCCCTGGAAGCCCACGTCGAGCTCGGCATCGTCCTCCTCGAACTCATACTCGAGGCGCCGATAGCCGACATGCCCGGCAACCCGCTCGCTGAACTGGTACGCCAAGTCAGGCTGGAGTTCCCACACCAGGTCGGAATCGCCCGTGCCGATGGACATCGAGAGGCCGAGGCTCAGTTTCTCCGAAAGGGGGAAACTGCTCCGCAACATCACGATCGCGTCCGTGGCCTCGGAGGTCTTGTCGGACGCCCCCACGCCGTGGACTTCGATCTCGGTGTCGCTCCGCAGATACCGCACGCCGGCAAGCAGATCCATCGTGGAGTCTTTCACGAAGCCGTCGAAGCGGTATCCGGCCGTGCCGGTCAGGTACGTCATGTCGGCCTCCAGATCGCCGCCCGGCCCGTTCTCGAACTCGTCGCTCAGGGAGAAATAGTCCGCCTGCGCGAACAGCACCCAGCGGTTATAGGTGGCGATGGCCATCAACTCGCCGGCGAGATCGACCTTGTCGATCAGGTCGCTGAAGTCCGCCTCGAAGTCCGCCTCCTTGTCCCCCACGCTCAAGGTCCCGTCTATGTTCACGAACCATATATAGGGCCTGAGTTCAAGAGACCATCCCTGGTCGGCGGCCGTCGCCGCCGCGGCCAGCATCGCCACGCACACCGCCATGGCTGCCAACCCGATCCTACTTGCTGCTTTCATTCCGCACCTCTCCTTGTCGAGAGTTCCTGGCCCCTCGTCACTCTCCGGATGTCCTCACTCCTCCTTCTCGAACGGGAACACACGGTTCCAATCCGCTTTCATGTCCACCACCGTCCAGCCCTTGGCCTCCGCTTCCTCGAGCCCCTTCTCGAGGCCGCCGACGCTGGCGCGGTCGTAGGCCCACTCGCGTTCGGCGTCGGTGTGGTGGACGTACAGGCAGAGGTGCGGGCCCGGGCCCGCGGCGGTCCACTGGAGCATCTGCAGGTCGCCATCGGAGTTGCCGAACGCTGCGATCGGTCGGCGGCCGATGTGCAACTGGATGCCGACCGGCTTGCCCGGGCCGTCATCCACGAAGTTGACTTCGGGCAGACGGACGAGCACCGGCTTGCCGTCGCGCAGCTCGTACTTCATCTTGATGCTGCTGCCGATGACCTGCTCGGGCGGGATCCCGTAGACCTTCTCCGTCCACGGGCGCATGAATTCAATGCCGCCGCCGGAGACAATGTAGGTCTTGAACCCGTTCGCGCGCAGGCAGGCGAGCAGTTCGAGCATGGGCTGGTAGACCATCTCGGTGAGCAACCGCCCCGTCTTCGGATGCTTCGCCGTCGCGATCCAGTCGCTTGCGATCTTCTCGAACTCTTCCGACGTCATGCCGGCATGGGTCGCCATCATCAACCGGCCGACAGCACGTTCTCCGCCGGCCAGGGCGGCTTTCACGTCGCCTTTGAGGATCGAAGCGAACGGCTCCTCGGTCTGCCATTCCGGATGCCGGGGCGCGAGCGCCTTCACCCGGTCGAGCGCGAAGAAGGCCTGGAAGGGCATGGGCTTCTCGGCCCACAGCGTGCCGTCGTTATCGAAGACGGCGATCCGGTCGGGCGCCGGCACGAAGTCCGGCGAACCAGCCGTCGTCGTCTTCTCGACGAACTGGAGAACCGCCTGCTTCGCCGCGCCGTCGTTCCAGGACGGCAGGGGATCTGCCGCCCGCGCGACGTTCGCGAGCACGACCATCACGAGGACTCCGATGGACACCACCTTCAGGGCGATCCCTTTCACCTCACGCCTCCTTTCCCAGGCCGGGCCCACCGGGCTGATCCGCCACGAACCGCTCCGCCTCGGGGCGCGTGTTCGAATCAGGGAAACACGACCGACAGCACGGCGCGCACGTCCCATTCCTGCACAAACTCGGGTTTCTCCGCGTAGTAGGTTGCGCCGAAGCCGATCCCGATGAACTGCTTGCCAATCGGCGGAAGGATCTGCCCGACTCCCAACGTCACGGGCACTTGCCAGGGATCCGTGTCCGCATCCCAGTTGTACGTGGTTTCCGATGACAGGCTGACCGACGTGCCCTTCTTGTTGACGAAGAGGGTCGCCACCGGCTGGATGGTGGTCATGTTGACATCATCGCGATCGTCCTTGCCCGCAAAAGACCAGACGTGCGTGAGCAAGCCTCCGACCGTGTACTTGCCCGGCACCTTCTTGGCGGCCACGAGCGTCGGACCCGCCGACCACTTGCCTGTGCCGTAGTAGTCTTCGGAAGCCGTCGGAGTGATCAGCGCGCCGCCGTAGCCGAGAATAAGGTTCCCTTTCCCGGGCACCCAATAGGCGGAAAGCAGCGCGTCGCCCATGCCGTCGTCGTCGACCGGGAATTCGGTCCAGTACAGCGGCAGGAACGCCCGGTACATCAGCGAGGAATCGTCCGGCAGCTTCAGAAAGCCGGCGGCGTTCACCCGGAGCTCCTGGTTCTCATCGTCCCACGGCCCGACGTCCGTGTACTTCCGGTAGGACGCGTTGAGGTAGGTGATCGTCGCCGAGGGATCGGCCAGCGCCTCCGCGACTTCCTGCGCCGTGATCTTGTGAGCCGGCTTCTCCTGGGCCTTCGCCAGGGGGAGGCCGCACGCGCAGATCGCACCCGCCACGAACATCGCCAAGGATCCTTTGCACTTCATGTTGTTCTCCTTTCGTTGCTATCCGCGGACCGGGCCGGTAGGCCCTCACCGTTCCGCGAGTCATTCTGATTCCGCAACATTTCCCCCTCACTTCTCCCCTTCGTTCCCTGCGCTTATCGTCCGCTGGCGGCCTGCTGCAACCGCTCGAGGGCTGTTTCGATCCGCGACCCCGGCGGCTTCTGGCGCGGCGGGAATTCCTTGAACGTCTCGATGAACTTCATGACATACGTCGAGGCCGGGATTGCGAAGTACATGTGGTCCAGGTACCAGTCGTAGTAGGTGTTGGACGTCACGTCCGCACGCTCGTACGGATCGGCCCGCAGGTCGAACAGCTTCGGCAGGCGAAGCATCGTGAAGGGCTCGGCCCAGACGGCCATCGTGCCCGGGCAGCGCTGCTCCGCGAAGACGAACTTCCAGTTCTCGAACCGCAGGTTCAGCAGCTCGCCGTCGTCGCTGAAATAGAAGAACTCCCGGCGCGGGCTCTCCGACGCCTGGCCGGTGAGATACGGCAGCTGGTTGTAGCCATCGAGATGGACACGGAACGTCTTGTCGCCCGCCGTGTAACCGGCGAGCAGCTTCTGCAAGATGTCCGGCTCGCCTGCGGCCGCCAGCAGGGTCGGCAGCCAGTCCAGCCCGCTGACGACCCCCTTGGAGATCCGGTCGGGCTGGATGTGCCCGGGCCAGCGGATGAAGCACGGCACGCGGAATCCGCCCTCCCACCCGGTGTTCTTCTCGCTGCGGAACGGCGTGGTCGCGCCATCCGGCCAGCTGTTGGCGTGCGGGCCGTTGTCCGTCGTGTAGATGACGATCGTGTTGGCCGCGATGCCCAGGTCGTCCAGCGTCTTCAACAGCGAGCCTACCGTGCCATCGTGCTCCACCATCCCGTCGGCGTATTCGGTCAGCGCCGTCCCGCCCTTGGGGCTGCGGTGCTCGGCCCGCACGTGGGTGCGCAAGTGCATGCGCGTGCTGTTGTACCAGCAGAAGAACGGCTTGCCGGCCTTGACCTGGCGCTTCATGTAGTCAATCGCCGCGGCCGAGGTCTCGTCGTCGATCGTCTCCATCCGCTTGCGGGTCAGCGGCCCCGTGTCCTCGATGGTCTGCTTGCCGATCTTGCCGAAGCGCGGGTCCAAGGTCGGGTCGTCCGTGTCGGTGGCCTTGCAACGGAGCACCCCGCGCGGGCCGAACATCATGCGGAACTTCGGCTCCTGCGGATAGTTGTAGTTCTCCGGCTCCTCCTCGGCATTGAGGTGGTACAGGTTGCCGTAGAACTCGTCGAATCCGTGGACCGTCGGCAGGTGCTCGTTGCGGTCGCCAAGATGGTTCTTGCCGAACTTGCCGGTCGCGTAGCCCAGCGGCTTGAGCAGCTCGGCGATGGTCGGGTCCTCGGCGCGCAGCCCCACGGGGGAGGCCGGCACGCCCACGCGGCTCAAGCCCGTGCGGAAGACGCACTGGCCGGTGATGAAGGACGACCGCCCGGCGGTGCAGCTTTGTTCCGCGTAGTAGTCGGTGAACAGCACGCCTTCCTTCGCGAGGCGATCGATGTTCGGCGTCTCGTAGCCCATAAGGCCCTTGGTGAAGACACTGATATTGGCCTGCCCGATGTCGTCGCCCATGATGACGAGGATGTTGGGCTTTCCCCTCTCGGAACTCGCCGGCGCAGCAGGCTGCGCCCACGCCGGCATGGCGCCGGCCGCGAGGGCGATGCCCCCCGCCAGGCCCAGCGTTCTCAGCAGACGCCTCGAGGTGCCGAGCTCATCGACGATACTCGGCGTCGTGACAGGTTGAGCGATCCTCATTTTCCTCTCCTCCTTGTGTTGTACCCCTGACCGTACTACCAGCTCTCACATCCTCCTGCGCGCTTCCACGGGGTGCTTCTGCAAATCCGCAACGATCCGCTCCACCGCGGGGATAGCGTGGGCGAAATACTGTTTGAACCCGCGGCAGAGATAATTCAAGCCTGGCTCGCCGTCCGCCGTGCGGAGGATCCGGTTCTTCGGGCATTCCCCCCAGCAGTCCTTCAGAAACGGGCACTGGCGGCACTGCGCCAGCAGGGTCTCGTTCTTCGCGTACCCGAACTTCACCTGGGACCGGGAAAGGACTGTGTCGACGAGCGGGCCGTCCTTCAACCTGCCGATGCGATACTCCGGGTAGACGTAATGATCGCAGGCATAGACACTTCCATCCTGTTCCACAGCCACCCCTTTGCCGCAGAATTCGCCGTAGATACAGAGCTGCGACGGCAGCCCCATGTGCTGGGCCACCAGCGTCTCGAAGTGGTTCACAAGCACCTTGCCCACATCCCGGCTCCGCCATTCGTCGAAGGTCTTGCTCAGGAAGTAGCCCCAGTCGTCGGGGTCGACGGACCAATCGGTCACGATCGAGTTCGGATGGCCCGGCCGGGCCTCGGGATCGCCATCCCTCGGCATCGAGTCCCAGTTCCACTTCTGCGGGGCCGTGCGCTCGAAGCCCTTGTATTCGACGATCGGGATGAACTGCATGTAGGTGGAGCCGATGTCCCGGCGCAGGAAGCGGTACACGTCCAACGGATGCTTGGCATTCTCCCGATGGACGCACGTCAGCGTGTTGAAGGGAACGCCATGCTGCTTGAGCAGCTTCGCTGAATGGAAGACCCTGTCGAACGTCGGCTTCCCGTCCTTGGCGACCCGATAGCGGTCGTGGAGCTTCTTCGGGCCGTCGATGCTCAGGCCGACCAGGAACCGGTTCTCCTTGAGGAACTCGCACCACTCCTCGTC
The DNA here is from genome assembly GCA_043803015.1 of Verrucomicrobiota bacterium. GTDB lineage: Bacteria > Verrucomicrobiota > Kiritimatiellia > CAIQIC01 > JAGNIJ01 > JAZDKK01. The sequence goes on from JAZDKK010000029.1 coordinate 10,113, forward strand.
GATCAGCGTGCCGTTGGTCTGCAGGTCGTTCTGGACCGTCTGGCCGGGCTTGGCGTGTTTCTTCTCCAGCTCCACGACCTTGCGGAAGAAATCCAGCCCGAGGAGCGTTGGCTCTCCCCCTTGCCACGAAAATACCACCTCGTCCGCCGTCACCCCCTCGATGTACTGCTGGACGAACCGCTCCAGGATATCGTCGGACATCCGGCCGACGCCCGGCCCCCCGGGAAGGTCCGCCTTGTGGAGGTAGAAGCAGTACGTGCAGTTCAGGTTGCAGCTGCAGCCGACCGGCTTGATCATGACGTGGAACCGCCGCCGTCCCCGGTCCGCCATCATCAAGGGCGCGTCGTACTTGTCGAGCGTCGTGTAGAGCTCGGCCGCCTTCTTCGACTGTTCCGCCACGGTCACTTCGACCTCTCGAAATAGACTTCGAAATCCTGCTTTATGGCCGCCTGGTAGTAGATGCCTTCCAGCCGGTCCGCCACGGGGTTGTACGTCAGGGTGTAGGTCGAGCCGGGGTAGTTCACGTCGCGGAGCTCGATGAAGACCTTCAGGGCGCCGGCCTCCCGGAACGCCTCGGCCCGGGCCACATGGATCGGGTCCGGGTTGAAATAGGCGGCATCGATCGCGCCGTCCTTGGCCACGTTCTTGATCTCGACGATGTAGCCGCCGTCGGGCCTGACCCAGCGGCCCATCAGCGTCTCGAGGCCGGGCTTCGCGGACCGGGCGCACCCCCAGAGACCGGCTAGCGATGCGGACAATACAGAGGTCGCGAACAGCGTCTGGAAACGAACACGCTCCCTGGTGGCACGGCTCGGACTGCGGACGGACTCCGTCATGACACGTGCGCGCAAACTCTCGTTGGGCAGATTACCGCACTCACGTGCCCCGGGCAAAGTGGAAAAACGCTCGTGCTTTCCGCGTGTTTCGTGGCTAGAGTGCCTGCGGAGGATTAGCGATGGCCGTCGTACGCCAGGAGCTGGCGAGCTACGGAAAGCAGATCGCCCGGGCCGGGTTGACCGCCGGCGCCGGCGGCAACATCAGCGCCCGCGACGGCCGGCTGATCTGGGTCAAGCCCAGCGGCCTCGCGATGGCCGAGCTGAAAGGCACGGACATCTGCTGTATCGACCTCGCCTCGGGCCGCCGGGTCGACGGGAAGCTCAAGCCGACCTCCGAACTGCCCATGCACCTGGCCATCTACCGCGCGCGCCCGGACATCCACGCCGTCTTCCACACGCACTCGCCGTGGGCCAGCGGGGTCGTCTCGGCGGGGATCGACATCCAGCCGATGTTCGCCGAGGTGGTCAACGACCTCGGCGGCGTGACGACCGTCCCCTACCTGATGACTTCGACGCAGGAGCTGGCGGACGCCGTGGCCGAAGCCGCGAAGAAGCACGAGACGATCTTCCTGGTGAATCACGGCGTGGTCTGCCTCGGCAGGACGATGAAGCAGGCCTTCTTCCGATGCCAGGTCGCCGAGGATTCGGCCAAGTCCTTCGTCGCCGCCTCCATCGTCGGCAAGCCCGCGTTCCTCACCGAGGAGCAGATCCGGCAGCTCAAGAAGCTGGAGGCGGGGGCGTACCGGACGAAGATGGCGGAGAAGTAAGGTTATTCGTTATTCGTTATTCGTTATTTGTTATCCGTTGGCGGATCCCGGAACTGATAACGGATAACCCCTCCCCCAGAATCGCCTGCCGCCTGCTTGACATGTAGGCACCGCATGCATACAGTGTAGGCATGAAGAAGAAGCAGAAGCTCCAGTACACGATCCGGCAGGTGCCGGATCGCGTGGACATGGTCCTGCGGGAGAAGGCCGACAAGGAGAAGACGAGCCTGAACGACACCGCGCTTGGGGCTCTCGCGAAGGGGTTGGGCTTGGCCGACGACGAGGTCCGCTACCACGACCTCGATGACCTCGCCGGGACCTGGGTGGATGACCCCAAGGTGGAGAAGGCGCTCAAGGAAATGGACCGCGTGGACCCGGGCCTGTGGAAATGAGAATCCTGATCGATACCAACCGGTACATGGATTTCTGCGCCAACGATCCGACTGCCGTGGACCAGTTCCAACTGGCCGAGCGGATCTACCTGCCCTTCGTCACGCTTGCGGAGCTGAGGGCCGGTTTCCTGTGCGGGACCGTGGGCCGCCGGAACGAGAGCATGCTGATCCGGTTCCTGAACCGGCCCCGGGTGACGGTCCTCTACCCCGACGAGGAGACCACGCACCACTACGCACGCGTCTTCTTCCAGCTCCGAACGCAGGGCACGCCCATACCCGCCAACGACATCTGGATCGCAGCCCTCACGGTCCAGCATGATCTGGTGCTGTTCTCCCGCGACCAGCACTTCGACCATCTCCCGCAGATTCCGAGGGCGCGGTAGTGGCGGAGGGGTACTGGTTGTCCGTTATTTGTTATTCGTTATTCGTTGGCGGATGCCCCGGAACTGATAACCAATAACTGATAACGGATAACCCCTCCCCCGGAACCGCCCGCCGAAGCCTCGCGCAAAGGCGGGAGGGGTGGCCGACTTGTCCGCCGGAGCCCGAAGGGCGAAGGAGGAAGGCGGCCTTACAGCGCGGCGTGTGACGGGTATGTATAGGTGTTCGTGAAGGCTGTAGGCCCCCGTCTTGCCGTCGCGCTCACGTTGGCCCTGCCGCTGGCGGGTGCCTTCGCCGACGTATCCGTCGAGAGCGTGGCGTCAAACACGATGCACGTCTCCTTCTGGGCGGGGCGCGCGGGGCTGGCTGAGCAGACCGTGATCCGGCTCGGCAGGCAGGAGACGCGGCCCGCCCCGCAACTGGACGGCGCTTCACCGGACTGCCGCCGTTTTGGCGCGCCGGCGCTGCCTTTCGTGACGTGCCAGATACTTCTGCCGCCTTCCACCCGGGCCGGCGACGTGGTCATTACGCAATCCCGGTACATCACCCCATTCGCCGTGCCGAAGCCGCTGGCGTTCATCAACCAGCCGTACAACGGCTACGACATGACCGATCCGGCGCAGGTGCAGGCGTGGCGGGAGCACAACTGCGAGGATGCACAGATCTACTCGTCGGACGCGGACTATCCCGCGGAGGCCGTGGCCTTCACCACGCGGAACTTCAGGGGGTATGCGATCCTGGAGTTGAGCTTCACTCCGTTCCAGTACAATCCCGTCCGGGGCGCCCTGCAGCTCAGCCAGCACCTGGAGCTGAGCATCCGCCTCGAGCCCGACGACGGCCAGGCGGGAGTCTTCCGCGTCCGGGACTCGGCGGAAGACCGGGAGATCGTGCGGCGCATGGTGGTGAACAGCACCGCGGCCGACGCGTACCGGGCGCCCCCCAGGCCGTTGGGCAAGGGCGGGCCGGGGACCAACTACTACGTCATCATCACGTCCACCGCCTGGGCGACCAACTTCGAGCCGCTGAGGACCTACCATTCCTACGATGCCAACCACCACGCCCGGATCGACAAGCTGGAGGACATCTACGCGTTGTACCCGGCGACGAACCCGCCGTTCTTGTCCGTCCGATCCTACGTCATGGACACCCTCTACCCGAACGGGTGCGACTACGTGCTCCTGGGCGGCGACATCGAGGTCATCACGAGCTGCTGGGAGGCGTCGGACATCTCATACAGCGGCGGGCAGATCCCCGTCGGCCGCTTCTCCGTGGACACGGAAGGGGAGATCGCCAACTGCATCGCGAAGTCCACGAACCCGGTGCCCAACGGAAAGGACCGGGTGCAGCTCATCCCGCGGGCGGACGAGTACGGCCCCACGTTGAACCAGTATTCCAACCTGTTTCTCCCGTACCTGGAGGTGGACACCGACAGCAGCCTGTACAGTGCGCAGCCGATCTTCCTGTTCCCGGCCATGGATGCGCACACGATCCTGTGGGCACGGGGCCACGGGTACTACCTCTACCCGCAATGGGCGTACGGCTGGTACACGCCGAACAACACCAACCTGCAGCCGTTCGGGTTCAATTTCGGATGCAGCGGCGCGGTCCTGTCGTGGAACGAGCACCCGGCCGAGGTGTACCAGCGGGCCCGCTACGGCAACACGGCGTACATCGGCAGCGTCCACGACGTCTATGCCAATTCGTACGACGAGACCTTCTTCGAGACCTACTTCCTGCACGGAACGGCGCCGGACCCGTGCGTGGGCGACATGGCGGTGGCCGCCGGGGCCAACAGCGAGTACACGCTTGTCGGCGACCCGCGCTTCCGGCTGGTCAGCACCCAGTTCATGGCCAAGGCGCGTGTCACCGTGCCCCCGCCGACGTCCTTCTCGAGGACGTACAACATCGAGGACGGCACCAACTACGTGCAAAGCGCGGTCTTCCGGGTCAACTCGTTCAACGCCTGCCCGTGGGTGATCACGAACATCAGCGCCTCCAGCGCCTTCTCCAACCACTACCAGTTCTCCTGCCTGGCAAGCAACGGGACGGCCGACGTGACCGTGAGCTTCCTCGAGGTGAGCAATCTGCTCAAGGGCACGTATGACCTGACGTGGGACGTCCGGGACGTGACCAACAACTTCCAGATCAAGCGGCTGAACATGACGCTGATCGTCACCGACAAGAACATCCTGTCGGACACGGATTTCATCCACAGCGGCACGACGAACATCCTTCCAGCGGGCGCGTACATCCTGGCCGCGCACCTTGTGGTCAACGACGGGCTGACGCTGCAGCTCGAGCCCGGCGTGTCCCTGTACACCGACTACGCGTACGGCAGCGACTGGAGGATCATCGTCCAGCAGGGCGGAAAGCTCGTGGCCCAGGGGACTGCGACGAACCAGATCGCGTTCTGCTACGAGGTAGGAGGGTCGGTGCCGATTGAGATCTACCACACCGACCTGATGCCGCTGTCGGCCGATTTCCAGTACTGCGACTTCCAGAGCCGGATCTACGGGACCAACCGGCCGTGCGTGAGGTTCGTGAATTGCACCTTCCAGCTCGGGATGGGCATGGAGCCGATCTTCCCGGCGCCGCTGGAAGGCTCGATGAAGAACTGCCTCTTCACGGCGGGCACGATGGGCAACTACAGCGACCCCGGCGACCTCACGGGCATGGCCGTGAGCTACACCTGCATCGCGCCGAGCACGACGAACAAGGACGGATCCCCCACGCCGTTCGTGCCCGTGCATCACACGTATGGCGAGAGGACCATCTGGGGCAACGATTTCGTGGTGAACGGCTGGAGGCTCCCCGGGCTGCTCTCCACGTGCATCAATGCCGGCGATCCCACGAGCCCGCCGGACCCGGACGGGACGCGGGCGGACATCGGCGCGTACTACCGCGATCTGTCGGTCGCGGTCCACGTTCCGGGCGACTACGCCACGATTCAGGCGGGCCTCAACGCGGCCGCCGCGGTGACGACCGCCGTGATCGTGGCGCCCGGCGAGTACCGCGAGCGGATCCGGGTGCCCGAGCCTTCCTTCGATGAGGGCGTGCGGTTGATGGGCGAGTCGGAAACGAACCGGCCGGTGCTGATCCTGACCAACGACCCCGGCGACCTGGTGGCGTTCGACGGGAATGGCTTCATCGAGAACTTCGTCCTCCGCCACACGGGCAGCAACGGGATGGGCCGGGCGATGTGCGTCACGAACGGCGGCAGCGTGGGCCTGCGCAACGTGGAGTTCTCGGGCAACTGCGACAACAGCGATGTGCTCTTCGTCGGCAACCCCCTCGCGTCGGTTCGCTGCATCTACCTTTCGGACGTTGATTTCGCGAACAACGCGTCGAACGGCCGCCTGCTCAGCATCGAGCGCGAGCTTCAGGGCGGGATCAGCGCGCCGTGGAGCTGGTTCCAACGCGGGCGGTTCACGAACAACACGGCGAACGGGACGGTCTTCTACTACGCCGCCAACGAGAGGTACTTCCCCGCGCGGGAGCTGCTGTTCCATGACAACCAGGCCTCAAGCCTGATTCGGAACGCGGCGGGCGGGACCGCCAACACGACGACCTTGAAGATCGTCAACGCGCTGTTCTCCGGCAACATCGGGGACATCCGGACCGAAGACGCGGGGCACACGCTCCTGGAGAACTGCACGTTCTACAACAACGCCTCGAATATCCTCGCCACGGGCATGACGCAGCTCCGGATTCTCAACTCGATCGTGTGGGACAACGCGCTCACGATTACGAACGATCCCGGGGCGATCCTCGAGGTGAACTGCACCGACATCAACAGCGCGTACCCCGGCGCGGGATTCGGGAACATGAACACGAACCCGCTGTTCGCGGACGAGGCCGCGGGCGACTTCAGCCTGCTCTGCGAGTCGCTCTGCATTGACGCCGGCGGGCCCGAATCCTTCTATGCCAACGAGCCGGCGCCCAACGGGAGCCGTGTCGACCTGGGCCGCTACGGCAACACGCCCGACGCGACGCCGTGGACGTGGTGGACGCATCCGAACATCCGGTGCCCCAGCAACACCGTCGAACTGACCGTCACGTCCGTCTCCGGGCAGTGGTACTGCGTGGAGACCGCCGATTCACTGTTCGACGCCTGGACTGCCGTCAGCAACCTGTGCACCACGGGATCGGTGCTGACGGTGATTGACCCGATGACGCGCGACCAGGGGTTCTACCGGATCCACCATTTCCGGCCGTGAGCGGGTGCGGCCGCGCCGTCTTTCCAAGCTTTGGATGGAATGTGGAGCCGCGGTCAGTGACCGCGGCTCCAAGAAACCAAGCGACTGTCGATCCTGCCGATTCGTTACTGCGAAAACGTCACGTAGTCCACGTAGATCGGGCCGGCATACGGCGTCGAGTAGTTCTGGAACTGGACTCCGATCATGCGGATCGTCGTCGGGGTGAAGGTCGAATCCTTGTAGCCGCCGAGCGGCGTCGTGGTCGAGGGCCAGATCGTGTACGTGGTCCACTGGTTCTCGACGACCGGCCACGCATACGTCCACTCATTCGCCCACGCGCCGTCCTTCACGAAGACGTTGAGGCGGTTCGGGTTCGAGACGCTTCCGCGGGCGCCCGCCGGGCAGTACACCCTGATGCGGATGGCCTGACCCTGCAGGTTGGTCTGCGCGGGGTAGACCGCCGTGCTCGCGCCGGAACCGCTGACGTCCACCTGGAGCGAAGCCGCCCCGTTGTACCAGGCCGCGGTGGTCCGCGTGCCGGGCCCCCACCCTTCCGTCCCCGTCTCGAAGTTGTACTGGACGCGCTCGGCGCTCCCGTTCGGGTTCACCGTGACGGTGACCTCGTCGTAGGACATATACTGGCTGTCGCTCGCGCTGAGCCGGAGCACGTAGACGCCGGGCGTCGCAAACTCGGCCGCCGTATCGACGGTGCCGGCGTTCGTGAACGTCACCGCGCCGGGGCCGCTGACGTAACTCCACGTGGCCGTGACCGAATGCCCCTTCGGCTCGCCGTCATCCGTGACCGTGCCGTCGAGCGACGCCCTGGCCGGCCAGGTGACCGCCCGGTCGGTGCCCGCGTTCACGCTGGGCGGGTTGTTGGGCCGCTGGTTCGGGGTGTAGCTGACGGCGTCGACGTAGATCGGGCCGATGTAGCCCGCCGACTGACACGAGAACACCACGTAGATCCGCCGGATGACCTCCGGATCGAAGCTGCCGTCCATGTAGCCGCCCGGCGGTGTGTTCGTCGAGGGCGTGATGGTGAAGGTGACCCACTGATTCTCCGTCACGTCCGCCGAAGCAATCATGTAGCTCCTCCAGGACGTGTCCTTGACCTTCAGGTAGATATGGTTCGGATCGGTCGGGCTGCCCCTCGCGCCGGTCGGGCAGAACACCCGTATCTGGATCGGGCTATTCTTGAGGTCGATGGGGTAGTTATCGACATCGGCACACGCCTCCACGGTCTGCCAGGCGGCCCGATTCATGCCGATCTCAAGAGACCGCTGACCGTGGAACGCCTGCGCGCTGCTTGTGGTGTTCGATGCGCCGGCGCCTCCATTGTCGAAGAACCACCCTTCGGTGTCCGTTTCGAAGCTGTATTGCACGTTGCCCATCACGGCCTTGGTCGCCATGCGGTCGGCGTGGGCCCGGATGACCGGCACGGCCGGATCGTCGGCGTAGATGACGAAGCCGTCGTCGCGCTTGATGGTCACGTTGTCCACGTAGAGACTGCCCTGGCCGGTCGGCAGGCCGTAGAACACCAGGCTGACCTGGCGGACGTCCTCCAGCACGTTCGTGCCGCTGGCGTCTTTCACGTCCAGCAGGTGCCAGTTGTGCTGCCAGCCGCCCGCGGCGCAGGCCCACGAGTCGGCGCTCAGGTCGAACATGACCCGGTTCCAGCCCGTGGTCAGCGTCTGCTCGAGCGCCTCCGCCCACGTCCAGCTCGGCGTGCCCTTCAGCGCCAGCGCGACCTGGATGCTCCCGCCCGGGTTGTAGATGCTCCAGAAGAACTTCACCCGGTTCACGCCGGTCGGCGCCCCGCCCCGCTCGCGAACGACCCACTGCTCGTTCGTGTTCAGGCTGTAGATGGCCTTGTTGTTGTCCGGGTTCACGACGTTGTACGACAGCTTCAGCGAACCCGCGCCCTGGATGACGTAGTTGGTCGAGAGGCTGATGCCCGACGCCGCGGTGCTGCCGTCCCAGTACCACGCGCCCACGCTCTCGCAGAGGTAGAACGGATCTTCCCACATCCCCTGGTAGCCCAGGTTCCAGAAGAACGTCCCGTTGATGTCCAGCTCGTCGACCAGGTCGTAGTACATCTGGAAGATGTTGGCCCGGTCCTGGAGCGTGTACTGCGGCGTGCGCTTCAGCTGGATCTGGCCGAACGACCCGTTGTAGATCCAGCCGATCGCGTGAATGCCGTACTCCTCGAGGATCGTCGGCTTGCCGATCAGGTAGTGCGCATCGTACTCGTGGTCGTTGATCCACTCGACGCGCTGGTCGTAGCCGGAGCTGTTCGTCCGCCAGATGTTGTATTCCTTCTGGTCCACGTAGATGCGGAACGTCGAGAAGTTGATGTTCGACACGCCCGGCCGCACTTCGCCGTAGACCGTCCCCGGGTTCGTCCACGTACCGCCCTGCCACTGGACGTACGACGGCTCGGTGCTGTGGTCGCTCACGAAGTCCACGCCGTGCCCGCGGCCGCAGCCCCACTCCGTGCAGTAGTCCTCGCCCACGCCGTGGAGGGCGTAGTGGTAGTAGTTGTCCGGGAACGTCTCCCACGGCACCTGGTTGGCCTGGTTGTACGTCTTGACGTACCCGCCCTCCTCGCCGCCGCCCAGCACGTGGTTGGTGTCCACGGAGCGCACGTAGTCGCTCATGGTCCACAGCCAGTTGTGGATCGTGCGGCCGGTGTAGTCGGACTCGCAGCGGGGCTCGTTCACGATCTCCCACGCGATGATCGTCGGGTCATTCCGGTACGCCCGGCCGGTGATCGTGTTGGTCCGCGTCAGGAGCTTCGTCACGAAGTCCCTGTACCACTGCCGCGCCCAGGCGTTCGTGTAGAACTGGTCGTGGTACAGGATGGATCCCGGGGGCTGGCTCATGTCCATGGACTCCGGGTGCTCCTCGCTCACCCAGTGCATGTACTGGAACATGCCGCCGTTGTGGCCCCAGTTGTCGCAGAGGCCCAGCAGCAACCGCAGGCCGCGATGGCCCGTCATGGCCACGATGCGGTCCAGGTGCTCGAACGCGAGCTCGTTCCACACGCCGCGCTCCGGCTGGAAGCTGTACTCCTTGCCCTCGTGGAAGGCCCAGGTCCGGACCGCCTGCAGGTGCATGTTCGTCGCGACGTCGAGCAGCTCCTCGCAGACCGAGTCGGACACGCTGAACATGTACTCGATGTTGGCGCCGGCGAAGTAGAAGTCCTGGCCGTCCAGCTGGAACTTCGTGGCGCTGCGCGTCATGAAGCCGCTGTTGATCAGGTTGTAGTCGGTGCCCCGCTCGACGCCGCCGATGACGACGTCATCCAGCAGGATGCGCCCGCTCCACGGGATGTTCCCGAAGATCTGGATGGACACGGCGCCGATCGCCGCCGCGTTCATCGGCACGGGCGAGCCCTGGTCGTAGTCCGCCGGATCGTCCAGGTCGAACTCGAGGATGTTCCAGTCGCTCCCGCCGATCTTGAAGCTCTTGGCGTACCACTGGTCGGTGATCTTGTCGTACACGTTGATCGAGGCGTCGAAGCTGAGCAGCCCTTCCACCGGCGGCTCGAACTTCAGCTTGGCCTGGCAGGTCCGGTGGGTCTTCGTGCTCAGGTTCAGCGGCGGGTTGTACTCGATGACGAACACACCCTTGCGGTCCTCGAACGGCGCGTTCGTGTTCGCGAAGACCGCGTTCGCGGCCAGGGCGATGGAGCCGCCGTAGCCGGCGTTGGTCGCGTAATAGACGTTGGTCCACGCATGCGCGTTCCAGGCCTGGGCATCCGTGTCCCACGTCCACCAGTCGGCCTGGCTGGGCGGCTCGAACCCGTAGGCGTGCTGGGTTGCCGGCATCGCCGGCGGGTCCGCCGGGAAGCTCACGTAGTCCACGTACATCGCGCCCGTGTAGCTTCCGACCATGCCGATCTCCACGCCGATAGCGGCGATGGAAGTCGGATCGAAGCCGGCATCCATGTACCCGCCGGGCGGGGTCGTGATGGCCGGCGTGAGCTGGACCTTGACCCATTCCAGGTTCTGCATGGCCACCGGCGCGCCGTACTCGACCTTGAAGTTCGAGTCCTTCACGAACAGGCGAAGCTGGTTCGGGCTGCGCGGGTTGCCGCCCTGCGTGCCCTGCGGGCAGTACACGTAGGCGAAGACCTTGCGCGCCTGCAGGTCGAACGGCGCGCGGACGATCGCCGGCGGATAGTAGCGCATGTCCACCGACGCCGCGCCGTACACCTTGTTTGTCGTCGGGTTGTTCACGCTGACGTTCAGCTTCAGCGCGTGCGTCCCCTCGATGACCGGCACGTTCGTCGCCCAGGCCACCGACGTCACCGCGATCATCCCGTTCGACGACTCCGCGGCCCATCCCTCCTTGTTCGGCTCGAAGCCGTAGCGCAGGTTGGCGAGCGATTCCCACTGGTTGAGGAAATCGAAGGCGTCCACGTAGATCGGGCCGGTGTAGTTGGCCGAGATCTTGTTGGTGCCGGCGGCGTACTTGATGCCGATGGTCCGGATGCGTGTCGGGTCGAACCCGGGCTGCATCGAGCCGTTGGTCGGCGCCACCGTTGAGGGCGTCAGCTTGACCTTCTGCCACACGCCTTCGCAGACGGGCGTCCAGGTCCCCATCTCCGCGCGGAAGCTGTCGTCCTTGACGAACAGCTGGAAGCCGTTGGGCGCGGCATTCGTCCCGCGCGCCCCCGCCGGGCTCCACACGTAGACGGAGGCCTGCTTGCCGTCGAGGTTCACCGGCTGGACGACGTAGGGCACGACCACCACGTTGTTCGGGGGCCACCACTGCATGTCCACCGAGGCCTCGCCGTTGTTCCGGGCCGCGTTGGTCGCCACCAGCTTAACGTTCATTTGCAGCGAGCCGGAGCCGATGGCGGCCCGCGTCGTGCTGCGGACGACGGAGGTCACGGCAAGGCTGTTCGTGTAGTCCGAGATGACAAAGCCGTCCGTGTCCTTCTCGAAGTCGTACGACAGGTTCGGGGCGGAACGCGCCGGGACGATGGGATCGAATCCCACGCCGTCCACGTACACGTACCCCGTGTACGTGGCGGTCGAGTTGGGCGGCGCCGCGATCTTGACGCCGACCAGGGCAACCTTCGTCGGGTCGAACCCGGGCTCCATGAATCCGTTCGTCGGCGCCACAGTCGAAGGGGTGGCCGACACTTCCATCCAGTATCCCTGCTGGATGTGCGTCCACGATCCATAGAAGGATTTGTAGTTGGAGTCTTTCACGAACAGCTGGAGGCCGTTGGCATTCGTCGCGATGCCCCGCAGGCCGGACGGGCAGAACACCCGCGCCCGCACCACCCTGCCCGACAGGTTCACGGGCGGTTCCGCGCCGAACGGCGGGTTGTTGACCATCATCACGAAGGCCTCGCCTGCGCGCTGGGGCACGTTCGTGGCCACCAGCTTGAGGTTGATGCGCAGGGCCGCGGTCGCGTTGCTCGGCGGGTTGGTGATGCGAAGCAGGTTCGTGGCGGCGCGCGCGGTCATGTCGGTCGACACTTCCCAGCCCATGGGCGAGGTGGTGAAGCCGTACTTCTCGTTGGTCGGGGCGACGAAGTTGGCTGCGGACGACGCGAAGTCCACGCCGTCCAGGTACACCGGCCCGGCGTACACGTAGGTGGACCCGCTGCCCGCGCCGACCTTGAGTCCGACGATGCGGACCTTGCGGGGATTGAAGCCCGGATCATAGGGGCTGTTCGTGTACGGCGCGAAGGTCAGGCAGTTCCAGGCGCCGGTCGTTCCGACGACGATGTTCGACCAGGTGCTGTACTCGTTCCTGAACTGATCGTCCTTTACGAAGATCTGGAGGCCGTTCGGGTGGCTTGGATCGCCGTAGGAAGCGGGCGGGCAGAAGACGTACATCTTGATGGTCTTGCCGAGGAGGTCCGCCGGCACGGGCACGCCGTACGGCGGGTAGTTCTGCATGTCCACGTATGTTTCTCCGGAGGTCCAGTTGGACACGGAGCCCTGGAGCTTCAGGCCAACTCTGAGCGAGTAGCTGCCGACCTGGCGGTACGTCGAGGCGCGCGCAACGTTGGTGACCGCCTTGACGGTGGGCGCGTCATTGGTCACCCATCCATCGGTTCCTGTTTCGAAGCTGTACCGGACCTGGCCTTGGGCAACGCTGCCGACCAGGAGCAGGCCGGCACCGATCACTGCAGAACACAGACTGCGCAACGTCATGACTTCATCCCTCCGTGTGCGTTCGCTTGTTTGGACATCCTCAGGAGCAACTGCAGGTTCTCATCGTCACGCCATGATGTATAGCAAACGTATGCGTAGTAATCAAGGACAATCTCGCCCAAAAATACAACATGCAGCCATTATAGGTAACTGGTTGTCACTTAGACTATTAGAATGCAACCTGTGCGCACTTCCAGACGTATGTAGCGCATAGGTGCCTTTCAAAACGCAACAGGATACGCAAACGTTTGCCGCTCCAGGCGCTCTGCATAGCCCTCAGCACCACATATGGAATCCGCATCTCGGCACCCGCCAAGCGGCAGGTCTCGCCCTTGGCCACGCCCGCGAACTACTTCTTCACCAAGTAACTGGCGACATAGTCACGAACGCCGTCCTCGAGCGAAGTAAACGGCTTGTTGTACCCCGCCTCCCGAAGCTTCGTCACATCGGCCTCGGTCCGGTACTGGTACTTCTCGCGCAGGTAGTCCGGCATGTCGATGTACGTGACCTTCGCGACCTTCCCCATCGCCCCGAACACCGCCTTCGCCAGATCGTTCCACGTCCGCGCCTTGCCCGTACCGCAGTTGAAGAGACCCGACACGGCCGGATGATCGTAGAAGAACAGCGTCACCGCCACCGCATCCTTCACGTAGATGAAGTCGCGCATCTGCTCCCCGTCCCGGTAATCGGGCCGATACGACCTGAACAGCTTCACCTCGCCCGTCTCCACAATCTGCCCATAGGCCTTGTGGATGACCGACCGCATGTCGCCCTTGTGGTCCTCGTGCGGACCGTACACGTTGAAGTACTTCAGCCCCGCGATCCGATCGAGCGCCTCGTGCCGCAGGGCCCACAGGTCGAACATCTGCTTGGAGTAGCCGTACATGTTCAACGGCCGAAGCGTCGGGGTCACCTCGTCTGAATCCGAATACCCCAGCGACCCGTCGCCGTAGGTGGCGCCGCTCGACGCGTAGATGAAACGGACGTCATGCTGGAGGCACCAGTCGCACAGCTCGCGCGTGTACCGGTAGTTATTGTCCGTCAGGAAGCTCGCGTTCTTCTCGGTGGTCGAACTGCACGCGCCCATGTGGAACACGGCCTCGACGTCCGTCGTCACGCGCTCGTACTGCATCGCCGCCCGGAAATCGTCCTTCTCCTGGTACTCCTCGTAGCGGAGCCCTGTCAGGTTCTTCCACTTCTCGTCCCCGCCCAGCTCGTCCACGACGAGGATGTTCTCCTCGCCCCTCTCGTTCAGCGCCGCGACGATGTTGCTGCCGATGAAGCCGGCGCCGCCGGTGACTATGATTCGTTTGCTCATGGGTTGTCCGCCCGCTCCTGTCGCCCCTCGTACTCGGCCTCGGTCTCGTACTCGGCAGTTCCGTCATAGCCAGCGCGTTCTTCACGGGCCGACATATGCCCGCCGAATAGATCGACCAGCTTCGTGAGCATACACGAGATCCGCAGGAGGACCTTCTTGCCTTCGGCAATCCCGCTGTCGGGCAGCACGCCTTTGGCCACCATGGCGTCCAAGCATGCCGCACACTCCGTTGCGGAACCGCGGGCGTCGTCGAAGAACCTGGCCCGCATACGTCCTCTTCGCTTGCCGTTGCCCTCCGCGGTGTTCAGCAGCATCGAGAGACTGGCGCGGTCCAGTTGATCACAAACCTCGCGTGTGCCCCCGCCCGGGTGACCGCGCGCAACATCAAGCACCGGTGTCACCCAAGCCACAAACCTCAACTCAAGCTGGTATACGTCGAGCGTTTCGTGGTCGAAAACGCCCGCGGCCTTAGCCCGTGGCGCATCCTGCGCCACCTTCGAGCCCGAGTACGAGGCCGAGGCCGAGACGAGATCCTGCCTCATGACATGGCCGCCTGCTTCTTCCTGCATATCTTGAGCATCCTCTCGATCATTTGCGTAGTCGATCTGCCCCTCAGCATTCTCGCCAGCACCACCCTGCCGCCGTGCTTCTCCACGGTCTCGCGGCCGCTCACGTAGTGCGCCCAGTCCAAGCCCTTCACGAGGACGTCCGGCAACAGCTCCGCGATCAGTTCGGCCGGCTCATCTTCACCGAAGATCACCACGTAGTCAACGCACTCCAGGGCCGCCAGCACGCGCGCGCGGTCCTTCTCCGGGTTGATGGGCCGTCGCTCGCCCTTGTACCGCCGCACGGAGGCGTCGGAGTTCAAGCCGACCACGAGCACGTCGCCCTGCCTCCGCGCAAACTGCAGGTACGACACATGTCCCGCGTGCAGAAGGTCGAACGCGCCGTTCGTAAAGACGACCTTCCGCCCCCTCTTTCTCAGGCGCTGCACAATCCCGCGGGCGGCTTTGCGCGATACGATCTTGGTTTCCGCTGTGCGCATCGTGCCCTGTTCTCCGTTATTGGTTATCCGTTATTCGTTCTCCGGAGAACGAATAACAAATAACGAATAACTAACCCATGTTCCCCGCCACCGCTTTCCCGAACTCGCTGCACTTCACTTCCTTCGCCCCTTCCATGAGCCGGGCGAAGTCGTACGTGACGGTCTTGGCCTTGATGGTCCGCTCCACCCCCCGGACGATCAGGTCCGCCGCCTCGGTCCAGCCCAGGTACCGGAACATCATCTCGCCGGACAGGATCAGCGAGCCGGGATTCACCTTGTCCTGGTTCGCGTATTTCGGCGCCGTGCCATGCGTCGCCTCGAAGACCGCCGCGCCGGTATCGTAGTTGATGTTGGCGCCCGGGGCGATCCCGATCCCGCCGACGCACGCGGCCAGGGCGTCGGAAACATAGTCCCCGTTCAGGTTGAGCGTGGCGATGACCGAGTACTCCCCCGGCCGCGTCAGGATCTGCTGGAGAAACGCGTCCGCGATGCAGTCCTTAATGACGATCTCCCCGCCGGAGTTGGGGTTCTTCATCTTGTGCCACGGGCCGCCGTCCAGCGGCTCGGCGCCGAATTGCTCGCGCGCGACCTGGTAGCCCCAGTCGCGGAACGCGCCCTCCGTGAACTTCATGATGTTGCCCTTGTGGACCAGCGTCACGGACGGACGTCCGCTCTCGATGGCGTACTGGATCGCCGCCTTGACCAGGCGCGACGTGCCTTCCCGCGACACCGGCTTGATGCCGATGCCGGAGGTCGCCGGAAACCGGATCTTCTTGACGCCCATCTCCTGCTGGAGGAAGGCGATGATTTTCTTCGCCTCCGGCGTTTCCGCGGCCCACTCGATGCCGGCGTAGATGTCCTCGGAGTTTTCGCGGAAGATGACCATGTCGGTCCGTTCCGGATGCTTCACCGGCGAGGGCACGCCCTCGAACCACCGTATCGGCCGCAGGCACACGTAGAGGTCCAGCTCCTGGCGCAGGGCCACGTTCAGGCTCCGGATCCCCCCGCCCACCGGCGTCGTCAGCGGTCCCTTGATCCCGACGACGAATTCCTTGATGGCCGCCAGCGTCTCCTCGGGCAGCCAGACCGGCTTGCCGTACACCGCGTTCGCCTTCTCGCCGGCGAACACCTCCATCCACTCGATCTGCCGCTTGCCGGCGTACGCCTTTTCGACCGCCGCGTTCCAGACGGTCATCGCGGCCCGCGTGATGTCCGGGCCCGTCCCGTCGCCCTCGATGTACGGGATCACGGGCCGGTCCGGCACCCGCAGGTGCCCGCCGGGCCCCATCGCGATCCTGCCCCCCGCCGCGGGGACCTTGATTTTCTCGAAATTCATGCGGTTTTCCTGTCGGGAATGCCCGACTACTACCAGAATTTCCCAGACATTGGAAATTTCTTTCGCCGTTTTTCCGCCACAGGCGGACAAGTCCAATCCTTGGAAAAAAGCCCCTTTACAGCGGGACCGGCCGGTGTATATTTCGTCATGTGAATAGTTCGTGGAACGAAGTAATTGGGGGGTCGGGACTATGATGACCGTGGCGAAGTTCGGGGATCGGTTGATGGCGCTGATGCCGAAGCTCATGCGGGAGATGCATGTGTACCAGCGGAACCTCTTCACGAGCGGCGATATCAGCTTCCCGCAGCTGTGGGCCCTGGACTACCTCCACGACCAGCGGCGCTGCACCATGCACCAGCTCGCCCACGCGATGCATGCCCAGCAGTCCACCACCACGGGACTTGTGGACCGCATGGCCAAGCTCAACCTGGTCCGGCGGGAGCGGAGCCGCCAGGACCGGCGCGTCGTGAACGTCTTCCTCAGCGACAAGGGCCGCTCGGTCCTCCGCCAGATCTACCGGCAGCGTCGCGCGATGGCCGTGCGCCTCTTCAGCCGCATGCCCCCGCGCGACCGCGTGCAATACCTGAACATCATCGAGAGGCTCGTTCAACAGTTTCAACCCCAGCCCGCGGAAGCGGGCAGAACATCCGAGGCGGGGAGATGACGGTTTCAAGGACCAGGTGGTTCGCGGCGGGCGCCGCGCTTGTCTTCGCCGCTTCGGCGCGCGCGGAGCCGGCGACGAACGCGCTCCCCTCCTACACGCTGGAGCAGTGCGTCGCCATCGGCCTCGAGCGGGCCACGGTCCTCCTGAACGCCCTGCGCGACGAGCGGATCGCCGGGGCCCGGGTGACGCAGACGAAGGCCCAGGTCTATCCACAGCTTTCTACGGACGGCAGCTACACGCGCCGGGACGAAGTCACCGGGTTCGAGACGAGCCCCGGCGAGTTCATCCAGATGGGCCAGCTCAACAACTACGCAGCCTCCGCCTCGCTCAGCCAGATCCTGTACTCCGGCGGCAAGGTCAACGCCGCCATCCGCGCCGCCCGGTATTCCACGACCTATGCGGCCGAGGGCACCTCGCAGGTCCGGCGCCAGCTGGTCCGCGACATCCGGCTGGCGTTCTACGACATCCTGCTGGCGCGGGAGCACGTCGAGGTGGCGGCCGAGTCGGTGAAGCAGCTGGAGGACCTGGTCAGCCAGACGGAGCAGAAGTTCAACAGCGGGACGGCGTCGGAGTTCGACCTGCTCACGGCGCGCGTCAGGCTGGCCAACGAGAAGCCCAACCTGATCCGCGCGCGCGAGGTCCTGGCGGTGTCCAAAGAGTCCTTCCGCAACCTGATCTACCTGGACGAACCCGATTTCGAACTGCGCGGCGAGCTGGCCTTCGAGCCCATGGAAGCAGACCTCCCCGCGCTGCAGCAGCAGGGGCTGGAGAGCCGGCCGGATGTCCAGCAGATGGAAACCTACCTGCAGCTCCTGCAGGAGGATGTGCGGGCCGCCCGGGCCGACTACTACCCCGAACTGAAGGCCGTGGCTTCCTACGCAGGTTCCGATCCGGACCAGACCAGTTTCGTGCCCGACGGCTGGGGCTGGCATTGGACCGCCGGCCTTACGGTGCACTGGTCCATCCTGGACGGCGGCCTGCGGCGGGCCGTGGTGCTGGAGAAGAGCCTCACCCTCGCCAAGGCGCGATCGAATCTGGACGACCTGAAGCGGGCCGCCCAGCTGGAGGTGACGCAGGCCTACCTCGACATGATGCACGCGCGGGACGCGCTCAACGGCGCCCAGGAGAACGTGGGCCTGGCCGAGAAGGCGCTGGAGATCGCGCGAACCCGCTATGCGCAGGGCCTCTCGACCTATCTCGAGTTCACCGAGAGCAACTTTGCCCTGAGCAAGGCCCGCCTGGATTATGCCGTCGCCCTGAAGGCCCACATGGGCGCGGTCACCCGCCTCCGTTACGCGTCCGGCACGAAAGATGAGCTTCTGAACGAGGAGCAGTCCCCATGAATGAAACCGATAGAAGGCGAAGTTCCGGCAGCGCCCTGGCGATCGTGGTCATCGTCATCCTAGTGCTGATCGTCATCCTGGTGTTCCTCCCCCGCCGCAAGCCGAAGCTGCCCGAAGCCCATGGGCAGATCGTGGCCGTCAGGACGGTCACGGTGGCGCCCGCCCGGCTCGACGACACGATCCTCCTGCCCGGCCGGATCGAGGCGCAGTTCGAGTCCACGCTGGCGCTGGACAAGCCCGGCATGGTCGAGGAACTGCTCGTGGACAAGGGCGATCGCGTCGAGGCGGGGCAGGTCCTGCTCCGCCTGGACGACCGGAGCTGGAAGGCGAACCTAGAGCGGGCGCAGATCGAGTTCCGGGAAGCCGAGAAGAACCTGAAACGCTGGCAGGAGCTGAAGACCACGGGGGCGGTCTCGCCCACGGACTTCGACGCCGTGCAGACGCGCTACGACGTGGCCAAGGTCTCGCAGGACGACGCCACGGTCAACTTCTCCAAGTGCACGCTGAAGAGCCCCGCCGCCGGCGTCATCGTGGACCGCTACGTCCAGCGCGGCGAGTATCTCGCGGAAGGCGCCCGGGTCTTCCGGCTGGTGGACGCGGACACGGTCAAGCTGGCGGTCGAGGTCCCCGAGCGCGACGTGCTGGGCGTGGCGCCGCGCCAGCGGATCGCCTTCGTTGTGGACACGATCCCCGGCCGTGCGTTCACGGGCGAGGTCACGTTCGTCTCCAACGCCGCGCGGGCCGAGACCGGCGCGTTCCCCATGGAACTCCGCAGTGCGAACCCGGACGGGATCCTGCGGCCGGGCATGATCGCCCGCGTGACCCTGGTGCGCGGCGTGCGGGAGGGCGCGATCGTCCTTCCGCTCTCCGCGGTGGTTCCGAAGAAGGGCGAGTACATGGTTTTCGTGGTGGAGAACGGGAAGGCGCTCCGCCGGGTCGTGAAGGTGGACAGCCTGTCCGACCGCGACGCGGTCATCGCCTCGGGCGTGAGCGCCGGGGACGAAGTCGTGGTCGAGGGTAACCGGGCCCTGGTGGACGGTCTGCCGGTGGAGGTGAGGAATGATGGTTAATGGGAAGAATGGTCAATGGTTGATGGAAGACAGGAGGGCATCTGACGCTGCGCTCCTTCTGCCCTCCTCTTCATTGACCATGAACCATCAACCATCAACCATTCTTTGAGGTTGGTTATGCTGGTAACGAACTACGCCATCAAGCTCCGCGTAGCGGTGTTCGTCTTCGTGCTGGTGATGACGATCCTCGGGGTCATCAGCTACGTCAACCTCCCCCGCGAAGGCGCGCCGGACATCACCATCCCCTACGTCTTCGTGACGGCCCCGTACGAAGGCGTGGCGCCGGCCGAGATCGAGAACCTCGTGACCATCCCGATGGAGAAGAAGTTCAAGGACCTCGAGAACGTCAAGCAGACGACGTCCGTGTCCTCGGAAGGGATGTCGCTCACCGTCATCGAGTTCACGCCCAAGGAGAACCTCAACAACGCCCTCCAGCGCGTGAAGGACAAGGTGGACGAGGCCCAGCCCGACCTCCCGGACGACCTCGACAACCCGCTCGTGGACGTCATCAACTTCAGCACCGACTGGCCCATCGTGACGCTGGTGCTGGCCGGCAACACGGACCTCGAGCGCCTGAAAGCCCTGGCCGAAGACCTCCAGGAAGAGATCGAGAACGTACCCGGCGTCAAGTCGGCCGATATTTTCGGCACGCGCGAGCGGGAGATCCGGGTGGAGATCGACCCGCAGCGCCTCGTGGCGTATCGCTTCACCCTGGGCGCCGTCATGAGGGCCATTGCCGCGGAGAACCGCACGGTGTCGGCCGGCAATCTCGAGATGACCGGCGGCAAGTTCCAGGTCCGCATCCCCGGCGAGTTCAAGCTGGTATCCGAGATGCGGGGCATCGTGGTCGGGCTGCGCGACGGCAAGCCGATCTACCTGACAGACGTTGCCGCGCTGACGGACACGTTCAAGGACCTGTCCTCCGTTTCGCGCATCAACGGCAAGCCGTCGGTTTCCCTGCAGGTCAAGAAACGCTCCGGGGAAAACACGGTCCGGCTGGTGAAGCAGATCAAGAAGATCCTGGCAGGTTTCACGCTGCCGCCGGGCGTGGACCTCACGATCACGGGCGATCAGTCCGTGTGGATCGCGGACATGCTGAACGAGCTCGAGAACAATGTTTTCTCCGGGTTCGTGCTGGTCGTCGTGGTCCTCTTCATCTTCATGGGCCGCAGCAACAGCTTCTTTGTCGCGATGGCCATACCGCTGTCCATGCTCATCACGTTTGTCATCATGAGCTGGACGGGGGCCACGCTGAACTTCATCGTGCTCTTCGCCCTCGTCATGGCCACCGGCATGCTGGTGGACAACGGCATCGTGATCGTGGAGAACATCTACCGCCTGCGATGTTCCGGCCTGTCGCGGCTGGACGCCGCGAGGCAGGGCGCCGCCGAGGTGGCATGGCCGGTGACGACCTCCACGCTGACCACGGTCGCGGCCTTCTGGCCCCTGCTGAACTGGCCGGACATCATGGGCCAATTCATGAGCTACCTGCCCAAGACGCTGATCATCACTTTGCTGTCCTCGCTGTTCGTGGGCCTCGTGGTGAACCCGGCGATCTGTTCCGTCTACGTCAGCGAACGCAAGGGCGAGGCGCAGAAGACTCATCCCTTCGTGGCGGCCTACGAGCGGTTCCTCCGCGCCGCGCTGAGGCATCGCGGCTGGGTCATGGTCTTCGGTCTCGCCTTCCTGGTGCTGACCATGCAGCTCTACGGCCGGTTCGGCCGCGGCATCGAGCTCTTCCCGGACGTCCAGCCGCGGAGCGCGGCCATCAACGTGTCCTACCCGCAGGGAACGGACATTGCGAAGACCGACGAGACCCTTCGCTCGCTGGAGCAGAAGCTCTTCAAGTACCCTGATATCAAGTACTTCCTCACGACCGTGGGCGCCGCGGGCGGACATGTATTCGGCGGCGGAGGCGCCGGCACGCAGGTCGGGAACATCTACGTCGAGTTCAAGGACCAGGCCGAGCGCAAGCAGAGCTCCCTGAAGACCGTGGAGCAGATGCGCGATGACATGGGCATCATCCCCGGCGCGGACGTCACCGTGGAGCGCGAGAAGGAGGGCCCCCCCACTGGCGCACCGATCAGCATCGAGGTCGCCGGCGAGGACTTCGAAACACTCTCCTACCTGGCCGGCGAGATCCAGCGGGCCGTCAAGGGCGTCCCGGGCGTCGTGGATATCAAGGATGACCTCGAGGAGGCGCGGCCGGAGCTGCAGTTCCGCGTGGACCGTCAGCGCGCCGCCCTGCTGGGGCTCGACACGGACACGATCGGCGGATTCCTCCGCTCGGCGATCTACGGGGCGGAGAGCAGCAAGTTCCGGGCGGGCGAGGACGAGTACGACATCACCGTCCGCCTGCCGGAGAGCGACCGCCGGAGCGCCAACCTGCTGAGCCAGATCTACATCCCGGTGGAGAGCGGGCAGACGGTGCCGCTGTCGTCCCTGGGGCAGGTCGTGTATACCGGGGGCCGGGGCGACATCACGCGGAAGGACCGCAAGCGCGTCGTGACGATCACGGGCGACATCGAGCAGCGGAGCGTGGATGCCGTGCTCGCGGACGTCCGCAAGGCCGTGGGCAAGATCCCCCTCCCCGTCGGCTACGAAGTCTCGTACTCCGGCGAGAACGAGGACATCAACGAGAACTTCGCGTTCCTGTCCAGGGCCTTCGGGATTGCCGTGGCCATGATCGCGGTAATCCTGGTCCTCGAGTTCAACTCGGCGGTCCTCCCGGCCCTGATCATGGTATCGGTCATCCTCTCCATGATCGGCGTGATGTGGGGCCTGATGCTCTGCCGGATGCGCTTCGGCGTCATCATGACCGGGCTCGGCGTGATCAGCCTGGCAGGCGTCGTCGTGAACAACTCCATCGTGCTCATCGACTGCATGCTTCAGAAGCGCAAGGCCGGACTTTCGGACGAGGAGGCGGCCGTCGCGGCGGGCCGTCAGCGCCTCCGCCCGGTGCTCCTGACCGCGGGCACGACCGTACTCGGGTTGATCCCGATGGCGGTCGGCTGGAGCGTGGAAATCCATACCTGGCCGTGGAAGTTCGTGGCCGGCGCCGAATCGAGCCAGTGGTGGGCGCCCATGGCCGTGGCCATCATCTTCGGGCTGACGCTGGCCACCCTCCTGACCCTGGTCCAAGTGCCGGTAATGTACATGCTGGCCGAACGGGCGATATCCGGCGTGCGCCGGCGCTTCTTCGCTTCCCGGGAGAACAACCACGCATGAAGTTGCGGTGCCACAGCCTGATCCCGCTCCTCGCGCTGGTCCCCCTGCTGGCGGCGGGGCAGATGGGTTCGTCCCCGGCGGACGTGTCCCCTGCCCCAGCGACCAACGCCCTTACGCTGGAGCAATCCTTCGAGATGGCCCTCGATTCAAACGAGGAATCCAAGCTGGCCGATCTGGCCGTCAAGGAGAGCGCGCTCCTGCCGTGGCGCTCTTTGTCTGTCGTGTTCCCGCAGGTGCAGGCGAACGCCTCCCGGATGTATCCCGAGGAAGAGATCCTCGGCGAGACCGGCAGTGCGGTCGTCGCCGATCCGACCGACCGGGCGAGCATCCGGTTGAGCCAGGCGCTTTTCAACAGCGACGCCCTGGCGTCGTACCGGAGCAGCCGCTACCTGAATTACGCCGCGCTGGACGACCGGGTGTTCCGGCTCCGCGACCTGCTGTTCCGCGTCGCCGACACATACATCAGCTACCTCAAGCTGCAGCAGATCGTGGGGATCAGCCGGGAGACGCTGAAGCTGGCCCAAGAGCAGCGGCACACGGCGCTGGCCCGGTTCGACGCGGGCCAGGTTCCCAAGACCGACCTGCTCCGGGCCGAGGTGGAAGTGAGCCGCACCGAGCGCGAGCTGGAGATCGCGCAGAATGCCCAGCGCCTGGGCCGGACCCAGCTGTGCCTGCTCATCGGCGCGGATGACCAGCCCTTGACCGCCCAGACGCCGGCCGAAATGACCGGCGCCTCGTTCGACGACGAGGCTACCCTCGAGAAGCTGATCCGCACGGCCACGGAGCAGCGCGACGACCTGAAGCGCGCCGTGAACCAGCGGGACGCCGCACGTTGGGTCCTCCGGGGCGCCCGGATGACCTACCTGCCCAAGCTCAGCGTCGACCTCGAGCAGACCTGGGCCGACCCGGCCAGCCTCTCGCAGCCCGAGAGTTTCTGGACCGCCACCTTGCGCGCGAACCTGCCTCTCTTCGAGGGCGGGTCGCGCAGGCTGGACATCAAGCAGGCCAGGTACCGGCTCGAGCAGTCCGAACTGGTGTACAGCCAGCTGGTCAAGACCGTCCACCTCCAGGTCACGGAGGCCTGGCTGAGAAGCAAGACCGCGAAGGCCCTGCTGGAGTCGAACCGGAAGGAGCTGGACCTGGCCGCGGAGAACTACGACGTCGTGTTCAAGCGGTACGAGGCGGGCCAGGCCACGAGCCTGGATCTCATCGATGCGTTCACCCAGCTGTCGCGGGCGCGCATCAGCGTCGCCAACTTCACGTTCGACTACCAGGTCTCCCTGCTGAACCTGCTGACGCAGATCGGGTCTTTTGGCGAGAGCTACGTTGCCGACAAGAAATCGGAGTCGAGATGAGAACGCGAAGGGCTCCGACAACGCTTTGGAGGAAGAGCATGAACCGAAACAGAAGTCCGTGGAGAGCGGGCGTGATGCCCGTTCTGGTCGCGCTCGGGATGAGCGCGGGTACGGCGACCGTGACAGCCCAGCCGCCGGCAAAGGCCGGGGCTGCGGCCGAGCCGGTGCCGGTCAGGGTGCAGCGCGTGGCCGCGCGCGACCTCGAGCGGGTGCTGGAATACGTGGGCGATATCAAGGGACAAGATGAAGCGACGGTCTATCCGAAGGTCCCCGGCAAGATCGCGGAGAAGCTGAAGCAGGACGGCGACGAAGTGCAGAAGGGCGAAGCCCTTGCCCTGATCGACCGCGACGAGATCGGCTTCAAGTTCGAGAAGGCGCCCGTGGAGAGCCCGCTGGCGGGGGTCGTGGGCCGGGTTTACGTGGACCAGGGCACCAGTGTGACGCCGCAGACGCCCATCGCCCTCGTGGTCAACCTGGACCGCACGAAGATCAATCTCGACATCCCGGACAAGTACCTGGCCCAGATCGCCGTGGGACAGGAGGCGCACATCACGGTGGACGCCTATCCACAGAGCTTCACCGGACAGGTGACCAAGATCAGCCCCGTCGTGGACCTCCAGACCCGCACGGCGCCGGTGGAGATCCTGGTGCCCAATGCGGCCCACGAGCTCAAGCCGGGCATGTTCGCGCGCGTGCGCCTGCTCATGGAGCGGCGGCAGGGCGTCCTGGTCGTCCTCAAGGAAGCGATCCTGGGCGCCGATCCCGACCGCTACGTATACGTGGCGAACGGCGGCGCGGCGCAGCAGCGCAAGGTCCGGCTGGGGCTTCGCCAGGCCGGCGAGTTCGAAGTGCTGGAAGGCCTCCAAGAGGGCGATCTCGTGGTGATCATGGGTCAACAGCGGCTGAAGGACGGAACGAAGGTGGCGATTGAAGAGGAGAGCGCCCCGCAGGGCACGCCATGAACTTGCCTGAATTCGGCGTACGAAGGCCCGTAACCAACCTGATGATCTTCTTCGGGATCATCATCCTTTCCCTTTACGGCCTGTCGCGGCTCGGCGTGGACATGATGCCGGAGATCGAACCGCCGAACATCTCGGTCATATCGACGTATCCGGGCGCCAGCCCGGAAGACGTGGAAGTCAAGGTCACCGAGCCGCTGGAGAACCAGCTGGCCAGCACGCCGCGCCTCGAGCGCATCACCTCCCGCTCGGCGGAGGGTGTCTCGGCAATCCAGCTCAAGTTCATCTGGGGCGCGAACCTGGACGAGGCGTCGAACGACATCCGGGACCGCATCGAGCGGGCCAAGCGGCTCCTTCCGGACATCCCCGACGAGATGGACAACCCCTTTATCTTCAAGTTCAACACCGCCCAGATGCCCATCATGGTCATAGGCATCACGGCCGACCAGAACACGCCGGAGCTCTTCGACCTGATTGATAATCGGGTGGGCGATCAGCTGCGCCAGGTGGCCGGGGTGGGCACCGTGCAGGTCCGCGGCGGGCTGGAACGCCAGATCAACGTGTGGGTCGACCGCGCGAGACTGGAGGGCTACGGGTTCTCCATCCTCGATGTCGGGCGCGTGCTGGCGCAGGCGAACGTCACGGAGCCCGTCGGGAGCATCAAGTCCGGCATGACGGACTACCTCGTCCGCCTGCCCGGCGAGTTCACGAGCCCCGAGGAGATCAACACCGTCATCCTGGGCCAGCGGCAGGGGCGTCTCGTCTACGTCAAGGACGTGGCTCGCGTCGAGGATTCCTGGCGGGAAGAGGATCACATCGTCCGGATCAACCGCAAGTCGGGCCTCATGATGATGGTGTTGAAGCAGACCGGCGAGAACACGGTGCAGGTGGCTGACCGGGTGAAGAAGAGGCTGGAGCAGATCAAGCCCTCGCTCCCGGTGGACATCGAGTTCTCCATCGTCATGGACTCGTCCCAGGACATCCTGAGGGCCCTGCGGTCCCTCGGCGAGACGGTGTGGGTCGCCGGCGTGCTGGTGATCTTCGTCACCTGGTTCTTCCTGCGGCGGATGCGGCCCAGCCTGATCATCGCCCTGACGATCCCCTTCTCGATCCTGATTGCCTTCATCTACCTCTTCCTGAGCGGCCGGACCATCAACGTGGTCAGCCTGATGTCGCTGACCATTGCCATCGGCATGGTGGTGGACAACGCCATCGTCGTGGTGGACAACGTCATACGCCACCTCGACCGCGGCGAGCGGCCGCTCGAAGCCGCCATCTTCGGCACGTCGGAGATGTTCCTTGCCATCGCCGCCTCCACCGCCACGACCGTGGTCGTGTTCCTGCCCATGGTGTTCGTCACCGGCGTGGTCGGCATCATGTTCGGCGAGATGGCGATCATCATCACCGTCACGCTGGTCGCCTCGCTCTTCACGGCGGCCACCTTCACCCCCATGCTCTGCTCGAAGTGGCTGAGGCGGCAGGCGAACGGCGACCGCAACGGGCCCCGGCCCGAAAACGCCCCGCGCCGCCGCTGGGGCGGCGCCATCTACAATCTTTTCGAGCGATGGTTCACAGCGTGGGAGCGGGCCTACGCGCGGATACTGAACTGGAGCGTCCGGACCACCGGACACCGGATCGTGGTCGTGCTGGGCTTCGCGGCCGCCTTCGGTCTGAGCCTCAGCCTGATCCGGCTCGTGGGAACGGAGTTCATGCCCGACGAGGACACGGGCGACCTGAGGGTCACCATGCAGCTTCCGGTGGGCACACGGCTGGAGGAGACCGACGCCGTGTCCAAGAAGGTGGAGGACATCTTCCAGAAGGAAGTCCCCGAGCGGCGCTTCATGTATGTGCAGAGCGGGCAAGGGGGTGGCATCGGTATGGCCTTCGGAGGGGCGTCGGGCTCGCACACGATCTCGTGCGGCGCGAAGGTGGTGCCGAAGGACGAGCGCCGCAGGTCCGCGATGCAGATCGCGCAGGCGGTCCGGCAGAAGGTCAAGGCCGTGCCGGGCGTGCTGAACGCCGACATCTCGGCGGGCAATCCGCTGGCCCGCATCATCACGGGCGGGGGCGGGAAGAAGGTCCAGATCGAGGTCATTGGGCACTCGTTCGAGACCACCGACGCCGTCGCCGCGAGGCTCAAGGCGATCCTCGAGCAGGTGGAGGGGGCGGTGGACGTGAGCGTCTCGCGGGAGATGAAGCGGCCCGAGCTGCGGATCGCGGTGGATCGCGAGAAGGCGGCGGCGCTGGGGCTGGACATGCGCACGGTGGCGGACACCGTGGCCACCTGCATCGAGGGGGCGACGGCCACCAGGTACCGCGAGCGCGGCCAGACGTACGACATCTACGTGCGGCTCGAGGAAGCGGGACGGTCGAAGCCGGAGGACATCGAGAGCCTGACCGTCGTCTCGCCCTACACGGGCGTCCCCGTCAGGATGGCCAGCATCGCCACGGTCTACGAGGCCACGGGGCCGCTGCAGATCGAGCGAAAGAACCGCGAGCGCATCGTCCGCGTCGAATGCAATGTGCACGGCCGCGCCATGGGCAAGGTGATTGAGGACGCCCGCGGGGCGGTGGCGCGGATGACCCTGCCCCTGGACGCGTTCATCAACTGGGGCGGCGAGTACGAGGAACAGGTGAAGGCCTTCAAGGACCTCACGCTGCTGCTCCTGCTGGGCGTCGCACTGGTCTACATGGTCATGGCGGCCCAGTTCGAATCCCTGCTGTCGCCGTTCATTATCATGTTCGCCATACCGTTCACCTTCACGGGCGTGATCCTCGGGTTCGTGGTCAGCGGCACGACGCTCAGCGTGGTCACGTTCCTGGGCATCGTCATGCTGATGGGCATCGTCGTGAACAACGCCATCGTGCTCATCAGCTACATCGACATCCTGAGGGCCCGCGGCTTCTCCATGCTCGAGGCCGTGACCCAGGGCGGCCAGCATCGGCTCCGTCCCGTGCTGATGACGACCATCACCACCCTGGCCGGCTGGCTCCCCCTGGCCCTGTCCCGGGGCGAGGGTTCGGAGGTGTGGCAGCCGCTGGGCCTCACCATGATCGGCGGCCTGACGGTGTCCACGCTGCTGACCCTGGTCTTCGTACCGACGTTCTATGCGCTGATCGAGTCCTGGCGGAAGAAGAACCACGGCCCGAAGCCTGCGACCGCCTGATGCGGGGTGAACCATGAAGATGATCATGATCGCGTACAACGAGGCCATCGACATGGAGGTCATGGAGGCGCTCGCGGAATGCCGGCTGAAGAACTATACCAAGGTGACGGGCGTGTACGGGCGCGGCACGACGTCGGGCACGCACCTTGGAACGGACATCTGGCCCGGCCGGAACAACGTGCTGTACGTGGCGGGCGGCGACGAGGACGTGTCGCACATCCTGGGCTGCATCCGTTGCCTGCGCGAGCGGTACGGGCGCGAGGGAATCAAGGCCTTCGTCATTCCTCTCGAAGACGTCACGTAGCGCCCGCATTCCTTGACTTGCCCCGCGGCATCGTTAAGCTAGTCGCAGAGCTGGGCGGTTAGCTCAATTGCCCGCCCGCATCGCTACGCGAAGCGTTGCGGGCGGGGCAGAGCGTAGCAACTGTATGGGCGCTTTCTACTACACATACGTTTTGCGTTGTAGTGATGGCCGGCTTTACGTCGGGTCTACAACTGACTTGCGTCGCAGACTGGGCGAACACCGTGAAGGAAAATGTAGGAGTACGATTGACCGCCGACCGGTGGCACTCGTCTACTATGAGGCCTGTCGTTCGGACGCCGGGGCGCGATCACGCGAGCAGCAACTGAAAACGGGATTCGGACGCGCCTATTTGAAGCGGCGTCTAGTCCATGAGGTTTCGGCGGGCGGTTAGCTCAATTGGCAGAGCGCCAGCTTTACACGCTGGATGTCACAGGTTCAAATCCTGTACCGCCCACCATCCAAGACAGCGCGGGGTTTCGGCGACGAGGGACCACGGGGACGGCAGGCCGACAATCAACCACGGCGGCGATTTCTGAAGGAACTTCCCGGACGGTTTTCCGGCGACGGGACGGACGGACGCGGGCGCGTCCGA
>JAZDKK010000030.1:0-5634 GCA_043803015.1 Verrucomicrobiota bacterium
CCCCACAGAGACACCACACCAGGTGTCACAGGTCATCCGGAGGGGGTGACGCTTTCTGGCTTCCCGTCGGCAGTCTGGCGGGATCGTTCTTCCAGGCGAAGTAGGAGTACACCACCAGGAACGCGGAGGCGCCGAGGGTCCCGCCCAAGAACACGACGAGCTGCGGTCCCTCGGACAGCAGGAACGCGCCGGCCAGCACGAGCAGGCCGATGGCCACGAAGAGTTTCCCGCCGATCCGGTGCGTCTTCGTCCACGAGAGCTCGCTGGACAGAGTCCACGGCGTACGGATGCCGTAGAAGAAGTTGCTGCGGGTTTTGCCGAGGTAGTTGCCGATCACCGCGAACAGGATTCCCGCGGCGCCGATGGCGACGGACGGCACGCTGACGCGCTTCCCGAGCGTCTCCATCACCGCGGCGGCGTGGAGGCACAGCAGGAAAAGGAAGAACGCCAGGCACGTGGCGGCGTACGCCTTTGACGATCTCAGCAGGTTGCTTCGCCGCGGCTCGAACAGCGGAAGCGCCGCGACGAGTGCCGTCAGGGCGAGCGCCGTGATCGGCAGGCCGAGAAGGCCCTCCGTCTTGCTTCCGTAGCGATCCACCTGGCCCGAAGCGCCCCAGTGCACCGGCACGCGCGCGTCCTCGGGGAACCGGGTCCAGACCCAGGCTGTCAGCAGCAGCATCGCGGCGGTGATGAGCACGCCCATCAGGGCGACGGTTTTCACCACAGGGACATTGTCGGTCCTCATGACTCTCCTCCTTCGATCTTGAACATGCTCATCAGGGCCAGCAGGGCCTCTTCGAGAACGGACACGTTCAACCGGTAGGTGATCGTGGTCCCGTTCTTGTCGCCCTGGATCAGGTCGGCCTCCTTCAGCACGCTGAAATGTTTCGACAGGGTCGGCTTCGCCAGCGGGAAGTGCTCGGCGATCTCGCCGGCGGTCATGTCGCGCCCGCGGAGGAGTTCCAGGATCTTCCGCCGGGTCGGGTCTGAGAGCGCCTTGTAGACCTTGTTCATGCCGAATCTTCGCGTCCTTATTTGCTATTTTGCCAAATAGCAAAATACGGTGTTGTTGTCAATGCCATTTGGACAAGTTGTGATGTAAGATGCTTAATGCAAAAGGCTTATGACGTTCACGGCTCGATCGTGACGGGAATCCCGATGGCGATCATCTTGAGCAACTTCTCCGCGTTCCAGTTGGCCAGGCGGAAACAGCCGTGCGACTCGGTCTTCCCGATATCTTCCGGATGCGGTGTGCCGTGCATCCCGTAGCCAAGCAGGCTCAGGCTGATCCAGGCGACGCCGACCGGGTTGTTCGGGCCGGGAGGTATGACCAGCTTGTTGCGAATAGATGCCGACTCCGGGTCATCGGTGAACACGGCGGGGTCAAACGTGAAGTTGGGGTTGCTCGCGCAATTGACCACACTCAGTTCGCCGATCGGGCGTTTGGCCTTGTCCCGGGCGATGGAACAGGGGAACAGGGCCAGCAGGCGCCCGCCCGCGTCGTAGACCCGGAACAGTTTCTGGCCGAGGCTGATCGTCATGCGCGCCGCCGGCCGCAGTTCGAACGGCTCGGGATTCGGGACGACGAGCTCAGTGCCCGCCGGCGGATTCGGCCAGGACAGGTTTCGGTTCAGCTCGCGGATCGCTTGCTGCGAAGCGTGGTATTTCTCCGCGACGGTTTCCAGAATCGTCTCGTAGCCCAGCCGCTGAACCCGTGACTTCCCCACCCACGTTGCCGGCACCGGCGTCAAAGAGGCCCCTTCGTCCACCCCCACAACGTGCGTTGTGAAGACCCCGGCGAGCGGGCCCAGCCTCTGCCGAGTCCCTTCGTCCGGCTCGCCCGTCGGCGGCAGGCCGTTCACCTGCTGCCAGGTCCGCAGGGCCAGCCGCGTCTTCGGCCCGAGGACGCCATCGATGCATCCGCAAGACATGTTGGCGCGGTCCAGCAGCGTCTGGATCGCGACGACGTCGCGGAAGGAGTTCGTCGGCACGGCGCGCGGCTCGTACGCGGCCGGAACCGGCCGGGGCGGGGCCGCCGGACGCGATACGGCGCGGCCTTGCGGAGCAGGACGCAGGTCACCCACCCTCGCCGGCGGCGGCTGTTCGCGAACGGCCACGCAGCCGGCGGTGAGAAGGGCGAGAGCCACGACCACGAGCGGGGTCAAAACGGGCTTCCTCTCCCTCGGGGAGAGGAGGGAGGTGAGGGGGACGGCCGGAGGTCCCTCACCCCAGCCCTCTCCCCATGGGAGAGGGTGAGGGCAAGTGCGCAGGCTTTTCGTGACGAATCTCACGAGGCTACTTCTCGCGGCCGTGGATCATGGGGACGAAGGCGACAGGGAGGTCCTCCTCGATTTCCGTCTTGCCGCCCTTCTTCCGCAGGATGACGAGCCGCTGGAAGCCGACGCCGAGCGGCAGGATCATACGGCCGCCCTCCTTGAGCTGGTCCACCAGCGCCTGCGGGACCTCGCCAGGCGCGCAGGTGACGATCACCGCATCGAACGGCGCATGCTCGGGCCAGCCCTTGTACCCGTCGCCGGCCAGCACGTGCACGTTCGTGTAGCCCTCGCTGCCCAGGATCTTGCGCGCGTGCTCCGCCAGCTCCGGGATGATCTCGATGGTGTAGACGTCGGCGCCGAGCTCGGACAGGATGGCGGCCTGGTAGCCGGACCCCGTCCCGATCTCCAGGATCTTCTCGCCCGGCTTCGGGTCGATCCGCTCCGTCATGTAGGCCACGATGTACGGCTGCGAAATGGTCTGGCCGTAGCCGATGGGACAGGGGTGATCGCCGTACGGATTCGCGAGCCCGAGGTAGTCTGCCGGAATGAACCGGTGCCGCCGCACCTTGTCCATGGCTGCGAGCACCGCCGGGCTCCGGATCCCGTACTCGCGCAGTTGCCGGATCATCACGGCGTGCGCCGCCTCCCAGTCACTGTCCGTGGCCCGGACCGGCTGGCGGCCGCAGGCCACCCACAGCAGGATAAACAGCAGGACCAGCGCCGAGAAGAAGACTGTAGGCCCCAGCCGCATGCGGACATTCTAGCTTCGGTGCTCCCGGCGCATCAACCTCAATCCCGGCGCGTTTCCTCCTGCCTGTCCCGAGGCGCAGGGCGTGTGACGGCGGCGTTTTTCCAATGTTTGGAAAAACGCTCGGAAAAGTTTCCAAGCATTGGAAAAAAACGGCGGCGGCGCTATAGTGCCTTGGCGGATACGGAAGGACACGATGACCAAAGCGAAATACAGGATCCGGAAAGCGGGCTTTGCCGACACGGCGGCCATCTTCGCGCTGATCAAGAAGAACCCGAAGGAACTCGTGCCGCGTCCGATCAGCGACATCGTTCAGAACATCGACCGGTTTCTCGTCTGCGAGTACCGGAAGAAAGTGGCGGGGACGGTGTCGTGGGCCATCCTGCCGGAGATCGGCAAGGTGGCGCACCCGACGGTGGAGATCAAGTCGCTGGCCGTGGACAAGCCGTTCCGCGGCCGCGGCATGGGCCGCCTGCTCGTGGCCGCGGCCATCGAGCACGTGAAGGCGCTGCGACCCGAGCATGCCATCGTGCTGACGTTCTCGCCGGACTTCTTCCGCAAGTTCGGGTTCGTCGAGATCCCGAAAGAAACGATCATGCACAAGCTCTACTCGGGTTGCGTGAACTGCAGCAAGTACGACTCGCCGTTCACCTGCCCCGAGGTCGCCATGAGCCTCGCCCTGCCGGAGGCCCGGTAGCGGGCTCAGCCCTCCGAGTCCCGCCGGCTCGGTTCTCCCTTGCTCGTCGCGCGCCGCGCGGTATGCTCGGCAGACATCGCCATGCATGCGCACTGCACGCAACGGACGGCCGCTGGAGGTCTTATCCTGATCGTCTGTGCGGGGGCCCTGCCGGGAGCCGAACCGCCCGGACCGAGCCTGCTCGCCGTCGGAACGGACAAGGCCAGATACCCCCCCTCGGGCCAGGTGACTTTCCGCGCCGAGTGGGCCGGCCCCACCAGCGTGGAGGGCCAGGTGCAGGTGGAGTTCGTGGTCCGGCAGC
Organism: Verrucomicrobiota bacterium; assembly: GCA_043803015.1. GTDB lineage: Bacteria > Verrucomicrobiota > Kiritimatiellia > CAIQIC01 > JAGNIJ01 > JAZDKK01. Next base: position 4,023 of record JAZDKK010000030.1, read on the forward strand.
TCGACCGGGAGGTGGCGCGGGTCCGGATGGCAGAGGCCGCGGTGCGCGGGGGATTCTCCGCGGCGGCCACCTGGATCGCGCCGCCCGAGGACTACCAGGGTTACCTGGTCGAGGCCCGGCTGATGCTCGACGGAAAGACGGTCGACCAGCGCAACACGGCCGTGGACGTCTCGTCGGACTGGACGAGGTTCCCGCGCTACGGGTACGTCGCCGATTTCGGACCGATGCCGCCGGAGCGCATCCGGGAGCGGGTCGCACGACTGAACGCCTTCCACCTGGACGGCCTCCTGTTCTACGACTGGCAGCACAAGCATCACCGGCCCCTGGCGGGCACGCTGGGCCAGCCGGCCTCCGAGTGGCCGGACATCGCCAACCGCACCAATGTCTTCTCGACCGTCGCCGGCTACGTCCGGGCGGCCCGCGAACGGAACATGGTGGCGATGAACTACAACCTGATCTACGGCGCCTGGCCGTCGGCGTACCGGGAGGGCGCGGAACGGGAGTGGGGCCTGTTCCGGGACAGGAACGGTGACGACCAGGACGATCACCGCTTGCCGGATTCCTGGGCCACGAGCCGGATCCTGATCATGAATCCGGGGGACCCCGGGTGGCAGGACTACCTCATCGGCGAAGAGAGCAAAGCCTTCGGCGTATTCGGCTTCGACGGCTGGCATGTGGACCAGGTGTTCCTCGGCGGCCCGCGCTACCGCTTCGACGGCCAGCCGGTGGACCTGCCGGCGAGCTTCGTGTCGTTCCTGACCAAGGCCAAGGCCGAGCTGAAGACCCGGCTGGTCATGAACGCCGTGAACCAGTTCGGCCAGCCGGAGCTGGCGCGGAGCGCGCCGGTGGATTTCCTGTACACGGAGGCCTGGCCGCCCCAGTCGGCGACGTACGGGAAGCTCAAGGGCATCGTGGAAGCCAACTGGAAAGCTTCGGCCGGCACGAAGAACACGGTCCTCGCGGCCTACATGAACTCCGCGCTCGCCGGGCAGCCCGGGTGGTTCAACACGCCCTCGGTGCTGATGGCGGATGCCGTCCTCTTTGCGGCCGGCGGCGCGCACCTCGAGCTCGGCGACCTGGGGATGCTGGCCAAGGAGTACTTTCCCAACGACCATCTGAAGGTCAGCGCCGAACTGGCGGACCGGCTCGGGGATTACTACGATTTCCTCGTGGCCTACCAGAACTGGCTGCGCGACGCGGGCGTGACCCCGGTCGAGCGCGACGCGATCGCCGAGGGCGTGGAGCTCTCCCGCGTCGACCGGCCGGGCGCGGTCTGGTACTTCGCGCGGCGGAGGGGGCCGGACGAGATCCTGCATCTCCTCAACCTGACCTCCCAACCTTCCAGCGAGTGGCGGGACGACTACGGGAGGTACCCGGAATCCAGGACGCTCTCCGGCCTGAACGTGACGTACTTCACCGACGCGCCCGTGGAGACCCTCCTGGCGGCCTCGCCGGACCGGAACCACGGCAGCCCGGAGCAACTGAGCTTCACGACCGGGAAAAAGGACGGCCGCTCGTTCGTCAGGTTCGTGGTGCCGTCCCTGAAGTACTGGGACATGATCCTGCTGCTGGGCCCCCGCCGCTAGCCTGCATTTTGCACGAGTGCTCGTGC
>JAZDKK010000031.1:0-52881 GCA_043803015.1 Verrucomicrobiota bacterium
CTGGACCCACTCGAAATACGACACGGTCACGCCGCCCGCGTTGGCGAGGATGTCGGGCAGGACGAAGACGCCGTTCTCATGCAGGATCCGGTCTGCCTCCGGGGTCGTCGGACCGTTGGCGCCTTCGGCCACGATCTTCGCCCGGATGTGCCTGGCGTTGTCCCGGGTGATTTGGTTCTCCAGTGCGCACGGCGCCAGGATGTCCGCCTTGAGCCAAAACAGCTCCTCGTTGGCCTTGGCGGCCGGCCCGACGAAATCCCCGCCCTGGAATCCCTTGAGCGTAGCCCCGGGATGGTTCTTCACGTGCTTCATCAGCTTCGGGATGTCCAGCCCCCTGGGATTGAACAGCCCGCCGTGGATATCGGTCACCCCGACGATCCGGCACCCGATTTCGTTCAGGAACTGGGCGGTGGCGCTCCCGACATTTCCAAATCCCTGCACGGCCACGGTGCATTTGCGCGGCGACAGCTTCAGGTACTTCAGCGCCTCGCGGATGACGATCATGGCCCCGCGGCCGGTGGCCGTCAGGCGGCCTTCGCTGCCGCCGATCTCGATCGGTTTTCCCGTCACCACGCCGGGCGCCGAGTACCCCACGTTCATCGAGTAGGTGTCCATGATCCAGGACATCACCTGCGGATTCGTGTTCACATCGGGCGCCGGGATGTCCTTCTCGGGGCCGATGATCAGGGAGATCTCCGAGGTGAACCGCCGCGTGAGCTTCTCGATCTCGCGGAGCGACATCTTCGACGGGTCGCACACCACGCCGCCCTTGGCGCCGCCGTACGGAATCCCGACCACCGCGCATTTCCACGTCATCCACATGGCCAGGGCCTTGACCTCGTCCAGGGTCACGTCCGGATGGTACCGGATCCCGCCCTTCGCCGGGCCCCGCTCCAGGTTGTGCTGGACGCGATACCCCTCGAACACCTGCACGGCGCCGTCGTCCATCTGGATGGGAATCGAAACGATCAGCGCCCGCTTGCAGTGGGCGAGCTTGGCGTGGATGCCGGGATCGAGGTTGATTTTCTTCGCGACCGTGTCGAGCTGCTGGCAGGCCATCTTCCACGGGTTGAAGTCAGCCATGGTTCACCTCCGGGCCCAGTATACGCCGGCCGCGATCCGGGGGAAACCCGCTTGTGCGCCGTGCGAACAGGTGTCTCCGGGCTTTATTTTTCAGCGGGTGGGCGGTATTGATGATTCATCGTACTCCTAATCGGTTCGGGGGATTACGATCCGGATTACGAGTACGAGTACGAGGAGGCCCCATGAGCTTCGCTTTCGGACCCAGGCGCGGGATCGTCGTCGACATCGCCGAGGAGTTGAAGAGACAACCGATCGACGTGGCCGACGGCGACGTGAGCGCGCTCGAATTCCTGGACCTCGTCTATCGCTGCACGTGCGCCGTGCTCTACAACTACGTTCCGGGCTCGGGCCACCCGGGCGGGTCCATCTCCTCCGGGCGCTTCGTGCAGGCGATCCTGTTCGATGCGATGGACTACGACGTCTCCGATCCCGAAGCGCCGGCCGCGGACCTCATCTCGTACGCCGCCGGGCACAAGGCGCTGGGCCTCTACACCTTGTGGGCGCTCCGCAACGAGGTCGTGCGGATCGGCCGGCCGGACCTGCTCCCGAAGGATGAACGCTTCCAGTTCCGGCTCGAGGACCTGCTGGGCTTCCGGCGCAATCCGACCAACGACACGCCACTCTTCAAGAAGTTCAAGGCCCGGGCGCTCGACGGGCACCCGACTCCGGCGACCCCGTTCATCAAGCTCTCGACGGGCGCGTCCGGCGTGGGCGTGGCCTCGACCATCGGCCTGGCTCTGGGCGCGCTCGACATCTACCGCGACGATCCGCCGCGCGTGCACATGGTGGAGGGGGAGGGCGGGATGACGCCGGGCCGCGTGGCCGAGGCCCTCGCCGCGGCCGGCACCATGGGCATCCGGAACGTCTTCATGCACGTGGACTGGAACCAGGCGTCCATCGACAGCAACAAGGTCTGCCGCGACGGCGACGCGCCGGGCGACTACGTCCAGTGGGATCCCGTCGAGCTGGCGCACCTGCACGACTGGAACGCCATCCTTGTGCCCGACGGCAGGGACTTCCGCCAGATCCTGGCGGCCCAGCGGAAAGCGCTGGACATCAACAACGGCCAGCCCACGGCGATCATCTACCGCACGGTCAAGGGTTGGAAGTACGGCATCGAGGGCCGCGCCTCGCACGGGGCTGGGCACAAGCTGTGCTCCGTGGCCTTCATGGCTGCCGTGGCCCCGCTCTCGGCCGAGGCCGGAACGCGGCTCCCGCAATGCCAGGGCGACGAGCTGCGCTGCGGCGGGACGGACAAGGTCATCATCGAGGAATGCTACTGGGACGCGCTCAAGGTCGTGCGCGAGGCGCTGGAGAGAAACAAGAACAGGATCGCGCCGCTGGCGGAGCGGCTCGCCCGCGCGCGGGAGCGGCTGCGCAAGCGGAACCGCGCGCCTCGCCAGAACGCGCCGCGCGTCCAGGTGATCTACGATGCCAAGAAGGTGGACCCGCGCCAAGTGCCTGCGGGACTCGTGCTGAAGCCCGGCGCGAGCACAACCCTCCGCGCCGCGCTGGGCGACGTGCTCGGCTACCTGAACCGGCTCACCGGCGGGGCGATCCTGACCGCCGCGGCGGACCTCCTGGGCTCCACCTCGGCGACGAACGTGGCGAAAGGATTCCCCGAGGGCTTCCTCCAGTTCGCGAAGAACCCGGAGGCCCGCCTGTTCGCCTCCGGCGGCATCTGCGAGGACGCCATGGCTGGCATCCTCTCGGGGCTCTCGACCTACGGCTGGCACCTGGGCGCCGGCTCCTCGTACGCCGCGTTCCTGGCGCCGCTCGGCCACATCGCCGCACGCCTGCACGGCATCGGCAACCAGGCGCGGCGGTCGCTCGTTCCGGATGAGCCGTACAAGCCCTTCATCCTGATCTGCGCCCACGCGGGGCTGAAGACGGGCGAGGACGGACCGACGCACGCCGACCCTCAGCCGCTGCAGCTTCTGCAGGAAAACTTCCCGAGGGGCGTCATGATCACACTGACCCCGTGGGACCCGCAGGAGATGTGGCCGCTTACCATCGCGGCCCTGCAGAAGCGGCCGGCCGTAGTCGCGCCGTTCGTCACGCGTCCGAACGAAACGATCCTCGACCGCGCATCGCTCAAGCTGGCGCCGGTGGCGGACACGGTGACCGGCGTCTACGCCCTGCGCCGGGCGGATCCTTCCCGCAAGCGCGACGGCACGATTGTCCTCCAGGAGAGCGGCGTGACCTACGCCTTCCTCCAGGACGCATTGCCCCGGATCGAGAAGGCCGGGTTCAACCTGAACGTGTTCTATGTTTCGTCCGCCGAGTTGTTCGATCTTCTGCCGGCGGCCGAGCAGGAGAAGGTCTTCCCCGACGAACTCGCGCACGAGGCCATGGGGATCACCGGGTTCACCCTGCCGACGATGTACCGCTGGGTCCAGTCCGCGCGCGGGCGGGCGATGAGCCTGCATGCCTTCACCCGCGGCCACTACCTCGGCAGCGGCCAGGCCGCCGCCGTCCTCAAAGAAGCGCAGCTGGATGGGGAAGGGCAGTTCAAGGCCGTGGAGCGGTACGTAAAGGCGAAGTAACCCACCCCCTCCAGGAAAGAGGGGGTGGGTCAACAGTCCTTACGGCCTCAGCACCAGGTTCGTCTCCCCGGCCGGGTTGAAGTAATCCCGTAGCTCCTCGCGGCGACGGGTGTTCGCGCTGTTGTCCTTGGCCACCACGATGACGCCTCTCGTGCCGTACGGATCATCCTCCGTCAGCCCCGTGTCGGCCGGATCGCTGAGCCGCGCCAGGTTGAGGTTCCTGGTGAATAGCACTGGCGTCAGGCTGCGCGTGGCGTCGTCAACGTCGGCAGTGACGCACCAGGCGTTCTGCGTGGACGAGAAGCGCGAGGCGTCCAGCCCGGCGTAGGACGGCAGGCCGTAGGCCGAGAAGATGTGGAACGAGGCGTCGAGCACGTTGTTGGTGATCAGCCAGCGGAAATACTCCGTGGACGTCGCGAACGCGAAGCTGCCGCTGGACCTAGGCCTGACGGTCCGCCGGTCCATCTCCGCGCTGAGCATGGCCTGGTGGACGCTCCGGCCGTTGTTCAGGGTCTCGATCATGTGGCTCCTCACGATCGCTTCGTGGATCGAGGGATACAGCATGGAGGCAAGGATCGCGATGATCGCGATAACGACCAGCAATTCGATCAGCGTGAACCCGTCACGGGTCGCGCGTGGGATGTATGTTTTCATGGAAGACCTCCTTCTCCTTGGTACGTCGCCTGTTCGGACAGATGATGGGTGAGGTGTTCATCACTTGGGTTTCTCACCTCCTTTCTCCTGGGGCTCCGCGGCCCCCACGGACACCCGCTTCAGCTTCGCGGTGTCCACGCTCAGCTGCAGGTAGCCGCACGCGGCGCAGACCACGGCGGTGGTCGGAACGAGCGCTTCGGCCAGGACCCAGAAGCGGCTCTTCGCAGGGCGAAAGTACAGCTTGCCGGTTCCCTGGAGGCTTCCGTCGACGAGGATGCTGTGCCCGCACCGGGCGCAGCGGCCGGCGGCGGCCTCGGCTTCCTTCAGCCCGGTGGTCTTCTCGATGACGGCATCCAGGCCTTCCTTCGAGAAGCGGGTGGCTCCGCCCACCTTGTAGAACGAGAGCAGGCCTTGCTTCATCCACCGGAAGATCGTGGGCTGGCTCACTTGCAGGTAGTCGGCCGCTTCCTGAACGGTGTACCAGTCTCTCTCTCCAGCTTGCGCCCCTTGCGGAGGCTGCGTTCGGCTGTCATCCATGGCGTTTCTCCTGTGCTTTCATATCCTTCTAATAACTATCAGATACTCTTATTACCTATTATTGTAAAGAGCGAAGTCAGACCACTGTGCTAATGACATAACACGCTACATACGAATAGATTACAACGGCTTTGCGAAGCGCAACGCGTCGGCCACTGGCTATCACTGCTGCGACTTGGCCTGGCGGGATTGTTGGCTCGTTCTGATCAGATCAACCAGCCGATGGAGAGCGTTCCAGTAGGAGTCTCCGGCAGCCCAAATCACGTCGTCGTGTCCGGCCCCTTCGACCCACAGAGACAGCTTGGGAGCGTTGGCTGCATCGAACAGCTTCCGGCCGTGCCACGGGGGGATGGCCTCGTCCCTCATGCCGTGCACGACGAGGACCGGGCAGCTGATTCGGCGGATGATCCTGATGTTGCTGAACTTGTCGAAGGGGGCGAGGGGTATGATGGTCTTCATGCGAAAGGCGGAGACGAACGGGCTCTCGAGAAACACGCCGCCCACTTGGCTCCGCGCCGCCAGGTGCAGCGCGAGGGCTGCGCCTACCGATCGGCCGTGAACGATGATCCGGGAAGGAGGGATGCCGAGATCACTGACTGCGTACGCATACGCGGCCTCTGCGTCGCGATAGGCGTTTCGCTCCGACGCCTTTCCCCCGCTGGTTCCGTACCCTCGATAGTCGTAGGCCAACACCGAGAACCCGCGGTCGCGGAGCATCTCCAGCACGGGACGGATATCGCCGAGGTCCTCGGCGTTGCCGTGGCTGTGCAGGATCATGAACTCGGCGTTGGTGCGAGGCAGGTACATCGCAGAAATCGCCGCGCCGTCGGACGTCCTGATCCTGGTGATATCCGGTCCGTCCACATAGCTTGAAGGCTGCGGCTGGAATATCGTTCGGTCCGTGAAGAAATACGCGTACACCAGCACGCAGAGATAAATTTCCAGGAGCGACAGGAGGGCTCTCCTGAAGGAGAAATCACCAACCAGCCATCGTCTCAGTCTCTTTCTGTCCATGGCGATACCATGGCTTCGGTCTACGCCGCGGCCCGTTCGGCCCGCCCACATCGCTGCGGGCAGGAGAACGTGCTCTGCCTCAGCACTTCGATCGCTGGGGTGCTGACTCGGGGGTCTTGGATTCCTCGCGCGCGACGCGTTTTCGCCAGAGGGAGGCCAGGCCGCCCCGGGCGGTTTCGCGGTAGGCACTTTGGAGATCGTGGCCGGTCCGGTACATCACCTCGACGGCGTCGTCGAAGCTGACGAGGTGCCGGCCGTCGGTGAGCTTCGAGAAGGCGGCGCATTCGAAGGTGCGCAGGCAGGCGGTCATGTTGCGCTCGATGCAGGGGATCTGGACGTAGCCCTCGACGGGGTCGCACGTCAGCCCGAGGTGATGCTCCATACCCATCTCGGCGGCGTACTCGATCTGGCGCATCGTGCCGCCCAGCAGCTGCGAACCCGCGGCCGCGGCCATCGAGCACGCGGAGCCGATCTCGCCCTGGCATCCGACCTCGGCGCCCGAAATCGAAGCATTGGCCCGGATGACGGCGCCGAACAAACCCGCGGTGGCGAGCGCCTTCAGAATCTCGTCGCGAAGGGTTCCCTGGATGGTCTCGTAGTAGAAGAGCAGCCCGGGGACCACGCCGGCGGCGCCGCACGAGGGCGCTGTCACGATCACATTGCCGCTGGCGTTTTCTTCGGCCACGGCCAGCGCGAACGCGGACAGGTACGCGATATCCAGGTGCGGGCTGTCGAGAACCCGCGCCTGCTCGTACGTGACCCTGGCTCTCCGGGGGAGCTTGAGCGATCCGGGAAGGACCTCCTCGCGGCTTTCGAGGCCGCGCCGGATGCTGTCCTTCATGGTGTCCCAGATCGCGCCGAGGCGGGGCCACAGGTCCTCTTCCTGCCGTTCCACGTACTGCCAGAAGTTCAGGTCGCGGTCCTGGCAGAAGGAGATCGTGCTGGTGATGTCGCGCGCGGGGTAGCGCTTCGCCTCCTTCTCGCCGGTCAGGCCGTGGGCGTCCACGAGGTTTCCGCCGCCGACGCTGTACACGGTCCACTCCCGCAGGAGATGGGCCTTCCGGTCGTAGGCCTCGAAGCGCATGGTGTTCGGATGGCTCAGCGCGGCGGTCTGGACGTCCCAGACGATCTCGTGGCGGATGTCGCCGAGCCCCTCGCGAAGGCTCCGGTCGGTGAAGTGCCCCCGGCCCGTGGCAGCGAGACTGCCGTAGAGGGTCACGCGGACGTGGTCCGGCCGGGCCTCGAGCATCTGCAGAAACCATTTTGCCGCGCGCTGGGGGCCGATGCTGTGCGTGCTCGACGGGCCGTTGCCGGCCTTGAAGATCTCGAAGATGGAAGCGACGTACGGCTGCATACCGGTAGATAGTCTACACCATGCCAGAACCGAGTTCACCCTGTTCCTCGCGCGGTGTACTCTAGCGCCGGGATTGCATCCCGGGGGGCGCCGGCCTAGAATGGCGGCGCCCCAGGAAAAGGCGGTAACCCATGACGAATGTTTCGCAGCTGCTGGACGGCATCCGGAAGCTCAAGGCGAACCTTTACGGCAAGGATTTCCTCCTCACCTGGGACAAGTCTCTTCCCGAGTTGAAGCTGGTCGTCCTGGTCGCCGAGGCGCTGAGAAGCCTGTACGACGGCAACCTCTCGGCCCGCGTGTTCGACACCGGCCTAGCGGTCTCCCAGTTCCGCGACAAGTCCACCCGCACGCGCTTCTCCTTCGCGTCGGCCGCGAACCTGCTCGGCCTCACCGTCCAGGACCTCGACGAGGAGAAGTCCCAGATCGCGCACGGCGAGACCGTGCGCGAGACGGCCAACATGATCTCGTTCCTGACGGAGATCATCGGGATCCGCGACGACATGTTCCTGGGCGCCGGCCACGCGTACATGCTCGAGATGGCCGCGGCCCTGGACGACGGGTTCAAAAGCGGCGTGCTCCACCAGCGCCCGGGCATCGTGAACCTGCAGTGCGACGTGGATCACCCGACCCAATGCATGGCCGACCTCCTCTGGCTGAAGGAGCACTTCGGATCGGTGGAGAACCTGCGCGGGAAGAAGATCGCGATGACGTGGGCCTATTCGCCGAGCTACGGGAAACCGCTGTCCGTGCCCCAAGGCATCATTGGGCTCATGACCCGCTTCGGCATGCAAGTGGCCCTCGCGCATCCACCGGGCTATGACCTCATACCCGACGTCGTCCAGGTGGCCCGGGAAAATGCGAAGGGGAGCGGCGGCAGCTTCACCGACGGGACCTCCATGGACGAGGCGTTCCGCGACGCCGACATCGTGTACCCGAAATCGTGGGCGCCGTACAAGGTCATGGGCCGCCGGACGGAACTGCTCCGCGCCGGCGACAAGAACGGGTTGAAACAGCTGGAGAAGGAATGCCTCGCGCACAACGCCCAGTTCAAGGACTGGGAGTGCAACGAGAAGAACATGAAGCTGACGAAGGGCGGGTCCGCGCTCTACATGCACTGCCTGCCGGCGGACATCTCCGGGGTCTCGTGCAAGGAGGGCGAGGTCCAGGACACCGTCTTCGAGAAGTACCGAATCCGCACGTACAAGGAGGCCGGCTGGAAGCCCTTCGTCATTGCGTCCATGATGTTGACGATGCGGTTCCAGGATGCGGCCGGGACGCTGGAGAAGCTTCAGAAGCGGGGTCAGCCCAGGATCCTGTAGCGCCGGGATGGAAATGCCGGCGCTACAAAGAGGAGTGTCGATGAAACGTCCGCCTCTCGTGATCATCGCCATCGGCGGCAACTCGCTGATCACCGACGCCAAGCACATGACCGTGCTGGACCAGTACAAGGCCGCCGGCGAGACAAGCCATCACATTGCGGCGCTGGTCAAAGAGGGCTACCGGATCGTCATCACGCACGGCAACGGGCCCCAGGTCGGCTTCATCCTCATGCGGTCGGAGATCGCCAGAACCCAACTCCACCAGGTCCCGCTCGAGAGTTGCGTCGCGGACACGCAGGGCGCCATCGGCTATCAGGTCGAGCAGACGCTGATGAACGAACTGCGCCGGCAGGGCATCAAGAAGCAGATGGTCGCCGTGGTCACGCAGGTCGTCGTCGACAGGGACGATCCCGCATTCAAGAACCCGACCAAGCCCATCGGGCCTTTCTTCTCGAAGGAAGATGCGGAGCACCATCAGCAGGCGGATGGGTGGGCGGTCCGGGAGGACGCGGGGCGAGGGTGGCGGCGGGTCGTGCCCTCGCCGAAGCCGCTGGAGATCGTGGAGGAGCGCGTCATCGAGTCCCTGCTGGAGCACGACATCGTGGTCATCGCCGTGGGCGGTGGCGGGATCCCCGTGATCCGCAAACCGAACGGCGACCTGCAGGGCTGTGCCGCGGTGATCGACAAGGACCTTGCCTCCTGCCTGCTCGCGAAGAACCTGAAGGCGGATGTCTTCGTCATCTCCACGGGCGTCGACAAGGTCGCGCTGGACTTTGGCAAGCCGACCCAGCGGTTCATCGACAAGATGACCGTGGCCGAGGCGGAGCGTTACCTGGAAGAGGGGCAGTTCCCGGCCGGCAGCATGGGGCCCAAGATCGCGGCGGCGATCGACTTCCTGAAGCACGGCGGCAAGCACGTGATCGTCACCCAGCCGCACCTACTGGAAGACGCGATCCACGGCCGGACCGGCACACACATCACGCCTTGAGCGCGAGGGCCAGCAGCGCTTTGCGCAGGGGGGATGCGGGCACGACGCATCGGTAGAACCTCTTCGTCTTCGCTACGTAGCCTCGATCCCGCAGTTTCCTGAGATGTCGCAACGCTGCCTGGGCGCAGATGCCGGTGCGTCTCCTGATCACCTTCAGTGGCAGCGGCTGGCAGGCCAGCGCCTGCACAATGGAAATCCGACGCGGATGAGTGAATCCGGTAAGGGCGGCAAACGTCTCCTCAACCGGGTTCTGTTTCCTGCGGAACGTTGTCCGGAGAGCCGCAAGGAGCTTCTCGGCGTGAGGCACCGAAGGGTCTGCGCGCATTCGATAAAGGACATGCCGGCTGACACGCCGTGCTTGGAGAATCCCTCGTGCGTTGAGCGCCCTGAGGTACTCGCTGGCCAGGGGCGGAGCGATTCCGGCCAAACCAGCGGCATCGGACACGCTGAGTTCCGGATGGTCACCAAAGCAACGCAGAATGCGCAACCGCCGGCGGTTGGCGAGTGCACGGCAGGTACGCCACAGCGTCGGGACCAGTACCAACCGAGAATCAGACATGAACACACCTTGCGAGGTGTGTTCATATGTGTCAACCTACTAATTGCGTACCCGAGTCCAGCCCGAGGCTGAGGACGCAGGCTCTCCGAAAGCTACACGCTCCGGCGCACCCGCTCCAGCACCCAGCCGTATTCCCGCACGATGCTGTCCACGATCCCGGCCTGCTGCAGGGGCTCCGGGAGCACGTGGAACGTGTAGGTCTCGATCTCGAGGTGCTCCGTCCCGCCTTCGGCCATCTGGCTGAAGAATTCCCGCGTCATCAGGCCGGCCGTGGACCGCAGGCGCCCGCCGCCCGTCCAGTGCAGGGGAACATGGTAGTGGATCCTCAGCGTCCCGGAGGCCGGCGCGGCCCGAAGGTCCTCGCGCGCCTGCGGCAGGTCGAGCCAGGAGCACATGCGGCCCCTCGGGCTGAGCAGCGTCGTCTGGTGCAGGTACGTGGAGTCCTCGAACGGCGCCAGCTCGTCCCACGCGCCGGGACGCAGCGGTATCTCCAGGGCGGCGCTCAGCTGGATCTTCGGAACGCGCAACCCTGCGGCGCGGAGCCACGCGAGCGCGGCAGCGGGGTCTTCGCGCTGGACCGCCGCATGACACACGTCGAAGCAGACGCCGAGATGGCGCGCCGCGTCGTCGGAGCGGAGCAGGTGCTCGCGGAAGAACGAAACCGTCTCCTCCGTCGTCTCGATCACGCAGCCGGGCTCGGGTTCCAGCGCCAAGCAGATCTCCCGGCCGGTCTCGCGGCGGATGCGGGCGAGGGCTTCCGCGCAGGCGAGGAGGCCCGCGACCAGCTCGCGGGTGTCAGAAGGGCCGCGCATCCAGGCCTTGAAGGATCCCGGGACCGTGCTGATGCTCCCGTTCACCCCGTCCGGCAGGAGCGCCACCAGGATCTCGGCCAGCGTCTGCGTGTACGCGCGGCGTTCCGGCGTCCGCCAGTCGGGCGCGTACACCTGCTCCTTGACCGGCGCTCCGTGGAACGGGCCGTAAGGGAAGCCGTTGATCGTGAAAACGTACAGATCATGGTCGGCCAGAAACCGGCGGAACTCGGCGAGGCGCTCGGGCCGCGCCAGCACGGCGGCGGACGGCGCGCCGAGACGGAGCCCGAGGCCGAACGGCAAAATCGGCGAGACGCGGCGGCGAACGGCGAGGGCGTGCTCGCGGATCGCCCGGAAATTCTCCTCCCACGTCTCGCCCGGGTGGACGTTCAGGCAGTACGTCAGGTGGAGGGGCGGTTGGCGCTGGATCAGCACGAGGAGTCCTTGAGTATTTCGCCCGCCCGCTTCATCGTCCGCGCGCTGATCTTCCGCACTTCCTTCCTGCGGCCCAGGCCGTCCGGGAACGTCACGCAGAGCTCGCCGCCGAGGTGCTCCTGGAAATCGCGGAGTCCGCCCCAGAGCTCCCACGTTCCGTCCCTCGTCCGCCGTTCGAGTTCCGGCCGCCACAGCCGCAGGCCGCAGCACCGAAGACCGTTGATGATCTCGGACAGTTCGGTCGGTGTGATCCAGCCGTTCAGGCACGCGTACACGGAGTCCAGCGCGACGCCGGACGCCACGGCCTCGCCGTGGCGGATCCGGTACTTCGACATCGTCTCCAGCTTGTGCGCGGCCCAATGGCCGAAGTCCAGCGGGCGGGCCGAACCCTGCTCGAACGGATCGCCGCTGGTTTGAATGTGGTACAGATGCAGTTCGGCGCACCGCCGGATCAGGTGTTCCACGGCCTTGCCGCGGCGAGCTTTGAGCGCCGGCGCGTTGCGGCACAGCCACCGGAAGAAGATGCGGTCCTTGATGATCGCGACCTTGAACGCCTCGGCGATACCATCCCTCCACCCGCCGTCAGACAGCGTCTTCAGAAACTCGAGATCGTTGAGCACGGCGGCGGGCGGCGCGAAGGTGCCGACCAGGTTCTTGCCGCCGCCCCAGTTCACGGCGTTCTTCACGCCGACGCCGGAATCGCACTGCGCCAGCGCGGTCGTCGGCACGCGCACCACCCGCAGGCCGCGATGGACCAGCGCGGCCGCGAAGCCGACGGCGTCCAGGACGGCCCCACCGCCGACGATCACGACAATCGAATGACGGTGCATGCGCGCCTCGATCAGGGCACTCAAAATCGACCGGACCAGGGCGCTGCCGTTCTTGAGCCGCTCTCCGCCGGGGACGACCACGGCTCTGACTCCGAGGCGCCGCTCCACCTGGCGCGCGATGCGGGCGACGCCGTTGTCCACGAACGCCATGATCTGCGGACGCGGTTCCTGGGCGATCCGCCGAAGGGTCCGCGCGAGCACCGGGTTGGACGAATCGAACAGCCGCCGCGTGAAGACGACGGGATACTCGAACCTCACCGAGAATGACTGGAGGTACCCTTTCAACGAACGATCTCCCGAGCCAGCTCGAGCAGGGATTTCGGCGGCTCCGCGAACTCCAGGGACGATGCCCACGCCACTTCGTATCCCGGCCCCGTCCGCCCGTGGGTGCCGCGGACCCGCGATGGGTCCTGGCTGACGGTCATGGGGGGCCAGCCGAAGAAGAGCTCGCAGGGGTCGTAACCCGGCTTGTTGTGGATGTCCACGTGGGCCGCGAAGTCCGGAGCTTCCTTCGGGTCCGTCCACCACGGGTACGCGAACCAGCGTCCCTTGGCCGCGACCAGCACCAGTTCGCCGGAATTCGGGTGATCGAGGCCGACCCGCTCCTGCGCCGCGCGGTCCAGGATCTCCGCCACGCCGTCCAGCGTCTCAAGCGCCGCGCGGGCGCGCCCGACGTTCTCGCCGTTCACGTACACGTGCGCCACCTGGTGGTCGGCCATCGCGAACGCGGCCGACGCGAAGAGATCGTGGTAGGCCCGGCCGCCGACGAGGCGGACGGACATCAGGCCGGCTTGGCGAAGCGCGCGGTTGGGAAAGACGGGGCCGCCGGTGACCGGCTCCATCGCGTAGTCGCCGAAAACCAGCCAGTCGTAGCCGGCGGCGTCGGCGTTTTTCCAAAGGTTGGAAAGATCGGAATAGGTCTTCTCCAAACACCTGCCCGCCCCCCCGCCCAGCGGGTGGGGGCAGGCGGGTTGGAAACTTTTCCTGCTGTCGGGGCCCGCGCGCTGCAGGTCGTAGTCGAGCCCCGGCAGATACGTGAAGAGCAGGTCGGGCGCGAGGTCCGGCGAGCGCATGACCTCGATCGTGGCGGCCGCGATCCAGTCGTTGACGCGGGCCGAAGCCAGCGGGCCCCAGTAGTGCATCAGGTTGAACGGGCGTCCGATCTTGCGCGAGAGCCGGTCGTAGAGGTCGGCCGGCCGGCTGTAGCAGTCCTGGATCATGCCGCCGTGGTGCTTGTGGACGGGCTTGGGGGACAGCAGGAGGTCGGCCTCTTCGCCCAGGCTCTGCTGCCAGAACAGCAGGCCGACGCGGCCGCCGGCGGCGCGGAGGTTGCGCCAGAGGCGCGGGCCCTGCACGAGCGCGGCGGACTGCTCCCAGAACATCACCCGCCGCAGGTCGCGCAGGTACAGGCCGTTGGCGATCATGCCGTGGTCCCGCGGCGGGCGGCCGGTTCGCATCGTGGCCTGCACGGTGCAGGTGACGGCGGGGAACACGCTCTCGGCCGACCGGAAGAGCGGGCCGCCCGCCGGGGGGTGCTTCCGGACGAGGTCCGCCCCCAGGCCGGCAACTCCCACCACGAGCAGTTTCCTTCGCGACGTCATGCGGATCAGCTGGAGTAGAACGTGCGGCTCATTATCCGGTTGGCCGGCCACAGGGCAAGCAATACCACGCCGGCGATCACCGACGGCGCGCCGGCGCCGGATAGAAAGACCAAGGCGGCCTGCAGGGGGAGCAGGAGGGAAATCAGGAAGGCGATCAGGCGCGGGCGCGAGTCCGGGCGGCGCATCTCGTTGCGCGAAAGGACCGTCACGCCCGCCACGTAGAGCGTCAGCACAGCCACGGCGATCCAGACGGCGGGTCTCCACGCCGACACCGGCCCTGCGGCCGCCGCGCCGAGGAGAAGGCTCTGGCCGCGGCAGAGGCCCATGAGCGGCGGGCCGAACCACGCGTGCTGCTTGGCGCGGAAGTTGTAGATGAAGATGGTGAGTGCCAGCGAGAGACCCATCAACGCAGCGGTCCTTCCGAGGAGGGAGACGCAGACGGCAGCGGCGCCGAGGAGTGCGGCGGCCGCGAGGCGTACACGGCTCAGAGGTATCCGGCCGGAGGGCAGGGGGCGGTCGGGCCGCTCGCGGCGGTCCGTCTCAAGATCCGCGAGGTCGTTCAGGACAAGCCCCGCGGCGTAGAGGCAGAGGCTGGCAAGCATCGCAAGCGCGGCTCGGCCGCCGGGCAGTGCGCCGGCGAGGAGGAACCCGGCGAGCGGATCGCCCGGCACGGTCAGCAGGTTGGGCAGGCGGACCAACTGCAGCCAGGCGCCGGCGCGGTCAACGCTGGTAGGTGCTGGGGTCAATGTAGGGGAGGTCCAGCCGCGGTTTGAATTTCTCCGACTGCCCGTAGAAGCTCATGGGATTCGAGAACAGCAGCTGGTGAATCTGCTGCTCGCCGAAGCCCTGCCCGGCCAAATGCTCTGCCACCTTCGGAAGGCTGGTCGGGTCGGAGACGCCCCAGTCGGCGGAGCTGTTCACCAGCGTGCGTTCGATGCCCCACCGTTTCACGATGCCGGCCACCCGCGTCGGATTCAGCTTTGAGTACGGGTACACGGTCAGGCCCGCCCACACCGGCAGTTGGCGGGTCAGGTCCATCGTATCCTCCGTGTTGTGGTCCACGATGATGCGCGCGAAGTCGTAGCGGAGCTCGCGCAGGATGTCGAGCGTGCGCTCGACGCCGCGGCGCTTGCTGACCTCCGGCGTGTCGTGCGGCGTGTGGATCAGGACCAGCATGTTCCGGTCCCTGGCCATCTCGAGCTGGCGCTGGAACACCTTCTCCTCGCCGGCGGTGATGCGGTTGAACCCGATTTCGCCGATCGCGATGCACCGCTCGTGACGCAGGTACTCGTCCATCCCGTCGAGCACCTCGCCCGCGAGCCGCGCGTCCTCGGCCTCCTTGGGGTTGACCGATACGCAGGCGTAGTGGTCGATGCCGTACCGCTCGGCGCGCCGGGTTTCGAAATCGAGGATCAGCCGGAAGTAATCGAAGAACGTCCCGGCATAGCGGCGGCTGGCGCCGAGCCAGAACGAGGGCTCCACGGCGACGCGGATGCCCTGCCGGTACATCGCGGTGTAGTCGTCGGTGGTCCGCGAGTACATGTGGATATGGGGATCGACGATGATCATGACCGTGACTTATAGCGCGTGGCGGCGGATTTTCCAATCCTGCGCGTCGCGGATCGGGGCGCGGGAGGCCGCTTTTGCGTTTGCATGGGGCGTGCCGGCCTTGCATGATGCGCGAGAGGAGGGTGAACGAAGCCATGTTCCGGACGGGGTTCTCCTGTTACTCCTGCGGCGCCGCCCAGCCGGCGGATTTCCACGGCTACACCTGCCCCGCGTGCGGCGGCAACCTGGAGGTGACGTACGCCTACCACCGCCTCAAGAGCGAGGTCGGCCGGGAGCGGATGGTTGCCCTCGGGCGCCCGGATATGTTCCGCTACGCGCACCTCCTGCCGCTGAGCCGCATGGATTTTGTGCCGCCGCTCCGCATCGGGATGACCCCCCTTCACCACGCGGAGCACCTCGGGACCTCGGTCGGCCTGCGCCACGTCTACCTGAAGGACGAAGGCCTCAACCCCAGCGCCTCGCTGAAGGACCGCGCCAGCGCGGTGGCCCTGGTGCGCGCGCGGGAGATTCACGCGAAAGTCATCGCCGGCGCGAGCACCGGCAACGCCGGCAGCTCGATGGCGTGCCTCGCGGCGAGCGTGGGCATCCCGTGCGTCATCTTCGTGCCGGAGAACGCGCCCCCGGCCAAGATCGCCCAGCTCCTCGTCTTCGGCGCGAAGGTGCTCGCCGTGCGCGGCTCGTACGACGACGCCTTCGATCTCTGCCTCAAAATCTGCGACCGGAGAGGCTGGTTCAACCGCAACACGGGCTACAACCCGTTCACGCGCGAGGGCAAAAAGACGGCCGCGTTCGAGATCTGCGAGCAGCTCGGCTGGCACGCGCCGGACCGCGTCATCGTGCCCACGGGCGACGGCAATATCCTGAGCGGCATCTGGAAGGGCATGCGCGATCTCCACGCCGTGGGCCTGATCGACCGCCTGCCGCAGATCGACTGCGCGCAGTCGGAGTCCAGCGCCGCCGTCAGCCGGGCCGTCTGGAAGCTCCGCGAAAGGCATACGAATCCCGCCTTGATCAAGTGGTCCGAAGTCAAAGTCGAACCCGTCGAGGCCACCACGATCGCGGACTCGATCTCGGTGAGCCGGCCGCGGGACGGCCTCGCGGCGGTCCGCGCCGTGATCGAGTCGGGCGGCGAGGCCTTCACCGTGACCGATGACGAGATCCTGGCCGCCATCCCGGAAATCGCACGGCTCTCCGGCGTCTTCGCCGAGCCCGCTGCCGCCTGCGGGTGGGCCTGCCTGAAGAAGATGGCCCGGCAGGACATCGTCCGCCCCGACGAGCGGGTCGTCTGCCTGATCACCGGCAGCGGGCTCAAGGATATCGCGAGCGCCCGCAGAGCGGCCGGCGAGCCCGTTGTGATAGACCCGTCCGCCGAGGCCGCAGAGGCGGCCCTCCAGCAACTTCTGCCCTGATTCCGCTGCGCCCTTTCCCTTCGGGCAGGAAGTGGTATAATGCAGCGGCCGTTCGACCAAGGAGTCCTATTAACCGCGCCGTACATATCCTGGCTTGGCTGAGCCTGTTCGCCGGTGCGCTGCCCCTTCAGGCGGGGGAGCGATTCCGTCCCACGGCGTCAGATCGTCACAAGATCCGGGTCGGCGACCCGTCGCTCGCGGCCGGGATCGAGCAAGAAGGTGGGCGCCTGGTGGCCGACTACGGGGGCTTCCGCGTTTTGGAGGTCAACGCCGCGGCCGCGAGAACGTTCGACGGCAACCCTGCCGTGGAGAACCGCGATGAAGACAGCCGGATCCGCCTGAACGCGGGCGACGTGGACACGACAGCGGCGGACGTCCGTGCTGCTCGCCGGCCGGCAGCGATGTTCAAGGGCAGGCGGCTCCATCTCGTCCAGTTCGCAGGGCCGATCAAGCCGGCGTGGTACGACGAACTCACCGCGGCGGGTGTGCGGGTGGTCAGCTACATCCCGCACAATGCCTACCTGGTCTACGGCGAGGCGGGCGGGTTGGCCCGCATCCACGAACTCGGGCGGACGAAAAGCCACGTTCAGTGGGACGGCGCGTTCCTGGACGACGACAAGATCCAGCCGCAGGCCCGTCGCCGGCTCGCGAAGGCCGCCGCCCAGCCGGAGGGGGACGACCTCTTCGCGGTTCAACTGGTGGCCGATCCCGAGGCGAACGCCGCTACGCTGAAGCTGATCGACGCGCTTCAGCTGGCGCCGGTGATGCGGCAGGACCGCGTTCTGGACTACGTCAATGTCATCGTGCGGCTGCCCCCGGACCAGGTTCCGGCGGTGGCCGCCCAGCCGGACGTCGTCTCGATCGAGTCGTACGTGATGCCCCGGAAGATGGACGAGCGCCAGGACCAGATCGTGGCCGGGAACCTGATCCCCGGCGGCAGCGGGCCGACCGGGCCGGGCTACCTGAACTGGCTCGCGGCCAGGGGTTTCACCCAGTCGCAGTTCACGGCCTCGGGCTTCGCGGTGGATGTCGCGGACAGCGGCGTGGACAACGGGACGAACCGGCCGAACCATTTCGCGCTGTACGTGGCGGGCGACACGGGCCAGGCCAGCCGCGTAGTCTACAACCGGCTGGAAGGCACGCCGCACGCCGGCAGCACCTTGGCGGGATGCGACGGCCACGGCACGATCAACGCGCATATTATCTCCGGCTACGACAACTGGACCAACTTCCCGCACACGGACTCCACCGGCTACCGCTACGGTCTGGGCGTGTGCCCGTTCGTGAAAGTCGGCTCCTCGGTGATCTTCGACCCGGACACCTTCACGAGCCCCAACTACAACAACATGATGTCGCGAGCCTACCGGGACGGCGCGCGCATCAGCTCGGAGAGCTGGGGCGCCGCCGTCGCCGGCGACTACAATTCGGACTGCCAGGCTTACGATGCCCTCGTGCGGGACGCCCAGCCGGCCGGGTCGGCGGTGCCGTCCAACGGCAACCAGCAGATGGTGATCGTGTTCTCCGCTGGCAACGCCGGGCCCGGCAGTCAGACCGTCGGCTCCCCCGGCACGGCCAAGAACGTCATCACGGTGGGCGCCGGGGAGAACGTCCACTCGCACTCGACCACGAACGGCGGCAACAACACGCTGGGCAACGACGCCTGCAGCGTCCCGGATACCGGGGCCGACAACGCCAACGACATCATCGACTTCTCCAGCCGGGGCCCGTGCGCCGACGGCCGGAAGAAGCCCGACATCGTGGCTCCGGGCACGCACATCACCGGCGGCGCTCCGCAGGACAGCCCGCCGCCTTCGCCGGCCGGCACCGGCAACGATCTCGCCTGCTACGACAGCTCGGGAGTATGCGCCCTGCCCGGCAGCGGTGCACCGGGCGACCCGGACAACTTCTTTCCGACCAACCAGCAGTTCTTCACGACCTCATCGGGCACGAGCCATTCCACCCCCGCGGTGGCCGGCGGCTGCGCCCTGATCCGGCAGTACTTCATCAACCTGGGCCTGAACGCGCCCAGCCCGGCGATGACCAAGGCGTTCCTCCTGAACGCGACGCGTTACATGACCGGCGCCTCGGCCAACGACACGCTCTGGTCCAACAGCCAGGGGATGGGCGGGATGAACCTGGGGCTCGCCTTCGACGGCACGCCGCGCATCCTGCGCGACCAGCTGACGAACGACACGTTCACCGCCAGCGGCCAGGCGCGCCTCCTGGGCACGACGATCAGCGACACGTCGAAGCCCGTCCGCGTGACGCTGGCGTGGACGGACGCGCCCGGGTCCACCAGCGGAAATGCCTACAAGAACGATCTCGACCTGACGGTGGTCATCGGAGGCCGGACGTACAAGGGCAATGTCTTCAGCGGCGCCACCTCGACGACGGGCGGCGCGGCGGACGTCCGAGACAACGTGGAAAGCGTCTTCCTGCCCGCCGGCACGACCGGAAACATCGAGGTGACTGTGTCCGCCGCCAACATCAACTCGGACGGGGTACCAAACTACGGGGGAGCGCTCGACCAGGATTTTGCGCTGGTGATCTGCAACGTCGTGACGTCCAACCGCCCGCCGATGCTTGGTCCGATCGGCGAGAACCGGGTCACGGTGAGCAACCTGTTGCAGTTCGCGGTCAGCGCCAGCGATCTGGTGGACGGCGACGCGATCACACTGGGGGCCAGCAACGTGCCGCCGTGGACTGTGTTTTCGACCGTGACCAACGCCGGCACCGTGACCAGCACTTTCTCCGGCACGCCGCCGTACCGCGGCGTTTATGTTACGACCTTCTATGCGGCCGACAAGGACGGCGCCGACAGCGAGACCGTCACCGTCACGGTCAATGGCGTGCGCTTCCCCACGAACCTGCTCAGCGAAGACTTCGACCTCTCCACCAATGTCCCGCCGGGATGGATCAACGGCGGCACGGTCAACGATACCGGCGTCCAACACGTCCAAAGCCCCCCGAACTGCAGGGCGTTGGGCATAGGAGATAGCCTGGAGACCCCCGCCGTGACCTATCCGACCCAGTTGGCCTTCTACGCTGATGCCAACCCCCTCGGCGACGGGAGAACGGCCACGGTGGACTACAAGGTCAACGGAGGTAGTTGGATCCAGCTCGGAACCCTTGTCGTGAGCAAGTCGGGCGGTTCCTTTGCGTTTGCGCTGGACGGCTCACCCGATCTCTCGTTCGCCACGAACGTGTCCTTCCGGTTCAACTCCTCGTTCAACACGTGGTACCTCGACGACGTCCGCATCACCGGCTTGACGGCCGAGCAGAAGGGCGTGCCGCCCGTGCTGAGCGCCGTCGGCGACAAGGCCGTTGTCGTGGGCCACCGGCTCCAGTTCGCGGTCACGGCGACGCCGACGGAGGGGAACCCGGTCACGCTGTCCGTCAGCAACGCGCCCGCGGGCTCGGTGCTGAGTTCCACCAACGAATACGGCTCGCTCATCTGGACGAATCCGCCCGCGCTGGGCGTGAGCACGGCGACCTTCTACGCGGCCGACGTGGACGGGGTGGACTTCGAGGCGGTCCGGATCACCGTGGCGGCGCCGGGACCGGGGAACGGCGCGACCGAAACCTTCAGCAGCGCGGACGCGCCGCTCGACGCGTACGGAAGCGGCAGTTACCTCGGTGACGGGAACGTCATGTGGACCTACAGCGGGCTTCGGAAGACCGACGCCGGCTACTACATCGACGGTCCGTCCGTGGGGTTTGGGGCGTCCAACGCGGACCCGCGGGAGATCCGTTCCTCCGCGGTTCCGGGCGGAGTGGGGGACCTGTCGGTCAAGTACCTGGAGTACTTCCCCGGCGTGGGCGCCCGCGGCTTCGACGTGTACGTCAACGGCGGTCTCGTCGGCTCCGTGTCGGGCATCACCAACGTGACGCCCGAGGTCCTGATGCTGAGCAGCATCAACACCACCGGCGATGTGATCGTCCGGATCGTGGGCACGGGCCAGCAGGGGTGCGTGATCGACACGCTCGCCTGGACGCCGTTCGCGGGCTACGACACGAACACGAACGGGATCCGCGACACGTGGGAAATCCAGCACTTCGGCAATCTCACCAACTCGGCCGGCGGCGACAACGACGGGGACGGATGCGACAACTTGTGCGAGTACCTGGCCGATACCGATCCCCTCAGCAGCAACTCGGTCTTCAAGATCGAGGCCCTCTGGGATGCCACGAACAGCACCGTCTTCTTCTGGTCCACGAACAGCCGGCTGTACACGGTCCTCTACGCGACCGATCTTACGGCGGGGGCGACGTGGAACAGCCTGGAGTCGGGCCTGGCCGGGAGCAACGGCTACCTCTCCGTCTCGGACACCAACGAGGTCGAGCGGCGCTACTACCGCGCCCGCGTCACCTTGCCGTGAATCTCCCTCACCGCCTGGTGGGAGCGCCATCGGGCGTACGACGACATCCGTAGAGCCCGGTTTATCCGGGCTGGGGTAGCCCGCATGAAGCGGGCTCTACGGGAGGGCCTTCACTCGCCCGCCTCTGGCGGGGCCGGGGTGAGGGTTTCTGCTTGATAAGGACACGCCATGCGCTAGTCTGCCACGCCGTCACACACAGGAGCAGCCCGTGAACAAGTACATTCCCACCGGCAACGAGTACCTGGCCATTCCCGCCATCCGGCAGGACGACGGTTCCATCGAGTCGATCAACGTGGTCCTGATGAAATTGGACGGGCTCCTGGAAATCTGCGGGGCGGGGGATGAACCGCTCGTCTCGGTTCCCGGCATGCAGAGGGAGTCCGGGAAATGGAACTGGCGTTTCCGCGAAGAGTGGATTCCCCAATTCAACCACGCGCAGGATCCCTCCCTCAGCGGCGTGATCTGCGCGCCGCCCGGCGAATGCTTCGCCCTGTTCCGCGCGCCGACGCTCGGCGACCCGACCGAATTCCGGGTCTCGGTCGGGGACATCTACCAGACGGCCAACATCCGCCACAAGCTGCCGCGCTGCGACTTCGCGATCCGCCGCTTCGGCTGGGCCAACGAGGTCGGGGTCATGATCGATCTCTTTGCCGGCACGCTCCTGGCCTCGGTCTCGCTTCGCTGTCCGGGCGCGGCCCGCTATTTCTTCGAGGGGAGCCGCGGCGCGGAGGAGATCGGGACGTCCCCCCTCTCCGTTTCGGGGCCGTTCCGCCTGAAGATCGAATGCCGGGGCGAGCCGGTCCTCGTCCTCGGCGTGAACCTGACCTCGGTCGGCGCGATGAGCGCGGGGCTGGAGGTCGGCCGCGTGGCGCCGGACGAATGGGTGCGGCGGACCGAGGACTGGCTGAAGGCGCGCCGGGTGTCGGTGCCGCGCGACACGGCGCTGGAGGTCAAGGCCAACCGGAACGGCCATTTCGCGCGCTTCTACGCCATGGCCCGCACGCTCGACACCGGCGAGGTCGTGTCGATGACTTCGCGGAGTCACCGCTACTACGTGTCCTCGGCATACTGGGACCGCGATGCGCTCCTGTGGCTCTACCCGTTCCTCGTCCGGAACGACAAGGCCCTGGCGGAGGACCTCCTCCGCTACGCCTACGGCCGCCAGCTCGCAGGCGCCGGCATCCACAGCCGGTACATCTCGGGCCGGGTCCTCGAGTTCGGCTTCGAGCTGGACGAACTGCTGGCGCCGCTGGTGGCGGCCGGCACGTGGAACTGGCTGCATCCGGCGGACGAGATCTGGCTGGCGCCGTCCATCCGCGCCGGCATACTCTCTCTGCTGGAGCGGCTCCGCAGGTACCGTGACGAGGCCACCGGCCTCTACCGGACCGAGCTGATGCCGACCGACGACCGCGTCGAGGGCGGCCGGGACATCCTGACCTACAACAACGCGCTGGCGGTCTACGCGCTGCAGGTCTGCCTTCCGATGCTCGAGAAGATCTCCCGTTCTACCGCGGCCTTCGCCCGGGCCGAGATCCCGGGACTCCGGTCCGCGATTCGCAGGCACCTCGTGCGCGACAACCGCTTTGTCTGGGCGGCGGACCGCGCCGGCAACACGGAGTTCTACGACGAGGCGGCCGGCAGCCTGACTCTCCTGCCGTACTACGGGTTTTGCGCGGTGAACGATCCGGTCTACCGGAACACCGTGGATTACCTCTATTCCCCGCAGTATCCGCATTACCGGCCGGGGCCGTTCGCCGAGCTGGGGAACCGGCATACCGGCACGGCGCACCCGTGGGTCCTGAGCGCGTGCAACAGCGTCCTGGGCGGCGCGCGGGTGCAGGAGGGACTCGATTTCCTCCGGCGCGCGCCGATGGACAACGGCATCGCCTGCGAGAGCGTGGACGTCAACACCGGCGAGACGGGGACGGGCGAGCACTTCGCCACCTGCGCCGGCTTCGTGGCCCACGCGATCATGACCGGGGCGCGGTAACCCACCCCTCCCCTCCAAGGAGGGGACGCCCCCTGTTCATCCCCTCCCACGGAGGGGTGGCCGACTTGTCCGCCGTAGCCCGAAGGGCGAAGGCGGAAGGCCGGGGTGGGTCTTCCAATGTTTGGAAAAAAGACCGAAAAAACTTCCAATCCTTGGAAAAAATGCTTTTCTATCCCGCCATGTCGAAACGCCCGAGACTCCCTTGGCCCGCGGTGCTGTTGCTGTCGGCGGCAGCCGTGTTCCTCGCGAGCTGCGTCATGCTGATCCGGAGGGCGCCGCCCAGCGCGTTCGAGCAGAACGCGCGCCTGGGCCGCGGCATCAACCTGGGCAATGCGCTCGAGGCGCCGACGGAGGGCGAGTGGGGCGTGACCCTGAAGCCGGAGTACTACCGCCTGATCAAGGAAGCCGGGTTCAGATCCGTCCGCATCCCGGTCCGCTGGCCGGCCCATGCGCACCAGGGAGCCCCGTACCTGATCGACCCCGCCTTCTTCGCGCGCGTGGACTGGGCCGTCCAGCAGGCCCTCTCGAACGGGCTTGCGGCCGTCGTCAACATCCACCACTACGACGACCTCGTGAAAGACCCGGCGGCGCAACGCGAGCGGTTCCTCGCCTTGTGGCGGCAGATCGCGGAGCACTACCAGGGCTACCCCGACCAGCTCCTGCTCGAAATCCTCAATGAGCCCAACAGCCAGCTGACGGCCGAGCTGTGGAACCAGTTTCTCGGCGAAGCGCTGGAGGTCATCCGCGCCGCCGATCCGCGCCGCACGGTGGTCGTGGATGCGGCGAACTGGGCCAGCACGTGGGAGCTCGGCAAGCTCGTCCTGCCGGAGGGCGATCGGAACCTCATCGTCAGCTTCCACTTCTACTCGCCGTTCGAGTTCACGCACCAGGGCGCGGAATGGGTGAGCGGGAGCGGGCCGTGGCTCGGCCGGACGTGGGCCGGCACGGAGAGCAACAAGCAGGAGATCATCAAGGCGATGGATGTTGCCGCCGAGTGGGGGAAGAAGAACAACAGGCCGCTCTTCATGGGCGAGTTCGGCGCCTACAGCAAAGCCGACATGGATTCCCGCGTCCGGTGGACCGGCTTCGTCGCCCGCCAGGCCGAGGAACGGGATTTTTCCTGGGCCTACTGGGAGTTCTGTTCCGGCTTCGGCGCCTACGACCCTGCCGCCAACGCCTGGCGCGAAGGACTCCTCCGCGCGCTCATTCCGTCACGGTAGCCCGGCTCCGCCGGCGCCATGCTATCGCCTGGCCTTGATCCAGTAGTAGAACGGGCCCAGCGTGCTGACGGTGTCCGTGTAGGCGTTGGCGGGCGGCGTCGCCGGCAGGTCGGTGGCCAGGGCCGTGAAGCCGACGAGGAGGTTCGTGGATCGGGACACGGTGTAGGCGCGGCCCGCGGCGCTCGGCCACGAGATCACGTTCCCGCCCTGGGCGCCCGCGCGCGCGCCGGACAGCCGGAATATTGATGAACAACTCCACGGATCCGTTCCCGCCACCACCTCGTCCCGGTCGTTCTGCCCGTCGCTGTCGCAATCCGGCAGGCGGGGATCCGTGAGGCAAACGTAGATCTCGTTGGTGTCCGTGAGGCCGTCGCCGTCCGTGTCGGCCTGGGGATGGACGAACTCGTACGCGCCCATGTCGAACTGCGCCACGCCGTTGCCGTCGCCGTCGAGCGGGCGCGGCACGCCGTCGAGGTCCACCGCCGGGGCGCCGTTCGACGTGCCGGCGTCGACGCACGGCGAGCCGGCGGCCAGGTGGAAGTCGCCGGCGGACGGATTCACGAACAGCGGATCCGAGCTGATGTTGCCGGTCCCCGCGGGCAGCGGGCTCGAATCGCTGTACGTGATCGTGCCGTTCGTGTAGTTGCAGAGGTCATGGCTCGCGCCGGCGGTGTTCCCCCACACGATGCAGTTCCGGAGGTTCGCCCCGTACGTGCCGCCCCCGCTGCCGCCCCCGCCGCCGTTCTCGTCGTGGTTGTTGACGATCGTGCAGTTCTGGACGAGCCCGCTGGGCGAGCCGGACACGCCGCCACCGTGGCTTCCCGCCGAGTTGTACGCAACGAGGCAGTTCTCGATCCGGGATCCGCTCTCGATGATGCCGCCGCCGTAGGCCGACTGGTTGTCGTAGCTGAACCAGGTGACGTTGCTCACGATGCGGCATCCTTCGATCCGGCTGCCGATGCAGTACACGCCGCCGCCCTGGCCGCCGCCGTTCTGCTCGATCACGCAGCCGCGGACCGTTCCGCCGTTGACCAGGTAGAGGCCACCGCCCAGGCCGCCGTAGGCGTGACCGCCCCCGCCGTAGTCGGCCGAGTTGTGGCGGATCACGCAGTTGGTCACCGTGACGGCGTTGGCCGCGTAGATCCCGCCGCCGGAGCCGTAGTACGCGACGTTGCTGATCAGGGTGCAGCCCGAGATCAGCCCGTCCAGCGCCACGTGGATGCCCGCGCCCAGGCCGCCGTAGTACACGTCCGTCCTGTTCTGCATCAGCGTGCAGTCCTCGACCCGGCCGCCGTTGTACACGTACACGCCGGCGCCCTGCAGCGCGTGCCCGCCCCGGATGGTGAACCCGCGCAGCACGGTGTTGGAATGCATCAGCCTGAAGCAGCCCGCCGTCGCGCTTCCCGTCACCACGGAGGCCGCCTGGCCGTTCACGCTGGCCACGGTGATGCCGTTCGTGACGAGGATCTGCGACGAGAGCACGTACGTGCCGTTGGACACGAGCACGAGGGCGCCGTCGGCCGCGGCGTTCACGGCGTCCTGGATGTTCGTGGCGGCATCCCACCAGTTCGTGTAGGGGGGCTGGTGTCCCCCGTTCAGGGCCACGTAGTGGGTGACGGCTTCTGCGGGCAGGCCGGCGAGACCGAGCAAGGCGGTCAGCAAGAGAAGGCGAGCGGACTTCATGACGACAACTCCCTGTGCGCGAACGGGTCCCACTGGCGGGACCGTTCCCACCACGCTATCCTAGTACAGGGGTGCCCCGGAATCAAGCAGGGATTGCAGCCTTGAGCTACTGCTTCAGCACCAGCGTAGGGGGCGGAAGATGGGGGTTCTCGCGGGAGGCGAACTTCCAGCCTAGTCTCTGGGGACTCGTCTCGTCGGCCGTGACGGCGAAGGTAACCAGGCTGTCGGTGTCCCGGCGCAGGAATCCGGCGATCTTGCCGTCCGGGGTGTCGGAGAAGGTGATGGTCTGACCGGGGGCGGGGTTGGCGGGTACGGAGGTCCGCGCGAGCACCCCGGCGCCCTGGGGCAGCATCCGGGCGCCGCCGGCCGTATCGTTGGCTGGCGCGTTCAGCCAGTTGATCTCCGGTTTGAGGTCGGGGTTGGGGCGGTTGCCTCCTTCGAACCACGCGTCGGTGCCGTGGTCCTCCGCCACGCCCCACAGCAACAGCTCGTACTGCCCATTTGCGGCATTCCCCGTCCGCTCCGCCACCGTGATCTGGACCGATGCCGAAGCAATCTTGTTCCGGTCCACGCCGGCCAGGTCGAAGCGGAGGTAGCCCTTGCGGGCGAGATGCACCGCGCTGTCCTTGCCGGCCTTGACCCAGACCACGCGCTCTCCGCCGAAGTTCTGCGTGACGCGCCCTTCCGACGGGGACATCGCCTGGATGAACGAGTCGCCGCCGGAGCCGGCGCCCGACGTGATTCGCGCCACGCCGTCGGCCCCGAAGCCGGCAGCGGTGGACGGCGGTGCGGCCGGCGGCGGCACGCCGGGGGTGGTTGCGGGAGCTGGTGGAGAGGGGGTGGGGGCGGGGGCCCCGCGCTGCACGATCGTCATGCCCGGAGGGAGCGGCGGAGTCTCTTCCTTCGGTGGTGTGCGCACCCGGCGGAGAACCAGCACCGCGCCGGCGAGAAGCGCCGCGACAAGAACGGCCGCGATAAGCCTTGCCGGTCGGTGGGAGTGGTCCGCCGGTTTGTGCGCCTCCCGCTTGACCGGTTCCTTGACCGCAAGGGCTTGGCGAACCTGTTCGAGATCCGACAGCAGCGACGTGTAGTTCGGATACCGCTTCGTGCGGTCTGCTTCCAGCATACGGGCGACGGTGTCAGCCGTGTTCTGGTGCAGTTCAGGGCGGACGGATCGCACCCCGGGCGCGGGCGCCTCGAGACGGGCTACGACAGTCTTCACCGCGGTCTCGGCCTGGAAGGGGGGCTGGCCGGTGAGCGCGTGGAAGAGCGTGGCTCCAAGACTGTAGATGTCGGCTCGCACGTCAGGGCGTCCGCCGCGGGCCACCTCGGGGGCGATGTAATAGGGCGTGCCCCAGATTTCGCCGGGCTTGGGCTGTTCTCCCTTGAAGCGGGCCAGCCCGAAATCCACGACCTTGGGTTTCCCTTCCCTGTCGAACAGGATGTTCTGGGGTTTGACGTCGCCGTGGACCATGCCGATTTGCGCGGCGGCGGCCAGCCCCTCCGCGACGCCAAACCCCACGTCCATGACGAACCTCTCGTTGAGGGCGCCCTGGGCCTCGATGAGGTCCAGGAGGCACCCCTCGGGCACGAACTCCATGACGATGTAGGGCTGGCCGTGAGCCTCCGCGCACGTGTGGATCTGGACGACGTGGGGATGGTTGAGCGCCGCCATTGCCCGGCCCTCGCGGAGGAACTGCACGACGAAGTCGGGATCGCTCGCCACGCTTCCCTGCATGAGCTTGACGGCGACGGGCCGCTTGAGCACAGGGTCGTAGCCGTGAAAGACCGCGCCCATGCCGCCGGCGCCGAGGCGGCTCAGGAGCACGTACTCCCCGAGCCGGGCCGGGACGGTGGTGGGCTCGCCGCAGTGCGGGCAGGGGAGCGACGCGAACGGGGTTTCCTTCGAGACGTCGATGCTCTTCTTGCACCGGGAACAGACCACCTCGGCGCAGCGGTCGATGACGATCCCCGTCTCCCTAGGTGACGATGTGCCGTCCATGCTTCGCCACTTATGATACACAATGCGACCGGGTCTGGAACAGCACGCATTACGTCATTTCCCGCGGTTTGAAGGGGCGTTTCTGGGGGTTGACGGGGCCACCAGAAATCATTAAGTTGCCCGACGCTTCGCCAAGACGCCCCTATCGTCTAGAGGCCTAGGACGCCAGGTTCTCATCCTGGTAACAGGGGTTCGAATCCCGTTAGGGGCGCCATGAACCCGGGGGTGCCGACGCAGTCGGCGGCCCCGGGTTCATCGTTTCCTGACGACGGGATGAGAACCCATGGGTTCGGGCGCGAGCGGCGAGGGTAGCCGCGAGCACTGGCACCGCGTTAGCGGTGCCCCGAAAGGCAAGCGGCTCGGGCGAGCCGCGCAGCAATCCCGTTAGGGGCGCCATGCACCAGAGTTCCTCGCTACGCTCGGAACACGATGCATGGCGCGGCCATACCACCCAGATAAACCTGCCCGCGCGGTTGTTATGCAATCGGTTATGCAATCGAGCCGCGAAGGGATCGCGGGCGAAGAAGCCGGGCCGCGCTGAAATCATCGCGACGGACGTTGAAGTGGCTTGCGGTCCTCGTGCCGGCGTTATAGCCTGCGCGGGTGTTTCGTGCCGGCCGGTCGTTGCCCGGAGAGGTCCCTTCGCGGAGCGGTGCCGCGTCAGAACACGGGAAGGACAACGCTCAGATGAAAGAGACAGAACACTACGAGACAGCCTTGGAGGACCGCCTTCCGTTCAGGCAGAAGTTCTCCTACGGCCTGGGCATGCTCGCGAACAACGTGCAGGCGGCCGCCGTCGGCGCCATGCAGGTCATCCTGAATCTCGGCCTCGGGCTGAACCCGGCCCTGGTCGGCATACTCGGGGCTGTGCCGCGCTTCATCGATGCCCTGACGGACCCCGTCATGGGCTACGTCTCCGACAACACGCAGTCCCGGTTCGGCCGCCGGAGACCCTACATCCTGGGGGGCGGCATCGCGTCCGGCATCGTGTTTGCCCTGATGTGGCAGCTCTACCCGGGCCACGGCCAGATGTTCTACTTCTGGCTTTTCATGCTGACCTCGAACCTTTTCTTCGTGGCCTACACCATCTACGCGACGCCGCTCATCGCGCTCGGGTACGAGCTGACGGCCGACTACCACGAACGGACGCGGCTGCTGGGATTCAGCAACTTCATGGGCCAATTCGCCTGGCTGGCAGCCCCTTGGTTCTACCGGTTTGTGGAGAACAAGAAGCTGTTCACGGATTCGGTTCAAGGCGCGCGCACGCTGGCCATCCTCATTGGGCTGTTCATCGGCATCGTCGGCATCATGCCCGCCATTTTCACCCAGGAACGCTTCGCTGGCGCGCCCAAGGCGCGCGAGGGGCTGTGGAACAACTTCAAGAAATTCTTCCAGGGATTCGTGATCACCTGGAAGTCCCGTCCCTTCATCAAGCTTTGCGCGGCCACGTTCCTGGTCTTCAACGGCTACATGCTCGGCTCGACGTTCACGCTGTACGCCATGATCTACTACCTGTTCGGCGGAGACCGGGCCCAGGGCGGGACCTTGCTGGGCTGGTTCGGCACGCTCAGCTCGATCTGCACGTTCCTCATCATCTTCCTGACAACCTGGATCTCCACGAAGATCGGGAAGCGCAGGACGTTTTTCATCATGATTTCCCTCTCCCTGGTCGGATTTGTGGTGAAGTGGTTCGCCTACAGTCCTGAGCATCCGTACCGGCTGCTTCTTGCGGCTCCCTTGATCGCGTGCGGTATCGGTTCGCTGTTCACCGTGGTGGGGGCGATGGTGGCCGATGTCTGCGACCTGGATGAGCTCCAAACCGGCCAGCGCCGCGAGGGGATGTACGGGGCCATTTTCTGGTGGATGGTGAAGCTGGGGATGGCCGCCGCATCCTTCATTGCGGGAATTCTTCTCAATGTAACAGGCTTTGACGTGAACCTGACCGTCGCCCAGGCGCCTAGGACGCTGCTCCTCCTCCGGGCGTTCGACTGCGGGATTCCTCTGCTGACGTCCGCCCTAGCCATCCTGGCTGTTGCGACCTACGGCATAACCGAAGGACGAGCGCACCAGATCCGCCAGGAGCTGGAGAAACGGCGCGGCAAGCTGGGTTGATGCCGCCTGCGTTCATGGCGCGAGCGCCGAGGCGCTCGCGCCGCAAGCGAATAAGACATCCTGTTGCCCAGGCGGCGATCAGTCGGGCTTGAAGGTCAGGTACATGTGCAGGTCCTGATCTTTCCCCGTGGCGTTGCTGACCTCGAATTTCCACTCGTCGCCGGCCTCGGTGTGGGAGGACATCACCAGGGGCGTGTCGTCGGCGGACTGGACGGCCGCGTCGGCGCCGTTCTTGACCAGCACGCCGTGCATGGTGCCGCCTTCGTTCCACCTGGCCGTGCCGGTGATCGTGCCCTCGCCGGGCGCTTCCTTGGTGCCCGTCGCGCTGACGTCGCCGTCTGAAACCTGGAAGTTCTTCGAGTCCAGCGTGACCTCCCCGTCGGCGGGAGCATTGGTGGCCGCGGCGTCCTGGTCACCGTCATCATCCCCATCGTCATTTCCGTCGCAGCCGAAGAAGCAGAGCGACGCAACCAGCGACAAAACCATCAAGGGAAACGCAGCGCGTTGTCGACTCATACCGTCCTCCTTGTGTAAGCGTCACAACACCGATATGAGTACTACGCCGTCGACGCGCCCGGCGTCAAGGCCCCCCGGGCATATTCGAATCGACGCCCTTTTTTCCGGCTGATAGTCTTTCGCCGCGACGGGATGAGACACTCATGGTCAGGTCCGCCAGCATGATCCGACTTCAGCTTCTGCCCGGCCTGATGCTGGCCGCGTGGCTGGTTGCCGGCGGCGCGCGCGCCGGCTGGATCGAGGACGCGGAGGACAGGACGGTCATCCACGTGTCGCTCTTCGCCCTGCCGGACCCGAGCAGGACCGATACTCCCGCGCGCGCCGACGTCGCGGCCGTCAAGGAATTCAAGCGGCGCTTCCCGGACACCTTCGCCGCGCGGTACGCGCGCAAGTACCGGGAGCACCCCGAGGTCTACGGCCGCCACAACTGGGACCGCGTGGAGGTGCAGCTGCACCGCTTCTCCGGCATCACCATCCAGAACCTCGCCATGGATGCGCGCCCGCTGATGGCGATCGCCGGCGGCGTCTCGCCGGACGTTCTCTACGTCAACTTCCGCCAGTCGGACACCTACATCCAGCAGGGGTTTCTCTACCCGCTCGACCGGCCCGAGGACGGCTACCTGGCGGACATGAGCCCGGAGGAAATCGGGCTCCGCATCCACGAGCGGATCTGGCCCGTGATCCGACGCACGGGGCCGGCGGGCGGGGAGCATGTCTGGGCGCTGCCGTACGGCGGGGCGCTCGGCAAGGTGGTGCTGTACCGGAAGGACCTCTTCGACGCCGCCGGCGTGCCGTACCCGACCAACCACTGGACGTGGGCCGATTTCCTGGACACCTGCAAGCGGATCGCGGATCCCGGCCGGGGGACCTACGGGCTGGCGCTCAGCCGCAGCCTCCACGAATCGTGGTACTGGATCAACTTCCTGTGGTCGGCCGGGGGGGAGGTGCTGGCTTACGACGCGCCGAAGGACGAGTGGCGCGCGGTCTTCGACAGCCCTGAAGCCGCCGTGGCGCTGGACTTCTACACGCGGCTGACGACGGAACCGTGGACCGACGCGCAAGGGAAGAAGCGCTACGGCTACGCCATCAAGGCCACCGACAACGAGGTCCGGTGGCAGCGCGGCGAGATCGGCATGATCTTCGACTACATCGACGAGAAGCTCTTCTCGAAGATCAACCCGGATCTCACGGGCATGGCCCCGGTGCCGATCGGGCCGACGGGTCTCCGGGCGGCCGAGCTGAACAGCTTCATGATGGGCCTGTTCGCGGGCATCGGGGAGCCGGCGGTCCGCGACGCGGCGTGGGAGTACATGCGGTTCTACGACAGCGAGGACGCGCTCCGCATCAAGACCCGGGTGATGGTGGAGGGCGGGCTCGGGCGGTTCGTGAATCCCCGCTACCTGAATCGATTCGGCTACCCCGAGCTGGTCCGGCTGGCGCCACCGGGCTGGAAGGAGTGCTTCGAGATCGCGATGGCGACCGGCCGCCCCGAGCCGTACGGCCGGAACTGCCAGCTGGTCTACAACCTCATGACCCGGCCGATCCAGGCCGCCGAGGAATTGGCCATCGCCGGCAAGCTTCCCGCCGATCCCGCCCGGCGGCTGGCCGTTCTCCAAGGCCTGCTCCAGGCCGCCGTGCGCGAGACCAACGAGAAGATGATCGGCGTCCTGACGCCGGCCCAGCGGCTCGCGCGCCGCGCGACCGCCGCGGCGGCGCTCGCGTGCATCGTCGCGGCGTTCGCGCTGGCGCTCCGGAAGATCGCGAGGACCTTCACGCCGCCGGAGCCGGCCGGGGAGGTGCGGGCGGGGTGGGGGCTCCGGAAGTACGCGGCCGCTTACCTCGTGCTCGTGCCGGCCCTGCTCACCATCCTGTGCTGGCAGTACCTCCCCGTGCTCCAGGGCAGCGCGATGGCTTTCCTGGACTATCGTATCATGGGCGGATCCAGGCTGGTGTGGCTCGACAACTTCGGCGAGGTGCTGTGGGACAAGGAATGGTGGCTGTCGGTGCTCAACTCGCTCCGGTACACGGTCCTGGTCCTGGCGCTGACCTTCATTCCGCCGGTCATCCTGGCCATCCTCCTGCAGGAGATCCCGCGGGGCAAGGTGCTGTTCCGGACCGTGTTCTACCTGCCGGCGGTGATCACCGGCCTCGTGGTCATCCTGCTGTGGAAATCGTTCTACGACCCGACCGAGCTGGGGGTCCTGAACGCGGTCGTCCTGCGGATGCCCGCGGCCGGGTTCCTCGCGGTGGGACTGGTACTCTTCCTGGTCGCGTTCTCCTTCTTCCGCCGGCTCTGGTATCACCGCATGGTGCTGGGCGCGTTCCTCTTCCTCGCCGCGGGCGCGGCGGCGCTCTACACCTGCATCGCCATCGTCCGGCCCGTGCTCGCGAACGCGGAGGTCCCGTGGCCCGCGCGCCTGCTGATGAGCCTGCCCGAGCCCTTCCGCTGGCTCCAGAGCTCTGAAACCGCCATGCTCTGCTGCGTCCTGCCGCTGATCTGGGCGGGGATCGGGCCGGGCAGCCTGATCTACCTGGCCGCGCTGAAAGGCATCCCCGACGACCTCTACGAGGCGGCGGACATGGACGGGGCCACGTTCGTCGACAAGGTGCTGTTCGTGATCTTCCCGATGCTCAAGGTCCTGCTGATCATCAACTTCGTCGGCGTCTTCATCCATTCCTGGCTCCACGCCGGCGGCAACATTCTCGCCATGACCGGCGGCGCCTCCGGCACCGAGGTCGCGGACCTGCACATCTTCTACCGGGCGTTCATGTTCCTGAAATTCGGCCCCGCGACGGCGATGGCGTGGATCCTCGGCGTGATGCTCATCGGGTTCACCATCTACCAGCTACGCATCCTTTCGCGGATCGAGTTCAGGGCCGCCGGCGAGAAGAAGAAGACAAGGTAGGCCGCATGCCCATCCTTTCGCCCATAGGCCGCAAGAACCCGCGGGTGAGATTCCTGCTCGCGTGCATGTACGGCGTCCTGGTCCTGGGTTCGCTCACCATGGTCTATCCGTTCCTGATCATGCTTTCGGGCAGCACCAAGAGCGCGGTGGACGTCAGGGACTTCGACGTCGTGCCCCGGTTCCTGTCCGACGACCCGGCGCTCTACCGCAAGCACATCGAGGGCCTGTTCAACGAATCCCTCGACATGATGAACATGACCTACGACTCCGACGCGTCCTCGTTCCAGGGCGTCGAGCCGCCCGGCGGCGTCAACGACAAGCTGGTGGATGAATGGACGGCGTTCCTGGCGACCGCCGAACTGCCGGACTACGCCGTCGCCGCGGGTTATGTTGCGGCGGACGTTTCCAGGACCATTCCGCAGGGCCTGCGCGAGTTCAAGCAGTTCGCCGCGGCCCGCTTCGGGCCGGACCTTCGCGATGTGAACAATGCCCTGGGCACCGACTTCGTCGGCTGGAACGCGTTCGCGATCCTCCCGGAGAACTATCTCCTGCGCGTCCGGATGCCGCCGGATACGCCGCTGGCCCGCGCGCTCAGCGAGTTCAAGAAGACGCGCAATCGGGGGGACCTGTTCTATCCTTCGCCGGAGGGTTTCTTCAAGAGGCTGTACCTGAAGTCGATCTACACGCGGGACATCGGGGAGTACAACCGGGCCCACGGCACGGCGTACCGCTCCTACGGCGAGGTCCATCTTGCGCGCCGCGCGCCGGCCGGCAACGCCGTGGAACGGGAGGACTGGGAGAGCTTCGTGCGCGGGAACCTGAACCTGCTCTGGGTCCGCGCGGATCCGGGCGCCGCCCCGGTGTATCGCGCCTTCCTGAAAGCGAAGTACGACCGCATCGGCGTGCTCAACCGAAACTACGGCACGGCCTACCGCTCCTTCGCGGACGTGCCGCTGATCCAGGAGCCGCCGCTGGAGGGTGTCGCGCTGAGCGACTGGGCCGCCGTGATCAGCGGATGGAAGGACCCGGCCGACGGCCGGGAGTATCGCCTCCCCGCAGAGAGCCTGCGGGCCCACAGCGCGGAGTTCATGTTCCGGGACTACCTGCAGAGAAAGTACGGCTCCGTCGAAAGTATAAACTCCTCGTTGGGAACGACCTATGCCGATTTCGCGGAGATCGTTCCTCCGCAGAAGGAGGCGCACTGGAGGAGTTTCCTGGATCGGCGCCGGGCGTTGCGATGGGAGTTTGTGACGCGGAACTACCGGGCCGTCTTCGACTACGTTGCGTTCCACGGGCGGGGCGTCCTGAACACGGCGATCTACTGCTCGCTGGCGGTCTTCTTCGCCCTGCTGGTCAATCCGCTCGCGGCGTATGCCCTCAGCCGCTTCAAGATGCCCTCGGCCTACAAAATCCTGCTCTTCCTCATGCTCACGATGGCCTTCCCCTCCATGGTCACGCAGATCCCCGTTTTTCTCATGCTCCGGAAATTCCACCTGCTCAACACGTTTGCGGCGCTGATCCTGCCGGGGCTGGCGAACGGCTATTCGATCTTCCTCCTGAAGGGGTTCTTCGATTCGCTGCCGCGGGACCTGTACGAGAGCGCCCAGCTCGACGGGGCAGGGGAGTGGACGATGTTCTGGCGGATCACCATGCGCCTCTCGACGCCGATCCTGTCGGTCATCGCCCTGCAGGCGTTCGTCGCGGCCTACGCGAATTTCATGTACGCCCTGCTCATCTGCCAGGACGAACGCATGTGGACCCTGATGGTCTGGTTGTACCAGCTGCAGGAGCGCAGCGGCCAGGCCGTGGTCTATGCCTCGCTGGTCGTGGCCGCCATCCCGACCTTCATCATCTTCGTGCTCTGCCAGAGGGTGATCCTGCGCGGCATCGTCGTGCCGGTGGAGAGATAGGAACTGCCGGCGGGTCGGCGCGGGGTCATCCCAGCGTGAAATAGAACGTGGCGCCCTTCCCCGGCTCGGCTTCGGCCCGGATCCGTCCGCCGTGGCGGTGCACGATGCGCTGGACGGTCGCCAGTCCTACGCCGGTGCCCGGGTAATCCTCCTCGCTGTGCAGGCGCTGGAAGGGCGCGAACAGCTTGGACGCCTGCTTCATGTCGAAGCCTGCGCCGTTGTCGCGTACGAAGTACACCAGCTTCCCGTCCTGCTCGACCATGCCGACCTCGACCCGGGCGCGATCGCACTTGCGCGTAAACTTCCACGCGTTGCCGAGCAGGTTCTGCAGGGCCGCGCGCAGCAGCGCGGGATCGCCCTGCGCGACCATGCCCGGCGCCACGCTGCAGTCCACCGCGCGGTCCGGCTCCGCCTTGCGCAGCTCCGTTTCGACCTCCTGCGCCAGCTGGCTGAGGTCCACCCGCTCCCGGCGCATCTCGCCGCGGGTGGCCCGGGACAGCCGGAGGATCGCGTCGATCAGATGGCTCATCCGCTGGGTCTCGGAATGGAGCATGTCCAGGTAGCGCCTGGCCTTCTCCTGCAGGACGTCGCCGCAATCTTCCTGGAGGGCCTGGCTGAAGCCGACGATGTGCTGCAGGGGTGAACGGAGGTCGTGGGACACGGAGTACGCGAAGCTCTCCAGCTCCTTGTTCGTGGCGGCCAGTTCTGCCGTGCGCTGCTGCACGCGGCGTTCCAGTTCGACGTTGAGGTTGCGCAGGTCCTCCTCGGCCCGCTTCCGCCGCTCCTCGTCTTCCATGTGGCTCAAGCCGAACGCAATGTCCTCCGCCACTTCGTCCAGCAGGGCGACCTCCGCGTCCCCGAAGAAATTCAGCTCGCCCGCGTAAAGGATCAACGCGCCGCCCATCCGGTCGCCGACACGGAACGGGAACACCCCCGACGCGCGAAGCCCGGCCGCCCGGGCCGACTCGCGTGAAACCAGCGTGCGCCGTTCGTTGAGAAAGTCGTTGCAGACGATGTGGCGGCCCTCGCGGATGGCCGTGCCCATGGGGCCCTGCCCTTCCGGCCGGTCATCCGCGTAGAGGTGGAGGTTGCGGACGTATTCCTGCGGCTCCCCGGCCCACGCGACGGCGGGCACGGCCTGGGTTTCGACATCGAGCCATCCGATCCAGGCGAGCCTGAAGCCGCCGAAGGCCACGGCGATCTGGCAGACCTGCTGGAGAAGCTCATCGCGGGAATGGGTGCGGACCAGGGCCTCGTTGACCTGGCTCAGGACGGCGTACAGCCGGTTGAGGCGGCGGATCTCCTCCTCGTTGCGCCGGCGCACGGCGATCTCGGCCTGCAGCTTCTCGTTCGCCGACGCCAGTTCCGCCGTGCGCTCCTTGACGCGGTGCTCGAGTTCGTCGTGCGCCTTGCGGAGGGCCTCTTCGGCCCGCTGGCGCACTCCGATCTCCCGCTCCAGGAGGGTGCTGTAGTGCAGCGTCTCGGAGAAGGAGGCCATGGCCTCCTTGATCAACGGCGTGAAAGGGAGTTTCGCCTTGCCGACGCCCAGCCAGGGGAGCGGGTAGATCGGTCTCGGACTGCTCCAGAGGACCTCGAACTGCCCGTCGGCCTGGGCGCGACCGATGTACGCCCTCATGGCCGCATGATGGTTGGCGCGGATCGTGATATGGCCGGCCGGGCCGGTGAACGAGAGGCCCTTCAGCCGTTTCCGGACCTCGCCAGGCTCAAAGGACTTCGCCGACTCCACGGCCCGCTTCCACAGGAAGACTTGGCAGTACGCCATGACCATCGGGGCGGAGCAGACTCGCTCGCTTCCGTACCGCTTCCTGAAGTCGGCCACGAAGCGCCGGTTCTGGGGATTGTCCAGGCTCTGGAAGTAGTTCCAGCAGGCCAGGTGTCCCTCCGCAGCGTAGGCGATGGGCTGCAGCTCCGTCTCGGCCGCGCTCACCGCGAGGATCGGCACCTGCTGGGCCGTGAGGCCCTCGGCGCGGACCTGGAGGTAGAACGCGCTGTTGCTGTCGCCATTCAGGGTGTTGAGGATGAGATCGGGGCGGGACTCCCGGATCTCCCGGAGGACGGAGGTGAAGTCCTGTTCGCCCAGCGGCACGTAGCGCTCGCCTACGACCTCTCCCCTCGCGCGATGATGCTGGACCAGGAGCCGGGTCAGCCGGTTGGCCGTGCGCGGGAACACGTAGTCCGATCCCAGGAGGAAAACGCGTTTGCCCACGTGGTCCAAGGCCCACTCCACCGCGGGAAACACCTGCTGGTTGAGGCAGCTGCCCGTGTAGACGATGTTGGCCGATTCCTCCAGCCCCTCGTATTGGACCGGGTACCACAGCAGGCCGCCCGCGGCTTCCACCTTGGGCTTCACCGCCTTGCGGGACGCCGACGTCCAGCACCCGAAGAGGTACATCACCCCATCCACCAGCAGCTCGCGCGCCTTCTGCGCAAAGGTCTCGGGCACGGAGGCGCCGTCGGCCACGATGGGTTCGACGCGGCAGCCCAGGACCCCGCCGCCGTCGTTGATCTCCTCGACCGCCATGAGCTCCGCGTCCAGCAGCGACCGCTCGCTGATGGCCATGGTGCCGGTGAGCGAATGCAGCAGGCCGATCCGGGCCGGCTGACGATTCTCGATGAACGCGAGCTGTCGCATGCGGGGGCCCCCGAGCATACCGCGCTACGGGTGTATTTTCGTCCTCCGCGCGCCCGACCGCAACCTCTTTCGCCGCCGCCCTTTTTTCCCCTTCCCGCGGCGTGCTCCAACGTCTATCATACGGCCGTATGACAAAGGGGAGGTGTAACGGGAAGCGGCGCCCGCAGGCCACCCGTCGCCGCATCCTGGAAGCCGGCGGAAGGCTGTTCGCCGCGCACGGGTTCCACGGGGTGGGGTTCCGGGACATCGCGGCGCTGGCGCACGTGTCCCTGCGGATGCCGAACCACCACTTCGGCACGAAGGAACGGCTTTATGCCGAGTGCGTGCGGTACGCGCTGATCGACCGCCTGGATTTCCCCGCGATCTTTGGCGACGCACCCGTCCTCGCCGACGCGCGCGCGGCGCGCGACCAGATCGCCGAGAAGATCCGCGCGTGCTTCTTCGCCGTCCACCCGCCCTCGGGCGAATCGTCGTGGTGCGGCGAGATCCTGGGGCGCGCGCTGACGGAGAACCTCGATGGCGCGTTGGAGGGTTTCCAGGAGGGCCTGAAGCCGGCGCGCGAATGGTTCCACGCGGCGATCCGACACCTCCGCCCTCATCTCACGCAGACCGAGTTCGTGCTCTGGTACGGGTCGCTCTGGGCGCAGGTCTCGTTCTTCGCGACGGCCCGCCCGGCTATTCTGGCGCGGCTCGGGAAGAAGCGCTACGATGTGGCCTTCATGCTGACCGCCGCCAACCACCTGGTTCACGTGATGCTCCAGCAGCTCGAAACACGAGGATGAAGACCGTGAAGCAGACCTTCGCCATGATCGCCGCCCTGCTCGCCGCGGGCTCGGTTCACGCCGCGACCCTCTACGTGTGGACGAACAGCCCGGCGAACGGGCCGGGCACGGCGTGGACCAACGCGTGGTGGGATATCCAGAGCGCAGTAGATGTCGCGACCACCAACGACCTCGTTCTGGTGACGAACGGGGTCTACGCCACCGGCGGCAGGAAGACGCCCGGTGGATCCCTGACGAACCGCATCGTGGTGACCAACGCCCTTACCGTGCGGAGCGTCAATGGCCCGGCGGACACGATCATCGTGGGCAAGGGGCCGTGGGGCTTCGACGCGGTGCGGTGCGCTTACCTTGCCAACGGCGCGGTGCTCTCGGGCTTCACGCTGACCAACGGGTATACGGCCGAGTTTTGGGGCGTCTTTCTCGACCAGTCCGGCGGCGGGGCCCTCGCGGCCGGGGCCGTGATCACGAACTGCACGATCGCCGGCAATTCATCCTCCTGGAACGCATACGGCGGGGGCGTTTGTTACGGCACGGTGGTGGATTGCACGATCAGCGGCAACGGAGGCGATTGGGAGAGCGCGAAAGGAACGATGGAGGGTGGTGGGGCAGCGTTCTGCACGCTGGTCAACTGCACGATCAGCAACAACGTGGCCTTGGATCAGGGCGGAGGGGTCTATTCCGGGACGGTGGACCGTTGCACGATCGTCACCAATGTGGCGGGCAGCTACGGCGGCGGAACGTGCCGTGGCACGGTCAGGAATTCCACGATCAGCGGCAACATCGCGTACCTGGCCGGCGGCGGAGCGTGCCTCTGCACGTTGAGCAACTGCACGATCAGCGCCAACTGGACGGGCGATGACTACGGCGGTGGGGGGACAGAGGAGAGCACCGTCTTCAACAGCACCATCACTGGCAACCGGAGCGATGCGGAGGGCGGCGGGGCGCGCCTGAGCACGCTCTACAACTGTTTGGTCACCGGCAATTCGGCCAGCAACGGCGGCGGCACGGCGTCTGGCACGGCGAGAGGTTGCGCGATTATGGGAAACTCGGCCGGCCGCGGCGGCGGCTCCTACGCCGGCACGCTCATCAACTGCACGGTCAGCGATAATTCGGCCCTGCAGGAGGGCGGCGGAACGATGAGCGCCAAGGTTACGAACTCCATCGTCTACTACAACTCCGCCCCCTCCGGGTCGAATCACTCCTCTTCGACGTTCGGCTTCAGTTGCACGACGCCGGACCCCGGCGGCACGAGCAACATCACGGTCGAACCGCTGCTGGCCAACACTACGCATCTGGCCACCAACTCCCCCTGCATCGGGGTCGGGAACTTCGCGGCCTGCTCCGGCATGGATATCGACGGTGAGACCTGGCTCAATCCGCCGTCCATGGGTTGCGACGAGGTGGTGCCCGGCGCCCTGACGGGCGGGTTGGCGGTGGCGATCTGGGAGCGGGAGCAGGCCTGGCGGGGGACCTGGGTGGTGAATGTGCCGAAAGACCTGCTGGCCGACATCACGGGCAGGGTCGCGGGAAGCACGTGGGATTTCGGCGACGGGGGAACCGCGACGAATAATCCATACCAGTCGTATACATGGAGCGTCACGGGGGACTACCCGGTTACGCTCACCGCTTGGAACGACACGTATCCCGCCGGCGTGGCGGTGACGGCCATGGTGCATGTGATGGAGCAGTCCATCCACTGCGTGAGCGTGGACAGCACGAATCCGGTGACCCCTTATGTCTGGTGGCATACCGCGGCCTCCAATATCCAGGACGCGATCGACGTATGCATGGACGGCGGCATCGTGCAGGTGTCGAACGGCGTGTACGCTACGGGCCGCACCAACGTGCCCGGCGACGTGTTGAAGAATCGGATCGTCGTCACGAACCCCATCACGGTGCGGAGCATGAACGGCCCATCGAATACACTCATTTCCGGGCAGGGGCCCCTGGGAACCACGGCGGTGCGGTGCGCGTATCTGGCCAATGGCGCGGTGCTCGCGGGTTTCACTCTGACGAACGGCTTCACGCGGACTTCGGGGGATGTCTGGAGAGACCAGTCCGGCGGCGGGGCCTACGCTTCGGGGGCTGTCGTCACGAACTGCACCATCACCGGCAACGAGGCCAATCAGTGCGGCGGAGGGATGGCCAAAGGGACGGCGTACAACTGCACGATCACCGGCAATACCGCGAGCAACGGCGGCGGAGTGGCCCGTCTGGCAGCGCACGACTGCATGATCGCCGGCAATACCGCGTACAGCGGAGGCGGCGGGGCGTGGAGCGGCCTCTTGAGCCGTTGCACGATCAGCGGAAACTATGCTGCCAACGGCGGCGGGGTGAGCGGCATCGTCGTGAGCAACAGCACGATTACCGGTAACCGGGCGGAATACTCCGGCGGCGGATCGTCCCAAGCCGAGCTGTTCAACTGCGTGATCAGCGGCAACTCAGCCCCCGGCGGCGGCGGAGGGACCTCGCAGGGTCTGACCT
The DNA here is from genome assembly GCA_043803015.1 of Verrucomicrobiota bacterium. Taxonomy (GTDB): domain Bacteria; phylum Verrucomicrobiota; class Kiritimatiellia; order CAIQIC01; family JAGNIJ01; genus JAZDKK01. The sequence continues at coordinate 41,345 of JAZDKK010000031.1, forward strand.
ACAACAGTACGATTACCGGCAACTCCGCGGTGACCAACGGCGGCGGGGCGCGGGCCGGCGAGCTGTTCAACTCGATCGTCTACTACAACACGGCGTCCAACGGGGAGCAGAACATCCAGGGCGCGCTGTGCTACTATTGCTGCGTTGAGGGCGGGGGCGGTCCGGGCAGCATCTCCAACACGCCGCTGTTCAAGAACCGGGCGGCGGGGGATTTCCACCTGCTCTACGGCTCGCCGTGTATTGACCGCGGCACGAACCTCGCGGGCCTCGTGGACGACGACTTCGATGGCAATAGCCGCCCGCTCGACGGCAACTGGGACGGGACGAATAGCTACGACATCGGCGCTTACGAGTACAATCCGTCCACGGCCGACTCCGACGACGACGGGCTGACCGACAGCAACGAAGTCTGTGTCGTCGGCACCAGTCCCACCAACACGGACACGGACGGCGACTGGATGGGCGACGGCGACGAAGTCTTCGCCGACACGGTTGCCACCGACAGCAACTCGTACTTCCACCTGACGGCCGTCGGTCACACCAATTCATTCAGCGTGTGGTTCGTCTGCACTAACTCGCGGGCCTATAGCCTGCAGTTCGCGTCGAATCTGGTCACCGGCCCGTGGCCCGGGGTCGCCGGCCAGACGAATGTCACCGGCGAGGCGGACGGAGAGATGTCGCTCACGGACCCGGCCGATGCTACGCAACGGTCGTACCGGGTGAGAGTTTCGATGCCATGACTCGGCGGCATGGGAATGCCGCCCTCCATACCGCCGGCTTCAGGGGGGCGCCCTGTCCCATGATTTCCCTCCATGGATTCGTCTTGGCAACTTCCGCCGCAAACGGATACATTGAGCTTTTGCGGGTGAAGGGGAATTCCGTCGTGCCCAAACCAGCCAAAGCTGACATCAAGTCCGTGGAGAAAGCCACGTGGATCGCGATCTTGCGCACCATGATGCTGTCGCGCCTCACCGAAGAGCGGCTGGTGCGGCTCTACCACCAGGGCAAGATCTTCGGCGGCGTCTACACGGGGATCGGCCAGGAGGCCATCGGCGCGGCCACGGCCCTGGCCTGCGGCGCGGAGGACCTGTTTACCCCCTGCATCCGCAACATGAGCCTCCATATCGGGCGGGGCCAGACGGTGCTCAACATCTTCCGCCAGTACCTGGGCCGGGTCACCGGCCCCACGCACGGGCGGGACGGGAACGTGCATTACGGCGACATGGAGCACGGCGTCTTCACCATGATCTCCCACCTCGGCGCCATGCTGCCCGTGCTCGTAGGCGGGGTCATGGCCCGCCGGCACCGCGGCAGGAAGACGGTGGGCATCGCGTACATCGGCGACGGCGCCACCAGCACCGGCGATTTCCACGAGGCGGTCAACTTCGCGGCGGTCCTGGACGTGCCCGTCATCTTCCTCATCGAGAACAACAAGTACGCCTACTCCACGCCCAACACCCGGCAGTACCGCTGCAAGCGCCTCGCCGACCGCGGGCCCGGCTACGGCATCGAGGGCCTCACCGCGGACGGCAACGACGCGGTAAGCCTCCACCTGCTCACGCGGGAGCTGGTCGGCCAGCTCCGGGACCGGCCGCGCGCCGTCCTCCTGGAGTGCGACACCATGCGCATGCGCGGCCACGGCGAACACGACGATTTCTCCTACGTGCCGCGGGAACTGCTGGAAGGGTACGCCCGGCGCGATCCGATCCGGCAGGAGTGGGAGCAGCTCCTGTCCGCGGGCCTGGCGACCAAGGCCGAGCTCGGCGAACTCCAGCGCACGTGCCAGGACGAAGTGGACCGCGCGTACCACCAGGCGCTGGCCGAGCCGCCTCCGGACCCCGCGACGCTGATGGAAGGTGTTTATGCAGATGCATGAGGTCACGTACCTGGAAGGCATCCGGCAGGGCCTGCAGCGGGTCATGCGCGAGCATGATGACGTCGTGCTCTACGGCGAGGACGTCGGGGCGTTCGGCGGCGCCTTCAAGGTCACCCTCGGCCTCCAGAAGGAGTTCGGCGAGGGCCGCGTGTTCGACACGCCGATCAGCGAATCCGCCCTTCTCGGCTCGGCGGTCGGGATGGCGACGCAGGGCCTGCGGCCGGTGGTCGAGCTCCAGTTCGCGGATTTCGGGATGACCGCCCTCCACCACATCCTGAACAATGCGGGCACGACGCACTACCGGACCGGGATCGCCGTGCCGATGACGGTGCGTGCGCCGTGCGGCGGCGGGTTCGGCGGCGGGCCCTTCCACTCGGAGGAGCTGGAGGCCCTGTTCTGCCACATGCCGGGCATCAAGGTCGTGTACCCGGCGTTTCCGTCGGACGCGCGGGGCCTGGTCTACTCCTCGGTGATGGACCCGAACCCGGTGATTTTCCTGGAGAACAAGTACCTCTACCGTCACGTCAAGGAGCTGATGCCGGACACCTTCGAGCCGGTGCCCCTGGGCGTGGCGCGGGTGTGCCGGCCGGGGGAGGACGCCGTGGTGCTGACGTACGGTGCCATGGTTCACGAGTCCCTGCACGCCGCGGAACGGCTGGCCGCCGACGAGGGCTACGAGGTGATGGTGGTGGACATGCGCACCTTGAAGCCGTACGACGCGGACTCGGTCATGGCCGCGGTGGCGGCCACGAACCGGGTGCTGGTGGTGCACGAGGGATGGAAGACCTGCGGGTTCGGCGCGGAGCTGGCGGCCATGGTGTCCGAGCGGGGCTTTCACCTGCTGGACGCGCCGGTGCGCCGCGTCGCCGCGCCGGATATCCCCGTGCCTTTCGCGCCGGAACTGGAGAAGGTGTACCGGCCCAACGCCGAGAGGATTGCGAACGCGCTGGTGGAACTGATTGAGTACTGAGGAGGAATGGCTGATGGTTGATGGTTCATGGTCAACGAGGTCGTCTGCCATCAACCGTCCATCATCAACCATGAACCATTAACCATGAAAACCATTCCCATTGTCATGCCGCAAATGGGCCAGAGCGTGGCCGAGGGGACCGTTATCCGTTGGCGGAAGAAAGTCGGCGAAGACGTCCGGGCCGACGAGGTCCTGCTCGAAGTGGAGACCGACAAGACGAATGTCGAGGTCGAGAGCCCGGCCACGGGCAAGCTGGCCGCCTGCCTCAAGCAGGAGGGCGAGATCGCCGCCGCCGGTGAAACCATCGGCATGCTCGAAACCGAAGAGGTTGCTGAGGCGGCCGCCGGCGAGCCGAAGCCGCACGCAGGCGGGCGCGAGGCGGAAGCGATACTCGTCGCCCGTCCTCCGGCCCACGTCGCGTTCGCCAACAACAACGGCGGCGCCCTGCCTGAGATCGACGAGGACCGCTACTCCCCGTACGTCCTCCGCCTGGCCATGCTCAACAACGTGACCATCCAGGAGCTGGAATCCATCCGGGGCACCGGCCGCCACGGCCGCGTCAGCAAGAACGACGTGCTCCAGTACCTCGCGCACCGGCCCATTGCGCCGGCGACCGTGCCCGCGCTGACGGGCAAGCCGCAGGTCTCGCAGGACGACCTGGCGACGCTGGGCGACCTGGTCCCGATGACCTCGCTCCGGCGCACCATCGCCGACCACGTGGTCCAGTCCATCCATACCAGCGCCCACGTGACGATGGTCCATGCAGTGGACGTGACGCACGTGGTCGCACTGCGGAATCGCATCAAGGAGGACTTCTTCAACAAGTTCCACGCCAAGATGACGTACACGGCGGTGGTGCTGTTCGTCACCTCCCGCGTCCTGAAAGACTTCCCCAAGATCAACGCCTCGATCTACGGCACGAACGTGATCCTGCGGAAGGAGATCAACATCGGCTGCGCGGTCGCGCTGGCGGACGAGACGCTCGTGGTGCCCGTGGTCCACAACGCCGACCAGAAGAGCTTCCCGGAAGTCGCGCAGGACCTCCAGCGCCTCATCGGCCTGGCCCGCGCGAAAGCGCTGACGCGGGTGGACGTCGAGGGCGGCACGTTCACGATCTCTAACTTCGGCTCGTTCGGGAGCCTCATCGGCACGCCGATCATCAACCAGCCGCAGGTCGCGATCCTGGGCATGGGGGCGGTGTTCAAGGCGCCGGTCGTCAGGGACAACCAGGTCGTCGTCCGCGACCAGTTGTACCTGAGCTTCTCGTTTGACCACCGGATCATCGACGGCGAGCTCGGCGGCCGCTTCCTGAACACCATCGAGAAGGCGACCGAGGCCCTGACGGAAGAGGCCCTGAGCGTCAAGAAGCTGTGATCGTGCTGGAGGGCCGCCCTCCCGCCTTCGCCAACCTCCTTCGCCAAGGCTTCGGAGGTCGGGAGGCTTCGGCGGGCAGGCCGTGGCGGCCGGGTGAGGCGGGACGGGACGGCTCGTGCTACGTAGCGAAGCGCTGCTTCGCAGAGTAGCAAGCCCGTCCCTCCAGAACTTGGTGCTTGAAACTTGGGACCATCTCCGCTACACATCCGCGCCCATGGGACAGCAACTGAGAGTAAGAGTTAAGCGACGCGCGCGCCGACGCCGCCTGAAGAGGCTCAAGATCGCGTCGAAGGCTAAGAAGGCGGCCGCGGCCGCGAAGGCAGCGGCGAAACCCCAGCCGCCCGCTTCTGCGTAGGGCGCAGGTCGCCGTTGCACCGGACCGGCCCGTTCATCCCGCCCGCCCGGCGGGCGCGCCCGATTCCGGACGTGACATCGTCGCCCCGTCGGCCTAGTATGGCGGCGTTGAGGACTACGCCATGATACTGGTCGTGGACGACGACAAGATCCTGACCCAGCTCCTGAGGACCCTCCTCGAGCAGGCCGGCTACGAAGTCCATGTGGCCAACGACGGGGAGACGGCCTACAAGCACCTCAAAGACCCCAAGTGCAAGGCCATGCTCCTGGACATCCGCATGCCGGGCATCAACGGCGCCGAACTCTTGATGCTGATGGCGGCGGAGAGCATCAAGGTCCCCGTGATCGTGATGGCCGGGTTCCCCGATTTCGACGAGACGGAGATGAAGCAGTTCCCCAACGTGAAGAAGCTGTTTCACAAGCCGCTCTACCCCGAAGACGTCCTCGGCGCCGTCCGCGACATCGCGCACAAGTAGAGCCCGGTTTACCCGGGCTACGACAACGGCCAGCCCGCCAGAAGCGGGCTCTACGGAACGGACGCAGGTAGAGCCCGGTTTATCCGGGCTATGACGACGACCAGCCCGCCTGAAGCGGGCTCTACGGATGCACATCTGGCGTGATCTGCAGAGGGCCGGGGTGAAGGCAGACCTCGCGCTTGCCCTGCCGCCGTGCTCGCCTTAACATGCCAGCCATGACGATCCTCCGACGTGCCTTGCTCGCCCTTCTCGTCCTGGCCCTGGTGCTCCCGGAGATGGGCTGCCTGACCCTGGTGTCCTCGCGCGACGCCGCCCGCCGCTCCTCGCCGTATCACTCCGGCCGGGTCATGAAACCCGTCGTGGCCGTGACCGATTTCGAGAACCTTTCGAGTTTCCCTGGCCAGTGGAACCTGGGCAGGGGCATGGCGGACCTGCTGGTGGCGCAGCTGCTCGAGACGGAGCGCGTGGTGGTCCTGGAGCGCAAGCACCTGGACGAAGTCGTCGGCGAGATCCTGCGCCAGGGCCAGGACCTCTTCCGGCGCGAGGGCCGGGTAGAGAAAGGGCGCCTCAAGAACGCCAAGTACCTCGTGCGCGGCACCGTCACGGATTTCACCGAGACCGCCGAGACGTCCGGGTGGTTCGGGATCCGCTGGCTCCGGCTCTTCGGCCGCGGCGCCCGGTCCCGGGTCGCTATCACCGTTCACGTCTCCGACGTGGAGACCGGCGAGATCGTTTCGTCCGTCAAGGCGGCCAAGTCGGTCTCGGCCGGCGGGGTGGGCGCGTCCGCCCGGTACAAGGACCTGGCGTTCGGCGGCGATGCCTTCTTCAGAACCCCCCTCGGCAAGGCCACGGAGGCGGCGATCAAGTCCGCCGTGGCGCAGATCTTCCGCGACCTCCCGGTCGCGTACTGGCAGGGACGCGTGGCCGAGGCGGGCCCCGACGACGTGGTCATCAACGGCGGCAAGAACGTCCGCATCCGCGAGGGCGACGTGTTCCGGGTCCGCGAAGAGGGCCGGGACATCACCGACCCCGCCACCGGCAACGTGATCGAGCGCGTGCCGGGCAAGGTGGTGGGGAAGATCCGGATCACCGAGGTCAATGCCGCGTCAGCCCACGCGGTCCTGGTGGACGGTGCGGCGCAGCGGGGCGAGTACCTCGAGCCCGGCGAATGAGAGGGGGACGCGATGGGCGGGATACGGGTGGAGAAGCTGAACGAGGGCGAACTGAAATCGCGGGGGGTGTTCTCCTGGCCGGTCTGGACCAAGGAGGTCTCGCGGTTCAACTGGCACTACGACGAGCAGGAGCAGTGCTACTTCCTGGCCGGGAAGGTCATCGTCGAGACGCCGGAAGGAAAGGTTAGCATGCAGAAGGGGGATTTTGTTACCTTCCCGCAGGGCCTGTCCTGCGTGTGGAACGTGCAGGAGCCGGTCAAGAAGCACTACAACTTTCGGGTAAGCGCCGTGATCACCTTTGTTGAAGGCACGCTGGTGGAGAAGGATCCCACGCGGGTCGTGGTCAATGTCGGCGGCGTGGGGTACCAGGTGTTCATCCCCCTCAGCAGCTACGACCGCCTTCCGCCGGCCGGCGCGCCGTGCCGCCTGTTGACCTACCTGCACGTCCGCGAGGACACCCACGCACTCTATGGCTTCCTGACCGCCGACGAGCGGCAGATGTTCCTGATGCTCCTCGGCATCAGCGGCATCGGCCCGAAGCTGGCCCTGACCGCGCTGGGCGGGCTTTCCGTGCGGGACCTGAAGTCGGCGGTCGCCCGGGCCGACGTCAAGCGCCTGAGTTCCATTTCGGGGATCGGCAAGAAGACGGCCGAGCGCATCGTGGTCGAACTGAAGGACAAGCTGGGGGCGGGCGAGGCGATGGAGGCCATCGCGGGCGGCGCCGAGGCCACGCCGGAGAACGCCCGCACGCGGGACGCGATCCTGGCCCTGATCTCGCTCGGCTACAAGCAGGCTGACGCCCAGAAGATAGTTCGTGGCGCGGTCGGGAAGTGCAAGCCGGAGGCCACGGTCGAGGATCTGGTGCGGAAGGCCCTGGCGGGCTAGTTTTTTCCAAACCTTGGAAAAAATCTCGCCGGGTTTTCCAAGGTTTGGAAAAATAGCGCGGAAAGTTTCCAAGGTCTGGAAAACATGGCTCCATCAACCATTAACCATTAACCATTCCCCCTCATGCCTGAGCATTTCATCAACGAAACCCTGAACAAGCCGGTCACGGAGTTCGACATCAGCCTCCGTCCGACGCAGTTCGCGGATTTCGTCGGGCAGAAGAAGGTGAAGGAACGGCTGGAGCTCTTTGTCGAGGCCGCGCGCGGGCGCAAGGACGTGCTGGACCACGTCCTGCTTTCCGGCCCGCCCGGCCTGGGCAAGACCACGCTGGCCTACATCCTGGCCAATGCCATGGGGGCCAACATCAAGGCCACGTCCGGGCCGGTGATCGACAAGGCCGGCGACTTGGCGGGCCTGCTGACCAACTTGGAGCGCGGCGACGTTCTCTTCATCGACGAGATCCACCGGCTCCAGAAGGCGGTGGAGGAGTACCTGTACGCCGCGATGGAAGACTATGTCCTGGACATCGTGATCGACCAGGGCCCGCACGCCCGGTCCGTCCGCCTGAACCTGCCGCGGTTCACGCTGATCGGGGCCACGACGCGGAGCGGCCTGCTGACGGCGCCCCTCCGCTCGAGGTTCGGGCTCAACGCCCGGCTGGACTACTACGAGGCGGGAGACCTGGAGGCCATCATCCGGCGCTCGGCGCGGATCCTCAACATCGACGTGGACGACGGCGGCGCCAAGGAAATCGCCAGGCGCTCGCGCGGAACGCCCCGCGTCGCCAACAACCTGCTCCGGTGGGTGCGGGACTACGCCCAGGTGAAGGCCGGCAACAAGATCACGAAGACCGTGAGCGAGCAGGCGATGTCCATGCTCGACATCGACGAGCACGGTTTGGACGAGATGGACAAGCGGATCCTCGAGGCGGTCCTGCACAAGTTCTCCGGCGGGCCGGTGGGCATCAGCTCGCTGGCCGTGTCGGTCGGGGAAGAGCCCGACACCATCGAAGAAGTCTACGAGCCGTACCTCATCCAGGAAGGGTACCTCAAGCGCACGCCGCAGGGGCGCGTGGCCACGGAGCGCTGCTACGCCAAGTTCGGACTGTCCGCCAGCGGCGGATCCGCCTCCGGAGGAAAGAAGAGCGGCAAGCAGAACGAGCTGTTCTGAGCGCTCGGGAACCCCTCACCCCAACCCTCTCCCAAGGGAGAGGGGATCCACGGCGATGCTTTGTCTCCTCCCTCTCCCGCGCGCGGGAGAGGGCCGGGGTGAGGGCAGGCTTCGGTGCAGGAAGTGTGACATATCGCGTTCCGTGCGCCATGTAATGCGTCACAATGGCGCGATCTTACGACGTCAAGCGGAAGGCGCAAGACGGCCATAGAAAAATGTAAGTCATTTATGGTTAGAATATTACACACAATCGCCGTGCTTCTTCGCCACGCGTTGGCACATGACGTGCTAACTAGAAGGCGACGGATTTAGTGTCGGTTGAAACCAAGGCACTTCGGTGCCGTGAAAGTACGAGGTAAGCCATGTCAAAGGTTTTGGGCATAGACTTGGGGACGACGAACTCTTGTATGGCGGTCATGGAGGGCGGTCAGCCCGTCGTGGTCCCCAACGCGGAGGGCGGCCGGACCACGCCTTCGATCGTGGGCTTTGCGAAAACCGGCGAACGGCTGGTGGGGATGGCGGCCAAGCGGCAGGCCGTGATGAATCCCCGGAACACGGTCTACTCCATCAAGCGCTTCATGGGCCGCAAGTACGAGGAGGTGGAACAGGAGCGCCAGCGCGTGCCGTTCGAGGTCGTACGCGCGTCGAACGGCGACGCCCACGTGAAGGTCGTGGTCGGCAGCGAGGAGAAGGTGTTCTCCCCGCCCGAGATGTCCGCGATGATCCTGGCCAAGATGAAGGCCGACGCGGAACAGTACCTCGGCGAGAAGATCACGCAGGCGGTCATCACGGTGCCGGCCTACTTCAACGACTCCCAGCGCCAGGCCACCAAGGATGCCGGCCGCATCGCCGGCATGGAGGTCCTGCGCATCATCAACGAGCCGACGGCCGCCTCGCTGGCCTACGGGCTCGACAAGAAGAAGGACGAGCGGATCGCGGTGTACGACCTCGGCGGCGGCACCTTCGACATCTCCCTGCTGGAAATCGGCGAGGGGGTGTTCGAGGTCAAGGCCACCAACGGCGACACGCACCTCGGCGGCGACGATTTCGACGAGCGGGTCATGAACTGGCTCATCGACGAGTTCAAGAAGGAGCACGGCATCGACCTGAAGAAACAGCCGGACGCCCTCCAGCGCATCAAGGAGGAGTCCGAGAAGGCCAAGATCGCGCTCTCCAGCGCCATGGACTACGAGATCAATTTGCCATTCGTCACCGCGGACTCCACCGGCCCCAAGCACATCGTCAAGAAGATCACCCGCTCCCAGCTTGAGCGGCTCTGCGACGATCTGATCGATCGCACGATTCATCCCGTCGAGAACTGCCTGCGGGACGCCAAGGTGGACATCGCCAAGGTGGACGAACTGGTCCTGGTCGGCGGCATGACGCGTATGCCGAAGGTCGTGGAGACGGCGGGCCGCCTGATCGGCAAGGCCCCGCACCAGGGCGTGAACCCGGACGAGGTCGTGGCGGTCGGCGCCGCGATCCAGGGCGGGGTGCTGAAGGGCGAGGTGAAGGACGTCCTGCTGCTCGACGTGACGCCGCTGACGCTGGGCATCGAAACGCTCGGCGGCATCGCGACGCCGCTGATCGAGCGCAACACGACGATCCCGACCCGCAAGAGCGAGATCTTCAGCACGGCCTCGGACAGCCAATCCACCGTGGAGATCCACGTGCTCCAGGGCGAGCGGAAGATGGCAGCCGACAACAAGACGATCGGCCGGTTTCACCTGGACGGGATCCCGCCGGCGCCGCGCGGCGTGCCGCAGATCGAGGTGACCTTCGACATCGACGCCAACGGCATCCTGCACGTCAGCGCCAAGGATCTGGGCACGGGCAAGGAGCAGAAGATCACGATCACCGCCTCCAGCGGTCTCAACAAGGACGAGGTCGAGAAGATGCGGCGGGACGCCGAGTCGCACGCCGCGGACGACCAGAAGAGGCGCGAAGAGGCGGAGACCCGGAACCGGGCCGAGGCAACCGTGTACGAGACGGAGAAGTTCCTGAAGGAGCACGGGGGCAAGGTTTCCGCGGACAAGAAGGCCAAGGTCGAATCGTCCATCACCGAGCTCAAGGAGGCGATCAAGGCCGGGAGCACCGACCGCATGAAATCGGCCCTCGAAACCGTCAATACCGAGATGCAGGCGCTGTCGTCGGAGCTGTACTCGCAGGCGCGGACTCGCCCGGGCGGTGGGCCCGGCGGAGCCGGGGGACCCGGGGGTGGGCCGGTGGGGGGTGGGCAGGCTGCGGGTGGGGCCCAAGGCGGGCCGCAGGGCGATGTGATTGACGCAGACTTCGAGGTCGTGGACGACGACAAGAAGAAGAAATCGTAGGGTGCAAGGGTGCGCGCTCCATCTGGGGATGGGGCGCGGCAAGCCCCTTTTGCTGACCCAGTCAACACAACAAGAAGGAGGAGAGGAGCGCATGAAGATTCATCCGTTGGGGGATCGAGTCCTGGTTGAACCGCTCAAGGAAGACGAGCAGAAGAAGGGCGGCATCATCATTCCGGATACCGCCAAGGAGAAGCCCCAGCAGGGCAAGGTGATCGCCGTGGGCACGGGCAAGCTGGACGACAACGGCAAGCTGATCCCGTTCCACGTCAAGAAGGGCGACAAGGTGCTGATGCCGAAGTACGGCGGCACCGAAATCAAAATCGACGGCAAGGAACTCCAGATCCTCCGGGAGGAGGACATCCTGGGCATCCTTGGGGACTGACCCGGACTGATCGGGAGCGAACGAAACGCAAAGGAGACATGACCAATGGCAGCCAAGCAACTGGTGTACGAGAGCGAGGCGCGACAGCTGATTCTCAAGGGTGTTGAGAAGCTCAGCCGCGCCGTGACCGTGACCCTCGGCCCCCGCGGCCGCAACGTCATTCTCGACAAGAAGTTCGGTTCCCCCACGGTCACCAAGGACGGCGTGACGGTGGCGAAGGAGATCGAGCTCGAGAACCCGTTCGAGAACATGGGCGCCCAGATGGTCCGTGAAGTCGCGAGCAAGACCAGCGACATCGCGGGCGACGGCACCACCACGGCCACCGTGCTGGCCGAGGCGATCTATCGCGAAGGTTTGAAGAACGTCACCGCCGGCGCCAGCCCCATGGAGCTCAAGCGCGGCATTGACGCCGCCACGGCCGCGATTGTCGAGAGCCTGGCGAAGATGAGCAAGAAGATCAAGGAGCGCGCCGAGATTTCCCAGGTGGCGACCATTTCCGCCAATGGCGATACGAACATCGGCGACATCATCGCGGATGCGATGGACAA
>JAZDKK010000032.1:0-26929 GCA_043803015.1 Verrucomicrobiota bacterium
GTCGTGGCGATCCCGTTCCTGTACACCGGCAGCCTGTTGCTCGAGAGCTTCTTCGGCATCCCGGGCCTAGGCTACCTTGGGGTGAACGCGGTCAACTCGTCGGACGTGGACGTCGTCCGCGCCGAGGTGTTCATCGGTTCAGTGCTGTTCGTGATCTTCAACCTGCTGACGGACATCTGCTACGCATGGCTGGATCCGCGCGTGAAATTGGAGTGAGATGAGCAAGATTGCAGAAGTGGACCACGGTCGTTCGCTCTGGGCTGATGCCTGGAGCCAACTCCGCCGTAGCCGCCTGGCCGTGGTTTGCCTGTGGATAGTGGCGCTGTACACGGCGATGGCCGTTTACGGAGAAGGGGTCTACCGCTGGTATCGCTTCAAGGATCAAACGCCGCCGTACCAGCAGCAGAACCTCGCCGAGCAGTACCGCGCGCCCAGCCCGCTCTCGCGGCATCCGCTGGGCACCGATGGGCTGGGGCGGGACGTCCTTCAGCGGGTGGTGCAGGGGACGCGGATCGCGTTCCACGTCGGTATCATCACGTCGCTCATCGCGATCCCGATCGGCGTAATCCTCGGTTGCCTGGCGGGCTACTTCGGCGGGCGGACGGACGACTTCATCGTCTGGCTGTACTCCACGTTCGCGTCCATTCCCGGCCTGCTGTTCATCCTGGCCGTCGCCATGGTGGTGGGCCGCGGTCTGCTCGGGGTCTTTCTCGGCATCGGCCTGACGACGTGGGTGGGTCTGTGCCGGCTCATCCGCGGCGAGGTGATCAAGCACAAGTCGCGCCCGTACGTCCTGGCGGCGCACGCGCTGGGGCTGAGCGACGCGCGGATCATCTTCCGGCACATCCTGCCGAACGTCTTCCACATCGTGATCGTGTCGTTCACGCTCCGGTTCCCGGCGGCGATCAGCACCGAGGTGTTCATGAGCTTCCTGGGCATTGGGGTCCAGGGCGAGCCGTCGTGGGGCATCATGATCAGCAATGCCCGGCTCCGCTTGTGGCACGGCGTCTGGTGGGAGATGGCGTTCGTCACCCTCGCCATCTTCGGCATCGTCCTGGCCTTCAACCTCCTCGGCGACGCCCTGCGCGACGCCCTCGACCCGCGCCTGAAGACGTCCGGGACGTGAGCTGTCCAAGGTCCGGCACCCCGCCCTTGACTTCCGCCGCCCTTCTTCCGCCGTGTTCTCTGCGCCGCGTCCCTGGGGTCCGCGGGGGTGTGCCGATCATCCGTTCTTCTTCCGCGCGACGGCGACGATGATGTCCATGTCGCCGTGCTCGGGCCATTCGGATTTCGCCCGGGCCCAGGCGCGCCACGCACGACAGGCGCGGACGGGGTGCCGCGCCATCCGGAGGGGGTTGAGCGGCGGCCGCACCCGGTCGGTGTCGAGCAGGACGAAGCCGTCGAAGCCGGCGCGCTCCAGCATCCTCCTCAGGCTGGCCGGGGAGAAGTAGAACTGGTGGTCGAAGAGGTACAGGTGCCACCGGTCCCCGTCGGCGACGCGGCGCCAGCTTTCGAAGTTGCCGGTCTCGATGAAGAGGAGGCCGCCCTCGGGGAGATGCCCGCCGATCATGCGAAGGACCTCCTCCGGGGCGCGGAGGTGCTCGATGACGTCCCACATCGTCACGATGTCGTAGCGTTCGTTTTCCAGCTCCGGGCGCAGTTCGACGCGGTGGAACTCCTTCGCGCGGGCCATCGCGGCCTCGCACTGCTCCACGCCGGCCGCATCCCAGCCCTGGTCCAGGGCAGCGCGGACGAACGCGCCCGCGCCCGCCCCGAAATCGAGCAGACGCGGCGGCCTGTCAACGTACCGCTGCACGTGGGCGATCTGTTCGAAGGCGCGCTGGTGCTGGGCTTCGGGGTCGCCGACGTACTTGTCGGACGACCGCCATCGCCAGTTGAGATAGGCGAGGGATGCTTCCGGCGCCGGCCGGGGCGTCTGGAAGGCCAGCCGGCAATCGGGGCATACCGCAACCATCGCGTTCATGCCGAAGCGGACAGGGATCGTCCGTGGTCCACGGACCTGCCCGCAGAGAGGGCAGGCCCGCGCGGCCTCACGCGGGAAGCTGTGCCCGTCGATCACGTCGGCGAATTGCGTCACGTCAGCCCTCCAAACGGCAGCCGGCCCAAGACCCGAAGGTGAGCGCCCTTCTCCGAAGGGCGTCTTGACCGCGTCCTCCGGACGCGGTCCACCCTCCTTCGCCGGGCCATGGCGTGGGGTCTTCGGACCCCGGAGCGCACAATGGGCCGGGCGGCGCGGGACTTCAAGGAAGAAGGGCCGCGGGTCTGACCGCCGGTGTATAGACGACCGCGAAAACCGTTGCGGACGCCCGGGGCTTCGTGTATCAATTCAGTTCCCTCCTGCGGAATCGGCGGAAGGCGGAAAGGAACGTTTCATGAAGGACATTGCGGTTGCGAACGTCAGGAACTTTGCCCTGATGGGGCACACGGGCAACGGGAAAACCACCCTGGCGGACAACATCCTTTTCAAGCTGGGACTCAACGATCGGCTGGGCTCGACGGCGGACGGAACGAGCATGGCGGACTGGACGGACGAGGAGAAGGAGCGGAAGATCACGGTCTGGGCAAAGCCGTTCCAATTCGTCTTCAAGTCGTCGTCCGGCAAGGCGATCGGCGTTGTCATGCTCGACACGCCGGGATACGCGGATTTCCACGGGCAGGTGATCGGTGCCAGCGCGGTCGCCGACGCGGGGCTGATCGTGATCGACGCGTCGTCGGGGATCCAGGTCGGCACGAACCGGGCGTGGCGCCGCTGCGAGACGCTCGGCCTGCCGCGCGGCATCGTGATCACCGGGCTCGACAAGGAAAACACGAGTTTCGAAGCGACCGTCAAGGCGATCCAGGGTGTGTGGGGCGTGCGCTGCCAGCCCGCGGCGCTGCTGACGAAGGACCACAAGCAGGTCTTGGACGTATTCGGCGCCGGCGCTCCGCCGGCGGACCTGGCCGGTGCCGTGGATGCGCAGAAGGCCGCGCTGACTGAGGCCGCAGCCGAGACCGACGACAAGCTGATCGAGAAGTACCTGGGCGGGGAGGCCCTTTCGCCGGACGAGATCGCGTCGGGCCTCCGCAAGGCCGTTGCCATCGGCAAACTCGTGCCCATGTTTCCCGTCATCGCGCCGAAGGACGTGGGCGTGGTCGAACTGCTGGAAGGCCTGGCCCGCCTGTTCCCGTCGCCGGCCGACCGTCCGGCGAAGGACGCCGCCGGGGCCGTGGTCGAGGCCAAGGCCGAGGGGCCCCTCGCCGGAATGGTCTGGCGCGTGATCAACGATCCGTTCGTCGGCCAGCTCAGCTTCGTCCGCCTGTACGCCGGCACGCTGAAGGCCGACAGCGAGGTCATCAACGCCGCGAAGGGCCAGAAGGAGCGCATCGGCACGCTGTATTTCCTGAACGGGAAAAAGCAGGAAACGATTTCGGAAGCCGGGCCGGGCGACATCGTGGCCCTGGCCAAGCTGAAGAGCACTACGCTGAACGACTCGCTGTGCGCGCCGGGCAAGGCGGTCAAGTTCGCGCCGATCCAGTTCCCGAACCCGACGGCCGCCTACGCCGTGGCGCCGAAGACCCAGGGCGACGAGGACAAGATCGGCACCGGCCTGCACCGGGCGGCGGACGAGGATCCGACGATCAAGGTGGAGCGCAACACCGAGACGAAAGAGCTGATCATTTCCGGCATGGGCGACGTCCACCTGGACGTCACGCTCAGCCGGATGAAGAAGCGGAGCAACGTGGACATCCTGCTCAGCACGCCGAAGGTCCCCTACAAGGAAACGGTCACGGCGCTGGGCGAGGGGCACTACAAGCACAAGAAGCAGTCGGGCGGCCGCGGCCAGTACGGCGAGGTCTACCTGAAGGTGGGGCCGCTCCGGGCCGGCGAGACGGAGTGGTTCGAGGACGCGCTGGTCGGCACCGCGGTTCCGCGCAATTTCCTGCCCGCGATCGAGAAGGGACTGGTCGAGGGCCTGACCCGCGGCGCCATCGCGGGCTATCCCGTGATCAACACCAAGGTCACGGTGTACGACGGATCGTCGCACGACGTGGACTCCTCGGAAATCGCGTTCAAGATCGCGTCCGCGCGGGCCTTCACGGACGGCATGAGCAAGGCCCGTCCGGTCCTGCTGGAGCCGATCATGACGGTCAAGATCATGGTGCCGGACCAGTACATGGGCGACATCACCGGCGACATGAACCACCGGCGGGGCCGGATCCTGGGCATCGGCGCGGAGGACGGCATGCAGGTGATCACCGCGGAAGTGCCGCAGGCCGAGATGTTCAAGTACTCCTCCGAACTGCGGAGCATGACCGGCGGGCGCGGCTCGTTCGAGATGGAGTTCAACCGCTACGACGTGGTGCCGTCGAACGTGGCGCAGAAGGTCGTCGCCGAGGCGCAGAAGAACAAGAAGGCGGCGGAGGAAGAGTAGTGTTCAGTATTCAGTGTTCTGTATTCAGTGACGGAGGACTTCTTACTGAACACCGAACACTGAACACTGAATACTGAATACTGGGCAGTCCCCCGGGAGGGTCGAGCATGAGCGGTCACAGCAAGTGGGCAAACATCAAGCATAAGAAGGGCCTGGCCGACGCCAAGAAGGGCCAAGTCTTCAGCAAGATCGACAAGGAAATGATGATCGCCGTGCGCGCGCACGGCGCCGATCCGTCCTCCAACCTGACCCTCCGGCAGCTGATGCAGAAGGCCCGCTCGAACAACATGCCGGCGGACAACATAGAGCGGGCGATCAAGCGCGGCACGGGCGACACGGAGGGAGAGGTCTTCGAGGAGGTCACCTTCGAGGGGTATGCTCACGGCGGCGTCGCGGTGGTCGTCCAGGTGCTCACGAACAACCGCAACCGCAGCGCCGCGGAGGTCCGGCACGTCTTCACACGGCACGGGGCCAGTTTCGCGGGGCAGGGGAGCGTCATGCGATCGTTCCAGCGCAAGGGCCACATCACGGTCGAAGCGGCCAAGGTCAGCGAAGACCAGCTGATGGAACTGGTGCTCGAGGCCGGCGCCGAGGACTTGAACAAGGACGGCGACCAGTTCGAGATCGTCTCGGACCCCGCCCAGTTCATGAACGTCGTGGACGCTCTGAACAAGGCCGGCATCGCCATGCAGAGCTCCGAGATCACGCTGCTTCCCGGCGCGTACATCCCCGTCAGCGACAAGAGCAAGGCGGGCGCGCTCATCCGGTTCGTCGAGGACTTGGAAGACCTGGACGACGTCCAGAACGTCTACATGAACTTCGACATCGCCCCGGAGATCCTGGAAGCCCTCGCCAAATGACGAATGACTAATGACGAATGCCGAATGAATGACGAAGCTCGAATGGCGAAATGGGGATCTCGTCATTGGGTCATTGGGCATTCCTTCGTCATTAGTGCTTCGTCATTCGTCATTCTGCCATGCGCGTTATCGGCATAGATGCCTCGCTTCGTTCCACCGGCCTCGCCGTCGTGGACTCGAGCGGCGGGCGGATGGCGGCCGTCGAGCACGACACCGTCCGGAATTCTGCCGATCTTCCCCATTCCGAGTGCCTGCGGCACGTCCAGGAAGGAGTGGCCGCGGTCCTCGCGCGCTGCAAGCCGCAGGCGGCGGCCATCGAGGGGGGGTTCTACTTCAAGAACGCGCGCACCGCCATGATCCTTGGGGAAGTCCGCGGCGTGGTCATCGCCGCGTGCGCGTCGGCGGGGGTGCCCGTCTACGAGTACTCGCCGCGCGACGCCAAGAAAGCCCTGACGGGGTTCGGCGGGGCGCAGAAGGACCAGGTGGCCAAGATGGTGATGTCCATCCTCGGGTTGGAGGAGAAGCCCCAGGAGGACGCCGCCGATGCGCTCGCCATCGCGATCTGCCACCTCCAGAGCCAGACCGGCATTGCCGCGCTCAGGGCGGAACCGATCTGACGCACGGCCGGCCGGCCCCGCCACGCTGACATGAAGAACAGACCCAGCCTGGCGGCGCGGAAGGACCTCCTCGAGGCGCTCTACGCGAAGTACAACCGCCCCCAGCTCATCGCACCCGACCCGCTGGAGCTCCTCTACCGCTACCGCGATCCCCGGGACCAGGAGATCGCCGGCCTCGTGGCGGCGCTCCTCGCCTACGGCGGGGTCCGTCAGATTGTCGGGAGCGCCTCGTCGGTGCTCGGCCGGATGGCGCCTTCGCCGCGGCGGTTCATCGAGCGCACGCCGGCGGCGCGCCTCGGCGGCGTCTTCCGCGTGTTCCGGCACCGCTGGACGACGGGCGGCGACGTGGCAGCCCTGCTGGCGGGTGTGAAGAGCGCGCTGGCGCGGTACGGATCGTTGGAGAAGAGCTTTCTCGCCGGATTCAGCCGGGACGACGACACGGTCCTGCCGGCGCTCGCTGAATGGGTGAAGCTCCTCCGCGGGACGCGTCCGGCGGCTTCCCGGGACCTGCTCTCCTGCCCGCAACGCGGCAGCGCGTGCAAGAGGCTCAACCTGTTCCTGCGGTGGATGGTGCGCCAGGACGATGTGGACCCGGGGCTGTGGCCGGGCATCCCCGCGTCCAGGCTCGTGGTCCCGCTGGACCTGCACATGCACCGGATCGCGCTCGCGTGGGGGCTGACCCGCCGGAGGTCGGCCGACCTCAAGGCGGCTCTCGAAGTGACGGCCGCCGTCAGGGCGGTCTCGCCGGAGGATCCGGTGCGCTACGATTTCGCCCTGACGCGGGCAAGCATGGCCGGCGCGCTCTAGCCGGGCGCGCGGCGCGAAGCCCTTCCGGGCGTTCGCGCCCTACAATTGGCGCCGGTCCGTCGTGGGGTTGTAGGGCGGGAACCCCGCGGGGTTCCCGCCGGATTCGCGCCCTACGTCTTGGGGGCCCAGTGGGGAGCCTTGTTCCGCTGGTCGAGGAACTTGAGCTGCTGGTAGAGCATCTCGATCCGCGGCACTTCGATGCCCGCGTTGTTGGCGATGCGCAGGGGGTTCCCGAAGATCGCCTCGACCTCCATCGGCCGCTTCTGCTCGAAGTCGATGTGCATGCTCGTGCGGTACGGCGGCATCTTGTCCGTGTCCGCGATCATCTTCTCGAGGAAGCTCGCGGGGATCACGCGCTCCGAGCCCGCGGCGCCCGCG
This sequence comes from Verrucomicrobiota bacterium, assembly GCA_043803015.1. Lineage (GTDB taxonomy): Bacteria > Verrucomicrobiota > Kiritimatiellia > CAIQIC01 > JAGNIJ01 > JAZDKK01. The sequence goes on from JAZDKK010000032.1 coordinate 7,096, forward strand.
ACCACCTCGAGCATGAGCTCCACCGAGAGCTCGCGGGTCTGCGGGTCGGCCATGAGTTCATCCGTCAGCGCGTTCAGCACGACGGAGAGCCCGCTGAACGGGATGTTCCAGACCAGCTTCTTCCAGCGGGCAAGCACGAGATCCTCCACCAGTTCCACGGGAAGGCCGGCACGCTGGAAGTCCTCGCCGATCTCCTTCATCCGCGGCGTGATGCCGCACGGCTCGTTCTCCGCGGAATGGTCGGCCAGGGTCACGGAGCCATAATCCAGGTGGCGAATGTGCCCGGGCCCGACCTTGTTGGAGCAGAGAAAGCACAGCCCGCCCATGACGCGGTCGGGACCGACGGCCCGCGCGGCCTCGTCCTCCGCCCCGATGCCGTTCTGCATGATGAGCGCCACGCCGTCCTTCTTCATCACGGGGGGGAGGAGGTCGGGCAGGAGGTGGTTCTGGGTCGCCTTGAGGGCCACGATCGCCACGTCGCACGGGGGCATGTCGCGGACGTGGCCGTACGCCTTCACGCGCGGCAGTTCGAAGTCGCCGTCCTTGGACTCGACCTTCAGGCCGTGGCGGCGGACATGCTCGAAATCGGAGTGCAGAAGGAAGTGGACCTCGAGGCCGGCGCGCTGGAGGCGCGCGCCGTAGAAACCGCCGAGGGCGCCGGTTCCCAGGATGGCATAGGTTCGCTGCGGCATGACCGTTTCCTCCGGGCATCGCGGTCCCAGGACCGATGTCCAGCATGCTAGCCTAAGAACGGTTTCCGCGCCAGCCCCGATCTGCGTCTGCCGCCTCCGGAAGTCCTTTTTCTAGCCTGCGCGTCTTGACGCCCGACGGCCGTTTTACTACCTTCTAGACGGTCGCCGTCGGGAATCGCGCCGCGCCGCCGGAACGTGGTTTGCGTTGCCCTCGAGAGAGATCTATGACGAAACGTGGCCCTATCGGACCCCCCCTCGCGTTCGTCGTTTTCCTTGCGGCCGCGGTGTTTTCGTGGTTCCCCCCCTGTGCCGCGGCGGATCAACTGGACGACGAGTTCCGATTCGCCTCCGGGCTGATCGAGCTGGGCTTCCCGGACTACGCGGACAAGGTAGTCCAGCAGGTGCTGAGGCTTCATCCGGACCAGAAGGACCGGGCGAAGCTCATCCAGGCGGAGATCCTCATCTCCCGCCGGAAGTTCGCGGATGCCGAGGCGATCGTCAAGACCATGCCGTCCGACAGCCCCAAGGCGCAGGCCATCACGCTGGTGCTGGCCAAGGGCTACCACCTGATGGGCGACACCGAGAAGGCCAAGCAGCTCTACAACGATTTTTTCAAGCTCTACGAAGGCCGCACGCCGACCGACCCGGACCTGCTGCGGTTCTACCAGGACTCGGCCTACCAGTTCGGGCAGATGCTGGAGGCCGCGGGCGACAAGGCCGGCGCGGTCAAAGCTTACGGCCGGATCCTGGCCACCAAACCCGACCGGAACACCATGCGCCGCATCCAGGCCGACCAGGCCGAGCTGTACGTCAAAATAGCCGCCGATTCGCCGGACCAGCGCGAGATGTTCCTGGGCGAGGCGAAGAAGCTCTGCGACGCGATCCAGTGGGGCGGCATGGACATATGGTTCGGCCAGTCGATCATGACCCTGGCCCACATGGAGATGGTGCGGGGCAACAAGGATGCCGCGGCCAAGGTGCTCCAGGGCAACATGGACATCCTGAAGGAAATCGATACCTACCTGAAAGACCAGGGGCTGCCGCTTTCCGTGAGCCCGATGGCGGGCGCCCGCTTCCTGCTCGGCCAGTTGTACCAGCAGCAGGCCGAGTCCCTCGCGAAGATCCAGAACCAGCGCGATGCCGCCGTGGCGTCCTACGGCAAGGCCCTGGCCGAGTTCATCAACGTGTTCGCCAAGTACGCCGACAGCGACTGGGGTCCCCAGGCGGGCGTGCGCGCGCAGCAGATCAAGGCGACGCTGGAGCAGCAGTACGGGAAGAAGGTGAACTGGGAACTGGGCGCGTTCTCGACCCAGGCGGCGGAGGCCCAGTTCAGGCTGGCGGACAACCTCTTCCGGCAGAAGCAGTACAAGTCCGCCATCGACGAGTACCTCAAGAACCTGAACCAGTTCCCCGAGACGGAGGCGACTCCGCCCGCGCTCGCCAACGTGGCGCTGTCGTACACCGAACTCGGCGACAAGCTCATGGTCAAGATGGTCTCGGAGTACCTCGGCGAACGATTCGCGGGGAAAGAGGGGGCGGCGCTGGCGCTGCTGGGGATCGGCAAGGCCTATTTCGACCGGAAAGACGAGCCGATGTACGTGTACGAGTACGAGACGTACCTGAAGCACTTTCCGAAGCACAACCGGGCGGCGGCGATCCTGTTCATCCTCGCGGGGATGCGCAAGCAGGCGGGCGACCTCGCGGGCGCGGCGAAGTACTACCAGCAGATCGTGGAGAAATATCCGAAGGACCAGTACTACCCGAAAGCGCTGAGCCAGATGGCCTGGGGCTACTACGCCTCCAGCAACTGGGAGGGGGCGATCAAGGGCTTCATCAGCTATGTCGCCGAGGCCCAGCCCGGCCCGGACAAGGCGCAGGGCCAGTTCGCCCTCGCGGACTCCTACCGGCGACTGGATAAGCTGCCGGAGGCGCTGGCGGAATACGAGAAGCTGATCCAGTGGCTCGCGCCGAAGGAGACCCCTTTCAGCACCTCCGCGGCCGACGCGCAGAAGAACGCGGACGTGCTCGAGCGGGCCGCGTTCCAACGCGGCTACTGCCTGGCCCGGATGAAGCAGCCGCCCGAAGCCGTGCCGGGCTACCGGACGAACGCGATCAAGGCCTACGACCAGTTCCTGGCGCTGTTCCCGCAGTCCAGGCTGGCCCCGGAGGCCCTGAACGGCAAGGGCACGGCCCAGCTCGAGCTCGGCCAGTTCGACGCCGCGGCGAAGACCTTCGACGAGGTGGCCGCGCGGTACCCGCAGTCGGATCAAGGCAGGAACGCGCTCTTCTCCCTGGTGCGCAGCGCCATGGAGATCAAGCAGTACGACCAGGCCCGCTCGGCCTTCGCCAAGATGATGACCAGCCCGGGCACGTACACGGCGGACCAGTTCGTGCGGCTCGGCCAGATGATGCTGGATGCGGGCCAGTACGCCGAGGCCGCGCAGGCCTTCCAGCAGGTGACCGCCAGCAGCCAGGAACGCAACCAGTTGGAGCGGTCGCTGTACGGGGTCGGCAAGGCCCAGTTCGAGTTGAAGAACTACATCGAATCCATCAGGTCCCTGGAAGACCTCATGGGCCGCTACCCGAAGTCGGGGCTCTTCTACGACGCGAAGTTCACCCTGGGCAACGCCTACCGCGAAGTCGGCGACACGACCAACGCCCTGCTGGCCCTGGGCGACGTGATGAAGTACGCCGACAAGCCGGTCCTGATCAACCAGGCGAGCTACGAGCTCGGCCTCATCCAGAAGCAGCAGGGCGACAACACGGGGGCCCTGGCTTCCTTCCTGCGCGTGGCCCTGCTGGCGGACCCGAAGAAACCGGAGCTCCGGCCGTACATCGAGAAGAGCATCCTGGAAGGCATCAAGCTCGCGATGGACATGTTGCGGTACCAGGACGTACAGGACCTGTGCGATCAGTACTTGAAGGTTTTCCCTGACAGTGACAAGATCGAAACCATCAGGAAGTACAAGGCGGACGCGAAGATGAAGGCTACCGCGTCGCCGCCTCCGGCGCAGCCTGCGGCGCCAACGCCGGAACAGCAACCGAAGCAGCCGTAGAGGATCGCGCGGTCGGGGAACGGGAGATCATCAGTCATGAGAGAGTTCGGCGTGTCAGTGCTCCAACGGCGTTCCGGCATCGTGCTTTTCCTCGCGTTCTGCACCGCGGCGCTGTCCGCCTGGTCCGCCCCCTACGTCATCACGGTCCAGGGGCAGCGGGTCGAAGGCACGGCGATCCGGGCCACCAGCGAGGGCGAGATCATCCTTACGATGCCGCAGGGCCAGCGGTCCTTTTTCAAGGGGCAGTACCTCAAGGCGGTAGCGGACCGGCCGCCGGAACTCGATCGCGCGGCCCAGCTTGTTCAGAACAAGCAGTTCGACGAGGCCGTCAAGCTGCTGGAGGACGTCGGGAGGCGCTACGTGTACCTCGATTGGGACATCCAGGCCCAGGCTCTCCTGCCCCAGGTCTACGTCCGCAAGGGGGATATGAACGCCGCGGTCATGTCCTACGAGAAGCTGTTCACGACCTCGGCGAAGAGCAAGGACGATCCGGCCATCCAGTGGGCCTACCGGCAGACCCTGCTCGACGCGAAGCAGTACACCAAGCTGGAGCCCCTGCTGGATACCGTGATCGCCGGGGGCGACCGCGCCGAGGCCGCCCGGGCCCAGATCATGCGTGGCGATGTCAAGGCGGCGCAGAACCAGCTCGAGGGCGCCGCGCTCGATTACCTGCGCACCGTGGTGCTGTTCGCGAACGAGAAGGCCAGTCAGCCGGAAGCGCTTTTCAAGGCCGCGGACACGCTGGAGAGGCTGAGGGACGCGCGGGCCAAGGAGCTCTACAAGAAGCTGGTGGATGAGTATCCTTCCAGTCCGCAGGCCGTCCAGGCGAAGGGCAAGATCTGAGGCTTTTGGAGAGTCGAACAAACATTGATCGGCAACGAAGAAGGAGACGGAACATGCTGAGGAGCAGGACGGTCATCACGGTGTTGGCGATACTGGTGGTTGCGGGTTGGGCCCTGCCGGTCCTGGCCCAGGAAGGTGCCGCGGCGCCGGCCGCAGCTCCGGCGGCGGCACCAGCGGCAGCGCCGGCCGCGGCGCCGGCACCGGGCATGGAACTGGCCAAGGAAGCGGCGGTCGCCGAAGAGGGCACCAAGAAGCCCTCCGGGCTGGGGTTCTTCACCGTGGTTATCAGCAGCGGCTGGCTGGGCATCCTGATCTGGCTGGGACTGGGCGCCAGCTCCGTGGCGGCAGCCGCCCTGGCCATCGATTCGTTCGTGACCATCCGGCAGAAGAAAATCGTGCCCGACGCCCTGGTCAGCGACGTCCGTTCGTCCATGGAGCAGGGCGATGTGATGAAGGCGCTCAAGCATTGCGAGGATGCGCCCGGCCCGATGGCGAACATCCTGTCCGCCGGGTTCGCGAATGTGAAGGAAGGGTTCGACGTGATCCAGGACGTCGTCGGCGTGTCCGCCGACCTGGAGAGCGAGAAACTCATGCAGCGTGTGGCCTACTTGAACGTCTGCGCCAACATTGCGCCGATGCTGGGGCTGCTCGGCACGGTCCAAGGCATGATCTACGCGTTCGCCACGCTGGCCACGACCCAGGCGGGCGCGGCCCAGCAGTCCCTGCTCGCCCTGAACATCGCGCAGGCCCTGTGGACCACGGCCGCGGGACTGGTCATCGCCATCCCGGCGATCAGCTTCTACACGTTCTTCCGCAACCGGGCCACGAAGGTCATCCTGGGCATGGAAGCCCTGACGCTTGACCTGATCAAGTCGCTGAGGAACGTCGAAGTGGTGGAGGAATAGGCCCCGGGCCGCGCGTGCGGATGAGAAGCTGAACAAGAGGACATGGCCATGCGCCAACGATTGGACGAACCAGGAATCAACATGACGCCGATGATTGACGTCGTGTTCCAGTTGATCATCTTCTTCGTCACGACCGTGGACCTGCAGAGCAAGACGCTCGACACCAAGCTCAAGCTGGCCATGGCCCCCCACGGTACGGCCGTGGAGAAGAAGGATCCCCGGACCATAGAGGTGGACGTGGATGACAAGGGCCGGATCTCCATCTCCCGCTGCTATCTCTCTGAGGCGGTGCTGAAGAGCATCCTGCGAAAGACCGTAATCGAGCAGGGCCAGACGGTACCCGTGGTCATCCGCGGCGACGCGTCGGCGCAGCATGAGAGCATCAAAGCGGTCATGGACGCCTGTGCGGCGGCGGGGCTGTGGAAAGTGAAGTTCGCTGCGCTCAAGGAACACGCGTGACGAAGAGGTAGGAATCACCCATGTCCAGGAAACGCAGATCCAGCGCACCGCCGCCGGCGGAACTGCCGATGACGCCGATGATCGACGTCGTCTTTCAGCTCCTCATCTACTTCCTCGTGACCATCCACCCCAAGGATGTCATCGCCAACCTCGACGTATTCAGGCCGTCGCCCGAGGCGCCCAAGGAGCAGAACCAGACGCCGCCCAAGATGATCAGGATCAACGTCTTCCCGGACGGCTACACGATCAACGAGCGGCCGGTGGACGCGGCGGAGCTCGACCGGCTCCTCAGCAAGCTGGCGTCCATCGACAAGAACCAGACCATCCTGATCATGTGTGCGGCCCGTTCGCAGCATCGGCGGCTGATCGAGGTCCTTGACCTGTGCACGAAGTCCGGGTTAGTTAATTTATCGGTGGTCAGCACCAGTTAGCGGAACCGAGGGCAGAGGATTGCAGCAGTTATGAGCCTTACCTGGCGCGTCAAGAAGCTGGTTGACCATGTGTGGGGGCCGACGGGTTCCCTCATCATTCATGTCATCCTTATTGTGGCTCTCCTCCGGTTCGTCACCTACACGGCCACGGAGAAGGCGCCGGAAGTCGAAGTCGTCATCATGGAGCCGGACGCCACCGACCTCGAGGAATTCCAGAAGGAGCTGGACAAGATCGAGGACATGCCGGAAATGGTCGAGGCCGTGACGCCGCCGGACGTGCAGGTGGAGGTCGAGACCCCGCCCGACGTCGAGCCATCCGCGTTCGCCTCGGCGGAGCCCACGGTTGATTTTGCCGCCCTGGATGTCCGCAACGACATTCAGAGCCCGCTGGTGATGAGGGGCTTGTTTCAGGGCCGGTCGGCCGCAGGCCGGTCGAGCGCCCTGAAGAACTACGGCGGCCAATGGGGGCAGTTCACGGAGGCCGCGGTCGTCAAGGCGCTGGAGTGGCTGAAGCGGAAACAGGCGCCGGACGGTTCCTGGGGGCCGAACAAGACGGCCATGACGGGGCTGGGTCTCCTGACCTTCCTGGCGCACGGCGAGACGACCTCGTCCGAGAAGTACGGCCAGACCGTCGAGAAGGCCATTCGCTTCCTGATCTCCCAGCAGGACGCCGAGGGCCGCTTCTGCAAGACGGATGACCAGCCCGGCCCGTACGCGCACGGCATCGGCACCTACGCGATCAGCGAGGCCTACGGCCTGACGCGCATCCCGTCCCTGAAGCCGGTCATGGAGAAGGCCATCCAGGTGATCGTCAACGGCCAGCAGCCCAAGGGCGGCTGGAACTACAACTACAGCAAGGGCGCCCGCCGCGACACCTCCGTGGGCGGCTGGCAGATCCAGGCGCTCAAGTCGGCCTACATCGCCGGCGCCGAGAACCCCGGGCTCAAGGAGGCCATGGAGAGGGCCGTTGAGGACATCAAGTCGGTCCAGGAACTGGAGACCGGCCGTTTCTACTACACCGACACGTCGGGTCACAAGACCGACTCGATCACGGGCATCGCCGTGCTCTGCCTGCAGTTGCTGGGCCACTCCACGGACAAGGAAACGCGGAACGGGCTGCAGGCCCTGACGGGCGCCTCCTGCGACTGGGACAAGCCTGAGCCCTGGCCCATGTACGCCTGGTACTACATCACGCAGGCCAAGTTCCACCAGGGCGGGCAGACGTGGTCCGGCTGGAACTCCAAGTTTGCGCGGCTCTACGTGAAAAACCAGAACGAGGACGGAAGCTGGACCTCGGCCGGCGCCAACCTCCAGGGCGACAACGGCAAGGAAGTGAACCTCGGGCCGGTGTACAGCACCACGCTCGCCGCGCTGACCCTGCAGGTCTACTACCGTTTCCTCCCGACCTACAAGCCGATCGCCGTCGAGCCGGTCACCCAGACCGACACGAACGATGTCCAGGTCCAGATCCTCTAGCAGTCCGGTCAGACCTTCGGGCATCAAGGGTTTCCCTGCCTTCCCCGCGCGTGCTATAGTGCGGTCATGACGCGAGAACGGCACATCCAGCTCCTGCCGGATCACGTGGCCAACAAGATCGCCGCCGGCGAAGTGGTGGACCGCCCTGCCTCGGTGGTCAAGGAGCTGGTCGAGAACGGCCTCGATGCCGGAGCGACCCAGCTGATGGTGGAGGTCACGGCCGGCGGGCGCAAGGTGATCGCGGTGTCCGACAACGGCTCCGGGATGAACCGCGACGACGCCCTGCTGTGCGTGGAACGCCACGCCACGAGCAAGATCCGCACGGCCGACGATATCGAGCGGGTCAGCACGCTGGGATTCCGGGGAGAGGCCCTGGCCGCCATCTCCGCGGTGTCCCATTTCACGCTTTCGACCCGGCAGGCGGACGCCCTGGGCGGCACGGAGGTCGTTATCTCGGGAGGCAAGGTGCAGGAGGTCCGCGACGTCGGCTGTCCGGCCGGGACCACGGTCCACGTGCGCCACGTTTTCTTCAATGTCCCCGCGCGGCGCAAGTTCCTGCGCTCCGAACAGACCGAGCTGGCCCACGTTCGCCAGACGTTCCTGGTGTACGCCGTGTCGCACCCCGCCATCGGTTTCCGGCTCGTCGCGGACGGGCGCGAGGTGTACCGGCTGGCGGCGGGCGCTGCGGTCGAGGACCGGCTCCGCGAACTGTTCGGCCCCGACCTGCTCCGGTCGCTTCGGCCGGTCGAGCACCGTTCCGAAGGCATGACGCTGACGGGGTACGCGGGGTTGCCGGGCGCAAGCAGGTCCGACCGGGCGGAGCAGTTTATCTTCATCAACCGGCGGCCCGCGGGTGCGCCGTTGCTGAACTACGCGCTGTCGGAAGCGTACCACGCCCTGCTGCCGCGCGGCCGCTACCCGGTGGTGTACCTGTACCTCGAGATGGACCCCACGCTGGTGGACGTGAACGTGCACCCCGCGAAGAAAGAGGTGCGCTTCAGGCGCCCATCCGACGTTCGCGACATGCTGATCAATAGCATCCGCCAAGCGCTGACTCACGCGCCCGGTGCCGCGGCGGGGCGCGCCGAAATGCCGGCAGCCGCCGGGGCCGCGCCGCCGGAACCCCAGCTGGCGATTGAAGGCATGCCCGCGGCCAGGACCTTCTCCTATCCGCGCCTGCCCATGGTGCCGGCGGAGCCGGGGAGCGGGTCCGGAGCCGCCGTCCAGGCCGTGGCCGGGACGGGGGAGGAGAAACCGTCCGCGGCGAGCCCGTGGAGTTGGTGCCGCGTGCTCGGCCAGGTGGGGGGGCTCTACGTGGTCTTGGAAACCGAGGACGGCGTGGTCCTGATGGACCCGCACGCCGCGCACGAGCGCCTGCTGTACGAGCGCTACATGAAAGAGGTCGGGGGCGACCGCGTTGCCAGCCAGGGCCTGCTGACGGCCGAGACGGTCGAGCTGTCGCCGGGAGACGCCCAGCGCGTTCGGGACAACCTGCCCCTGCTGAAGAAAATGGGCTTCGGTGTGTCCGAATTCGGGGGCGATGCGTTCATGATTGACGCCCTCCCGACCTGCCTGGGCTCGGCGTCCGGGGCCGCCCTGCTGGGGGAGGTGGCGCAGACCCTGGAGCACGCCGGGGCGCGCGGCGGCGCCGAACGATGGGCCGAAGAGCAGATCGCGCAGGGCGCCTGCAAGGCCGCCGTGAAGGCGCGCGACCGGCTGACCCTCGACGAGATCGAACAGCTCGTGGTGGACCTGGCCCGGGCCGAGATGCCCTACACCTGCCCCCACGGGAGGCCGACGATCGTCTTCACCAGCTTCGACGAACTGCACAGGAAGTTCGGCAGGGCCTGAGAAGAGCCGCAACGGATCCCGGGCACGGATCGCCCGCCTTCGCGCAGAGCTTCACTGGGGGTGAGCCGGCGCGGGCTGCGGGGTGCCCGGGGACGAATACCTCGTGGTCGCATCTTCGCGGAAGCTGTCGTAGGCCTTCTTGTAGCGGGCCCGTTCGTCCTCGGTCAGCTTCTGCAGGTTGGCCTGCTGAAGCGAGCGGTAGGCGGCGTGCGCCAGCTGCAGGATATTCCAGAGCCCCTGGAGGATGTCTTCCGCGCGCCGCTGGTAGTGCATGGCCGGCAGCACGCACTGCTCGGGCGTGGCGCTCAGGAACTGGCAGAGGAAGCTCTCTTCCCCTTCCAGGTGGAGCTGGTGCTCCAGCATCGAGTGAGCCGACTGCACGTTGTCGGAGATCAGCTTCACGAAGCGCAGGAAGTCGCTCTCCTGGGCGATGGTGCTGGAGGCCTGGATGGCGAAGAACGCGTGTTTCTCGGCGGTCTGCAGGAGAGAGATGATCACCTCGACGTGCTTCATGCGATCCGTGGTGGACATGTTCTGGATCGGCGTGTAGAGGAGCTCCACGGCCCGCTCGAAAAACACATCGCGCCGCGCCAGATGAATCGGCCTGTTGGTATCGAAGTGCGTCTTGTTCACAGGTTACCCGTTTCGCGAACAGGGCATCTGTACCACATCGCCCTGGCGCTGGCAATCCGGTCGTGGGCCGGGATCCCAAAAAAGCCCTCTTGCGGTGCCCGCCCTTTCCCGGTAGTCTATGGCGCCATTGGAGCTTGCGCGGGCAAGGAACGCATCATGATGACAGGAGGCAAAGAGGATCTTATCCAGGTGGACGGCGTCGTCACCAAGGTCCTCCCTGCAACCATGTACAGGGTCAAGCTGGCCAACGGTCACGAAATCCTGGCCCACATCTCCGGCAAGATGCGCAAGCACTTCATCAAGATCACCACCGGCGACCGCGTCACCGTTGAGATGTCTCCTTACGATCTGACCAAGGGGCGCATCACGTTCCGGCACAGGACGTAGAGAATCCTGCCCGTCGTCGATTCCTGGACAGACGAGGACGATTCACGCCGTCAGCCCTTCCACGGATGGGACATCACGTAGTCCACCAGTTGGGCCAGCGGGGCGGTGGCGACGCAGCAGTACTTGTCGGCCGCGCCGTAGTAGACGAAGAGGGTGTCGCCGATCACGACGTTGCCGCAGGGGAAGACCACGTTATTGACCAACCCGTTGCGTTCGCATTCCGTCTCCGGCTCGAGGATCGGCTCCGGCGTCCTGGCGATCACGCGGTGCGGATCGTTCAGGTCCAGCATCATGGCGCCGGCGCGGTACGTGAACGCATCATCCACGCCGTGGTACAGGGTCAGCCAGCCCTGCGCGGTTTTCAGGGGAGGCGTGCTCCCGCCGATCTTGTGGCCTTCCCACGGAAAGACGGGCTGGGCGAGCAGGTGATGCTCCGGCCACGCCAGCAGGTCGTCGGAGAAGGATATCCACATGGAAGGTTTCTCGCAGCCGTACTTCGGGCCCGTCCAGGAGCCCGGCCGATGGAGCATCACGAACCTGCCCTGGACCTGCTCGGGGAAGATGATGACATCGCGGTTGTCCACCGAGGCGTCCGTGATCGGCCCGAGCCGCACCCACTTCCTGAGGTCGCGGGACGCGGCCAGCCCGCTGCGCGTAAGATTCCAGCGGGCCGCGACGGGCGCCGGCCCGTTCTTCAGGTAGTCGGGGATGTACGCATTGAGGGGGATGGTTTTCCTCCAGTAGGGGCCGGGCGGTGTCAGGCGCGCGGCGTAGGTGAGGAAGTACACTTCGCCCATCTTGACGATGCGGGGGTCCTCGATGCAGCCGCCGTCGAACCCGTTCTCGCTCGGTCCGAACACCGGCTTCTTCCCGACGCGGCGGAAGGTGAAGCCGTCCTTGCTTTGGGCCAGCCCGACGTAGATGCGGTGGACGTCGTCGTCCGGTCCCGCCCGGTACAGCAGGAGGACCTTCTTGCCGTCGTACCACGCTGCCGGGTTGCAGGTGCACGCGCTTTCCCAGGACGAGCCGGGCAGGGGGCTGAGGATCGGGTTCTTGTCGTACTTCTTGAGCTTCATGGGTTGAGTTTCCGGTATGCGATTCGGTGGATGAAAGCGGATTTGCTAAGCTTTGTCAATGCAGTAGATAGGCCAGCGGCAGGCTCCCGGCTCAGGACAGCTTCAGATTCTTCAGACAGGCCCTGAAATCGGCCGGAAGAGGGGCGGCCGCCCGGACCAGGGCCCCCGTGCGGGGGTGGGGGAACGAAACCTGGGAGGCGTGCAGCATCTGCCGGGGGACGCCGCGCAGGCCCCGGAGGGGCTGGACTTGCGTGGCGTAGACCCTGTCGCCCACGACCGGATGGCCGATCAGAGCCATGTGCCTTCGGATCTGGTGCGTGCGCCCGGTCTCGATGCGCAGTTCGACGTGACTGGCCGCCGCGGCCGCACGCAGCACGGTCAGCCGGGTACAGGCCGGCTGGCCATCCACGGGCGCCGTGATCTCCCGGGAACGGGACTCCACGCGGCCCGAGACAACGGCGTGATACATCTTGCCCATCTTGCGGCCGCGGAAGAGCGCCACCATGGCGTCGCGCGCCGCTGCGTTCCTGGCGTACACCAGGCAGCCGGAGGTATCGCGGTCCAGCCGGTGCACAGCGGCCAGGGCCGGGGCGCCGAGCGAGGAACGCAACTCCTCTTCGAGACTTCCCGGCCCGTTCGACAGGACACCGGCGGGCTTGTTCGCGATCGCAAGATCCTCGTCGCTGTAAAGGAGGCTCACGCGGGGACGCTTCTCCTTCGATCCCTCCGGCGCGTGCACCTCCACCCGGTCTCCCGCCCTGAGCTCGTGGCGGGCCATCCAGACCCTGTGGTCATTGACGAAGACGACACGCTCGTCCAGCAGCCTCTTCGCCTGCTTCTTCGAGGAGCCGAGGTGGAGAGCCAGGAAGTCGATCAGCGTCATCCGCTTCTCGGCGGCGGCTACCATGTAGGCCTTTGGCTGCATGGGCGAAGCATAGCAGGGTTCAGGCGGCGAGTGAATAGGGGGAAAGAAAGAGGGCGATTTGCCGAGGCAAATCGCCCTCCGAAATCGACAGCCGCTTGGCTTTACTTCGAACTGCGCCGCCGGTACAGCCGGAGGCAGACCGCGCCGATCAGGCCCAGGCCGAGGATCGTCGGCTCAGGAATCGCCTGCAAGGTGGTCGACCATCCGCCGCCATCGCCATCCACGCCGAAATTGAAGTCCACCGACGATTCGGGATCAGGCTTGGTGTAGTTGAAGGTGGGGGAATTTCCGTAGAAGTTGGTGGCGGAGGTCGGCACCAGGCCGTTGGCGAAGTCGGCGGATGGCGCGGTCCAGGCGCGAACGTAGTACAGTCCGGAGTTGGTATAGGCATCGGGCGTTGCGCTGACGTATCCATTGGGGTCGCTGAAGATCCCGCTGCCCATCCAGCTGTAGGCGGAGACCTGATCGTCATCCGTCACGCCCGTGCCGCTGTTGGACGCAAGGTCTATGAAACCATCGCCCCCCACCCAAATGAGCTGGATGAAGCAACCGATCGTGGAATCGGTTCGATTGCCCGGAAGGGGAGTGACACCACCGTTGTAGTAAACCATGTTCGTGCTCTCGTTGAACCAGTGGATAAAACCGTAGGAACTGAACGACGAACACAGGACCAACATCAGCGCAACTGCTACAACCTTCTTCGTCATGGTACCGTTCCCTCGCTTTTGTTTATGCGGTCTTTCTGCTTTTACTTAAAGCACAGAATATCCAGATTGTCAAGGCACGGTGTAAGGTTTTGTTTCGACCCAGTTGAAAGGGCTCCCACGGTGCCTGTACCAGAAGGCCTGCCCGGGCGGGACCACGTTGGTGGCCACCGCGCCTGCAGTGTAGTCGATCCACCTGTTGTTGTAGTTGGTGTCGCCCACGTTGCCCAGGAGGTAGAACTTCTTGTACTGCTGGTCGGTCGGAATCCACAGCATCAGGTTGTCCGAGTTGTCGTACGTGTTGGATCCAAAGCCCTGATTCGTGAAGGCCATCTGGTTGATGCCGATGGCCGTGCTGTACGGATAGGCCAGGATCTGGTACCCGGTGATCACAGGATTCGTCACGGCAGCGGCATCCACCACATCACCCGCAAACACCACGGTCTGGGTGACGGCGGCACGGCCCCGGACCCAGAAACCCATGCCCGGCGTGATATTGGCATTCGTCGCCACCTCGCCCGTAGTGTAGTCGATCCACTTGTTGTTGTAGTTGGTGTCGCCCACGTTGCCGAGCAGGTAGTACTTCTTGTACTGCTGGTTGGTGGCGATCCACACCAGGATGTCGTCCGAGTTGTCGAACGTATTCGATCCGTAGAGCTGCGGGCCGATCACCTGGTTGATATTCGCGTTGGTGGCGAGGAACGGCGTGGAGGACATCGTGTAGGGCTTGGAAGCATCCTTCACGGAAACTTTCTGGAACCCGACGACGTTCAGGGAGTAGACCTCGCCGGTCTGAGCCCAAGCCGAGGTGACGATGATCACGCCACAAACGATTGCCGCCAATGCCTTCAGTGAATTCATGTTACGCCACCCTCTCTGGACCGGGAAGAAGCCCTACCACCGGTTGCATGATACTCCGATTATGGACAACAAGATTACGATTAATACTACTTTCCCCGGCCGGCGCCGTAAAGCCTTTTCTTCGGCAAAATGGAGGGGAAACGGCCCGCAACGTTGCGTGGTGTTGCGTGGCCGGCCCGCCTTTATGGGACCGCGCCCAATTGCGCTCAGCGGTTGGCCCGGAAGGGGTCCCCGGAGACCGGTTCTTTACATCCGCCGGGAAGTTCACTATAAGCGGACCCCAATTATGCCCGTCGCCCCCGGCACCTTGTCGCGTGTCCCGGCCCGACGGGGGCAGCTGCGGCCGCCTATGAACAAGATCGAGACCGAGAACTGGTTCCTGGCCCAACTCGAACAGCCCGGCGCGGCGCTCGGCCCGCTGAAGGAATGGCTGGAGGCGGTCCGGGCTCGCGGCGAAACTGAGCAGGCCGATTCGTATGCCCAACTCCTCCAGGAAAGTCTGCAGGAACGCCGTGCCACGGAGCAGGCCCTGGACGTTCTGAAACTCAGGGCCGCGTGGCACACCGGCGAGCCGGCCTTTCGGTCGGGTTGCGCGGAGGAGCTGCTCGCCATCCTGGGGCCGACGCGGGACCACCGGGTCCTCGTCCAGAACTCGGGATTCGATACAGCCCTGCCGCTGGCTGAGTGCTTCTCGAGGCTGGCCGTCCTGCGCGCGCTCAAGCCGGACGCGCTCTGCTACGACAAGACGTGGGGCTTCGGGATCGTGCGGAACGTGGATCTCTTCTACCAGCGCGTCGAGATCGATTTCGACAAGAGGCAGGCGCACCCGATGTCGCTCGCCTACGCGGCGGAGGCCCTGCGGCTCCTCGACGAGGATCACCTCCTGGTGCGCCTGCACCGCCAGCCCGAGCAGCTGAAATCCGTCGTGCGCGAAGACCCGGGCGAGGTGGTCCGGCTGGCCCTTCGAAGCTACGGCCCGATGACGGCGTCGCAGCTCCAGGAAACGCTGGTGCCGCGCCTCGTGCCGGAAGGGGAGTGGAAGGGCTTCTGGGATGCCGCCCGCAAGGACTTGAAAGGCGATCCGCTGGTCCACGTTCCCGCCAAGCGCACCGAGCCGATACGCCTGCTCGAGCGGGCCAAGGCCTACGACAAGGACTGGTTTAGTGCGCTCGCCCGCGAGCGGGACATCGAGACCGTGCTCGCGCTCGTGGAGGAGGTCGCCCGCGATCGCACGGCGGTCGAACAGGAGACCGCGCGCCGCATCGTGGGTGAGCGGCTCGCCTTCGTGGTCAAGGGCGCCCGGGGCGAGCAGCCCGCCTCCGTGGCGCGGGCGGTCATGGCCGCCCAGGACCTCGGCGTGAGCGCCGAGCAGGTGGACGTCGGGAAACACGTCGGGGAGTTCCTGCAGGACGAGGTTTTCCTGGCGGTGACTCGCGACCTGCCCGCCCGCGCCGTCAGGCCGTTCCTGCAGTTCCTCGCCGCGTGCGACAAGGACCGCACGGTGAGCCTGCTGCTCCGCCTCCTGACGAGGCTCAACCTAGTGACGCTGAACGAGGCGATGGCCTTCCTGGGCGCCGAGGGCAAGGAACCCCAGTGCGCCGAGATCCTCCGGGAGGCCGTGACCTCCCAGAGCGCGGAAGTGGAGGTCGTCTACTGGATATCCCGCAACGTGGCCCGGCTGGCGGAGTGGTCCCTCGGCACGCTCCCGGCGCTGGCCTACCTGATGCTTTCCGAACTGTCCAAGGACTACAGCGGCGAGCGGCTGAAAGTGCGCAACATGGTCCGCGCGCGATTTGAGCAGGCCGAGTTCCTGAAGCCCACGCTGGAGGCGATGAACGATGCCCAGCGGCGGGACACGGTCCAGCGGGTCCGCGAGTGCGAGGCGTGGTCCCTGCTCGATCGGCAGTCCGTGCTCGGACAGATCATCAAGCTCTATCCCGGGCTGCAGGACGTGCTGGCGGCGAAGGCCCCGGAAGGCCCGGCGGCCGGTGCGCGGGGCCCCGTGACCTCGACGCGATGCTACCGCGAGCGGCAGGCCCAGCTGGAGAAACTGGTGAACGTGGACATCCCGCAGAACAGCAGGGAAATCGCGGTCGCGCGCAGCTACGGCGACCTCAGCGAGAACCACGAGTTCAAGGCGGCCAAGGAGACACAGGGCATCCTGCTCAAGCGCCGCGGCGAACTGGAGGACATGCTGCACCGCGTGAAGCCAACCGACTTCAAGGGCCTCCCGCACGACAAGGCCGGGCTCGGCACGCAGGTGGTCCTTCAGCTTTCGGATGGGCGCACGGAGCGCTACTGCATCCTCGGCGAATGGGACCAGGACCAGGCCCTGGGCATCATCTCGTCCGACACCCGCATGGCGCGGGCGCTCGAGGGGCACAAGGCCGGCGAGCGAGTCCCGGTGCCGGCGGAGACCGGCGAGGTCGAAGCCCTGATCGTCGAGGTCGAAGGCCTGACCCCCGAGGTGCAGTTCTGGATCCAGGGGACGTGAGGAGGGACAGCGCGCCGTGAGCGGAATACTCGAGCAACTGACCAGTCACGAAGCCGGCCCCGTCGTGCAGTTCATCAAGTACGCCGTGGGCGGGGCCGTCGCCACGGCCGTGGACATCTTCGTGTTCTACGCGCTCTCGTGGAAGCTGATCCCGGCCCTGAACGACCAGGATCCGCTGGTGCGTCTGCTGCATCTCCGGATCACGCACGTGGAGGAGGACCTGCGGTCGCGCCGTTTCGTCGTCAACTCGGCGTGCGCGTTCATGTTCTCCAACCTGACCGCGTACATCATCAACATCCTGTGGGTGTTCGAGGCCGGGCGCTACGCGTGGTGGGTGGAACTGGGGCTTTTCTATGCCGTCTCGGGAGTGAGCATCTTCATCGGCACGTTCCTGGGGTGGGCGCTGATCCGCACGCTGCATCTCAGCACGACGTACTCGTACGTCACCAAGGGGATCAGCGCCCTGCTGATCAATTTCGTGTGCCGGAAGTACGTGATCTTCAAGGGGTAACGGAGCCGCGCGGCGTTCTACCGCACGATGCCGCGGGTGGGGGAGACCCGGATGACCGTGCCGCCGGTCAGCAGCACCATCGTTCCTGGCGAATCGAGCGACACCGCCGTGGACTGGCCCGCGTGGTACTGCTCATCGGGGCCGGGCCCGACCACGGATCCCTCGAACCGGTCGCTCATCAGCACGGCGCCGGGAAGGTTCGTGCCCAGTCCCTTGCCCAGCCAGCGGTTCGAGGTGGCCCCGGTGTCCATCTCGTAGGCGGTCCCGCCGACGTTGTCCCAGGCCCAGTAGAAATAGCCCGTGTTCGTCGACGTCATGGTCATGTTCTTGGCCCTGAGGTATCGCTTGCACCACCACACGGAGGAGTTCGTAGGCACGAACTCGCTGAGGGAGCGCACGAGGTTGGCCTGCGTTCCTCCGAAGGCCGCCGGCTCGGCCGCCGTGTCGATCTTGGGGAAGTAATTTCCGCCGATGCTCGTGGCATACTGGTACAGCGCCGCACCGAGCTGCTTGAGGTTGTTCATGCAGTCGGCGTCGTAGCCCCGGTTGCGCGCCGAGTTCAGCGCCGGGAAAATGATGGCGGCCAGGATCATGATGATCGCCAGGACCACCAGCAACTCGATGAGCGTGAAGGCGCGGCACGGTCGCGGGCGGTGCGTCTGGTTCATGGTCTCTCCCTTGGGTGGCACGCGGTCATTGTGCAGTCCCAGCACCCCTCTTTCAAGGATACTCCGCCGCCGCTCCGGGCCGGCCCCAGATTCGTATAGACAAGGTCAGCTTTCGACTGTACTTCTAGTAAAGTTAAAGCGTTTTAGCTGGAGCGAAACCGGATGAATTTCCCGCGCGCGAGCGGTGTCCTCTTGCACCCGACATCCCTTCCCGGGGCCTATGGAATCGGCGAAATCGGCCCCCAGGCCAGGGCCTTCGCGGATGCGCTGCGGGAGATGGGCCAGCACCTGTGGCAGGTTCTTCCCATCGGGTCCACGGGCTACGCCGACTCGCCCTACCAGTCGTTCTCCACCTTCGCCGGCAACCCCCTGCTGATCAGCTTCGACCTCCTCTGCCGGGAGGGACTCCTCTCGCGTTCGCGCCTCGCCCGCTTCCCGCATTTCCCCGACGACCAGGTGGACTTCGGCCCGGTGATCACGGCACGCTTCGCCGTGCTGAAGACGGTCTGCCGCACCTTCGAGAGCAGGTCCTCCGCCCGGAAGCGGCGGGCGTTCAGGTCATTCTGCAGGAAGAACGCCTTCTGGCTCGAGGACTTCTCCCTCTTCTACGCCCTCAAGACGGTGCACGGCGGCCGGCCTTGGACGGAGTGGGGGCCCGAACTGGCCCAGCGCGATCCCGCGGCGCTGCGCGAGGCCCGGGCCCGCTACCGGGGCGCGATCCGCGACGTGAAGATATGCCAGTACCTGTTCTTCGACCAGTGGACCCGGCTGGTCCGCTACGGCCACGCGCGCGGCATCCGCATCATCGGCGACATCCCCATCTTCGTCGCCCACGACAGCGCGGACGTGTGGGCGCATCCCGAGCTGTTCTACCTGGACGACCGGGGGTTCCCCACGGTCGTGGCGGGCGTCCCCCCCGATTACTTCAGCCGGACCGGCCAGCTCTGGGGCAACCCCCTGTATCGCTGGGACGTGCATCGCGAGACCGGCTACGCCTGGTGGGTCGCGCGGATGCGCAAGATGTTCGAGCTGGTGGACATCGTCCGCATTGACCATTTCCGCGGCTTCGAGGCGTACTGGGAGATCCAGGGCCGCGAGACGACCGCGATGAACGGCCGATGGGTCAAGGGCCCCAATGCCTCGCTGTTCAAGGCCCTCCACAAGCAGCTCGGACGCCTGCCGATCATCGCGGAGGACCTCGGCGTCATCACGCCCGAGGTCGAGGCGCTCAGGGACGAGTTCAGGTTCCCGGGCATGCGCGTGCTCCAGTTCGCGTTCGGAGGCGACCCGAAAGCCACGGACTACCGCCCCGAGCAGTACCCGAAGAATTGCGTGGTCTACACGGGCACGCACGACAACAACACCACCGTGGGCTGGTTCAACAGCGAGCCCGGCACGGACACGACGCGGACGAAGGAGCAGATCGAAGCGGAGCGCCGCAACATCCTCGACTACGTGAAGACCGACGGGCGCGAGATCCACTGGGACCTGATCGGGGTGGCCATGAGGTCCAGCGCCAACACCGCGGTCGTGCCCCTGCAGGACGTCATGGGCCTCGGCTCCGAGGCCCGCATGAACGTCCCCGGCACCACGGGCGGCAACTGGAGCTGGCGTTTCACCTGGGACATGCTTGCGCCGCAGATGAAGAAGCGCCTCCGCCGGCTCACCCACGATGCCCGCCGGAATCGGCCGTGAGCTCTCTTGCGCGGCGTCTGCCCGTCGGCTAGCCTGCATTTTGCACGAGTGCTCGTGCAAAATGCACCCGAAGGGCCGTCGGGTGCCCGTTGCACGGGCACCCAAGGGGCTAGCCACTTGCGAAATGCCCCGCTCAGAAAGCGGGCATTTCGCGACGTGTTCCGGTA
>JAZDKK010000033.1:0-26451 GCA_043803015.1 Verrucomicrobiota bacterium
CAACTGGGGGATCTCGTCGATGCGCCATATCCTCAGGAAGCGCCCAATCCGTGTTACCCTGACGTCAAACTTGTCGGCCCACACCGCGCCGGATTCAGCCTCCGCGTTGTGTCGCATCGTACGGAACTTGTTCAGCGTGTAGACCCGTCCGTCGAGGCCCGCGCGGCGCTGGCGAAACAGGATCGGACCCGGTGAATCGAGCTTGATGATGATAGCTGTGAGCAGGCTCACGGGCGCAAGGAGAACCAGCCCCGCGACAGCGACCGTGACGTCCATGATCCGCTTGATCTTGCGGATGTGGATGACCGAGCTGTTCATCGCTGCGTTCATCAGCCATTCGTCGTCGATGTGGTCCAGCGAAATCTCCTGGGCAAGCTCCTCGTGCAGCGCCACGTAGTCCAGGATCTCTATGCCCATGTACCGAAGGGGGCGAAGCAGGCGAAGGAGGGCGTGTTCGCGAGCCAGCGAAGCCGCGACGATGATGGTCTCTATGGCGTAGACGTCGGCAAACTCCCGAAGCCGGCTCATGTGGCCGAGGATGGGGATGCCCTCCACGAATTCTCCCGGGCGGGACTTGGTGCATGACACAATCCCGAACACCTTGAAGCCCGCGTCAACCGTCTGCGAGAGCAGTCGAAGCACGTCGGCAGCCTCCTGCCCCTCCCCCACAATCAAGGCGTTCTTCGAGAGGAACCCGTAGCCGACGGCCACGCTGTAGAGGTATCGCACGGCCCAGACGCTGAGGAAGACGAAGAAGCTGGCCAGCAGGAGAATGCCGCGGCCGATGTGCAGGCGGAAGCGGGCGTAGAAAGCCAGGATGATGATCGCCAGGCCGATCGCGGTCGTGACCAGGGGCAAGACGAACGAACCCGCCCTGCGCTTCAGCGCGTGCTGCTCGTACATGCCGCCCGCGTAGAAAACCAGCAGAAAAATGAAAGTGGAACCGACGAGGCTCGGGACGTGTTCCGCGAGGTAGGACCAAGCATCGCGCGGAGACAACCGAATGAGGGCGGACAACACGATGGAAACCGCGATACAGGCTACGTCCGCGGCAAGCAGGACGAACCGCCGCGGGGATATTCGAATGCTCCGCTCAAAAAACATCTGCGTGCTCCGAACTGTTTCTCGATTCCGCCGCCCGTAGAGCCCGCTTCACGCGGGCTACCCTAGCCCGGATAAACCGGGCTCTACCTCTCTCTCCATGGGGCTTGCCCGCCGTGGCGGGGAGAGGGTGTGAATTGTCAAAAAGACTTCCTTCGTTTGTATTAGTGCTTTTCCACGCCTTTCCTCTCGTAGAGGTAGTCGTAGTCGTAGTAGCCGTAGTAGGTGGAATAGTAGTAGTAACCCACCCGGCTGAAATCCAAGTTGTTCAGGATACATCCCAGTACGTTGGCTCCGCGCTCGCGCAGCAGACGCACCGCGAGCTGAGAGAGCTTCCTGGATGTCTGCCCTGCCCAAACCACAAGAAGTACCCCGTCCATCAGGGACGAGAGGATCCCGGCCTCTGAAACGGCCAGAATCGGGGGGCCGTCGAACAGGATCCGGTCGTAGGTGCGCTTTGCGTACTCGAGGAAAGGCGCCAACTCGGGGCGAAGGATCACTTCAGCCGGGTTTGGAGGAAAGGGGCCCGTCGCAACCAGGTCGAGATTGGGAAGACCCGTGCGCTGGATCACCGCTTCCGGTTTCGCCTGCCCGACCAGAATATCCGAGAAACCGCGACCTCCTTCCAAGCCGAAGAACTTGTGCAACTCGCCGCGCCGCAAATCCCCGTCTACGATCAGCACCTTGGCACCCGCCTGCGCCAAGCACACGGCCAGGTTGAGGCACGTTGTCGTCTTGCCTTCCTTCGGAACCGCGGAGGTCATGACGATGGTCTTCGCACGATCCTCCTCTCCGCTGAAGAGCAGGGCAGACCGGATGTTCCTGTAGGATTCCGCGAGCCCGCTCTTCTGATCGATATTGGACAACATATGAGTGCGAAGGTCGTCGGGGTCCCAGTTCGCCGCGGGGACAAGCCCGAAGAAGGGAAGCCCCAAGACTTGCGCCACCTCCTCCGGATAGCGGAGCGAATCGTCGATGTACTCGAGACCAAACACAAGCCCCAGCCCTAGCCCAAGACCGATGAGCGCAGCCAAGAAAATACTCTGAAGTTTTCGTGGGGTCACCGGGGACGAGGCGGGTGAGGCGCGCTCCATGATCCTGACGGATTCCGGTTCGATTCCGACGGAGACGTCGATCTCCTTCAGCCGGTTGAAAATCAGATCGTAGAGCGACGAGAGTCTACCGGAGTTTCGCTTGATGTTAGCGTACTCCTGGGCTTTCCTGGAAAGCTCCAGCGCTTGGTCTTCCCACTCCTGCTCGACCCTTTTCGCGGCCTGCTCCTTGATGGACAGGGACTCCAGTTGAGTGTAATACCCGCGCAAGGCAAACTGGAGTTCTACCCCCATGGCCAGCTTGTTCTCCTCCAGCGCCTCCAAAGTGCCCTGAATCAGTGGGTGCGCATCCCGGTACTTCTTGCGGTACTCGGCCAGTTTCCACTCGAGCACGGCCCTGTCGCGCCGCAGTTGCTCCCAGTCCGGCTGAGAAACGACGCCGTATTCCACCATCCCCTCGGCGCCCTGAGCCTTGGGCACCGCGGGGCGAACCGGGCTCTCGCCGAGGCCGGCCGCCGAGAACTGCCCAAGAGTGGATGGCTGAACCGTCGGCCCCAAAAGCGTCCCCAGAACGGCCTCGTCAGAAGCCTGAGCAAGCAGCGGCTGTTGCGCTTCGAGAAACAGCCGGCTGGTGCGGTACTGCGCCGCCTGCGCGGACAGATTGGCCAGATGAACCGCAGCAACGTTGCCGCGTTGCTCGATGGCTATGACGCTGTTCTGTTTGACGAAGGCGAGAGCGAGTTCATCCGCCTTCTTGAGTTCCTCATGCAGGCGGTTGGCCTGCTGCGTAAGACTGATCACCGTGGCCTGAGAGGTGTCCATGCGCTCCTCGGCCTTGAAGTCAAGGTACTCCTCAGCAAGAGCATTGGCCATCTCGGCGCCGACAACGGGATCCAGACTCTCAACTGATATGGCCATGAAGGCCGTCTTCCCAACAGGGTAGACGGAGATACCTCTGACTTTTTGATTCACTTCGTCAATAGGGCGACTGAGTCTCTCCTTCGCGCGGGAGATGAGCAACCCGCTCTGGATGACGAGCTGCTGAGTATCTATGTACTCCCCGAGCGGTTCAGCCTCCACCTGTCGGAGGCTGGTCGGCACGGGAAGCCCGCGGCTCAGCAGCAACGTAGCCCGACAACTATACATAGGCTCCTGGCGAGCAAGTTTGACCACTGTAACGGTAAGCGAAACGACAAAGCAAAGAGCCACCAGCCAGATCCGCTTGACCACAACATGGAAGTACTGCTTCAGATCGGCGATGCTGAACGATTTGCTGCCCGCGGCAATGCCAGCGGTTCGTGCCTCCGCCGCACTTCCAGATGGCCTGGGCAGGGAGGGCGGTTTGAAGATGCTGTCCATGGTTCAAAGGCTCAATAGCTTGTCTGGCACGATAACAACATCTCCGTCTTGAAGGGGTACGTCGTCCTCGAACGCACCGGTCTTGAGAATCCTGCCTACGTCTACGACCAGTGTTTGCCTGGATCCATCGGGAGCGTTCCGGAGAATCCTGATTTTCGACTCATTGCCAAACTCACCGACGCCACCAGAGGCCAGGAGCACCTTGGCTAGCGTATTGTCCTCTCCCAGGGTGAGGCCAACCACGCCGACATGCGCGGCAGCACCCAGCATGTATACCCGCCCTCGACTGGCCTGCTCCGGGGACGGAGCGAAGACTATGTCTCCCGCCAGGATGGGTATGTTCTGCCGCATATCGGCCTCGCCAAACAAGCGCCCCAGATCGATCGGAATGATAGAGTAGTTGCCCGCTTTGTCGGGACGAAGTATCCGAACGGCATTCCATCTTGCCTGGCCAGAGAGGCCCCCGATTCTCATGAAGGCACGAATGACATCAAGCCCGGGAGAATAGGGATGAAAGCCCGGTGCCCCCACGGCTCCCAAGGCCAGAAACTCGCGAGCGCCCTCTCCGCCACCCAAGGAGGGAACAAACACTATGTCCCTTGGCCGAAGGTACTGGTCTTTGGTGAAGTCGAGCGTTTCGAACATGCTTTGTACGTCCACCTTCATTGTCTGGCGCTCCGTGCCCCCCCCGGGTTTCCACCGCAGTATACGGACTTCCGTCCCTGCAGCACCGCCTGCCAGACCGCCGCACATTGAAATGGCTTCCACTACGGTCAGAATCTGCCCTCCGCTGAAAGGGATCGTCCCCGGCGACTTCACCGCGCCCATGACCAGCAGATTGCCCTCAACAAATGCGGCCACTTCGACCGCGACAGTGGCTTTCTTGAAATAGGTTTCCTCAAGCAGCCCCTTAAGCTTGTCCGCTGCCTCGCTGACCGTCATCTCCGCCACTTCAATGCGACCGACAAAACCGAAGTCGATGGTGCCATCACCAGCCACCGGGTAGATCCGGTTCAGATCCCGCTGCTCAGCGACAGAAATCCTCAGCCGGTCCCCAGGAATGATCCTATGCTGGAATTTCCCCTGGGGTTCCGCCCCTCCCGCGGAAGCCGAGCTCACCAGCAACAGGAGGCCGGCGGCAACAACCATGGCCCGAAACGAATCCGGCACCGCGGCCCTTTCTCCGTGAATCCCTCGAGCAGCCACTTTCATGATCAGACAACTCCCGCGATCCCCGCTTGTCCTAGAACGCGTACTTGTACGTCAGGGTGACCCGATGCTCCTCCAGCGGTTCATCAACGAAGTTCGACTCCTCGTAGCTGTAGCCGTAGGCCAGCGATCTGCTAAGCTTCCTCGACACCTTGCGATCATAGGACAGGCTCGCGCTGTAAGTCCAGGTCTCCTCCGCCTCGCCAGAGGGTGCTACCTCAGTCGACGCAGTTTCAACCGCCATGCTTTCCGCACTCGTCACCACCGGGGGCGGTGGCGCACCCAACGGCTTGTTCCTCGCGTACGATATGCCCAACACGAGGTTCAAATGATACATGAACAAATCGGCCTTCTGAAAGCTATAATCTACCGTGGTGCTGTCAGTGTCGATCGTCGAGCCAAAGGTGTTCACCGGTTCCCGCGTGAGCCTGAGTTCCTGCCTCGCCGTGCGGCTTAACGCGTGGTTCATGCTCACACTGTAAGTAAAAGAGATATCGTTCACATCCTTTGTCTGCTCTTTCCTGTACGTGGCGTCCGCAGATAGCGACAGCTTCTTGCTCAGCGAACGCGTGTCGGAAATCGCAAGTGTGTGGGTGGGTTCCCATCCCTCTTGTACCCCCTGTGACATCTGGTTCTCGACCCCCAGCGCGTACGTTAGCAGGGGCCTCGTCAGCAGCCGCACCTCAAGACCGGCGTTCTGTGATTCGTCCCACCCGGAATATGAGTCCGGCTCGTTGATCGTAACAGTTCTGCTGCGACTGTAGTCGTAGCGCAGGCTCACGCGCTTGGAGAACGTCCATGCTGCCCCGAAACCCAAGTCCTTGCTGTTCCGGTCGCCAGTCTGGAACTCAGGATCTTGATGTCTCTCGCGCGCATACGATCCTCGCGCCTGCCATCTGATCTTGCCCCGCACCCATGTGAGTTCCGCTCCATAACCCGATACCGTGTTCACATCGCGTTTCATGAACGTGCCCGATATGTAGGTGCCCTGCTGAGTCCGGGCTGTCTTGCCCATAAAGGCATTCAGATGCAGCGTGTACCGGCCGGACCGTGTCGTGTTATCGATCCGCGCGTTTCCAAACGGCTCCGAGAGCGTGTCGAGGTCCTTTCGCTTCGCGTGTTTCTCCACGGCGATCCCAGTGTCGACGTCCAATGTGGAATTGCGCAGTACGGAAGACGAGGATTTCAAATTGAGAGCGGCGACCATGTAGTAATCCTCTTGCTCCTTAGTTGTCTGAGACGGTCGCGCGCCATCCACGTTCGTGGTGTAGACACCTTCAAGACTGGCCACGGCGTCGAAGTCAAGCGGGCCCAGGCGAAGAAACTGCGCGTCAACACGGACCGAAGACATGCAGAGGAGGGCTACCGCTGCGGCAGCTCGCTTCACGGCGATGCCGCGGCTGGTATTCAATCGTTGCCTGTTCTGATGGCCGAGCAACCGTCACACTCCAGGATTCGTATGCAAGCCGAGCGCGAGCCCGGGGAAAAGCCCGCTGCATGGACGGCTCAACGGTTGCGAATGGCTCGCACGGGTTGGCACGGGCGTATCAGCGCAGTAGTTTTTTGTTGAAGTAGTCGTTGACTGGGACATCGCCCGAGATCGAGCTCTGGCCCGAGAAATCCCCGGGCTCGCCCCACTGGACTACCTTGCCGTTTTCGAAGATGACCCAGTAGTCCTTGTCGTACCGGTCCAGGAGAATCGCCCAGGAGAGAATGGGCGGCATGTACTCCCACACCTCGGCGGTCTCGCTGTTCTCGTAGATCTTGGCGGCCCGTATGGTGAAGGGGCTACCCATCTTGTGCAGGACGTCGTCCGGCGTGTCGCCCAGCCTAAGCTCACCTACCCTCTCGGCTGGAGTAGCGCACCCAGCGAGACCCGACACCAGGACAAGAAGCAGAACAGCCATTGCCGTTGTTTTCACGGTCCAGCTCCTTTCGTCATCGACCGCCATGTTAGCACGGTGCCATACTAAGGCAGTCGCAATGCAGCGAAAAGCTTATTTGTCGCGCGACTCAATGAGAAAACACGGAAGGAGGGCGGATGTTAAGCCCCCGCCCCACGATCCTCCCGGCATTCCGGCAGCATGACGCTCATTACAGGAGCCGCCGGATGCCGTACATTATGGAGCAACCTCATGAACCTAAGCCTTCAGGCGCGGCGGGCAACCTTGGCGATGGCGCTCGTACTGCTGAACGGGAGCCTCGCCCGCGGCGGCGGGAATGCCATTGAGTTGAAGAACGGCTACTTCTGGGACCCGCCCACCACCAACTACTGGGTGCCGCACGGCTTCGCCTACCAGACCATCAACACCGGCGTGGGCGCGACCCAGAGCATGGCGCAGCTGGACTACGACCTGCTTGAGATGCGCAAGATGCACGCCGACTCCCTCCGCGTAGATTTCACATGGGGCGATATCGAGCCGACGAACGACGTGTTCAATTGGGCCCCGGTGGATCACCTCGTCGCCAAGGCCGAGGAGCTGGGCTTTCGGTTGTTCCCCCTGATTGGCTACCAGTACCCGCCCGGCTGGTTCCCCGCCGCGTGGAAGGCGATCAACGCCAGCAACAACACCGCGAACCTGCTGAACTACGAGCACCCCCTGGCCCGCGCGGCCTACACGGACTTCATCGCCCGCATCACCGGGCGCTACAAGGACTCCCGCGCCATCGCCGGGTGGATCCTCGGAAACGAGTATGCCTACTTCGACCTGTGGGAAACCTACTCGGTGCGCCGGTTCGTCGGCTTCGACACGAACTACTCGATCCCCGCGTTCCGGAACTACCTGACCAACCTTTACGCCGGCTCGATCGCCGCGCTGAATGCCAACTGGCAGACCAACTGCGTGTCGTTCGATGACGTGGCCATGTCCCGGGCCTATCCCACGAACCGCCATGATCCCGGCTACCACGACCTGATCCAGTGGCGGCGACAAAGCGTCGGCGACTTCATCGCCCTCGGTGCCGTCGCTGCGCGCGGTGCGGACACGAACCACCTGATCAGCTACTCGATGGTCGGCGGCATCTACAACGGGTTCGACGCCAACCAGACCTGCGAGGACAGCGAAACCATCGTGGAGCGCTGCGGCACCAACGGCGCGCCGCTCGATTTCTGGGCCATCAACAATTACCCGTGGGCCAACACGGGCAGTGAGCTCCGCTCCGCGCGCTTCGGCATCACCCGCCATCGGGACCAGTCCGGCCTGCCACTGCTCGTCACGGAGACCGGCTACAGCACCACGGACGATATCTTCCTTGAGACCAGCAACCGCCAGGCGGCGGCCCTGTCCGGCTCCGTCTGGGAGGCGCTGATGGCCGGGGCGGTCGGCGTCCACATCTTCACCTGGAACGATCGCCGGCACGTGAACTTGAGCGCGCGCGAGGAGGGATTCGGGATCGTCGGCCGGAACCGCGTCATCAAGGGACCGGTCTACTGGAACATCCGGGAGACCTTCCGCCGCATGGAACAGATCAGGGTAAGCTCGCTGCTCGGGGGCTCGGCCAACCCGACCGCCGACGTCCGGTTCTACTGGGGCTCCGATTCCGACCTGGTCTGGCCCAGCGCCAACCAGGAGGACTGCATGTTCTGGAGCGGGATCAAGCGGCTCGGCTACGAGCCCCGCTTCATGGACGAGGAGCAGTTCGATGCCGGCGCCTGGTCGAACGCGGGGGCTCTGGTACTGTCCCGGTGCTACCAGCTCTCCCCGGCCCGGCTCGACGCGCTCGTCAGCAACGTGATCCCTGCCGGGGTCCACGTGTACGCCAACGCAGACATCCCGGGGCAGTTCGACGCGTACCACCGGACCAACTCGGCGTGGGCTGACCGCATAAACGCCTTGTTCGGCCTGAATGTCTCCAATGCCTACGCCTCCTGGCACGGCGCCGCATACCCCGTCGGCTGGCCCGGCCATCTTCAGTACATCACGCTCGACGTCTCCAATACGTTGGGCCCGATCAGCAACACGTACCACCGTCGCTGGATGACGTGGGAGGTCTGGAACGGAGTCGCCGCCAACGCGGGCACCACGATCGTGACGGACACCGGATGGCCGGAGGGATCCGGCACGTTCCCCGCCCTGCACGTCCTTTCGCACCCGGGCGGCGCCAAGGCCGCCATCAACACGATCGCGCTGGGCGAGATCAATGCCTTGACCTGGGAAGCCTGGGACGTGAACGAGCCGCCGTTCCCCTGGAAGGAGCATTATGACTGGTGCCGGGCTGTTCTGCGCGACTCGTTCGGTCTGCGCCCCAAGGTGGACGTGTCCGGCTCGGGCAGCTTCTACGTGATGCCGGATTACCGGACGCTCACCAACGGAAGCGTGCTGATCGCGCTGATGAACGAGGACACGAACCCCGTCTCCATCACGGTCGCCGCAACGAACCTGATGGGCGGCCGGACCGTCGAGAGACTGAGTTCGCCCGGCGGGATCATCGAGACGAACTCCGACGGCCAAGTCGGCCTCACCCTCGCGGGCGACGAATACGTGCTGCTCTACGCCTACACGAACAACGAGTCGCTCGTCAGCACGAACCCTGCCAAGGTGTGGCTGGCGGACGATCCGGCAGGGATATGGCCCAACGGCTGGGGCTACGACGTCAAGGTCGGCTACGACACGCGCGGCCAGACGCTGGACTTGAGCCTCGCGCTCGAGCGCACCGACAGCCCGTACACGCGGTACAGCATCACGAACGTCCCCGGCGTGTCCGGAACGGCCACGAACCAGGTCAGAGTGAGCCCGCCCGACGCGGACCCGAACGACCCTAGCTACGCCTCGTCGTTCGACGGCCGGAGCTACGTGCTCCACGCCTGGCTCTCCAAGGGCAGCACCAACGTCGGCGAGTGCTGGCTCCCCGCGCGGATGCTGTGGGGCGTGCGGCCCGCCTTCGTGCCGGTCAGCGTTTCCTCGGGGACCACCTACCAACTCGTCATCGACTGGCAGGAGCTCCCGGCGTACGAGGGCTGGGAGATCCCCTCGCCCATCAACCGGGCGGACCTCTGGGAGCCGACTCTCTCGAACTACGACTGGTTCGCGATCACGCTCGACCTGATGACCGGCGGCGTGACCGCCGCCTCGACCACTGCGTACACCAGCACCGCGTCGGACACCAACGTGTTCTCGGTGACGCCGGCGCACGACTACGGCAGCGGCATCATCTGGCGCGCAACAGCCCAGTCCTGCGGCTCCCCGAAAGATGTTCTCGACAGCTTTGAGGACCGCGGCCGCGGCGATAAGTCAACCGGGGACCACATCGCTCCCTGGGTTGCTTACGCCTACGCGCAGAACAGCTTCAATCTCGACGACTACGGGGTGGGCGACCAGAGCACGGACGGCACCAACGCCGCGTTCGTCGTTGCGACCATCGGCAGTCCGAACGACTGGGGCGGGTTCGGCATGGCCCGGCCGTATCCGGCGACATGGGTGTTGCCGCCCCGCAGCCAGTGGTCGAACATCACGTTCTCGTTCCACTTCCGCGAAACGAACGCCTACAGCTGCACGATGCAGATGAAGGTGGAGGACACGAACAACCCCGCCCTCAACATCTCGCTGCACTACGAGAAGGCCTACGCCGGCGCGGGCGGGTGGGACGTGATCACCGCCCGGCTGGACCAGTTCACCCTGGACCCGGGCTTCGACACCAACCATATCTACAAGCTGACCTGCAACATCCAGGCCGGCACGCTCGGCGTCCAGTACGTTGCCTTCTTCGATGACATCCGCTTCACGGGCGGCGATGCGCTGATGCGGACCAACGGCACGACGTACGGCCTCTATCTCAGCAGCAACGACAGCGCGCCCACGATCGACACCGACGGCGATGGCGTGCCGGATGCCTATGAGACCGACACGGGCGCCTTCCACAACCCCGCCGACACCGGCACGAGTCCGACCAACCGGGACAGCGACGCCGACGGGCAGATCGACGGCGACGAGGTCGTTGCCGGCGTCGATCCGAACGAGGCCACCAACTACTTCGCCGCGAGCGACGCCCGCGCAACCGGAGATACGAACGTGGTCATCACGTGGTACGCCCGGACCAACCGCGTGTACTCCCTGGGCCGTCTCGACACAGGTTTGGCGACGCCGGGCCAGCCCTTCCAGCCGCTACTCCCTTGGACGAACATCACCGTCGCGGCAGACGGCACAACGGGGGTTGTGGACAGCACGGCGTCGGGGACAACCAACCGGTTCTATCGGATCAACGTGCGCCGGTCGCCGTAGCGCCACGGCTGCAGCTACGGCACTTCCATCAGCAACACGTCGTCCACCAGCACGGCTCCCGGGGCGTTGTCCGGCCCCTGTCCGAAGATCACCACGAAACGCGCCGTGACCGTGCCCGGCGGCGAGGCGACCGGACCCGTGCTGAAGAAGACGTACTTGCCGGCGGCGTCCTTGGCTTTCATCTTCCTCGGCGACTCGAACACCTGCACTAACTTGCCCCCGGCATCGAAGAACTCCAGCTTCAGCCACGCCTCGTCGTCCCCCTGCAGCGTGTCGCCGACGTTCTGCCTGAGATACGCGCTGGCCACGTACTCCCTGCCCGGTCCGGCCGGGACATCCTGCCAGATTCCCGAGTAGTTCTGTTCGCTGGTGAAGTTGCCGTATATCTTGGTCACGAACACGCGTGTTCTCGCTGTAACCGCCACACAGTACGCGTTTTGGAACACCGCCCAACGCGGCGAGGTCGGATCCCCGGCCCACTCCTCGAAGCTCGGATCGACCAGAAGGTTGGACGAGGTCTGGGCTTGGGACAGAAGCGCTGAAAAGACGAGCGCCAGCACGGCGAGAGATCCACGCTTCATTGGGGCCAGCGTGCACCGAAAAGCACGGGAAGTCAGCCCAAAATCCTGTCCGGAGTACAACGCACTCTCCCGGTCACGAGGATTCGCCAGCGCGGCTTGCGTTCTTCGAGATCGGGGAAGTACCGAGGAAGGCAAGCAGGTACATAACCAGCGCAACAACGTACAGTGACCGAAATCCGAAGTACATCGAGTTGTACTCCAAGAACCCACCCAACATGGCCCCCATAAGATTCGAGGACAGGGCAACCGCTACGGAGTTGCACTTCCTCAGCTCCGCCGAGAAGGCCAGGCCCGAGAAGAACAACGGCAGCGTCAGCAAGGCTGTCATCACCAAGCGGGCCTGGACTGGCCGGAGGGCGGTCAACGTGTCGGACGAAACACAGAGGCCGGCGACCAGACAACCGGCCAGCAGCCCGTAGGAGAGCCAAGCGGGGAGATTCCTCCAGAAGAGCACCAGCAGATTGGCCAAGAAGGCGAGAGCGAGTATGAAGGCCGAGACGGCGGCAACCACCATCCACGTACTGCCATAGACCAGCGCAAGTTCTGTGATCCCCTTGACTTCCACGAGCATGAACCCCGCCCCAAGAAAGAACGCTGCCGCCGAGAAACCGCCCGACGCAGCAGGGACCATTTGACGAATCACCACGAGGGACAGGATCAACAGCGTAAGGATCATGACGACGTAGGAGAGAGGGTACTTCCGTTGCGGCATATACAGGAAAGGCCAATCGTCCGTGCTCTTGTCGGCGATGATCGCGGGGTTGGAGAAGTCGGTCAACTCCGTAAGGCCCAAACCCGCTGCGTGCACCAACCCCTTCTCTAACCGGTCGCCCGTGGCGAACGTCCAAGCGCCGTCGTACTCCGTCTGGAAGACCCAGGGCGGGCGCCCATCGAAGGCATCTTGAAGCATCAGAAACAACTTACGTCCCAGTTCGGGCCTCATGATACAGAAGGACATGACAATCACTCCGTCCGCCTTCAGCTTGGCGCGGGCTTCGCGAAAGGCCTGAACCGTGTACACAAAACTGTCCAAGCGGACGGCGGACAACCCGGAAAGAAGGGCGTGGGAATCGAGCAGGCCGTACGTGATGAGGTCGTACTTCCTAGGCGTGTAACGGATGAACGCGCGCGCGTCGTCCACTACAGCCACCACGTTGCTGGCCTGATAGGGCGACTCGGGATGAAGGACCGCTCCGTATCGAAGAATGGATGGGTCAATCTCTACCGCCTCAATCCTCTTCGCCCCGTGCCGAACAGCCGCCGCGACATCATTTCCGGTACCGCTGCCCACGATGAGCACTTCCTCCGGGTGCGGTTTGAACAAGTAGGGCAACGAGTAGTGTGTCGTCGCCACGCTATCCGCCCGCCCAGCTCCGCTCAGGTCCAGCAGGCGTTGGTAGTATACGTTGTTCACGCCCAGTAGCGGCGGCTCGCCTCGTGTAATATGAAGGGTGAGAACCTGATACGGCGAGAACAGATCGATGTCCGTGGCCCGCTGAATCCCGAGGACCCCCAGCAAGACCGCGGCCGCCACGGCGGTCGGCAGGAGACTCGAGATGTGTTCGCGCAGGAACAGCATCAGCCAGAGAACCGTGAGAAGCATCCAGATGGAAGGAGGAGTCTTCATGAACGACAGCAGCGTGAAGACGAGAATCCCGACCAGACTCCCGATCAGGTTCCAGCTGTAGGCCACCAAGCTGTCCTGCCGCATCATCAGGCGGGAGGCCAGGTGTCCCAGCGGAACGAAGCACAGGGCGTTGGCGAGAAACACGACGATCAGGAACCCGTAGACCGTGATGAGGTGGGTTACGGTGTCGGCTTGACTCATGCCCAGTGCGAGCTGCTCCGAAACGGGGTTCTGGAGATAGAAGCCGATGTACCGCGCGCGCAGCAGGAGCATGAACAGGGCCTGCAGGGCGATCATCGGCATAACCAAGGGTGTGGCCACCGGTCTCCGGCCGCCCCGGGTGAATCCCACGCCAAGCCCCAGGAAACACGACAGGAGGCTCACGTTCTTGAACTAGGCAAATACCTGGAAATAGGAGGCGTGCAGGCGGATGATCATCATCTCCGCGTACAGACAGAGACCCGAGGCCAGCGCGATCCACAGGCCCACCTGCGAATCCGGTATCCTGTCGATAACGTCCGTGTGCCGCTGCAGGCTTTGTTCGATGGAGGGCAGCCACCAGCGTCGCCGGAGCCAGAGAAACGCGGCCAGCACCAGAACGGCGACGGGGGAGGACACGAGCAGGAGGCCCTTCCAGAAGCTCAGTGGTTCACTGTAATACCGCTGGAAGAAATGGCCGTAGGCAAAGAACGCCCAGCCGAGGAGAAAAACCGCCAAGATCGGTCCGTAGATTCTGGGCTTGTCGCTCTGGCCTTCTTGCATATCGCGAGTCTCTGACGCGCTGCGGTTCCGAGGTGCTGCAATAACGGAAGCTCAGTCTCCAACCATCCGGCGATCCTGTTCAACTGGAGGGAAATCGCGTTTCGGGCGGCACGGGCACCCGCCCGAGACCAGCACGGAAAAGCGTTCTCATGATGCGGAGGATGCCGGAAGATGGCCGGGAAAGCAAGCTGAAGGCGGGTGAAGCGCGGTGAATCCCCGCTTGGCGGAGGGGGTGAGATTCGAACTCACGGTGCCCGTAAGGACACTCCGGTTTTCAAGACCGGCGCC
Organism: Verrucomicrobiota bacterium; assembly: GCA_043803015.1. Taxonomy (GTDB): domain Bacteria; phylum Verrucomicrobiota; class Kiritimatiellia; order CAIQIC01; family JAGNIJ01; genus JAZDKK01. The sequence goes on from JAZDKK010000033.1 coordinate 14,198, forward strand.
TTAAACCACTCAGCCACCCCTCCACATCCGTGCTAGATGATACCTTTTCTTTTCAACCAACGATAACCTGAACGTGTCTTGAAGAAGCGCTCGCGCCGGATCGCATCGCCCCGTGTCGTGAACTCTTCCGCATACTGAACGACCCAAGGAGCCGCGGCCCTCGTGCTTCTCACCCTGCCTGCGTTGTGTTCAGCCAGTCGCTGTTCAAGGTTCTCGCACGAGCCCCTGTAATACGTTCCGGACTTCTCACTACGAAGGATGTAGGTCACGCACCTCATTCCAGGCGCCTTCCGCGTCGTCACGCGCCACGGAGGGGCGCGTGACAAGCGGCCACTTCGTCCCGAGCCTCCGGCTCGGGACGGACGTGGAAACCACTCAGCCACCCCTCCACGCTTCGGAGTCACGCGGCGCCAAGGTTACACGATTGCCCATCGACGGGCCACGTTTTTTGCCGCGCTACCTGTGCGGCGGGCCGTCGGCCCGGCGGTATGGAACGGTCCATTCGTCATCGGCCCCGTATCGCCGCCAGCGCGTCCCGGAGAACGGGGAGGGTCAGCCTGTCTTTGTCCCGGTTGGCCGCCTTCTTGCTGGCGATGATTCGCTCCAAGGGCAGGACCTTCACGGCGAAGCGACCCAGCGGAACGCGCAGGGCGCGCTGGTACTCCCAGTCGAAGCTCCTGAGGCCGTGCATGTTCATCACGATGTCGAACAGGTCCACGGCATCGCCCGCGAACATCGGCGGATTCTGAACAGACGGTGGGACATAGGCGCCCTCTACCTTCCGGAGGGCCTTCTTCAGCCCGGGATGCGCCAGGCTCCTGAACCAGAGGTCCACGTCCTGCGTCACCACCGGCGCGCCTTGAAGGGCGGCCGCTGAGAGGCCCACGATCATGAATGGGACCTTGTTCTTAACCAACTCGCGCAGGAAGGCCAGTTCGCGGTCTGTGAATATGGATGGTCTGGGCACGGAGCAGAGCCCTCCTCAGTCGTTCGATCGGCTCTTTCTGCAGCAGAAGGAGCGTGTGCCGGACGTTTTCAGGGTTTGCGGCGCGGTGTTTGCTGGCGATCGCGGCGGCCCTGGCTAGGATCGCACGGGCCTGAAGTTCGGCTCTCTTCTCCTCCTCCAGGAACTCGGACGGTGCGACCTCGAGATGCCGGGCGATCGCCTCGATGGACTTGGGGAGAATCGAGTCCTTCCGCGCCAGCGAGTAGTAGGCCGTGCGGCTCACCCCCGCGGCGCGCAGCAGTTCCCCCAGCCTCGTCCCCCGCCTCGCGCAGAGCTCCTTTACCTTGGTCGTCGCCAGTCTCATGGTGGATAACAAAGTACTAAGAAATAGCACTTCAGTCAAACCGAATCTGGGTCCCTTTGCGGCCCGACTTGGAAAAGGCGATCTACCCGACCACGAGGTTGAGCAGGCGGCCGGGGACGTAGACCTCCTTGCGGATGGTCTTCCCGGCCAGGTGCGCGGCGACGCTCGAATCCGCCTTGGCGGCCGCCACGACGGCCTGCTGGGTCGCGCCCGCGGGCACAGTGATCCGGCCGCGGAGCTTGCCGTTGATCTGGACGGGAATCTCAACGGTGGCGTCGACCAGCAACCTGGCGTCGGCGGCCGGCCAGAGCTCGTAAGCCAGGGTCTTCTTGTGGCCCAGCTTCTCCCACAGTTCCTCGCCGAGGTGCGGCGCGAACGGGCTGAGCACCAGGACGAATCGCTCGGCCTGGCTGCGGCTGATCTTGCCGGCCTTGTAGACGAGGTTCACGAATTCCATCATCGCGGCGATCGCCGTGTTGAACTTCATGGACTCGACGTCGTCGCCCACCTTCTTGATCAGCCGGTGCAGCTCGCGCTCGGCCTCGTCGCCGCCGGCGCCGTCCGCGACCATGGCCGGGTGATCCTCGTCGCCGGCGACCATCCGCCAGACGCGGTTGAGGAACCGGTGGACGCCGGGCACGTCGCGGGTGTTCCAGGGCTTGGAGGCCTCCAGCGGGCCCATGAACATCTCGTAGAGCCGGAACGTGTCCGCCCCGTACTGGCCGATCACGTCATCGGGGTTCACCACGTTCTTGAGGCTCTTCGACATCTTCTCGACGGACTCGGCCAGCTCCTCGCCCGTCTTCACGTGCCGCGGCTTGTCGCCAGTCAGGTCCACCTGGTCGTACGGCAGGTAGACCCCGCGGCCGTCGCGGTAAGCGAAGCTCCGGATCATGCCCTGGTTGAAGAGCTTGCCGAACGGCTCGGGAGTGGAGACATGCCCCAGGTCGTGCAGGACCTTGTGCCAGAAGCGGGCGTACAGCAGGTGCAGGACGGCGTGCTCCGCGCCGCCGACGTACAGGTCCACCCCGGCGGGCGACATCCAGTACTTCTCGATCGCCGGATCGCAGAGCCGCGTGCCGTTCTTCGGATCGAGGAACCGGAGGTAGTACCAGCACGAACCGGCCCACTGCGGCATGGCATTCAACTCTCGCTTCGCCGGCTTGCCGCAGGACGGACACTTCGCAGTCACCCACTCCTTCACCCGGCCCAGCGGTGGCTTCGGCGGGGCCTCCGGATCGTCCGACGATTCCGGCGTGAAATCCTCGAGGTCCGGAAGCAGAAGCGGAAGCTGGTCTTCGGGCAGGCCCACCGTCCCGCACCGGTCGCAGTGCACGATCGGGAACGGCTCGCCCCAGTACCACTGCCGGCTGAAGATCCAGTCGCGGAGCTTGTAGTTCACCGCGAACTTGCCGAGCCTCTGTTGCTCGAGCTCCTCCGTGATCCGTTTCTTGAACTCGGCCGTCGGCAGGCCGTTGTACTTGCCCGAGTTGACCGCGATGCCATCGTCCACGTAGCCGTGCCAGTCAACACCCGCCGGCGGCTGGACCACCTGGACGATCGGCAGGTCGAACTTGGTGGCGAACTCGAAGTCGCGCGTGTCGTGGGCCGGCACCGCCATGATCGCGCCGGTCCCGTAGCCCATCATCACGTAGTCCGCGACCCAGATCGGGATCTTCTGGTGATTGACCGGATTGACCGCGTAGGAGCCGGAGAAAACGCCGGTCTTCTCCTTGCCCTCGGTCATCCGTTCGATCTCGGACTTCCGCGCCGCCGCGGCGACGTAGGCCGACACGGCCGCCTTCTGCCCTGCCGGGGTGACCTGCGCCACCAGCGGATGCTCGGGCGCGAGCACCATGTAGGTCGCGCCAAACAAAGTGTCGGGGCGCGTTGTGTAGACCGTGATGTGAGATTCGGAATCTGAAATCTCGAATCGAACCTCCGCCCCTTCCGACTTCCCGATCCAGTTGCGCTGCATCGTCTTGATGCTCTCCGGCCAGTCCACGAGCCGGAGGTCTTCGAGCAGGCGCTCAGCGTACGCCGTGATCCGGAGCATCCATTGCTTCAGCGCGCGGCGGTACACCGGGTGGTCGCCGCGGTCCGACCGGCCCTCGTTGGTCACTTCCTCGTTGGCCAGCACCGTGCCGAGCGCCGGGCACCAGTTCACCGGCACCTCGGCCATGTAAGCGAGCCGCTGTTCGTCGATCGCTGTCCTCAGCGCACCCCCCGTCAGCCCGCTCTTCTTCAGCTTCTCCTCGAGCGCTGAGATCGGGCGGGCCCGGCCGGCGTCCGGGTCGAACCAGCTGTTGAACATCTGGAGGAAGATCCACTGCGTCCAGCGGTAGTAGTCCGGGTCCGTGGTCGCCACGCGCCGCGACCAGTCGTAGGAGAAGCCGAACATCTTGATCTGGCGCTCGATGTTCGCGATGTTCCGCTCCGTCGTCACGCGCGGATGGATGCCGTGCTCCACGGCGTACTGCTGGGCCGGGAGCCCGAAGGCGTCGTAGCCCATCGGGTGCAGGACGTTGAAGCCCTTCATGCGCTTGAAGCGCGCGACGATATCGGTGGCCGTGTAGCCCTCAGGATGGCCGACGTGCAGGCCCGCGCCGCTCGGGTACGGGAACATGTCCAGGACGTAGAACTTCCGCCGGGAGGGGTCCGGTTTCCCCGGGACCTTGAACGTCCCGTTCTCTTCCCAGTGTTCCCGCCACTTCGTCTCGATCGCCTTGAAAGGATACGCGGACATCTCGCCCCCCTGCCGGAAAAGGCGGGGAGAGCATAGCGGAAAAAACTCGAAAAGCATCAACAAAAAGCTGCGGGAATGGTCTGATTCTACGGGCGAAACACGGGGTTCGGCTGGTGGAAATCGACGGCCGGCCCGCCCTCGGGTATAATGAACGTCGTCACGGGAGGCCATCATGAAGTCGTACGCAGTCGTTCTTCTTGCACTCGTTTCTGGTATCGCTCTCAACGCCACGGGGCAGGTGCTCTTCGACCACCTCGGCACCGCGAGCCACAAGCTTGCGCCCGCCCCGCGCCTCGTCCTGAACGGGGATGCCGTGCAGATGGACCGCGTCATGCGGTTGACGCCTTCCCTGCGGATCCAAGCTGGCTCGGCGTGGCTCGCCGACAAACAAGATGTGAAGAACGGCTTCAGCACGATGTTCCAGTTCCAGGTCACCGACCGCGGCAGCTCGTTCCCCAAGGCCGTCACCACCGACGTCGGCGCCGACGGCTTCGCTTTCGTGATCCAGAATTCGGACGTTGATGCGCTGGGAAGCGCCGGCGGCGGCATCGGCTACTCCGGCATCCCCAACAGCCTCGTCGTCGAGTTCGACACCTGGGACAACAACGAGAGCGGACAAGCGCTGATCCGCGACCCGGACGACAACCACGTGAGCGTCCAGACCCACGGCACCGAGACAAACTACGAGTTCAAGGCTTACTCCCTCGGCCTGACGCCCAACCTGCCCGAGCTGTCCGACGGCGACGTCCATACGGCCAAGCTCGAGTACATCCCGGGCACGCTGTTGGTCTACGTGGACGACATGGACCTGCCCGTCCTTGCTGTGAAGGCGGACCTCGAGAGCCTGCTTTCGCTCGACGAAGGCAAGGCGTGGGTCGGCTTCACCGCTGCGACGTGGAACGCCTTCGAGAACCACGACATCCTGAACTGGGTGTTCACCGGCGCGAAGCCGTAGGTGGCCGGCGCCGCTGGCTTGCCTTTCCGCCCTGTAGCCCGGGATTGTCATCCCGGCGATCGGCGGCATACAATGCCGGCGAAGGAGACGGGATGCAGGCACCAAACGGAATCCGGCACTCGCGCAGCGGCACACTGTCGCTCCTGCTGTTCCTCGTTGCCGTGATCAGCGCGGCGGGTGTGCTGTTTCTCGGCAATCTTTACACGAGCCACGGGTACTTCATGCGCACGGCCCTCGGCCGAATCGTCGTGCCCCTCCTTGCGGTGGTAGGTGCCTGCGGCGCTTCTCTCGGGGGCATCATCTTCGGAATCGTAGGAGTGAAGAACCGGGAGTCCCGGCGATCGCTTGCCTGGACAGGCCTGATCTTGAATCTCGCAGCGGCGATCGTGTTCTTCCTGTTTGCGCTGGCCTCCCTGATGGCCGCCAGCATGTTCGGCTGACGTCGGCGGGAGTCCCTGCCCTCGCCACGTTTTTCCAACCCTTGGAAAAACGCGCCGGATTTTTTCCAACCTTTGGAAAATCGCTCCCTTTTTCTTCCAAGGTCTGGAAAATCCGACGCGGAAAAAGGGCTGGAACGGCGGGCCGGGGCGTGTAAGCTAGCCCGGTGACTGCCCAACGCCGTAAGCTGGAGATCGACCTGCGGTGGCTGCGCGCCTGGTTTGACCTGACGGCCGATGAGCGGAAGTTCGTTGCCGGCATCCTGGTGATTGCGGTGATCGGCCTGGCGGCCCGGTACTTCCACCTGAAGAACCAGAAGGCGGAACCGTACCAGCCGGAGGGCGTGCGGCAGGCGGAGTACGGGGGGAGACCATGAGCACGAGCTGTGTGTTCTGCAAGATCGTGGCGGGGGAGCTGCCGTCGACGAAGGTCTACGAGGACGCCGAGATCCTGGCGTTCATGGACATCGGGCCCGTCGTCAAGGGCCACACGCTGGTGATCCCGAAGCATCACGTGGAGCGGGTCACCGATGCGCCGGTGGGCGTGCTGACGCGGGTGCTGGGCGTGGCCCAGAAAATCGTGAAGGCGCAGATGAACGGCCTCAAGGCCGACGGCGTCAATATTTTCCAGGCGAACGGCGCGGTGGCCGGGCAGGTCGTGCCGCACCTGCACTTTCACGTGGTCCCGCGGTTCAAGAACGACGGCCACCACTGGAACTGGGCCGCCAAGAAGTACGACAGCATGGACGAAATGAAGAACCTGGCGGATGCCATCAAGGCGGCGTTGTAGCGCAACGACCAAGAAGGAGACCACTGATTGACACTAATGGACACTGATGGGAAGAAGGGAAATTAGTGTGGATTAGTGAGAATTAGTGGTTTCCGCTTCGACATGAAGAAGATCAACTTAACGGAAGCCCTCGAGCAGATCCTGCGGGACGACCCGCGGTATGATGTGCACGCCTACCTTTTCCTGCGCGAGGCCTTGGATTTCACGATCAAGATGCTGGCCAAGCCGTCCGGCGGCCCCCAGCGCCATGTCTCGGGCGGCGAACTGCTGGACGGCATCCGGCAGTACGCGCTCCAGGAGTTTGGCCCGATGGCAAAAACAGTCTTAAATCGTTGGGGTATAAAATGTTGTGAAGATTTCGGCGAGATCGTCTTCAACCTCGTCGGCAAAGGCATCCTGGGCAGGACGGAGCAGGACAAGAAGGAAGATTTCGCCGGCGGCTACGATTTCGACGAGGCGTTCTGCCAACCCTTCCGGCCTGGGGCGAAGGCGGGCTCACTGCGCAAGGCGGCGCCGAAGAGGCCCGAGTCGGCCCAGAACAACTGATCACCCGCCCATGAGGCCGACCCCTCAAGCAATTCTCCTGGTGGTGCTCGCCCTGGCGCTCGGCACGGGATCGCCGGCCGCCGCCGGCGACGCGGCGTCCCCCCTCGAAACGCTCCGGAAATCCAACGAGCCGCTCCAGCGGTTCGTGCTCGATAACGGGATGATCTGCCTCGTGAAAGAGGACCACAGCGCGCCGGTCGCCGCGGTCCAGATCTGGGTGGGCACCGGCGCGGTGGACGAGAACGAGTACCTCGGCGCCGGCCTGTCGCACTTCGTCGAGCACATGATCTTCAAGGGCACACCGACGCGCCCCGTCGGCGAGATCACGAGGGAGATCAACGACGCCGGCGGCGAGATCAACGCCTACACGGCGCACGACCGGACGGTGTTCCACGTCACGATGCCGAGCAAGAGCTGGAAGGTGGGGCTCGACGTGCTGGCCGACGCGGTGATGAGCGCCTCGTTCCCGAAGAACGAATGGGCGCGCGAGCGGGATGTCATCCTGCGCGAGTTCGCCATGGGGCGGGACAACCCGGAGCGCGAGGTCGGCGAGCTGCTGTGGAGCACGGCCTACCGCGTCCATCCCTACCAGTTTCCGATCATCGGCTACGAAGACGTGTTCAAATCCACCACCCGCGACGACCTCGTGACGTTCTTCCGCCGCAACTACGTGCCGGACAACATGATCGCCGTCGTCGCCGGCGACGTGAACGCCGCCGAGGTCAAGGCCCAGCTGGACGAGGTGTTCAAGGCCTTCACGCGGAAGGCCCGGGCGCCCGGGGTACTTCCCGCCGAGCCGCCGCAGATTGCGCCGCGGTTCGCCCGGAAGACCGGCGCGTACCAGGTCTCGCGCCTGCTGATGGCCTACCACACGGTCGCCCTCACCCACCCGGACGTGGCGGCGCTGGACGTCCTGGCGAACATCGTCGGCTCCGGCCGCAGCTCGCGGCTGGTCCGGAAGATCAAGGAAGAGCAGAAGCTGGTCTACGACGTCGACGCCTGGTCGGCGACGCCGAAGGATCCCGGCCTGTTCGGCATCAGCGCCACGTTCGACCCGACCAACGAGACCGCCGTCATCCAGGCGATCCAGCAGGAGATCGACCGCTGGGCCGCGGAGCCGTTCACCGGCGAGGAGCTCGGCAAGGCGAAGCAGACCCTGCTGGTCGGCGAGCTGTCCGGCCTCCAGACGATGGACGGCCAGGCGTACAGCTACGCGTCCGGCGAGTTCTACGCCGCCGATCCGAGGTTCTCCGAGCTCTACCTGCGGAACGTGGACCGGATCGACGCCGCGGCGCTGACGTCGGTCGTGAGCCGGCACCTCGTTCCCGATAACCGCACGCTGGTGGTGCTCTCCCCCGAGACGGCCGCCGGCGCGCCCTCCGCGTCAGCCCCCGCCGCTGCGGTCACGAACATCCAGAAGCTGACCCTGTCCACCGGTGTCCCGCTGATTGTTCGCGAGGACCATCGCCTGCCTTTCGTGTACTTCTGCGCGGCGTTCCGCGGCGGCCTGCTGGCGGAGAGCGAGAAGAACAACGGCATCACGCAGTTGATGGCCGACCTCCTGACGCGCGGCACGGTCCGCCGCTTGGCCGAGGACATCGCGCAGACGGTCGAGCGGCTCGGCGGATCGCTTTCGCCCTTTGCCGGCCGCAACAGTTTCGGGCTCCAGGCCCGCGGCCTCTCGCGCGACGCGGAAACGTTCATGGACCTCCTCTCGGATTGCCTCTTGCATCCCGTCTTCCCCGAGGACGAGCTGGAGAAACAGCGTGTCGTGCAGCTGGCCGCGATCCGCCAGCAGCGCGAGCGTCCGTTCTTCGTCGCCCAGGAAGCCCTGCGCCAGACGATCTTCCCGGGTCACCCGTACCGCTGGACCTCGGAAGGCACGCGCGAGACGGTCCAGGCCCTGAAGCGCGAGGACCTGGTCGAGTATTTCCGGCGCCTCGTGGTCGCCGGCAACCTGGTCCTTTCGGTGTTCGGCGACATCACGCCCGAGCAGGCGCGGCAGATGGCCGAGCGCGCGCTGGGCCGCCTGCCGGCCGGCCCGGCGCCCGATCTCGCGCAGCCGCCCGCCGAGCCCCAGCTTCCCGCGCGCATCAAGCAGCGCGAGAAGAAGCAGCAGACGATCCTGCTGGTCGGCTTTCCCGGCGTGACGCTGCGCGACCCGCGGGTGGACGCCCTTGCCGTGATCGAGACCGCGCTCAGCGGCCTGTCTTCCGAGCTCAGCACCGCCGCGCGGGAGCGCCGAGGCCTCGTGTACTACATCGGCGCCTCCGACATGCCGGGGCTCGAGCCGGGCCTCTTCGCGGCCTACGCCGGGACGCGCGAGGAAACCGCCGGCGAGGTCGAGCGGCTGATCGACGCAGAGCTGGGCCGCATCGCGAAGCGGGGCCTCAGCGCCGAGGAGCTCGAGCGGGCGCGCGAGCAGATCATCGCCGCCCAGCAAATGAGCTTGCAGGACAACGGCGGGCTCGCACAGACTTGCGCCCTGGATGAGCTGTACGGCCTGGGCTACGGGCACAGCCTGACTACGGAAGCCCGGATGCGGGCCCTGGCGGCGGACGAGATCAGGGCCGCGGCCGCCTCGATCTTCAAGAAGGAGCGGCAGGCGGTATCGCTGGTCCTGCCGGAGCGGACGGAACCAGGGAAGGAGGTCGCGCCATGACGGACGAACGAGAGCCGACGCAGGAAGAGATCAACAAGGCCCTGTTCAGCCAGCTCGTGATCATGCTGGCGACCTCGGCGATCCAGCAGCTGGGCAAGCTGGTCAACCCGGTCACCAAGAAGGCGGAGGTCAACCTCGGGGCCGCCCAGGCCACGATCGACCTGCTCGACATGCTCGAGGCCAAGACCAAGGGCAACCTCGACAAGGAGGAGCAGCGCCTGCTCACCGAAACGCTGATGTCCGTGAAGATGAACTTCGTCGAGACCATGCAATCCGTGCCGGAGCCGGCAGCAGACGAGGCCGCGAAGGAGCCCTCAGCACCCGCCTCCGAACCCGAGCCCTCAGGCGGCGCGGACGACAAGCAGCCGAAGTTCCACAAGAAGTACGAGTGATCCCCAATCGTCCTCGCGTGCCTCGCCGTAGCCAGCGGCGAAGGCGGGTCGTCGTTCTCGTCGTCTTCCTCGCCGGCGCTGACCGAGCACGAGGACGACGAGGAGGACGATCAGCGGGCCACATCCACCCACACGGGATAGTGGTCCGACACGTGGAGGTCGTTCTCCCCCGCCGCCGTCAGCACGTTGTTGGTGTCCACCCCGCGCTGGAGGACGTGCGGCGGCGCGGCGGTCCAAGGCGGCTGCTGTAGCTCCGGCGAGACGAAGATGCGGTCAAACGTCGCCGGCGGAAATTCCTGCATCGGGTCGCCATAGCGCGTCGGCAACGTGATGCGTTCCGCCAGCGGCCGGCCGCGCCACAGGTCCACCCACCCCCGGAGCGGCTCCAGCGTCCGGTCGCTGGCGAAGCCGGGGCCTTCCGGGTCCACGTTCATGTCCCCCGCCGCCAGCATCTCCAACTGGAACGCCGGGTAACGAGAGCGGATGTATTCGACGTCGCTGGTCAGCATGCTCAGCGCGTTGTACCGGCGCGCAACGTTTTTCTCGGCCTCTCCCCAATTCGACTTCAGATGCATGCCGTACACGAGCAGGCGGCGGTTCTCCCCCAAGTCCACCGCGAAGCTCAGGAGGCCGCGCGGCGGCCGGCCGGGTCCCTTCAGGTAGCCGAAGTCGATCTCGCGCAGGCCGAGGACGCGAAGGCGCGAGAGTACGGCGATGTTGTGCTTCTGCTCCTGGTCGCCGCCGGGGTTAAAACGGGCAATGCAGACCAGGGGATACGGCTGCCTCAGGCTCCCGTTGAGGAGCAGGATCGCCCGGGCGTTCTCCACCTCCTCGATCAAGGCGATGTCAGGGTCGATCTCGTCGAGGAACGAGGCAGCGCCCCGCGCCTGGCGGGCGGCCCGCTCGGGGGTGCGGAACTTGCCGTCGCGCCGCGCGTCCGTGAAATCCTGGAGGTTGTAGCTCAGGATGCGGATGCGATCGCCGGCCGGCCGGAGCCGCTGGCGGTCCAGCACGACGAACTGGGGCTCTTCCACGCGGGGCCTGCCGGCCACCGAGAAATCCTCGGCGACGGCGAACTGTGCGACCACGGCAGCGGCGAAGATCCAGCGGGATGTCACGGCTCGGTGCTCCTGTGCGCTCCCAAGATCGGTGAACCGGGGCCGAAAGTCAACCACACCAGCCCGATCGTCCTCGATTTGCGGCGCGCCGCGGGGTATCTTATAAGAGAGCGAAATCGGAGAACTATGCCGGACTTGTCCCCAATGCCCGATGCGGACCTGCGGGATATCCTCGAGCAGGTGCTGGCCTTCGAGGACCTCAACTCGGCGCTCCGCTATCTCTGCTACGGGCTCGATCACCTGTTTCCCTGCGACGTCGCGGGCGTGATCGTGTCGGAAGAGGGCAACACGACGATCGTCGTGAACCTTGCCAAGTCCGTCGCGCGCGAATTCGTGTCCCACATGGACAGCACCATCGTGACCCAGTACGAGGCCCACGCCGGGCGGTCCCTGGTCCGGGAGACGCTGATGACCGAGGTCCACGGCGCGCCGATACAGCAGGGGCGCAGCACGATCCCCGGGAGCCTGATGACCGTGGCGCTCCGCGAGGGCGGAACCCTGAGGGGCCTGCTCGCGCTCGCGGCGACGCCGCCCAACGCGTTCTCGCAGGAAGACGAGGCCCGCCTCCAGTGGGCCGCCGGCTGGATCGCCCTGGTCCTGCGGTCCCTGCTCCGCATGCGGAAGATCTCCTCCTACGACGCGCTCACCGGCCTCTTCAACCGGCGGCGGATCGAGGACGAGGTGGAACAGGCGCTCGCCATGGCCCGGCGGTACGACCACTCGGTGGCCTTGATCCTGGCCGACATCGACGGGCTGAAGGAAATCAACGACGTCCACGGCCACCTGGTGGGCGACGAGACGCTCAGGGAATTCGGCGATCTCCTGCGGCGGACCGTGCGCATTTCGGACATCGTCGGCCGGCTGGGCGGCGACGAGTTCGTCGTGATCCTGCCGCGGTCGCAGGCGGCCACCGCGGAAGTTTTCGCCGAGCGCCTGCGCGCCGAAGTGCGCCGTCACATCTTCTGCTCCGACGCGCAGCGTCTCCGCCTCACCGTATCCATCGGCATCTCGGACAGCGTGATCGCCGGCCTGGAAAGCTACGGCACGAACCTGTTCGCCACCGCGGACCAGGCCCTCTCCGCCGCCCAGCACGCCGGCCGCAACAGGGCGTGCCGCGCCGACAAGCTGCCGGGGACACGCTGAGCCGCGCCGGAGCGGGCTAGCCTGCATTTTGCACGAGTGCTCGTGCAAAATGCACCCGAAGGGCCGTCGGGTGCCCGTTGCACGGGCACCCAAGGGGCTAGCCACTTGCGAAATGCCCCGCTCAGAAAGCGGGCATTTCGCGACGTGTTCCGGTA
>JAZDKK010000034.1:0-49693 GCA_043803015.1 Verrucomicrobiota bacterium
AAAATGCACCCGAAGGGCCGTCGGGTGCCCGTTGCACGGGCACCCAAGGGGCTAGCCACTTGCGAAATGCCCCGCTCAGAAAGCGGGCATTTCGCGACGTGTTCCGGTACGGGAATTGCGGTTGCAATTCCCGCAACCGGAACCGCTTATTGCATGAGCGTCGTTGACGCTCATGCAATAAGCGGGCTAGCGGATGTCTCGTCAAGGCCGGTCCCCGAAGGAAACTCAGGGGATTCTAACACGGACCCGGTAAACACGGAAGGGGGCGTTGGAGGGGGGGATACTCGTCTCGGTGCCGTCGTCGACCCAATTGGTTGTGCCGCCGTTGCCGTAGAAGAAGTTGCTGGCGGCGACCCAGGCCTCCGCATTGGTGGCGAAGTCCGAGTTGTAGTGGGCCCGATACTGCCGCGCCGTGCTGGAGGAGAAGGAAACGTTCATGTCCCCGTTCGACGCATAGGCGAGTTCCACCGCGAAGATGCTCGCCCCGTTTGTGGGAGCGGTATCCGCGACATACTCTTCATAGTTGTTGGCATAGTCGTCATCCGGATCGTTGGTCGCGCCATAGAAATAGATCTCGCGGAAGTACTGGTACTCGAAGCTGTCCGGCAGACCATCCGCATCGGCATCCAGCAGGGGGGAGTTGCTCGTTCCGACAAGGTTGAAGGCCAGGCCGTACGACTCGGAGCTCGACGCGCGCCCGCCGTCGACGGCCATGGCGTACCGTCCCGTCGCGGGCGCGAGATAGTAGACGTGTTCGACGGAGTCGATCAAGCTAGTGCTCCAGTCGAGATGCGTGTACAGCGTGGTTCCTGTGGCGCTGTAGAGATGCAGGTTCAGATCCTGAAGGTTCGTATAGCCGGCGCCCACGTGTCGGTTCCACGCCAGGACTACGCTTACGTAAACATCGGTCTGCGGGAGATCGAGGAAGTACACGTTGGTCTGGCCGGCGCCCACGCTCCCAAAATCCCAGGCCGCGCGAACGTTGGTGGATCCCGGCGAGACCTCGCCCCCGTACATGATGCCGTAGTTGTTGACGCAGTGGACGAAGCCGGCGCCGGCGTAGTAGTCCAAAGGCACGGAGTGGTCGTCGCCCGCGCCGGGGCTCCCCTTGTCCCACGAAACAGTCTTCCGGGCGCCCGCCAGCAGGATGGCCTTGACGACGCGCGGATCAGAACCGCCTGCGAGATTCATGTCCCGTGCCTGTTGGACGATCAGGGCGGCCGCGCCCGCGCCCCGCCCGGCGGCCTCGCTTCCTGAATTGGCGGCCGGCAGCAGGTCCGGCTTGGCCGTTCCGAAACCGTACGCCGGCCCGTACTGGGAGGCCCCGCCCCAGTTGGTGTAATCGCCATCCGAGCAGCCCACGGTGATGATGTTGTAGGAGGCCGCGATGCCGGCCACGTTCGGCCCGCCCCACGTGGCCGCCATGTTGGTGCCGGCGATTCCCGCTACGAATACCTTGCCGTAGTCATCCACCAGGCGATCCATCTCCGCGGTCACACGCGGCTGGCTCCCGGTGTCGGTGATGAAGGCGAAAGAGAAGACCTTGTCCGGCGGCGACAGATTGGAGGCCATGTACACGTCTGCGAAGTAGTTGGCCTCGTAACTGCCCACGTTCGTGCAGCCCGGGGCCATGCCGATCTCCGCGGGGTCTCCTTCGCCCCGGTTTCGGCCAACGCCAGCTCGCGCCACGCCGGTGGCATGCCAGGAGTAGCTCGTGTTGGCCAGATCGCCGTCGTCGTAGTATCGAAAGGCCATGCCCATGAAGACGTCGGGGTCCGGCCAGTAGCCTATGTCCCATCCGTTGGTGGGGCGCGGGTTGATGCGGTACTGGTAGCCGGGCGCGGCGCTTACGTCGGCTTCCACGAAGCCGATGTCCACGTTGGTTCCCGTGGCCCCCAAGGCATTTGCATTCGTTGCCCAGGAGGCTCCCGTCTGGGGGACGGCCAAGGCATGGACAGACGGGGCGATCGCCAAGCCGGTCACCAGGAGAACAGCGAATGCCATCCAGCGCGACTTCGTCGTGCGGCTCATGTTGGACCCTTACCGATCAAAAATACCCCTCCGAGGACGAAAGATCAACGCCGCCCCCAGGGCGAGTTCCTCGACGGCAAACCGGAACTTCCGGCCTGCGTGACACGATCGGAGGACTGCCGGCACATTCAGGGATGCGCGTTGGATATGCTTCTTGCGGAGGCGGGGCGGGTCGCGCACAGGACGGTGGACAAGCATGCCATTTCGTTCTCCGGTCCGCGGAAGGCGCCGTTCAAGGAGGATTCGACCCTGGCCACGTACTCGCGCTCAAGAACCCTCGTGGGAATGGCTCGAACGTTTTGCCATCCGTTGCGGACGAGCAGCTCAACGTACCGGCGCGGCCTGATCCTGTTGGGAGAGCCTCGAAAGCGGCAGAGCCCATAGTACCCATCGCCATACCGGTAGATGTTGAGCGGGTCCCGGTCACGGATCCAGCGCGAGTGAGTGCTGAGATCGACCTCTGCCACGAGCAAGGCGCCGGGCTTCGCGACGGTACTCATTTCGCCGATGGCCTTCTCGATGTCCGAGAAGTGTTCGAACGCCGCCTGGCTCAGGATCAGGTCCGCCGATTCGGCCGCGAAGGCGGAGAAGCTGAAGTCGGGCCGGCATGCATAGTTGAGTCTTTCGCCCTGTCCCGTACGCATCGCGGCGGCCACCACGAACAACTCTGCGTCCGACATACAGCCGGGCACGCCGAGGCCCTTCATCTTTCGAATCAGGTGCTCGTAGAACTCGAGCTGCACGTTGCTGGCCAGGGGGTTGGCGTCCAGAGCGTGGTAGCGGCCCGCGCCCCGGTAGAAGAGATAAAGCCCCGTGCCGAGGTCCGCTCCCGGCCCGAGTTCCAGAACGGTTTTGCCGTGCAGCGAGTAGTCCGCACCGAGGTACTGCGTTGCGCGCCGGAGCCAGCGATCGACCACTTGAATGTCGTAGGCGGCAGCCCGATCGAAGTCGCTTGAGGGGAACGTCCGGGGCGTTGTGTAACCCGCCACGGCATGCCGGAACTTGTTGAGCAGCAAGATGCCTGCGCCGGCCGCCTTGTACAGCAGGTTGCGCACGTCGCGGGGAACTATGACGAGCGGATCATCCACCGTGCGGCTTGTTGTCCTTTTCCTGAGCGCCCGGGACTACGGTACCCGGTCGGCCGTCGGCGCCTCCTTCAGCCAGAACCGGGTCAATCCTGCGCTGTACATGATTAACGCCGGAACCAAGGGCATGGAATACCTGGCCACGGCATCTACAGGCAGAAGAGAGAGGTAATACAGGGTCAGTAGCGCCGCGCAGGTGCCCTCGAAGGTCCTGGTCCTTCTTTCCCTCAGCACCATGACGCAGGACGGAATAAAAAGCAGGACAAGCGGGACCAGCAGCAGGCCGATCACCGCGCTCTTCTGTTTTGTCTCGCCGAGCGTCCAGAACAGGACGGCATTCATCGCCACTTTTCTGACCAGGAACGCAGGGTCCTGCGCGTGGCGACGCAGGCTGGTTTTGAGCATAGCCATATCGGCGTACCATTCCCGCGCGGGCCCGGTGATCTGGGGGGGGACGCCCGCGGCCAGCGCTTTCCGTTCCGGCCCAGCCGCGTAGCCGAGCACCCCCAGCGAAAACGGCGCCTCGCCGAAGTGGGTCACGATGGCGTCGCCGTCAAGCGCAGCTGCGCCCGCCAGCACGTGGACCGGGATGACTTTCCCGGTCAGGACCCAGTTCCGCGCGGTCCATGGCAGAACGACGGCCACGGCGAGGATCGGAATCAGAATGATCTGCAGCCCGGGGATCTTCCGCGGTTTCAGGACAGCCAAGGCAAGGGGGACCCACAGGACGTAGGGGAGAAACGTTGATTTGGCCAGAATGCACAGGCCGAGGATCAGGCCGACGAGAAGAGCCTTGCGCACGCCGGGACTCAGGGCCAACAGCAGCATCGCGGCCAGCAGCGCCGTGAACAGGAAGGTGATGACGACTTCGACGAGAATCCTGCTGGTGTACCAGACCAGGAACGGATGAATGGCGCAGGCCAACGAGGTCAGAAAACCGACCCCGCGCCCCCATAGCCTGCTCGCCATCCACCCCGCGAGCCAGCAGGTTGCCGCAAACAGGATGCATTGTCCTACCTGTGCGCAGCCGGGCCACCATCCGTTGGTCAGAGCAAGGAGCGCAGCGAGAAACACCGGGTAAAGAGGACCCCGGCTCACACTGGGTTGATCATCGGGGAAATAGGAGACCGTCCCGTACTTCCAGAGGCCGAGGCCCAACCTGCCGAGGCCGTCGGGATCCAATACCGCGTGGTACCCGACGGACACGTCGGGAAAGACCAGAAAGCAGAACGCCAGGGACGCCAACAGGGCGAGTGCTGCGATGCAGAGACGTGAATATTTCTCTGAGCTCAACTGTCGCAGGATTTCTGTCGGTGCCCAGCGCATCGGTTCAACGGTCTGAGCCTGTGCCGTAGTGTGTTGCCCGGAACTGCAGGTGTCAAGCCGCCGCGCGGACAACGCGCCTCCGGCGACTTCGATCTCGGCGCCCTTGGGCTCAGCCCAGGTCGAGGGGCCGCCCGATAATCTTCCGCGCCTTGTTCCGCAGGGTCCACTTCGTGGGCGCCCACGGGTACTTCTTCATCACCGGCGCCGCCGTGCCGATCATCCAGCAGTTCTTCGGGCAATCGGCCACCTGGATACGAACGGCTTTCGCGCGCGGGCTGTTCCAGATCTCCTCCCAGGTCTGGGTCCGGAGGTTGCCCATGACCCATGGCTCGTCGGAGCCGTTGCAGGGAACCACGTCGCCGTTGGGGCAGACGAAGAAATTCTCGGTGCCGGCCTCGCACGGGAGCAGCCGCGGGTGCCCGCGGATGTACTCGGTCAGGCCGTAGTTGAAGTACGCGCGGTACCAGTTCTTCACGCGGCCCGTGGCGAGCAGGCGCTCGATCAGGGCCTTGAACGAGGCGATCACGTCCTCAGGCTGGGCAAACTGGTTATCCAGCTTGTGGAAGTAGTACGAGTTGTGGACCGCCGCCGTGGCGAACTCGAAGCCGAGCTTCTCCGCCAGGTCGTACAGCTCCAGCATGTCGCGGTGATTCCGGTCCGACACCGTGATGCCGAAGCCGATGTCCGTGGCTCCCAGCCGCTGAAGCTGCATCAGCGTTCGAAGGCCGTGGTCGAAACCGTCCTTCAGCCCGCGCAGTTCGTCGTTAGCGGCAGGCAGGCCCTCGATGCTCACGCGGATGCCGACGTCGGGGTACCGGCGGACGACGTCAACGATCTTGTCCGTCAGGTAGCCGTTGGTGGAGATCACGATGCGCCGGCTCTTGCCCTTCATCACGTCGATCACGTCCGCGATATCGTCGCGGAGAAAGGGCTCGCCGCCGGTCAGGTTGCAGAACGCGAGGCCGCCCGGCAGCTTCTTCAGCTCCTCCGGTCTGATCTCGTCCTCGGGACGCGTCGGGAACTTCCACGTGTGGCACATGTAACAGCGGCACGTGCACCGATACGTCAGAATAATGGCGGCTTCCATGGCGAAAATCCTATCCCGGCCAATATACTCGGTCCTTTCCCTGGCGTCCACACGGCTGGGTCCGGCAGCTACTCCTGCAGGAGGCGGCGGTAAACGGCCTCGACCTGGTCCGCCACACGGTCCCACGAGTACATCGGCACAAGGTCGCGCAGCGCCGCCGCCGCGCGGCCCGCGGCCTGGTCGGGGTGCGCCAGGACATCGGCCAGTTTCGTTTTCAGGTCGTCGACTTGTCCGGGCGCGAACGTGGAGGCGTAGGCCGCGGGGTCCGGGGGCGTGCCGCCCGGGGGCTGTAGCACTTCCAGGTTCTCCGGGATGGCGCTGCAGAGGACGGGACAGCGGTAGCTCATGGCCTCGAGGAGGACGATGGACATCCCCTCCAGCGTGGACGGCAGGACCAGGCACAGCGCGTTGCTGTACGCTTCGTCCTTCTCCTCGCCGTAGAGGGGACCCGTGAACACGATCCGCGGATCGTCCTTCGCCACCTGGTGGAGGCGCGCCGTGTAGTCGTCGCTGTGGCTGGCGCCGCCCACCACCAGCAACTTGGGGTTGGCCGCCAGCGATTTGAACGCCTCGAGCAGAACATGGCAGCCCTTCTCCGGCACCAGCCTCCCCAGGAAGAGGACGTAGTCGTTCCCCGAGACCCCGAATCGGCGGATGCGATCGCACGGCCGACGTACGGCCTCCGGAATTCCGTTCGGAATGTAGACGATCTCGCGCCGGTAGCGATCGGACAGCTCGCGCTGCAGGTGGCGCGAGACCGCGATGGTGCGATGGGGGAAGTGGACGGCGGTCCACACGCCCATTCGGAGCAGCGGCTTCGCCACGCCCCTCCACTTCTCCCGCTTCCAGTCGAGGCCGTGGACGGTCACGACCACCTTCCGGCCCGCGAGCCGCGGGACAAAGGCGAGCATCGAGGGGCCCGTGGCGTGGACGTGGACCAGGTCGTATCCCGCGAGCGCGTGAAGGACGCTCAGGAAAGTGTGCGAGATCGCTTCGAGGTGCTTGGTGTAGATCGCGGGCAGGTTCACCATGCGGACGCCCCGGTAGGAGGTCAGCCCTTGCGGGTTGTACCGCGTCCGGCAGAAAACGGTTACGTCGTGGCCGCGCGCGGCCAGGCGCACACTGACTTCCTCGACGGCTTTTTCGACGCCGCCGGAACCCCCGCCGATCGTTCTAAGTCCCGTGAACGCAATCCTCATTGCTTCCGCCCCCCAAACAGCCATTGAAAAGGGCGCTGGAAGCCCATACTATACACAGTCTGCGCCGGGCGATAAGCGCGAATGGCGCTGGCAGGGCTGTTTTTCCTGACCCATGCTTAAGAAAAGCTCCCAGATTGAGTATCAGCTCGAGCAGATGATCGATGCCGCGGTGGCGGCCGTCGCCTTCACCTTTGCGCTCGCGACGCGGCGCTGGCTCAACACCTGGCGCCCCGACATCTTCCCGATGTTTGACGCGTTGTGGGGCCACGCCTGGCTGTATATCCTTCTCGTTCCGCTCTGGCTCTTCCTGCTCGATTTCACGGGCTTCTACCAGCACAAGTCCGTGCGCTCGGTGTCCGCTGTGCGCGGCACCCTGGTCCGCGCCAACGTGCTGGGCATCCTTATCACCTTCTTCATCCTGTACATCCTGAAGATCCAGTACATCCCCCGCGTTCTGATTCTTCTCTATGGCGCCTGGGACGTCGCGCTGATGTGGGTCAAGGAGAGCGTGGTGCTGCGGCTGGACCGCCTCTGGAGCGTGACGTGGAATATCCTCCTGATCGGGGAACCTCGCGACCTGGCGGCCTCGGTGGAACGACTGCGGCGCCTGCCGCCCTGGAGATTGCGCGTCTTGGGACTGCTCGTGCCCGAGAGCATTGCGAAGCGGCAGACAGCCGAGGAGCTCAGGAAGACGATCGAGACGACCCTCGGCACCATCCCCTACCTCGGCACGACAGACGACCTGGCCGGTGTTCTGCACCGCGAATCTGTGGACTACGTCATGATCGGTCCCGGGGGCGCCGGCTTCGACGAGATCCAGAAGGCGGTGGGCGTCTGCGAAACCGAAGGGGTCGAGACATGGCTGGCCGCGGCTTTCTTCCGCACGAGCATCGCCCGGCCGTGGGTCGACGAGTTCCAGGACCTGCCGATCCTGGTCCTCAGCTCGACCCCCCGGCTGTCCTGGGCCCTTATGCTCAAGCGGCTGATCGACGTCGTGGGCTCCGTGTGCCTGATTCTGCTGGCCTCCCCCATCATGCTGGCTGCCGCGATCGCCATCCGGTTGTCATCTCCAGGCCCGGTGGTCTTCAAACAGAAGCGCTGCACGCTGCGCGGCCGCATCTTCGAGATGTACAAGTTCAGGACCATGGTGACGGAAGCGGAAAACCTGAAGAGCGAGCTCGAGGCCCGCAACGAGATGGGCGGCCCCGTCTTCAAGATGAAGGACGACCCGCGCATCACGCGCGCGGGCCGCTTCCTGCGCCGGCATTCGCTCGACGAGCTGCCGCAGCTCTTCAACGTCCTCAGCGGATCCATGAGCCTGGTGGGCCCGCGCCCGCCGATTCCCTCCGAGGTGGAGAAGTACGAGAACTGGCAGCGCCGCCGCCTCAGCATGCGCTCCGGCATCACCTGCCTCTGGCAAATCAGCGGCCGCAACGAGGTCTCTTTCGACGACTGGATGCGGCTGGATCTCAAGTACATCGACAACTGGTCGCTGGGCCTGGACCTGAAGATTCTATTCAGAACCCCGGTCGTGATGATCCGGGGAACAGGATACTAGGCGGAGACCGCAGAAGGATGGTCATGTCAAAGCCCTGCGTCTTCTTCGATCGCGACGGCATTGTGAACCGCCCGCCCACGCGGGATCGGTACGTGAGGCGGTGGGAGGAATTCGAACTCGTGCCGGAGTTCCTGGATGTTCTGCGCCTGGTCCGCGAGCGGGGCTACGAGGCCGTGGTGGTCACGAATCAGAAGGGCATTGCCACAGGACACATGACGCAGGAAGACGTGGACCGCATTCATCGGAATCTGATCGCCCTGCTGGCGCAGCACGGCCTCGGACTCCTGGACATCGTGATGTGCCCCTCGGCCGATGAGAGACACTCTCATCGTAAACCCAACCCGGGCATGCTGGTCGAGGCAGCCCGCCGGCACGTCCTGGACCTGAGCCGCTCATGGATGGTGGGGGACAACGAGCGGGATGTGGAGGCCGGCCGGCGCGCCGGCTGCCGGACCGTCTTTGTCGCTCCGTCGGGTCAGGCCACGGCCGCCGACTTCCGCGCCGGCTCCATGGCGGAACTGGTCGCCCTGCTGAAGAAGGAGCTCTGAGGGCCGGGCTCGCAGGGCGCTGGAGATAGGCGGAGGAGAGGCCTCGTGTCATGGGTTGAAATCCTGGCGCAGCGTGTTTCCGCCCGCAATCGGCGGAAAAAATGGGACCTGTTTCTGAAGACGGTCCGCCCGACGCCGGCGACCCGCGTCCTCGACGTGGGGTACACCGGCCAGGAGCATGTCGAGACGGACAACTTCCTGGAAAAGCACTACCCGTACCCCTCCCAGGTCACAGCCCTGGGGATCGATGACGCCGCGGTCTTTCGAGAGAGATACCCGGCGTGCACCGTCGTGCAGTACGACGGGAAGCAGTTTCCTTTTGACGCAGGCGCGTTCGATGTCTGCTGGTGCAACGCGGTCCTTGAGCATGTCGGGGGGTGGGAGGAGCAGCGGCGCTTTCTGCAGGAGATCCATCGCGTCTCCCGCGTCGCGCTGATCACGACCCCCAATCGGTTCTTTCCGGTCGAAGTTCACACCCGCGTCCCGCTGCTGCACCTGCTGCCGAAACGCGTGTTCGACGGGATCCTGGTGCGGCTGGGAAAGGGCTGGGCCACAGGGAATTACATGCATTTGCTCTCCGAATCGGAGATCAAACGCCTGCTGCGCGAGGCGGGAATCCAGCCGTGCCGGATCGTGAGGGACAGGTTCCTGTTGTTTACCGTGGACTTTGTGGTTATATTGACACATAGGCGTTCTGGAGCTGATGGAAACGCAGGGGATGGGAAAGACCATGGCGGTGGCGACCGAGAACAAGGCTGAACAGCCGGCGATTTGGAGCGAGCGGTGGCGGCTGGCCTCCCTGACCAAGGAAGAAACGGCCCGGCTGGCGCTGGTGGCGGTCATGATAGGGCTGGCGTTCGTGCTGTTTCACCTGCTGGGAAACACGACGGACATCCGCACGCACGGACGTTCCGCGCTGCTATGGACCGTGCAGCGCTGGAACGACAGCGGGGGCGACTTCTCCCACGGCTGGCTGATCCCGTTCGTCAGTTTCGGCATTGCCTGGTTCAGGCGCCGCGACCTGGCGGCAGCTACCAAGGCGGTCCGCCGCGCCGGGCTCTGGGTGGTGGTCCTGGCGCTTCTCCTGCACTGGATCGGCGCCAAGGCCCAGCAGACCCGGATGTCGCTGACGGGCTTGATCCTCCTGATTTGGGGTGTCCCCTTCTACCTGTACGGCTGGGAGGTGGCCAAGATCCTGCTCTTCCCCTGTTCCTACCTGGTGTTCTGCATCCCTCTGAATTTCCTGGATAGCCTGACCTTTCCGCTGCGCATTTTCGTAACGATTATCTCGACCGGCCTGCTCAACGGCTTGGGCATTGCGGCCGAGCGCTCGGGGTCCGCCATTTACTCCCTGGCCGCAGGCGGGTTCAACTTTGATGTGGCCGATCCCTGCAGCGGCCTGCGGTCGCTCCTCGCCATGACGGCGCTGACCGCGGTCTATGCGTACCTAACGCAGAAAGCCCTGCTGACGAAATGGCTTCTGTTCCTGTCCTCGATCCCCCTGGCGATCATCGGCAACGTGGCCCGTATCACCACGGTGGCGCTGGTGGCGGAGGCGTTTGGCGAGAAGCTGGCGCTCGGCTTGTACCACGACTACTCCGGCTACGTCGTGTTCTCGGTGGCTATCGCACTCATGGTTGGGGTGGGGCGTCTTCTCAACGTGGACTATCACGGAGTTTGGTTTCGATGGAAACAAAGGCTCTTAAGCCCTATTTCGTAATCATCGGCCTGATGCTGGTCACGGTGTTCGCCATCGCCTTCACGGTCGATGTGAGGATCACCGACGAGGCCGGGGTACGGATCTTCCTGCCCGATCAGGTAGGCGAGTGGCGCGGTCAGGAAATGCGGTTCTGCCAGAACCCGGTCTGCGGAAAGGAGCTGCGCGTCGCCGACCTGAAGGTGCCGGATGTATGCCCGACCTGCGGCGGGCCCCTCGATACGATGACGGCTGATGAGAAGGCGATGCTGCCTCCCGACACACGGATCCTGAAGAAGTACTACACCAACCCCTCCAGCCGGAGCCTGTTCGTGAGCATTGTGCTGAGCGGCAGGGAACGGGCGAGCATTCACCGGCCGCAGGTCTGCCTGGTGGGGCAGGGCAACGAGATCATACACAGCTACGTGCTGGGCGTTCCACTGGAGGGCAGGAAGCCGCTCGACGTCATGGTGCTGGACATGCTGCGGCGCGGGCGGGGGGCGGACGGCAAGCCTTATGAGAACCCGACGTTCTTTGCCTATTGGTTCGTCGGCAAGGGCCGGGAAACTCCCTACCACATCCAACGCATGATCTGGATGGCGACCGATCGCATCTTCCGGAACGTGTCACATCGCTGGGCCTACATTGCCGTCGCCGGCGGCCGCGACGAGGATTCGACGGCGTACCAGGAGCAGATCCGGACGTTCCTGCACGACCTTTACCCGCAGGTGCTCCTCAACCAGGGCTGAGCGGGCCATTGCGTCAAGACCTGCGGCCCGGAGGTTTGCGCTGTACAGCAGGCCGCGTGTATGCGAAGGTTCGCGCGCGGTTTCCAACGTGTCTCAGAGCAAGTCACAACCTGTATCGGTCATCACGGGCGGGGCGGGGTTTCTGGGCTCGCACCTGGCCGACTACCTGCTGGCCAAGGGCCACCGCGTAGTGTGTCTCGACAACCTGATCACTGGCAACCCGGCCAACATTGCACACCTGGAAGGCAACACAGACTTCCGGTTCATCAAGCACAATGTGACCGAGTACATCGACCTGTCTGGTGCCGTCGACTACATATTTCACTTCGCGTCGCCGGCCAGCCCCATCGACTACCTGGAGCTGCCCATCCAGACGCTGAAGGTCGGCGCGCTGGGCACCCACAAAGCGCTGGGGCTGGCCCGGGCCAAGAAGTCCAAGTTCCTGCTGGCGTCCACGTCCGAAGTCTACGGGGACCCGCTCGTCCATCCCCAGCCGGAGACGTACTGGGGCAACGTCAACCCCATCGGCCCGCGCGGCGTCTACGATGAAGCCAAGCGGTTCGCCGAGGCCATGACCATGGCGTACCATCGCTACCACAAAGTGGACACCCGCATCGCCCGCATCTTCAACACGTACGGCCCCCGCATGCGGCCGAAAGACGGGCGCGTGGTGCCCACCTTCATCGTGCAGGCGCTGAGAGGGGAACCCCTGACGGTGTTCGGCGACGGTTCCCAGACGCGGAGTTTCTGCTATGTGTCCGACCTGATCGAAGGGATTTACGCGCTGGCGATGAGCGACTGCCACGACCCGGTCAACCTGGGAAATCCCCACGAGATGAGCGTGTTGGCGTTCGCCGAGAAGATCCGCGCCCTGTGCGGCAGCACGGCCAAAATCGTGCGCAAGCCGCTGCCGGTGGATGACCCCAAGATCCGACAGCCCGCCATTGAAAAGGCCAGAAAAACGCTCAAGTGGGAGCCCCGGGTGAACATTGATCAGGGCCTGCCGATGACGATAAACTACTTTAAATCCCTGATTGCCCGGGGGTCCATCTAGACTGTTGCCACGGCGGCGGCCGTGCCCTAGAATGGCGGCATCGGCGGGGGGTGCACCCATGTTGCTGCGCTACACCAAGAAAGACGGAACCCAGATGGAATTCGAGCTGGGCGACCGGCCCATCACCATCGGCCGAAGCCCGGAAGCCGACGTGGTGGTCCTCGATGAGAAGGCGTCCCGGATTCATTGCGGCATTCGCCTGTGGGACGGCGAGTTCTACATCAAGGACCTGAAGTCCCGGAACGGCACCTACGTCAATGACCAGATGATCGAGGTCGCCAAGCTCAAGCCGGGCGACCGGATGCGGGTCGGGTCCATGCTGCTCTCGTTCGAGCAGGACCCCATCAAGCACACCGATGTAGCCTTGCGGGAGGTGGAGGAGCAGATGGCCCAGGGCAAGGGCTACAGCACGATCATGCATGAGATCGTCGGCACCATGGAGAAGCCGGACGAACAGGCGGCGGTCCAGCCCGCCCCCGTTGGGGAACCCATTCGCGTGACCATCCGGGGCAAGCCGAAGACGCAGAAGCAGTAAACCTCCGCCTCGCTCACGCCTTCCCGGATTTCGCCGTTTCAGACCCTCCCGCGCCCGGACCTTCTTCGGGCAGGATCTGGTCGGTTTCCGGCTCCACGGTGGTGGCCGACACCAGCTTGTCCCCGGCGGCGAGGTTGATCAGGCGCACGCCCTGCGTATTCCGGCTGATGACGCGGACATCGCTGACCGGAATGCGGATCGTCTGCCCGCGCTCCGTGATCAGCATGAGGGCGTCGTTATCCCTGACGGCGTGGGCGCCGACGATGAGGCCGTTTCGCGCCGAGGTCTTCATCGTGATCACGCCCTTGCCGCCGCGGTTTTGCATCGGGTACTCGTCGAAGGCCGTCCGCTTGCCGTACCCGTTCTCGGAAATGCACATGAGCGTGGCGGTGGGCTCCACAACCTCGATGTTCTCCACGCAGTCGCTTTTCTTCCCGAGCTTGATGCCGTAGACACCGTAGGTGCCGCGTCCCTGGTCGCGCAGCTGCGATTCCCGGAACCGGATGCTCATGCCCTGGCGCGTGATGAGCATGATGTCGCTCTGGCCGGTGGTCAGCTTGACGCCGATCAGGGTGTCGCCGTCCTCGATCGCGATCGCGATGATGCCGCCGGCGCGCGGGTTGCCGAACGCCGCCAGGTTCGTTTTCTTCACGAGGCCGCGGGCCGTGGCGAAGACGAGAAACTGGTTCTCCGGGAATTCGCGGACCGGTATGCAGGCCGCGATCTTCTCGTCGGTGCCGATTTCCAGCAGGTTGACGATGGCCTTGCCGCGGGCGGCCCGGCCGGCCTCGGGGATGTCGTACACCTTCTTCCAGTAGACGCGGCCCTTGCCGGTGAAGAACAGCATGTAGTCGTGCGTGGACGCGGTGAACACGTGCTCGACGTAGTCCTCTTCCTTCGTATCCATGCCCACGACGCCCTTGCCGCCCCGCCGCTGCTGCCGGAAGGCGCCCACCGGAGCGCGCTTGATGTAGCCCGCGTGGCTGATCGTGATCAGGCACCCGCGGTCGGCGATGAGATCCTCGATGTTGATCTCACCCTCATCGGGGACGAGGTCCGTGCGCCGCACGTCGCCGTACTGCTTCTTCATCTCCAGGAGATCGTCCTTGATGACGCCGTGGACCTTCCGGTCGCTGGCGAGCAGGTCGCGCAGGTAGTTGATCTGCTTGATGATCTCCAGGTATTCCGCCTCCAGCTTGTCCCGCTCCAAGCCGGTCAGCTGGTACAGGCGCATGTCCAGGATCGCGTTGGCCTGGACCTCCGAAAGCTTGAACCGCTCCATCAGGCGTGTCCTCGCCCCGTCGCGGTCCTTGGACTCCCGGATGGTCTTGACGACGGCATCGAGGTGGTCGAGGGCGATCTTCAGGCCCTCCAGAATGTGCGCCCGTGCCTCGGCCTTCTCGAGATCGTACTTCGCCCGCCGGGTGATCACGTTGAAGCGATGGGTGACGTAGCACTGGATCAGGTCTTTCAGGTTCATCACGCGCGGGCGTCCGTGGTCGATGGCGAGCAGGATGGCGCCGAACGTGGTTTCGAGCTGGGTATGCTGGTACAGGTTGTTGAGGATGACCTTCGGCACCGCGCCGCGCTTGATCTCGATCACGATACGGATGCCGTCCTTGTCGGATTCATCGCGGATGTCGGAGATGCCCTCGATCTTCTTGTCGTTCACCAGCTCCGCGATGTTCTCGATGAGGCTGGCCTTGTTGACGGTGTACGGGAGGGAGGCAACGATGATGCTCTCCTTGCCCTGGGGTCCTTCCTCGATGGACGCATGGCCGCGGATCTTGAGGAGGCCGCGCCCGGTCTCGTACATGGCCTTGGTCTCGGCGGTGCCGCAGATCATGCCACCGGTGGGGAAGTCCGGCGCCTTGACGAACTTCACGAGATCGGCAACCGCCGCGTTCGGGTTGTCGATCCAGTGGACCGTGGCGTCGATGACCTCGGACAGGTTGTGCGGCGGGATGTTGGTCGCCATGCCGACGGCGATGCCGGTGCTGCCGTTCACCAGCAGGTTGGGGATGCGGGAGGGCAGGACCTTCGGCTCGAGCAGCTTCTCGTCGTAGTTCGGCTGCATATCGACCGTGTTCTTGTCGATATCGGCCAGCATCTCCTCGGCCAGCTGCTCGAGGCGGCACTCGGTGTACCGGTAGGCGGCGGGCGGGTCGCCGTCGATGCTGCCGAAGTTGCCCTGCCCGTCGATGAGCAGGTAGCGCATGGAGAAATCCTGGGCCATGCGGACCAGCGTGTCGTACACGGCGGCATCGCCGTGGGGGTGGTACTTGCCGATGACATCGCCGACGACGCGCGCGCACTTGACGTAGGACCGGTTGTGCAGCCAGCCGCCCTCCCGCATGGCGAAGAGAATGCGGCGGTTGCCCGGTTTCAACCCGTCGCGGGCGTCTGGCAGGGCGCGCCCGATGATCACGCTCATCGAGTAGTCGATGTAGGCGCGCTGCATCTCGTCTTCGATGTTGACCAGGTCAACCCTGTCGTTGCGGTCGTACATGTCAGACGTCCAGGTTCCTGACGTTGAGAGCGTTATCCTCGATGAACTGGCGGCGCGGCTCGACCTCGTCGCCCATCAGCACGGTGAAGATCTCGTCCGCCTTGACGGCGTCCTCCAGCGTGACCCGCAGCATCTTCCGCTTCTCCGGGTTCATCGTCGTCTCCCAGAGCTGCTCGGGGTTCATCTCGCCGAGGCCCTTGAACCGCTGGATGCTCAGCCCCTTGCTGCCGTGCTCGCGGACCCTGTTCAGCAGTTCCTGCAAGGAAGCAATCGGCAGCGACTTGCCGTCCCCGTTCACCAGCGTAAGAAAAGGCTTCTCCTGCGGAAGCAGATGCTCGTATTTGAACCCCTTTTTCTCCAGCGCGTCGAGGAGCTTGCCGAGCGCTGGGGCCGCATAGAACTCCGTCCAGCGGAATCCCTTCTTCTTCGTCTTCCCCTCCTCGCCGCCCTCCGCGAAGATTTCCAGCTGCTCGCCCGAGCGCTTCTCGGCTTCTTCCAGCAAGCGGCGCAATTCCGGCTCCGTGTACGCGAAATGATGCTCGGGCTCGCCGTTCGAGAAAATGGTGACGCGATACTGCGGGAGCTGGCGCGTTTTTGCGTCGCGGTGCCGGAGATATTCCGCGATGTCCACGCCGCGCCGGCGTATCCGGTCCACCTGGACGTCGATCTCCGAGAGCAGGTCCAGGAGATCCGAAAGCTGTTTGCCGCTCAGGAGTTCCTTCCCCTTGGCATCCGCGAGCTTCAGCTCCTCCACGCCGAGCTCGAGCAGGATCCGGGTCAAGTGCGCGTCGCTCTCCACGTACTCCTCGCGGTTCTTGCGCTTCACCTTGTACAGCGGCGGCTGGGCGATGAAGATGTTGCCGTGGTCGATCAGGAGCTGCATCTTCCGGAAGAAGAACGTCAACAGGAGCGTGCGGATGTGCGAGCCGTCGATGTCGGCGTCCGTCATGATGACGACCTTCTTGTAGCGCAGGTTCTCGATCTTGAACTCCTCGCGGCCGAACCCGGTGCCGATGGCCGTGATCATCATCCGGATTTCGTTGTTGTTCAGCATCTTGTCCTCGCGGGCCTTCTCGACGTTGAGGACCTTGCCGCGCAGCGGGAGCACGGCCTGGAAACGCCGGTCGCGCCCCTGCTTGGCCGAGCCGCCGGCGCTGTCGCCTTCGACGATGAACAGTTCGCAGAGATCCGGGTCCTTCTCCGAGCAGTCCGCCAGCTTGCCGGGGAGACTCCCGCTGTCGAGGGCGCTCTTGCGGCGCGTGAGGTCCCGTGCCTTGCGCGCGGCCTCCCGCGCGCGGGCGGCCAGCAGGCCCTTCTCGATGATCCGGCGCGCGACCGAGGGATGCTCCTCGAAGTAGGTCCCGAGCTCCTCGTTCACAACCGAGGCGACGATCCCTTCCACCTCGCTGTTGCCCAGCTTGGTCTTGGTCTGCCCCTCGAACTGGGGATCCGGCACCTTGACGCTGATCACGGCGGTCAGGCCTTCGCGGACGTCGTCGCCGCCCATGCTCTCGTCGTCGCCCTTGATCAGCTTGTTGTTCTTGGCGTACTGGTTGATCACGCGCGTCAGGGCGGAGCGGAAACCGCTCAGGTGCGTTCCGCCCTCGATCGTGTGGATGTTGTTGGTGTAGGTGAAGATGATCTCATTGTAGGAGTCGCTGTACTGCAGGGCGATTTCGACCTGGATCCGGTCCTTCTCCTTCTCGAAGAAGATGACCTTGGGGTGGAACGGGTTCTTATTCTTGTTCAGGTGCTCCACGAACTGCGTAATGCCGCCGGTGTACTTGAAGGACTCCTCCCGCGGCGGATCCTCCTGCGCGAGCTTGATCTCGATGCCCTTGTTCAGGAAGGCCAGCTCGCGCAGGCGGTTCGTGAGGATGTCCCAGCTGAACTCGGTCACCTCGAAGATCTTGCGGTCGGGGAAGAACGTCACCTTGGTTCCGGAGCTTTTCGTTTTCCCGATGGTCTCGAGTTTGCTCGCGGTCTTGCCGCGCTCGTACCGCTGGTGGTAGACGCTGCCGTCTCGCCGGACCTCGACCTCGAGCCACTCACTGAGGGCATTCACGCAGGACACGCCGACGCCGTGGAGCCCGCCCGAGACCTTGTAGCTGTCGTGGTCGAACTTGCCGCCGGCGTGCAGCATCGTCATGACCACTTCCAGCGCGGGCTTCTTCTCCGTCGCATGGATGTCCACGGGGATGCCGCGGCCGTCGTCGTTCACGGTCACGGAACCGTCGGCGTTCACGGTGACCTGGATATGGGTGCAGTAGCCGGCCAGCGCTTCGTCCACGCTGTTGTCCACCACTTCGAACACGCAGTGGTGGAGGCCCCGCGACCCCGTGTCGCCGATGTACATGGCGGGGCGCTTGCGCACCGCGTCCATGCCGCCCAGGACGGTGATCGAGCGGGCGTCGTAGCTGTGTCCGCCGGCACCCGGCGCCGCCGCGGGAGGAGGTGCTGCGGGCTCCGCGGAAGGCGGGGGCGACGCGTCGATGACCACCTTGGGAGGAGGCACTTTCACCGGCGTTTTTGGGGCCGGTTTCTTCGCCTTCTTGGCTGAGCTTTTCTTGGCCTTTGACATGGGTTACGGATGCTCCTCGGAGCATATGGAATCTAGCAGAAAAACCACCCAAACCGCAACGGGAATGGGCTAAAAAAAGAGACAAGAAAAGCCCTGTAAATACTCATCATTTTCGATGTTTTCCCAACAAAAAACGCCAGCCAGTTGCGCGGTCACATTGTGTCAAGTTTTAAGTCGCTCTAAACGGCGTCTTTTCTTGCCGCGGGGAAGGAAACCTCTTGGCAAGTTCGGGCAACATGTACATAGTATGCGGCCTTGCGCCCCGGGACGTTCGGTGCGCGCTCGGAGAGAACAGGGGATCGACTTATGTACACTGCGTCGGACTTGCGAAAAGGATTGAAGATCGAACTCGAGAACGTGCCCTACGATGTCGTGGAGTTCGAGTTCTTCAAGCCCGGGAAAGGGCAGGCCATGTACAAGTGCCGGATCAAGAACCTGCTCTCCGGCAACGTCATGGACAAGACCTTCCGCGCGGTCGACAAGATCGGCCAGCCCGACCTCGAGGAGCGCGAACTGCACTACTCCTATCCCGAGGGCGATCACTTCGTGTTCATGGATCCCAGGACGTATGAGCAGGTCACCATCTCCGCAGACTCCGTGGGCGAACAGCGGCATTTCCTGGTCGAAGACATCGACGTGAGCATCCTTTTCCACAACGGCCAGGCCATCCAGGTCACCTTGCCGCCCTTCGTGGAGAAGGTCATCGTCGAAACCGAACCGGGCGTCCGCGGCGACACCGCCACGAACGTCATGAAACCGGCCAAGCTGAATACCGGCTACGAGCTCCAGGTCCCCCTGTTCATCAACCAGGGCGATACGGTCCGGATCGACACCCGCACCGGCAAGTATTTCGACCGCGTCAGCAAGGGATAAGAGGGATTGCCGATGGGGGCTGTAGCCAGTCCGGAGATGGATCGCTTGCGTCGAGCGCGCGCCGTTCTGGAAGTTCGCGCCAAGGTGCTTCAAGCCATCCGCCGCTTCTTCGTCGAGCGCAAGTTTCTCGAGGTGGAGACCCCCGTCCGGCTGAAGGCGCCGGCGCCCGAAGTTCACATCGAGGCCGAAGCCTCCGGTGACTACTTCCTGCGGACCTCGCCGGAGCTGCACATGAAGCGGCTGCTGGCGGCCGGCTACGAGCGGCTGTTCCAGGTGGGGCCGTGTTTCCGCAGGGGCGAGAAAGGCCAGATTCATCACCCCGAATACACCATGCTCGAATGGTACCGGGCCAATGCGGACTATCATCACATCCTGGTGGATGCCAGGGCCCTGATCACCTTTGTGGCGCGTGAGGTTCTGGGCGGCACCGACCTGAGCCATCGGGGCCAGCCGGTTGCGCTGTGGCCCATCTGGGACTACGTGACCGTGGCCGACGCCTTCAGGCAGCACGCCGGGTGGGATCCCATCGCCGCCTTCGATGCTGACCGTTTCGACCTGGACCTGGTGGAGAAGGTCGAGCCGCGCCTGCCGAAGAACGTGCCGGTGGTCCTGGCGGATTACCCGGCGGACGCGGCGGCCCTGGCGCGCCGCAAGAAGGACCAGCCGGCGGTGGCCGAGCGGTGGGAGCTTTACATCGGCGGCCTGGAACTGGCCAACGCCTACTCCGAACTGACCGACGCCGGGGAACAGGAAGACCGCTTTCGTGCCTGGAGCCGCCGCCGGAGGGAGCTCGGCAAGGCCGCCTACCCGCCGGACCAGGCCTTCCTTGACGCGCTGGGTTCCGGCATGCCGGCCTCGGGAGGGATCGCGCTCGGGGTGGACCGCCTGGTCATGCTGCTGACGGATTCGGCGTCCCTGGAGGACGTGGTTGCCTTCTGCGAGTAGGGAGTGCGTCCCGCGCTTCGGGCGGGGCTAACGCTGGGCCTGCTCGATGGCCGCCACGGTGTCGCCCGCAAACTCTACCCGAAGCTTCTCGTACTCGTGCTGTTGCTGGACGTCCACCCAGACCGTATCGTGCACGGTCCGGAATCCGCCGTTGGGGTCGCGGACGGGGAAGTCGCCGGTGACCTGCTGGCGCTCGGTGGTGGAGTAGTAGTCCACGTAGGCCCACACCTCAGACTTGCCCGTGGCAGTCGTCCGCGTGTACATGCGGTCGGGATGGCCCAGGGCGATGTAGGCCATGTCTCTCGTGTCCCCCACCTCGACGGTGCCATGGCGCAGCCTGCTCTGAACGTCCGGCGCGAGGGTGGCGAACAGGTCGGCTTTCTCCCTGATCCGGGAGGCCGGGGTCGAGCAGCCCGCGGCCGCTCCGACTACCGCAGCCAAAACCAGCAGGTACAGGATGCGCTTCATGACTGAATCCCCCGTAGGACGCCGTGAGCTTCCGCCGCGGCCCATAGTATGCCCAGGCGGGCGGGGTCATCAACTCCGAATCGCAACCCGCCGTTGGCGTGTCGGCGGCCCGCGTTGTATACTGGGGTCGTGAAAGCCCTGGCTGTTCTCATGCTTCTGTGCCTGGCGGCGCCCGCGTGGGCCGGGGAGCCGGAGCAGACCATCTTCGAGACCTACTCGGTCGCCTTCTGCGACCCGCACGCCGCGGCGGAGACCGTGCGCGCCCTGGCGGGTGAGGGCGGCAGCGTGGTGCTGGATCAAGAGGGACAGCGCCTGCTGGTCGTGACCACCCGCGAGCGGCACCGCCAGATCGCCGGCATGATGGAGCGGCTGAACGCGCCGCCCCGCAACGTGCAGATCGAGGTCCGGTTCCGCGGCCGGTCCGAGACGCGCGAAACCGGGGCGTCGCTGGTCGTGGGGGAGCAGCGCGGGCGCGAGGAGGGCATCAGCCACACGACCCTCCGCTTCAAGCCCCGCGTCAAAGATACCACCACCGGCGCCTCGGCCGACGTGACGCAGACGCTCCTCGTCGCCAGCGGCCGCGAGGGGCTCCTGCGTGTCGGCGAGAGCGTCCCGTACCTCGAATGGCTCGTGGACTACGGCCTTCAGTGCGGATACATCCGGGGGCAGGTGACGTGGCAGGACGTCGGCTCGTACCTCGTGGTAGAGCCCACCGTCATCGGAGACGGGCCGATGATCCGTGTCCGGATCACGCCAGAACTGAGCGGGCTGGTGGATGGAAGCCCGTACCGCGTGCGCTACGCGCGCGCGGCTACGGAGATCGTGGCGCTGGACGGGCAGGCGTTCCAGCTGGCGGCGTCGGACCAGAACCGGGATTTCTACTCGCGCTTCCTGATCGGCATGGACCGTACCGGGGGCTGGGAGACGCTGGACATCTCGCTGACGGCGCGGATCGTCAGCGCGCCGGTGCCTTGAGGGACTCTCGGGGGAATCCGGGCCGTCACAGCGCGTTGAGGCGCTTGGCCAGCGTCGCCAGCTCGTCCTTGAGTTCGCGCGGAAGCCGGTCGCCGAAACGGGCGTAGTGCTCCTCGATGCCAGGAAGTTCCTTCTGCCAGCCCGCCTTGTCCACGTGCAAGAGTTCTTCCATGTCCTGCGGGCCGATATCCAGCCCGCTGCAGTCGATCGCGTCGGCCGTGGGGAGATAGCCGATCGGTGACTCCAGCGCCTTCCCGCGGCCCTCGACGCGCTCGAAGATCCACTTCAGCACGCGGCTGTTTTCCGCGTAGCCCGGCCACAGCCACTTGTCGTCGGCCGACTTGCGGAACCAGTTCACGTAGAAGATCTTGGGCAATTTGTCGGCCGAGGTGCGGCGCGTCATGGAGAGCCAGTGGGCCAGGTAGTCGCCCATGTTGTAGCCGCAGAAGGGCAGCATGGCCATCGGGTCGCGGCGGACCACGCCCACCGCCCCCGCCTGCGCCGCCGTCGTCTCCGACGACTGGATGGAGCCGAGAAACGTCCCGTGCCGCCAGTGGAAGGACTCGAATACGAGCGGGATGGTGGTCGGCCGCCGGCCGCCGAAGATGATGGCCGAGATCGGCACGCCCTTCGGGTCCTGCCACGCCGGATCGATGACGGGGCACTGGGCGGCCGGGGCCGTGAAGCGGGCGTTGGGGTGGGCGGCCTTCTTGCCGCCGGCCGGCGTCCACGCCTCGCCCTGCCAGCTGGTGAGCCGCTCCGGGAGCTTGTCGGTCATACCTTCCCACCAGACGTCCCCGTCCGGGGTCATCGCCACGTTCGTAAAAATGCAGTTCTTCGTCAGCGTCCGCATCGCGTTGGCGTTCGACTGCATGGAGGTGCCCGGCGCCACCCCGAAGAAGCCGGTCTCCGGGTTGATGGCGTGCAGGCGGCCATCGGCGCCGAACTTCATCCATGCGATATCGTCGCCGACGCACTCCGCCTTCCAGCCCGGGATCGTCGGGTTGATCATCGCCAGGTTGGTCTTTCCGCACGCGCTCGGGAACGCGGCGGCGATGTAGATCTTCTTGCCGGCGGGCGAGGTCAGGCCGAGGATCAGCATGTGCTCGGCCAGCCAGCCGCCGTCGCGCGCCATGGCGGAGGCGATGCGGAGCGCGAAGCACTTCTTGCCCAGCAGGGCATTCCCGCCGTAGCCGCTGCCGAACGACCAGATGGAACGGTCTTCCGGGAAGTGAACGATATACTTGTTCTCGGAGTTGCAGGGCCACGGGACGTCCTTCTGCCCCGGCGCCAGCGGCGCGCCGATCGAGTGCAGGCAGGGGACGAATTCGCCGTCGCCGAGCGCCTCGAGCACCCGTGCGCCCATGCGGGTCATGATCCGCATGTTGCAGACGACGTAGGGCGAGTCCGTCAGTTCCACGCCGAGGTGGGATATGGGCGAGCCGATCGGCCCCATGCTGAAGGGGATCACGTACAGGGTCCGGCCCTTCATGCAGCCCCGGAACACCCCTTTCAGCGTGCTCCTCATCTCGGCGGGATCGCGCCAGTTGTTGTTGGGGCCGGCCTCCGCCTGGGTGCGGCTGCAGATGAAGGTCCGGTCCTCGGTCCGAGCAGTGTCGGCCGGGTTGGAAAGGCAGAGGTAGCTGTTGGGGCGCTTCGCTTCGCTCAGCCGGACGTACGTGCCGTGCCGGACCATCTCTGCGCTCAGCGCGTCGTACTCCTCCTGCGAGCCGTCGCACCAGTGGACCTGGTCCGGCGCGCACAGGTCGGTGATCTCTTTCACCCAGGCGAGCAGCTTCCTGTTCTTCGTCGTCATGCGTCTCCATTCATGCTGAGGGAACGCCTTGGCGGCACTGGAAAACTCGGCCCGTATCCCGCCAAAGTGGGGTGACTCTACCGGCCGGGTCCGGCCCCTGCAAGCAAATTGTCGTCCGCGTCACTGCTTTCCGCGGGCCAGCGCCCCGTCCACGGCGGCGATCGTCTCTCCGGGGGTCGTGTAGAGCACGGAGCGGATGCCGCACGCCTCGGCGCCCGCCACGTTCTCGGGCCGGTCGTCCACGAACAGGCACGTTCCGGCCTCGACGCGGAACTGCGCTAGGGCTTTCTCGTAGAACGCCCGGTCGGGCTTGACCTCCCCGAGGTAGCACGACACGGCGGCGTCCTGGAAGAACCGCAGGGAGGGAAACGCGTCGTACATGCGGGATATCTGCAGGGAACCCGTGTTGGTCGCCAGGTAGACGGCGCAGGCCGGCGCCAGCGTGCGAGCATAATCGATCATGGGCTTGTTCTCGGCGAGGATGTCCATGGTGAGCTCGGCGAACTGCTCGAACGACCCGCGGAAACCCGTGGCGGCCACGAACTGCCGGTACAACTCCTGGGGGCTCACCCGTCCGCGCTCGTAGTCGGCGATGACAGGATCGCGCCCGCTGAACGAGAAGAAGCTTGCGAGAGGACCGCTCCGCGCGGGGTCGCAGAGGGGGAGGAACTTGGCGAGGCCCCGCCGGTAGTCGAGGTGAAGCAGGACCACGCCGAGGTCGAACAAGATGTTCCGGATCATGGGGCGTGAATATACCACATCCGCCCCCGGCTCCGACCCCTGTTTCAGGGTTGTTTTTTGGGCCGTTTGAGATTATGGCTTATCTCGCATCATGGCAGCGAAGCACATAGGCTTGGGCCGCGGCTTGGGAGCCCTGATCAAGGACGTGCCGGCCGCGGAGGTCGGGGCCGAGCCCGCGGGCGGGATCACCAGGGTCCCCATCGAGAAAATCCACAAGAGCCCGTGGCAGCCGCGCCAGAGCCTGCGCGCGGAGGCGCTCGAGGACCTGGCGCACTCCATCCGCGAGCATGGGGTGCTTCAGCCCCTCCTGGTGCGCAAGGTCGA
This sequence comes from Verrucomicrobiota bacterium, assembly GCA_043803015.1. Lineage (GTDB taxonomy): Bacteria > Verrucomicrobiota > Kiritimatiellia > CAIQIC01 > JAGNIJ01 > JAZDKK01. The sequence continues at coordinate 24,101 of JAZDKK010000034.1, forward strand.
GGACCGGTACGAACTGATCGCCGGCGAACGCCGGCTCCGCGCCGCCCAGAGCGCCGAGCTCAAGCAGGTGCCGGTGATCGTCATGGAAGTCACCGACCGGGAGGCGCTCGAGTTGGCCCTGATCGAGAACCTTCAGCGCGAAGACCTGAACCCCATCGAGGAAGCCGAGGGCTACCACGCCTTAGCCGACAAGTTCGAGATGACGCAGGACCAGATCGCCCAGCGCGTGGGGCGGGGCCGCGCAACGGTGGCCAACGCGCTTCGCCTGCTGGATCTCCCGGACAAGGTCAAGCGGCTGGTGGCCGAGGGCCAGCTTTCGGGCGGGCACGCCAAGGCGATCCTCGGCCTGGAGATCCCCCGCGAGCAGGAACTGCTGGCGACGCGGGTGGTCAAGGAAGGCCTGTCCGTGCGCACGGTGGAGCGGATCGTGAACCGCCTGAAGAAGCCGCCCAAGAAGCCGCGCGCCGGGCGCTCGGACATCCCCGAGAACCACCTGCGGTACCTCTCCGACCGGCTCCATCAGCACTTCGGGACCAGCATCCGCATCGCGCCCTGCAAAACGCTGGCCAACGGCAAGAAGGCCAAGGGGACCATCGAGATCGACTTCTTCTCCAACGACGACCTTGACCGCCTGTTGGTTCTGCTGGGCGTTGCCGACAACCTCTAGTCAGCCCAAGCCATGGAGACCGCTCCATCCCCAGAGCCCGTGACGGGTCCCTCGATCGACGAGCAGGCGCGCAGCTACGAAGCGGCGCACAACCGGCTGTTTCTCCTCCGCATTGTCCTGACCCTCGGCTCGTTGGCCGTCTACCTCTACACGGGGGCATCCGCCCTGCTGGCGGAGGGGCTCCGAGCCCGGTTCGGCTCCGCGTGGCCGGTCGTGAACGCGGTGTACACGATCGTCACCGTGTTCGGATTCGCGGCGCTCATGTTTCCGGTGAGCCTGTACGGCGAGTGGGTCCTTGAACACCGCTACAACCTGTCCCGGCAGGGCCTGGGAAGCTGGTTCCTGGACTTCCTGAAATCGCTCATCCTGGAAATCGGACTCGCCACCTTCTTCTTTTCGGCGGTGTACGCCTTCCTGCGCTGGGCGCCGGGCTTCTGGTGGGCCTGGGCCACGGTCTTCTACGTCCTGTTCGCCGTGATCCTGACCTCCATCGCGCCCGTGGCCATCATGCCCCTGTTCCACAAGTTCGAGCCGCTGGACAACCCCGCGCTGACGGAGGCGGTCAAGGCCTTTGCGGAGAAGGCCGGCGTGCGCGTCGTCGGCGTCTTCCAGTGGGGGTTGGAGGAGAAGACGGCCACCGGGAATGCGGCGCTGGCCGGCCTGGGCAGGACGCGCCGGATCATCCTGGGCGACACCATGCTCAAGGACTACGCCCAGGACGAAATCATCGCGGTGCTGGCCCACGAGATCGGGCACTACCGGAACCGGGACCTGCTGCGGCTCGTCGCCGTGGGCTTCGTCCTTGCGGCGGCCGGCTTCTATGTCGCGTGCCTGTTCCTGCGCGCGCTGGTCGCGCGGTTCGGGTTCCAGGGGCCGGACGACATCGGGGCTTTCCCCCTCTTCGTCTTCAGCCTATTCATGTTTTCCCTGATCACGATGCCGGTCTCCAACGCGTACTCGCGGCGGCGCGAATTCGCCGCGGACGAGTACGCGGTGCGCGCCGTGGGCTCGGCGTCGTGCCTGGTCAGCGCGCTGGAGAAACTGGCCGTGCAGAACCTGGCCGACAAGAACCCCGCGCTGTGGATCGAGCTGCTCCTCCACGGCCATCCCTCGATCGCGCGGCGCATCCGCCGTGCGCGACGCGTCGAGGCGACCCTCCCGCCCCCGTCGTGAGGAACCGCGGCCCGCCCGTTTTTCTCTTGTGCGGCCCGCTTCGCGGTGTCATCTCTAGGGCAACAGTATCAAAGCAGTGGAGTAGAGTGCCGGTTTTTCCAAACATTGGAAAAAAAAGCCGCCGGTTTTCCAATCATTGGAAAAGCCTGGACCTGATCCTCGCCGCTCTCCTGGGTTCGCTGCTCCTCTCCTGCTCGAAGAAGCCGGAGGTCGCGCCGCCTCCGCCCCAGCTCGACCCCGCCCTCGTGGACGGCCAGCGGGCGTTCGAGGAGGCGCGGGCGCTTGTCGAGCTCGGGCCGAAGGAAGCGGGCACCAAAGGAACGCTGAAAGCGGCGCGCTACCTTGCGGAGGCGCTGAAGAGGCGCGGTGTCGAGGCTTCGATCCACGAGTTCACCGCCCTGTCTCCCCGGGGCGAAACCACCTTCCGGAACGTCGTCGGCCGCCTGGCGGGGAAGGGGCAGGGGCTCATCATCCTCGCCTCTCACTACGACACCAAGTCGGGCATCGAGGGCTTCTTGGGAGCCAACGACTCGGCTGCGAGCTCAGCGTTACTCCTTGAACTGTCGCAAGGTATGGCCAAGGGGCCGGCGCTCGGCCCGGACGTGTTGTTCGTGTTCTTCGACGGCGAGGAATGCATGAAGCACTACGGACCTTCCGACGGCCTGCAGGGCAGCCGGCACATGGCCGCCCAGCTTGTGAGGGACGGCCGCGCGAAGCAGGTCAAGGCGTTTATCCTGTTGGACATGGTCGGGGACAGAGACCTGAGCGTCACGGTGCCACGGAACGGCACGCCGAGTCTGATATCCGCTGTCTTCGAGGCCGCGCACGAAGAAAACGTTCGATCGAAGTTCTCGCTGTACCCGTTCGAGATCGGCGACGACCACGACCCGTTCTTCGCCGCCGGCATGCCGGCCGTGGACATCATCGACTTCCACTACGGCAGCGCCCCGGGCCGCAACGACTACTGGCATACGCCCGAAGACACCCTGGACAAGATCAGCGCCGAGAGCCTCGGGACAGTGGGGCGGGTGGCGATCCGGGTCGTGAACAGGCTGCTGTAGCGGCAGTCCTGCGCGCCACTACAACGGCGGACAACGGTCCACGGCTTCCAGCGGGCTGCGCAGGCAACTCTTTCCGTCCGTGCGGCGCCACGCAAGGAACGCCGCACCAATCAACGCGAGGTTCCGGACTACGTTCCACCAGCCGATGCGTTCCGCGTCCGGATCCACCGTGAAACAGCCGCAGGCCATGTCCACCCCGCGCAGCAAGTTGACCGAGATCGCCACCGCGAAGACGGCCAGCAGCGCCGCGAGAATCAGCACGGCGCCCCGGCTGAATCGCGAGACCAGTATGGCCGCGCCCGCCACCAGCTCAACCCAGGGCAGGAAGATGGCCATCAGGTTGACCAGGGGATAGGGGATCATCTGGTAACGCAGGACGGCGAGCGCGAAATCGTGCGGGGCCAGGATCTTGGGCACGGCCGCGAGGATGAACACGGCCGCCAGGAGGACGCGCGCAGCGATGACCGCGAAGCGCCTCATGGCGCGCCCTCCACCGGGTACCCCGCCGCTTTCCACTGGTCGAACCCGCCGAGGAACAGGACGGAGTTGGTGAATCCCTGCTGCCGCAGGAAGAGGGTCAAGAGGAACGACTCGTCGCAATTCTCCCCGGCGCAGTAGGTCAGGATGGGCGTCGACTGCGCGAGCATGCTCTGCACATCGGCGAGGCTCTCCTCCACCGTGTTGTACGGCAGGGAGGTGGCGCCGGGAAGGTGTCCCGCGGCGTAGTCGGCGGCCGGCCGCGCATCGAGGACGACGTGCATGCCCGCGTCCACGATCCGCCGTGCCTGCTCGGTACGGACGAGCCGGACGCCCTCCTTCAGGGCCTTGGCCTCGATGTAGTTGGCCCAGTCCTCCACCCACGGGATCCGCCGGGGGGAGACGAGGTTGGCGGCTCCGCCGCACAGGATGGCGATGAGCAGGATCAGGGCGGCGGAGAAGAACGGGCAGGAGCGGCGTTCTCCTGCTTGGGATCCGGATTCCATCCGCGCCTCACGGGTTCTGGGCCGGTGCCGGCTGCGGGGCATTCGGAATGACCCGGAGCGGAATCCGGATCTCCTCGTTGCCCGGCATGGTGGTCTTGATGAGAAGCGCCTTGCCGTTCAGGTCCGCGGTGGCCACGATGTTGGTGAGCTCGATCCGGTAGCCGTTCTGGTCGATGGGTTGAACGCTGGCCTGGATCGACGGGGAGGGGACCACCACCGCCTGCACCTCGAACTTCTTGCCGGTGTCGGAGCGCACAATGATGTAGCGGGCGGAAGCCGCCGGGTTCTCGACCAGCGTCAGCTCGGTCGGGAGATACATGAGGTCCGTGGCGACAAAGGCCGAGATCGGGATATCCATCGCGGAGTACTTTGGGTGATCCGTCTCGATATGCACACTGCCCCTGAGCGTGCCCTGGGCGAGAGGCGGCACCGAAGAGACCAGGATGCGGTAGCGCCGGCCCTCTTCGATCGTCTCCAGCTTGGCGGCGAGGTTGGTGGACGGGGTGTCGAGCCGAGTGATCCTGATGGCATTGGTCGTTCGGGCGGTGATCTCCACCGCGCTGGTGACCGCGGCGGCGGCGGAAATCCGTCCGAAGGTCACCTGGCGGGGTTTCACCTCCAGTTCTGCAATGGCGTTACCCTCCAGGTACAGGGTCACGTACTGCTGCTTCGGGTCGTTGGACTCCACCGTGATGCTCTTGTGCTGGGGTCCCGTTCGCCCCTGGAGGGACAGCCGCGTCGACAGCTCGGCCGCGCCGTCCGGCGGAATGCTTTTCGTCGAGATGTTGGCCACGGTGCAGCCGCAGGCCGGCCGGATGTTGAGTATTTCCAGGGTCACGTCTCCCTCGTTCTTCAAGATGAAGGTGTGCTCCACGCTCCCGGAGTTATCGGCTTCCCCGAAGTTGTAGGTGGGCTCGTCGCATACGAGTTTGGGCGCGTGCTCTGCGTTGGTCACCTGGCCCGGGGCGGACGACGGATGGAGACACAGGGCGGCGATCAGAAGGAGCAGTACGTAAGGCATCGAGAGTTCTCCCATCCGCGGTCTGGTCAAAGCGCTGGATTCGACAGGACACGATAATCCAGCCCACCCGAACTTTCAACTTGATAGTGTCGGCGGCCTACCTGGGCGGTGGCGAACCCGCGCGCAGGGTGTCGAAGACGGTTCGCGCGATGATCGCGGCGCCCGCGGCGTCGGGATGGACGCTGTCGGGAAAACATTCGCCCCGCCCGCGAAGCGCTCCGTTCACGTCGATGACCGGAACGTTCTTCTCGCCGGCCGCCTGCCGGATCCGCGGGATGATCTGCTGGTCAAGGATCGCGTTGCTCGCGGACCGCATCATGCCGAAGACCGGAGGGGGCAGGCAGACCCACACCCGGGGCTTCGAGGGAAGCGCGGCGAAGTGGTCCAGCATGTCGCGCAGGTCCCGGGCGAAGTCCGCCCCGTGTTTCCAGTTGTGGAGCCACGAGTCGTTGGTGCCCAGCATCAGGACGATGAGGTCCGGCTCGAACTCCGCGACGTACTCGAATTCCGGAACGTCCCAGTAGGAGAGCTGGCCGCTTCTCAGCAGGGTCGCTCCGGACACGCCGAAGTTCCTCACCTCGAAGCCGTCGCCCAGCAGGGACTGAAGGACGGCGGGGTAGCTCTCGGAGGCCCGGTCGCGCAGTTCCGCGCCGTACGTGATGCTGTCGCCGACGCACGCGACCCGGACCACCCGGGCGGTGTCCGGGGCGGCCGACGCGGTCTGGAGCAGGGCGGCCGCGAGCAGCAGCGGAAGGGATCTCATGCGGCAACAAGTACCAGCCCCGGCCGGCGTTTTCAAGGTGGGCCGCAACGCGCCCCGGGAACGTTGTTTCCAGCCTCGCGCCAAACGGGTATATATCAGGCTGTCTTTCTGTGCCGGCGGCAAGGCTCGGCGATGCCGCAAGCAGGGACGCCATGGAACGAATGATAGACTTGCCGGGCTACCGGATCCTCGAGAAGATCGGCGAAGGCGGCATGGCCACCATCTGGATGGCCCGCCAGCTGTCGCTGGACCGCGCCGTGGCGATCAAGGTGCTGTCCCCGCGGCTCGTCCGCGACCAGGACGCCATTCAGCGGTTCCGCCTCGAGGCCATGGCGGCCGCCAAGCTGAAGCATCCGGGCATCGTGCAGGTGTATGACGCAGGCGAACGGGGCGGACTGGTCTACATCGTCATGGAGTACGTCGCGGGTTGCACCGTGGCCGACCTGCTGGTTCGGAAGGGCTCCCTCCAGGAGAAACACACGCTCCTCATCGCCGAGGGCATCGCTCTCGCGCTCGGCTACGCGTGGGACGAGGCGCGCATCATCCACTGCGATATCAAGCCGGACAACGTGCTGGTCGAGCAGGACGGCGCGGTGAAGCTCGCGGACCTGGGGCTGGCCCGGATGATCGGCCTCCGGGGCGGTCACGCCGAGCAGGACATGGTGGAGGGAACTCCGCACTACGCCTCGCCGGAACAGGCCCGCGGCGATACGGACCTGGACTGCCGGACCGACATCTACTCCCTGGGCGCAATGCTGTACCACCTGACGACGGGCACGCTGCCGTTCCGGGATAGCACCGGCTTGGCGGCGATGGAGAAGCAGGTGTCCGGCTTCCTGCCTGATCCCCGGCAGATCAACCCGGGGGTTTCCGACGGCATGGCTGCGCTGATCGAGCGGATGATGGTAAAGGACCGCGCGCTGCGGTACCAGACGTGGGCCGAAGTACGGGCGGACCTGGAAGTGGTCAAGCGGGGCGGCGTGCCAGCGGGCGCGCCCATCGCCCCGCAGCAGAGCACCGTGGTGCGCAGCGGCGCAAGGGCCGGTGCCATCTTCAAGCCGAAGCGCCGCGCGACGCCGGCGGTCGTCAAGGAGGAGGAAGAGGAGAAGACGGTATCCCTCAGGGAGGGGAAGGTCAAAGCGAAGGCCGTGGCGAAGCAGCGCATCGTGCTGCCGAAAGACCTGCGCAACCAGGTGCTGGGCGCCGGCAAATCCTCGGCCGACCTGGCGCACGCCCTTTTCTCGCTGATGCTGATGGCGAGCGCGGTCGTGGTGGGTTATGGCGCGCTGGCCTATTTCGGCTACGTGCAGACGCGCCGCGAGGCCGTGCAGACGGAGTACTGGGACAACATGCTGCCGCCGCGGTCGCAGGTGAAGACGGCGAAGAAACCGGCGGCGGTGCGGCCGCGAAGACAGGTCTCGAGCGCTCCATCGGCCCCGCAGCCCGCGCAGGTGACGGCCCCGGCGGAATCGGAGAAGATGGAATCGGAGCGTGCGAATTGGCACCATCCGCGGTTCCTGAAAGGCGCCGAGTTGTTCAACGACGCACTCGCGAAGTACAAGGAGTACACGGCCACGAAGCTGAACCCGGGCATCCTGGCGACGGTCGAACAGCAGTGCCGCGATGCCATCGCGAACTTCGAGTCCTGCCGCCGGTACGCGCCCCCCGAGCTCAACATGCAGCACCTGATCGACCAGTGCTATCACCTGATTTCCGACTGCCGGCAGTCCACCCTGCTGGTTCCGTCGGACCACGCCGCCAAGCCGTCGGGACCCGTCTCGCCCATCGTCAGCGCGGTCACGAACGCCGCGCCCGCCGAGGCGCCGCCGCGGAAGACCCAGCTCGTGCTGGCGCCCAACTGGAACATCCCGGAGAAGACCGGGGACCGGATCCTGGGCGATCTTCGCGATCTGCTGTCCGACCAAGGCAAGGCCGGCGTGAACCTGTCGCCCGACTCGTCGCTGGTGCTGTTCGGGCAGATCTACTACCTGATGCCGGTCCAAGAAGCGGCCAAGATCATCGGCCAGCCGCTGGCGCCGCGGAAGAACATGAATTGCCCCGGCTTCCCGAGGGACAGCTTCTTCTATTACTCAACCGAGGGGAACTTCGGCGATGGTTTCGACCGCCTCCTCCTGGTCACGGACAGCACCGATCACGTCGTTGCCGTGCAGTTGGTCAACGAGCACCCGGACGAGAGCCTCTGGCTCGATCCGCAGGCGTTCGCAGACAAATGGCATGCGTACAACTTCGTGCAGCTGCGGACGAGGGGCAGCGCGAAGTGGCGGATCGGCCAGCGCGTCCAGAACACGAACCGCGTCGTGCGGATCGACACGGAGCTCGTGGCCAACGACGAGTACGGCTACTTCGGCCTCGGCGACTCGAAAGAGCGCGTGTCCCTTTTCCTGCCCCAGCAGCTCGTCAACCTGATCCTGTTCCGCATCGAGAAACTGACGTCCACGTGAGGGGGGGCCAACCCGGGTGGCATCCACGGCTGTAGCCCCCGGGCGGGCGCCTTCTTCCTGTCACCTTTTTCCTTGCCACGCAAGGTCGGCTCCTTTAGGGTGCGGGGCCTCAGTCTGCAGAACGGGAAAAACAGGGCGGATATCATTCTCCGGGAGGACGGGTTGTGAGTAAAAAAGACGTGGCGCGGCATGTGATTTTCTATGAGCTGGTTGGGTTCGGCCTTCTGTATGGGTTCCTGTGGCTGGACGAGATTCTCGATCTCCCCCGCCGGATTCTCGGAGCCCCGGGCACGCCGATCAACTGGAGAGAAAGCCTGTTCGAATCGTCGCTGGCCCTCGTTCTGGCCGCAGCGGTCGTTGTGCTCACGCGGGCTTTCCTGAAGCGCATCAAGTACCTCGAGGGATTCCTGATCTTCTGCGCCGGGTGCAAGCGGGTCTGCTCCGGCGGCAGGTGGGTTCCCGTGGATGTGTTTGTTCGAGACCACGCGGACGTGACCATCACCCACGGCCTCTGCCCGGACTGCATCCAGCATTACTGCGGCGGCTGGGATGAGCCCCACGCCCGGCATTCCACCGAGGCCTGAACCGGTCCTCGCTACAAACTGAACTCCGCGGCCAGGAAGGTGTGGTCTGAAGGCTTTTTTCCGAGTCGCGGTTCGAGGTCGATAAACGCGTTCTCAGACTTCTTCGCCAGCGCCGGACTGGCCAGCAGGTAGTCGATCCTCCAGCCCAGCCCCCTCTCTGCGGCACGCGGCATGCGGTAGTCGCAGAACGTGTACTGGCCGGGCTCCGGGTGGTGCTTGCGGAAGACGTCCACGAACCCCCACGAGCGGCAGTGGGCGAAGGCGCGGCGCGCGGCCTTGTGGAAGCAGACGTGGTTCTCGCGCTCTTCCGGGTTGTGCACATCGATGGGCTCCGCGGCGACATTCATGTCGCCCGCCCAGAGAAGAAGATCCGACGTCTTGAAGTGATGGTCGAAATAGCTGCGCAACCGCTTGAACCAGAGTAACTTATACTTGTACATCGCGTGATCCACCTCGCGGCCCTGCGGGACGTAGGTGTTCACGATCGTCACGCGCCCCACCTTCGCGCACAGCAGGCGCGTCTCGTCGCGGGGCCCGCCCTGAGCGGAGTCGAAGGGCCCGCCGTCCAGGCCGAAACCCACGTCCGACGGTTCGCTCCGCGAGATCAGCGCCACGCCGTTGTACGCCTTCTCGCCGCGGTACACCACGTGGTACCCGGCAGCCCGGATCGGCGCGGCCGGGAACTCTGAATCCTGCACCTTCGTTTCCTGGAGGCAGAGCACGTCGGGCCGGTGCTTCTCCATCCAGGACAGGATCACATCCAGGCGTGAGCGGATCGAGTTGCAGTTGAAGGTGGCGATCTTCACGGTTTGCCGACGCGCAGCGTGACCGGGATGGTGGATGGAGGGGAACCCCTCGTGATCACAAGCTCCGACGCCAGCTCAAACCCATTCTCCGCCGGATGGTACTTAAAGGGGCCTGTGCCATACGGGTCGGGGAATCGCGATAATGCCTGGGGGCCCTCGCGGACGACGGCCGCCGCGGCGCGAAACAGGTCCCGGCGCACGCGTACCGCGGCGTCGCCCTGGGCCGCGTCATACAGGGCCGGCACGAGCGCCTGGGACAACGGGTTCAGCCGCGGGACGACGTTGGTCTCCCAGGCTTTCAGCTCGGGCAGGGACTTGGTGCGGAGCGCCTCGGAGAGGGCCTCGAAATCGCCGCTCGTTTCAAGAACCATCTGGACGATTCCGCGGGACGAGCCGCGGGTGTAGGCAACGATGTTCGACGCCAACTCGGGCCGGATCAGCGCGACGAGGTCCGCCGCCACCAGGGAGTCGACCGGCGCGGTTCCTCCCGACGCAAGCGGCACGCGGGCGTCCCTGCCTTGGCGGCCGACGGCGGCCCGCAGGGACACCTCGGTGATCAGGAGCTCGAGGGGCAGGATCTTCCGCGCCCGCAGCTTGATGAGGGCGGCCTCGGTGCCGCGCATGATCACGGCCTCCTCGCGCTGATAGTCGGCGGAGACGAGCTCGACTTCGTTCTTCCTGTCTCCCAGCGACAGGAAGAAGCTGTTGCTGCTGACGATGTCTTCCAGGCCGATTCGAATGGGCTGCCCCTCGACCTCGATAAGGGAGCACATGCGAAGGCTGTCGGCAAGAGTTCGATCCGGATGGTCCGTGCCGCCAGCGAGCCCGGTCCCGGACGCTGTTCCGGTGTCCGCAGTCTGGGAGTTCCCGGCTGGCTGTGCCCCGGATTCCGCGCTCAGCTGGGCGTGGCGAATACTCTGGATGAGCCAATCGATGGTTACAGCCTTTTCGTTCCCCACGGCGCTGGCCAGCGTGCCCCCGATCGGGAGACCCTCAAACCTGGCCGCAACGGCCTCGGCTTGATCCGGCGGCATGTCCGGCAGGTTGGCCGCGAGACCGCGGGTGATGACATCCTCCATCGCGACTTGGACCAAGTAGGAGATCAGCGGCCCGCCGTCCCCTACGCGCCGGCCCAGCAGCATGACGTCGAGAGCTTGGGTCGTCACGTGGTCCAGGTCCTTGCCGGCCTCCGTCTTGAGCAGCACGCCAACGGCCTTGGCAAACTTCAGGGCCTGGCTGATCTGCCGCATCTGGCTCGGATCCATGCCGGTATGCCATATCAACGCTTTGTCGCCGTAGCGCCAGTTGCACGCCGGCATGGAGGCGGCTTCCGTGAGTTTGGCCAAGGCGGGCTCGATGCGCGCCTTCAGGGCGGCCACGGCCGGGTCGTCGGGCGCGGCATTGGTATTCCTCAGGACCTGCCATACAGCGTCATTGTTCGGCGGCAGCAGCTGGAAGGCTTGCTGGTAGATTTCCGCTGCATTGGTCTGGCCGAAACATACGCCGGAGGAAAGGACAAGAGCGCTCGCAGTGACCAGCGCGCACGTCCTCAGTGTGCGTAGGTTCATGTCTCAGAATCCCCGGGTCAGGTTCCCCGCCGGGCTCTTGGCCGGCATCGGGATCTCGCCGAACCAGGCCGCGACCGCGGCGCGCTGGCTTTCCCGGGTGCACGAGTGGACGTTGACGTAGTTCGTCACCGCGCTGAACTGGCGCAGGTGGTACGGCGAGCCGAACGACGTGAAGATCACGCGCGGGTGTTCCGTGTGGAAGCCGCCCATGAAGATGCGGTTGTGCGGGCCGACCGAACGGACGCCGTTGGTGGCCCAGTTGGCCCGGAACGCGAAGTTCACAAACACGGCGTCCGCGCCGCGCCAGCGGCCGGACAGGCTCCAGTCCTCCGGGTTGCGCAGGTGTTCCACGCGGTAGCCGCGGGCGGTCAGCTCGCGGTCCACGTCAGGAAGATCGACGTCGTTGGTCAGCGTCACGGTGAGCACCCTGCCGCCCGGCCGCAAGCCCGTGAGGGGGAAGATGTGGTTGAGGTCCCGGACGCAGCAGATGGCCTGTTCGGCGATCTTGCGGCTGGCGGCCTGGAACTCCCGGGTCTGCTCCGGCGTCGCCGGCGGCCCGAACAGCTCGCCGCAGTGCAGGTCGAGCCGCGCCTTGAACTCCAGCACGCGGCGCGCGGATTCGTTGACCCGCTGTTCGGACAGGGCTCCGGAACGCATCGCCTCGAGGAGCGTCTGGAAATCCTGCGGGAGGTCGGGGAACAGGATCATGTCGCAGCCGGCGGCCAGGCAGCCCACGGTGCGGTCCCGGTGGTTCATGTAGCCCGACACGCCGCCCATGTTCATGTCGTCGGTCACGATGACCCCTTCAAAGCCCATCTCGCGGCGGAGGAGATCGGTGACGATGCGCCGGCTGACCGTGGCCGGCCGGTACGACCGCCGGGCGTCCAGCTCGCCGTCCCAGGCGGGCAGGGCGATGTGGCCGATCATCGTGCTCATCACGCCGGCCTGGAACGCCGTGTTGAACGTCCGGCCGGAGATCCTTTTCCATTGCTCCATCGAAAGCGCGTTCACCGACGTGACGACATGCTGGTCCACGTCGTCCGTGCCGTCGCCCGGGAAGTGCTTGGCGCATCCCGCGATGCCGTGTTCCTGGAGGCCCCGGACGATCGCCGAAGCGATGCGCCCGATCCGCTCGGGATCGTCGCCGAGGCCCCGCGTGTTGGCGATGGGGTTGTCCGGGTGGAGGTTCACGTCCACGACCGGCGCGAAGGTCCAATGCACGCCGATCGAGCGGCCCTCGACCCCGGCGGCCCTGCCCATCGCATAGGCCAGCTCCTCGCTGTTGGCCGCCGCGACCGCCAGGTTGTCCGGGAACAGGGTCATGCCGACGGCGGCGCTGCCGGCGCCGGTTTCGAGATCCGCGGAGACGACCAGCGGGACGCGGCTGGCTTTCTGAAGGCGCTGGATGCGGGCGCGGTGTTCGTCGGCGGTGGCGCCCCAGACGAACAGCCCGCCGAACGGGATGGTCTTGGCGAGCTCGGCGAGCGAGTCCACCTCGCCGGGGTGGTTGATCTTCGTGATGAAGAGCTGGGCGAGGCGCTCTTCCACCGACAGGGACGCGAACGTCTTATCTACCCACGACTGTTGCTCTTGCGTAAGCGGCTTCATGATCCTTTCCGGGGTGAAAGTGGGGCGCTATATCAGCGTTTAAGGAGCCGACTGTCAAGTTTTCCAAGCATTGGAGAATCCTGAACGCTTTTTTCCGGGGATTGGAGAAAAGCCGGCCGGGCGGCTCAGCCCTTGATGCCGGTCATCGAGATGCCCTCGATGAAGGTCTTCTGGGTGAAGAAGAACAGCACGATGATCGGCAGGACGACCAGCGTGCTGGCCGCCATCAGGTAGTGCCACTGCGTGCCGCCGTGCTGGCTCTGGAAGAACTGCAGGCCCAGCGCGAGCGTGAAATCCTTCTGGTTCGTCAGGTAGATCAGCGGCCCGAGGAAGTCGTTCCACGTGCCCATGAACTGGAACAGGCCGATGACCATCAGCGCCGGCCGGCTGAGCGGCAGCATGATCTGCCAGAAGATGCGCCACTCGCTGCAGCCGTCGATCTTCGCCGCATCGGACAGGTCCTTCGGAATGGTCATGAAGAACTGGCGGAGCAGGAACACATTGAACGCGCCCGCCAGGAACGACCCCGCCCAGAGCGGCCGCAGGGTCCCGATCCAGCCGATCCACCGGAAGAGGCAGTAGATCGGCACCATGACCACGGGGAAGGGGATCATCATCGTCGCGAGGGCGATCGCGAACACCGCGTTCCGGCCGCGCCAGTTGACCTTCGCGAAGCCGTACGCGGCGACGGCGCTGGAGGACACGGTGCCGATGACGGTGAGGAAGCAGAGGATCAGCGTGTTCTTCAGGTAGTTCCTGAACTCCTTCATGGCCCGGACGGCCTTCGGGAAGTTGTCCCACCGGGGGGCCGCCTTCTTCACGAGCGCGGTCACAGGTACCAGGTCCCATGCCGCGGCGGCTTCCTTGTTGACCACGGGGGCGTTGGGGTCGTCCGATACGACCTCCGCCATGACCTTAACCCAGGGCGCGGCCATGGAGGCGGGGATCTCCTTCAGGACCTCCACCGGCCTGCGCAGCTCGTCGCCGTCCTTCGTCTTCGTGGTGTATTCGCCGGCGATCACGGCGGCCTGCGGCACGATCGTCCGCTCGCCGGTCTTCTTGAGGCGGACGACGAAGGAGGGGGCGTCGATGGTATCGCCGCGCTTGACGGACACGACCTTCCCGTTCAGCTCCGCGAATTCGCGGTAGGGGACCCAGACGGGCGGCATGGACATAGTCTGGTCGATGGGCTTGAGCGCCGTGGAGATCATCCAGAAGAGGGGGAAGAGGAAAATGAAGGACCCGGAGATCAGCAGCAGGTAGATGATGATGCGTCCGACGATTCTCATGGCCTTACTCTCCGGCGTAGTAGACGTGCTTCTTGGTCGTCCTGGTGGCGAGCCACGTCAGGAACAGGATGAGGATAAAGAGGACCCACGCCATCGCGGAGGCGTAGCCCATCTGGTTGTAGGTGAAGGCGTTCTCGTAGAGGTAGACCGCGTAGAAGAGGGCCGACCGGTTGGGCCCGCCGGAGGAGCCGAACATGATGAAGGGGCCGCCGAACACCTGCAGGGAGCCGATGATGCCCATAACGAGGTTGAAGTAGATCACCGGCGAGATCATCGGCAGGGTGATGTGCCAGAGCCGGTGCCACGCGTTGGCGCCGTCGATATCCGCGGACTCGTAGAGCTCGCGCGGCACGTCCTGGAGCGCGGCGAGGTAGATCACCACGCTGCCGCCGCAGCCCCACACCGACGTCAGGACCAGCGCGGGTTTGACCCAGGCCTGGTCGTTGAGCCAGTTCGGGCCCTTGATCCCGATCACGCTGAGCGCATGGTTCAGCAGGCCGTAGGAGCCGTTGAGGATCCACAGCCAGATCATGGCAATCGCCACGGCGGGCACGAGAGAGGGCAGGAAGAAGAAGGTGCGGAAGGCCGGCCGGCCGACCACCTTGTTGTTCAGCAAAACAGCGATGAGGATCGAGAAGATGAGGCTGACGGGCAGGGACAGGGCCGCGAAGTAGAGGGTGTTGTAGAGCGACTGCCAGAACACGTTGTCCGTGGCCATGTCCTTGTAGTTGAGCGCGCCGATCCAGACGGGGCTGTTCGCGAGCACGTCGTAGTCGCAGAACGAGTAGTACAGCGAGGCGCCGACCGGGAAGACGCAGAAGATCAGGAAACCCAGGATCCACGGGCTGATGAAGGCCAGCCCCAACAACAGGTCATGACGTTCCCACTTGGTCATCCTCACTCTCCCTCCACGTCCTTCTTCCACTGCTTCAGCCGCTCGGCCTCGACCATGTCCCACCGCCGCAGAATGCGGTCAAGCCGCCACTGCAGGCGGGTCTGCACGTCGCCCAGCGCCTCCTCGGGCGTTTTCAGGAGGCGGAAGGCCTGGTCGTACGCCACGCCCATCTCGCTCACGAGCTCGGTCCACGTGGGCAGCTTCGGCGCGTAGTTGGCGTTGGGACTCTTGGCCATGTCGATGAAGACCTGGATGTAGGGGTTCGGGTGGTTCTTGATGAAGTCGGCGCTGGTGATCGCCAGCGGGCTGAACTTGCGCTGGCCCAGGTTGAGCTTCTCCGCGGGTCCCTGCGAGTTCACGTAGGCCATGAACTCGAAGGCCTCCTTCGGGTGCCGCGCGCCTTTCGGAATGCACAGGATGTCGCACTCGGCAATCGTCACCATCGGGTACTTGACCGGGTCCTTGGAGGGAAAGGGGGCGGCCCCCCACTCCAGGCTGGGCGCGTACTTGTCGATGAAGTTGAACATCCACACGCCCTGCAGAACCATGGCCACCGTGCCGGCCAGGAACGGGTTCTGCGGGGAGGAGAAATTGCCGAAGGACGAGCCGAGGTTCAGCATGTTCTCCAGGCCGAACTTCTGGGGGTAGCTCTGGAACCAGCGGAGCGTCTCGATGTTCTCCGGGCTGTTCACGGTCATCGAGCGCTGGCCGTCCCACAGCTGTCCGCCGAACCAGAAGCACCACATCGCGTTCCACCAGCCGGGCTCCGAGGGCGAGTACCCGAGCTGGAGGATCTCGAACTTCCTGGACTCCTTCTCCTCGGGCGTAAGGTCCGGGTAGCGGACCTTCACGCGCTTCCCGTTCCGCATCACGCTGACGAGGGTCAGCCGCTCGGCCATCGCATCGAGCTCGGCGATGCTCGTCGGCGGCTTGTCGGGATCCAGGCCCGCCTCGCGGAACAGCTTCTTGTTCCAGTGCAGACCCATGACGCCCGGCGTCGACGGCAGCGCCCAGACGAAGCCGCGGTGCGAGCAGAGGTCCCACATGACGGGGATGTAGTCCTCGCGCTTCATGCCCTTCTCGGCCAGCATCTTGTCCAGGGGGAAGAGGGCGCCCTTGTCCGCGTACGCGTGGGCGCAGAAGGACCAGAGCCCGGCGACGTCGGGCGGGTTCCCGCCGGCCGTGGCGAGGAGCATCTTGCGGTCGATGCCGCTGACCGTGAGTTTCTGGACGAAGATGTTGGTCTGGGACGCGTTGAAGTCGTCCACGACCGCCTGCATCGCGTCGCCTTCGAACCCCGTCCACTTCTCCCAGTAGTCCACGATGAGGCGGCCGTCGGGGGTCCGGTCGGAAAGGGGGCGGGTACAGCCGAAGGCGAGGGCGAGGACCGCGCCGAGAGCGGTCACAAAAAAGCCTCGCCAACCATGCCGCCGGGTTCTCATTTCAGTTACCAGAGAAGAGGAGCGACTCGGACGTCAACTTATAACGATTTCCGGCCTGCGAGGCAATGGAATTGCCTCCCGGCTCACAGGGCGGCCGCTTTCCCGCCGTCTCCCCCGGAGGCGCCGACCGGCTTGGGGGGCTGCATCTCCACGAACATATCGTCGAGCCAGACCGCCTGTTTCTCGCCGTTGAGCTTCTGGGCGGTGATCACGACGGAGAACTTGAGGCTCCGCGCGTACTGCGGCGCGCGGTCGCAGGCTTCGATCAGGTGCCACGCGTCCGGCTTGTAGGTCCGGGGGTTGAACGGCGGGCTCAGGAAGAGGTGCGTGGGGATGAGCCGCTGGGCCCGGTCGTCCTCGAAGTACTCGATCTTGAGCTGGGCGCAGGACTCGCCCCGCATGGGCAGGACGGACGAGCTGCAGTACAGCCAGGCGCCCACGCGGACCTTGCGTCCGGCGCGGCACGGCAGGATCTGCATCATGCCGGCCCAGGACAGGGCGCTGGGGCTGCCGTCATCCCAGACGCGGAGCCGAATGGAGTGCTCGCCCGTCCGGACGAAGTCGTCCGCATCCAGCGTCACGACGAGCCCGTCGCCGTTCCCGCCTTCGGCGCCGCCGCCCTCCGGCCCGTGCCACGTCGGGCTGAGCGGCTCTTCGAAGCTGGACTGGACGAGTTGGGCGCGGCTGAACAGCACGATGGAGGCCAGGACGAGGACCAGGAGCGAGGATATGACTCCGCGCCCGCGTCCATGCTGTGCGCCTGTGCTCACGGACCCCGACCTCCTCGAACCCGACCTGCGCAGACCCCGATAAAGAGCCGTCTGAGCAAGGGGCGAAACTCTAGCACAACGCGCCGAAGGGGGGCAAAGCAAAAGGAGTCGTGCCTACATCAGCTCGTACCGCAGGACGCTCAGCGCGTAGACGGCCGCGGTTTCGGACCGGAGCGTCGTGCCGCCGAGGCTCACCGGCAGGGCGCCCGCGGCGCGGATGGCGCGGAGTTCGTCCGCGCTGAAATCGCCCTCGGGGCCGACCAGGACGCCGATGGTGCCAAGCTTCCGGTCCCGTGCCCCGGCCAGCACGTCGCGGAGGGGCCGGGCGTCGTCGGTCAGGGCACAAACCAGGAAGAGATCGTACGCGGGGCGCGCGGCAAGGTAGTCCGCCAGCCGCTGCACCGGCGAGATCCGCGTCAGCCAGGCCGCTCCGCACTGCTTGGCGGCGTGGAGAGCGATCTGCGACCAGCGCCCGGTCTTCTTCGAGCTCTCGTCCCCGGGTTTGAGCCGGACGACGCCGTGCTCGGTCAGGACCGGAACGATGGACAGCGCGCCCAGCTCGACGGCCTTCTGGACCACCAGGTCCATCTTCTGCTCGCGGGTGACCGCCTGGACGAGGGTGACGGCGACGCGCGGACGCTCGCAGAGGGTCCGCTCGAGCATCCGCAGGGCGATTGAGCCCTTGCCGGCGCCCGCCACCTCGGCTAGGCCCTCGCCGCCCTCGCCGTTGAAGACCTCGATTTCCTGGCCCACCCGGACGCGCAGAACGTTGAGGAGGTGGTGTGACTCGTCAGACTTGAGGGCAACCTCCACTTGCATCCATTGCAACGCAGGTACAAATACGCGAGCGTGGGTTCTCAATGACGAATGACTAATGACGAATGACGAAGGAATGTTCGAATGACCTAATGACGAAGGACCTGACACCCGCCGCTTCCTGGTTTCGTCATTCGTCATTTCGGTTCGTCCTGGATCGCCTTCTTGTGCGCGTAAAACTCGTCGGCCAGGGCGCGGATCCGCGCGGCCTGGGGGTGTGCGTCCTTCGAGCAGGCTTCGGCGAACGCTCGCAGGAGGTCGCGCAGCTTGCCGTCCAGGCGGGGGGGCACTTCGACGGTGACCCGCACGTGGTGGTCGCCCGTGCCGAGGCCGCGGATGCCGGTCAAGCCCTTGCCCCGCAGGCGGAAGACCGCTCCGCTCTCCGTGCCCGCCGGGATCTTGAGTTTCGTGTAGCCGTGGATGGTCGGCACCTCCACCTCGCCGCCCAGGGCGGCCACGTGGAAGGGGATCGGCATATCCATGAACGTGTCCTCGTCCCGTCGCTGAAACAGCGCGTGCTGCTTGACGTGCAGGACCACGTACAGGTCGCCCGGCGGGCCGCCGCGGCTTCCGCCCTCTCCCTTGCCGGCGAGGCGGAGGCGCGAGCCGGTCTCGACGCCCGGCGGGATCTTCAGGGAGAGCTTGCGCTGGCCCTTGACGCGGCCTTCGCCGCGGCACGTCCGGCAGGGGCTGCTGATCGTCTGCCCCGCGCCGCCGCAGGCGGGACAGGTCTGCCGCACTTGGAAGAAGCCGTTGGAGCTGACCAGCATGCCGCGCCCGCCGCAACGCCGGCACTTCTCCAGCTTGGTGCCCGGCTCGGCACCGCGTCCGCCGCAGGCGGAGCATTCCTCCATGACAGGGAGCGCGATATCCCGGTGCGACCCGAACACGGCCTCCTCGAAGTCGATCTCGAGGTCGAACCTCAGGTCGGTGCCGCGGCCGGGGGCGTCCGGCGACACGCGTTCTCCGCGGCTGGTGCCGAAGAAGTCGTCGAAAATGCTGCCGGTCCCGCCGAAGGCGCCCATGAACGTGCGGAGGGCCTCCTCCAGGTCGATGCCGGGGAACCCGCCGAAGCCGCCCGCGCCGCGCCGGAACGCGTCGGGGCCGAACTGGTCGTACGCCTGGCGCTTCTGGGCATCGCTGAGGATCTCGTACGCCTCGGTGATCTCCTTGAATCTCTCCTCCGCTTCGACGCTGTCAGGGTTCTTGTCGGGATGGAACTGCAGGGCGAGCTTGCGGTAGGACTTCTTGATGTCGTCGGCCGACGCGTCGCGGCCGACGCCGAGGGTCTCGTAGTAGTCTCTCTTGGACGGGGCCATCTATTCCGTCTCCCCCGCATCGCTGCTCGGGGGCGGGGCCGGCTGCGAGGGCGCGGCGCCCTGCCCGGACGCGGCGGGACCGCTGCTCACGACCACCTGGCCCGCGCGCAGGAGTTTGCCTCCGAACAGGTAGCCCTGCCGGGTCTGGGCGACAATGACATCGGCGGGGTGCTCGTCGGACGGGAGATGGGCGACGGCCTCGTGCAGATGCGGGTCGAAAGGCTTGCCCACGACGTCGAGAGGCTTGAGCCCGAACTTCTCCAGGGCGCCCATCAGCTGGTCATACACCAGCTGGAAGCCGTGGATCACGGCCCCGTTGACCTCGTGCGCCCGGGCGTTGCGGATGCCGAGCTCGAAGTGGTCCAGGGCGGGCAAAAGCTCGGCCACGAGCTCCTCGTTGGCCCGCTGGGACAGTTCTGCGCGCTCGCGCGCGGTCCGTTTTCTGAAATTCTCAAAATCGGCCTGCAGCCGGAGCAGCCGGTTTTTCATCTCTTCCACCTCGGAAACCGGCGCGGGCGCCGCCGCCAGGGGAGCCATCCCGCCGGGCGGAAGGGCAGGGGCCGGCTCGCCGCCGGGCAGGGAAGGCAGGGCCTCCGCAGGGCCCTTGGGCGCCTCCGCCTTGTGCTCCGGCATATGTTTCCCGTGGCGTTCCTTCATCGGTCATCCCTCGAGTTTCGCGCAAGAAGGGAAAAACAAGCTTTCCCCGATCAGCGGACTCCGGAAGGTCAAACGAGGAAAATACTCAGTGAATCGTCTTCGTCAATCGCAGAAGATTGCCGGCGCGCGTGCTCGGCTCGTACGAGGCATCGTCCACGAAGCGCTTGATGACATACATGCCCAGGCCGCGCTGGCTTTCCTTCTCGACGTAGGTCTTGGGGTCGACGATCTGCTGCTCGTTGAAGTCAAAGCCTTTCCCGTGGTCCAGGATTTCCACGATCACGCGGTCGCTGCCCTGGATGAGGTTGACGCGGAGGCCGGGATGCCTGGGCTCATCCTCGACGGTGGTCTCCCCGCCGTAGCCGTGCTCGATGATGTTGGCGCATGCCTCGTCCACCGCCATCTCGACCTGGGCCGCCTTGAATTCGGTCAGGCCGGCGCGCGCGGAGAGGTCCATCACGGACTGGCGGACGATGCGCAGGTAGCTGTAGCGGCACGGCACATGCAGGGTCACAAAGCCCCGGATGACCATCTTTTTGTCGTCCAGCGGCATGGCGCCCCCTATTCGCTAAACTTCTGGACCGCCTCGTCCGTGCTCGCGCAGATCTCCAGGATCTTGTGAAAGCCCAGGAGCTCCACGATGTTGTAGATTCTGGGCGACAGGTTGGTCAGCTTGAGGTCGCCCCGGTTCTCCCGCGCGCGGCGGGCGAAACCGATCAAGGCGCCCAGCGCGGCACTGCTGATGTACTCGAGCGTGCTGCAGTCCAGGATCACGCGGTTGCGCTTGCTTTCCCGCAGCTGGTTCAGCGTGGACTCCAGGCGCGGGAACGAATAGGCGTCCAGCGACCCGTCCAGACGGAGGATATCCAGGTCGCCCCGTTGTTCCGTTGTGATAGTGCACTCCCTCATAGAACCTCCAATTCAATATGCTACTTTAGAACCCGCAATGCAAGCAAGGTCATGTCGTCGTATTGGGGGCGGCTGCCCACGAACCGCTCCAGGCGCTGCCGCACGTTGTTCAGCACGCTGTTGGCCCCCTCCTCGGCCGCGACGCGGATGGCGTCCATGAAGCGGTCCACGCCCCATTCCTCGCCCTGGGGGTTCATGGCCTCCGTCACGCCGTCGGTGTAGGCCACCACCACGTCGCCCGGCTTGAGCTTGACGGTGACCTCCTTCAGCGCCCCCTCGAAGGACTCCAGGGTCCCGATGCCGATCGCGATGCCGGGCGAGTCGAGGACGCTAAAGCCGGGCCGGGCGCCCGCCGAGCTCAGGATCGGCCGCTCGTGCCCCGCCCGCGCGACGGTGAGCTCCCGCGTGGCCGTGTTGAAGACCATGTACAGCATGCTCACGAACATGTCCTCCGACACATCCTGGCTCAGGAGCTGGTTCAGCAGCACCAGCACCTGTGCCGGGCTCGGGTTCCGCGGCGCCTGCGCCCGGAGCACGCTCCGGCACACCGACATCATGATCGCGCCGCCGATGCCCTTACCTGATACATCAGCAATTGCTATGCCAAGATGCGTGTCATCCACCTGGACGAAATCGTAGTAGTCCCCGCCGATTTCGAGCGCCGGGTAGTTGAACGCCGCCAGCTCGACCTTCTCCACCTTCGGCAGGGCCTTCGGCAGGAGCGCCTGCTGGATCCGGCGCGCCACGGTGAGGTCGCGGTCGATGCGCTGCTTCTCGTTCAGGCTCTCGCGGAGGCCCGCATAGTGGATCGAGACGGAGGCCTGGTCGGCGAGCGCCTGGATCAGGTTGAGGTCGGCCTGGATCAGGGGCGAGCCGTCCACCGGGTTGGCCACGGCCATGACGCCCAGGACGTCCTGGTGAAAACGCATGGGCACCAGGAGGAGGGAGTGGAGCTTGAGGAAGTCCACTTCGTAGTGCGGCACGCGCGGGTCGGTCTCCGCATCCCCGATGAGGAGCGGCGTGCCGAAATCGGCGACCGAGCCCACGAGGCCCTCGCCTTTCTGGATCAGCCGGGTCTTGACGAGCTGCTCGACGTGCTGGGACTTGCTCATGGCGCGCTCGAGGCCGGTGTCCACGCCGCCGAGCAGGGGAGGGAAGATGCCCTGGACGGCCCGCGCGCGGAGCGTCTCGCCGCCCGGCTCGAAAAGGTACACGGCGCCCGCGCCGGCCTTGGTCGTGCGCATGGCGTAGACCAGCACGCGCTTCAGGAGCAGGTCGAGATCCATCTCGCTGGCGTCGGCGAACACCTCTGCCACGTCGTGGACGAAGCCGAAGATGACCTCCTTCTCCTGCAGCAGCTCGTCCCGCTGCTCCCGCAGCCGGCGGTCGCGCACGATAAGGAAAAGGAGCCCCGCCACGAGCAGCACCTCTCCGGTGGCCAACAGTAGGTACAGCAGGCTCATAGGCTCCTGTTCCCCATCCTCAACCTTCCCGCCCGTCGGGCCCTGCCCGCTTGAGATCCTCCCGCAGGAACGTGAGCACATCCTTGAACTTCGGCAGGTTCTCGGGAGACAGCCGTACGAGATTCTCGTGCGCTTCGAGCATCGTCTCGGCCGTCGCGCGCTGGCTCATCTCCCGGGTGTCGAGCGCCGTCAGGTCCCGCCCCTGCGAGAGCATCGGCCGCAGGTCCTCAGGCATGGCGCCGGTCATGTACGGCTCGATGACCAGGTCCAGGCCCAGCGTGGACAGGAGCCCCCGCGTCCGCGGCGACAGGTTCACCAGGACGATCGTGCCGTCCGACTTCTGCTTGAGGCGGTTGGCCAGGCCCGCGAGGACGCCCATGAAGGTGCTGTCCATGCCCACGCAATCCGCCATATCGAGCACGAGCCGGCGGCATCCCCGGTCGATGGCGGCGACAGCGAACTCCTTCACCGCCGTGCTGATCTTGAACGATCCGCGCCCGAAGACGCGGACGAAAGCGATGCCGCCCTGGATCGTGACAAGAAGTCTGTCCGCGGGCTGTTCCGCCGGTGCCGGCATGCATCATCTCCAGGTGTCTGAGGTCTGCTCGGCCAGCAGGCGCCCGCCGTGAACAACGCGCACGCGCCAGGCCGTGACGCCGCCGCCGACGCGCCGGGCGTTCTCGGCAATCTCAAACGTAGCCTTGCGTTCACCCTGGGCCAGGAAGGGGTACTTGATGTAGAGGAACTTGATGTCGGGGGAGCGTTCCTGCCGGTACTCGAAGGTCACCAGCGTGCCGGACGGCGTGCCCCGCGAAGGCGGCAGCCAGTACACCGTGTAGACTTCGCGGGGAACCCCCTCGTTGAGGTCCGCGAACTTGGAGATGCGCGGGGAATACAGGCTGGCGGTCCGCCCGGCGGAGCCGGACACCGTGGCGTGTTCCACGCGGAGGATTCGGGCCTGGTCCTGCGCCTGCGCCGTGACGGCCCACAGACCTGCCACGCCGCTGAGTCCGGCCAGGATGAACATCCGGTAGACCGATCGCATGGTTTCCTCCGCCAAAAGCGGACGATCACTCCATCGCAACCTAACACTCGCCTTCCGGCGTGTCAATCACGGCCGGCCCGGCGGCCCGCGGGCCCTCCCCTTCGGCGGGCGCCACGATCACGACCAGCTCCCCCTTCACGGTGCGGCCGGCGAACGCGGCCAGGATGTCGGCGGGGGTGCCGGCGCGCGCTTCCTCGAACTGCTTCGTCAGCTCGCGCCCGACGAACACGCGGCGCGGCCCCAGGACCTCGGCGATCTCGCCCAGGAGCTTGACGAGACGGTAGGGCGATTCGAACAGCACCACCGGCACGTCGCACGACGCCAGCCGGGCCAGCCGCTTCTTCCGGGCCCCGGACTTGTGGGGCAGAAAGCCGTCGAAGAAGAACCCCTCTCCCGCGAACCCGCAGAGCGCCACGGCCGCGGTGACGGCGGACGGACCGGGCATTACCGTCACCGGCAGGCCCTCCGCGCGGCACGCGGCGACGACCCGCGAGCCGGGATCCGACACCGCCGGCATGCCGGAGTCGGTGACCAGCGCGACCGCCTGGCCTTCGCGGATCCGGCCCAGCAGAAGCTGCACGCGCGACGCCTCGTTGAACTTGTGGCAGCTCATCGTGGGCGTGCGGATCTCGTACCGGTCGAGGAGCTTCCGCGTGTGCCGCGTGTCCTCGGCCACGACCAGGTCGGCCGACTTCAGCGTCTCCAGGGCGCGCAGGGTGATGTCGCCGAGATTCCCGATCGGCGTGCCGACGATGTAGAGGCCGGGGTTCATGCCTCGTTATCGTACGCGTCGTCGTCCTCGTCGTCGAGAGCGCGTGGGACGGCGAGGAGGATGACGGGCTTGCATCAAATACGCCCGGTGTAGGCCAGACCCGCGCAGAGGCCACGCGAGACTGGCCACAATTCGCGCCTATAGGTGCCAAGTTGCGCATATGCGCATATGCGCAAATGGACGAAGGGTGGTCGGTGCGTCTCTCTCGAGGCGAGGAGGTGAGGGCTGCTTCGGCAAGCGGCGCGGGGAGCGGCGCGGGGAAGGATGGGCTTACTTCAAGTACGCCCGCGGCGGCTTGCGCGGGCGGGCGTGATGCGGAGCAGGGCGGGCCGCGGCCGGCCGCGCGGCCACGAGCGGCGACGTCGTGACCTCGCGCGAGCCGAGGGAGTCGCCGCAGACGGTGCAGCGGTAGTCGTGGAGCTCAGAGCGCGGCAGGACGAGGAGGAGGCGCTCCCGCACGGGCCGCGCCGTGCGGCATCGCGGGCAGAAGAGCTCGCTCGCCCTCAGGTTTTCGAATTGCCTTGGCACCAGGGAGCGATTTTTCCAATGTTTGGAAAAAATGGCGAGAAATTTTCCAACCATTGGAAAAAAAAGGAGGCTGACTATCCAAGGATTGGGAAACTCGCCCTCCTGGCCAGCCTCGTCCTCCTCCTCGCCGCCGTCGCCCCTGCCGGCAAGGTAAATCGCTTGTTCCCACCGCTGCACGGTCTATGATAGAGGAACACTTGGTCGAGGTGCGCAGCATGGAACACGAGGTCAGCAAGGACCGGTCGCTGAGCGTACTCATTCCCGTCCACAACGAGGCGGAAGCCCTCCGGCCCTTCCTGGACGAGCTCTACGCCAAGTGCCTGGGCCAGCTGACCAACTTCGAGCTGCTGATGCTGGAGGACGGCTCCGAGGACAACACGGCGGCGGTCCTGCGGGAGTGCGAGAAGCAGTACCGGAACCTGATCGCCGTGACGGAGCCCGAGAGGGTGGGCTACCGCATCACCGTCACGCGGGGCATCGCGAAGGCCTCGAAGGAATGGATCCTCCTGATGGACGGGGACGGCCAGATCGAGCCGGCCGATATCTGGCTCCTGCTCGACAGCCCGCCTTACTACGACATCGTGGCCGGTGAGAAGTTCCCCCGCTGCGATCCCGCGTACCGGATCATCGTCTCGCGCGTGTTCGACATCATCACCGACATGTTCCTGGGCCTCAGCATCCGGGACATCAACTTCGGCTTCAAGCTGATGCGCGCGAGCATCGCGAAACAGCTGGCGCCCCAGTGCGGCCAGCTGGGGGAGATCTACTCGGCCGAGCTGGTCATCCGCTTCGTGTACGGCGGCTACCGCCTCCACCAGGAGCGCGTCCGCCATCGCAAGCGGTCGATCGGCCCCTCCCAGGGCATCCCGCTGCGCAAGCTCCTGCCGAAATCGTGGAGGGCCTTCACCGGGATGCTGCGGTTGCGAAAAGAACTGACGTCCGCGCCAACGGCGCAGACCCCGCCGGCCTAGCCCGCTTATTGCATGAGCGTC
>JAZDKK010000035.1:0-4557 GCA_043803015.1 Verrucomicrobiota bacterium
GATCCGGACACGCACGGAGCATTTTCGAACAATGTCTCTCGCCAAGAATGGCGCGCACACAGCGGCTACTGGCAATATGCCTTCCCAGGCACCTGGGGAGGTGCCGACAACGGAACCGCATGGCAGGAGGTCACCAACCGGCTGGATGCAGGGGCCACGTGGACGGCAGGCGCCTGGTTTTATAACGACAGCGGCTTCTCCTGTACCGGCGCCACGCTTAAAATCGAATTCTATAACGGCACAGGCACTCGACTGGGCGCCAACACCAATAACTTCACCGGCAGTCTGCCCGGGGAGAACTGGATCTACTACTCGGTGGGTGCAACCTCTCCGGCGGGGACGGCCTGGGTGCGATTCAAAATGGACACCGAAGGATGCAACGACAGCGGAGGCCTGCAGATGGACGACGCCGTTCTCTGGGGTGATGAGTCGCCTCAAGCGATCTGGGACGGCAATGGCGGCACCGCGAACTGGGATGACGCCACAAACTGGCTGGGCAATACGGTCCCGGGAACAGAAACCAATGTCACCTTTTACCAGTCCATCGGTTCGGGGACGAATATCAATTTGAGTTCGGACAAGACGATAGCGGGATTACGGTTTAACGACTCCGCGGACACGAGTTTGAACATCACGAACAAGACGCTGACCATCAATGGCGGCGGCATTGCGCTGAGTTCGGGTTCCGGCGGAAGCCACGTCATCGCCTCGACCAACTCCCTGGGCGCGTCCCAACCGTGGACGAACGAATCCTCCTCCACTCTCACGATCAACGGAAGAGTTCGAGGTAACGGCTACACGGCCACGGTAAGCGGCTCCGGCGGCGTAACCCTCGGCGGCACGGAAGACAACGACAGCTTGACCGTAGCCGGCAACGCGGGCACGGTCGTGCTGAACAAGACCAGCAGCGGTTCCGCACATGCAGCAAGCAGCGTCACCGTTGGCGGCGGCACGGTTCGATTCAGCGGATCGGGCGACGATCAGATTTGGAACGGTGGTGACGTGACCGTGAACAGCGGCACCTTCGACCTGAACGGCAAAGCCGAGACCATCGACCAGCTCGCCCTGAACGGCGCCGGCATCACCAATGGCGGCGCGCTCGTCAACGGTAGCGCCTCAGCCGCCACCCTCACGCTGGACAATGACAGCTCGCTGGGCAGCGACAGCACGGTCGGCGGCCTGGGCAACATTACCATCACCGGCGGCGGCAAGCTCAGCGGCTCAGGCGGCGCCAGGACGCTGACCAAGGTGCATGCCAACACGCTGACCCTGTCGTGCGGTACCAGCAAGGACAACACGGATATTTTCCTCACCGCCAGCGCGGGCACCGTCGTGCTCAACAAGACCAGCAGCAGCGCCTCGCCGGACTATCACGCCGTGGGAGCCTTGACCGTCAACAGCGGTGCCACGGCTCAACTCAGCGGCTCAGGCGGTTACCAGATTTATCAGGGCGCGACCCCGACCGTGAACAGCGGCGGTGTCTTGGACATGAACGGCCAGAATCAGACGTTCACCAGCGCCGGCCCCACGATTTCGGGCACCGGCATCAGCGGCGCCGGTGCGCTGGTCAACAACAGCGGCAACTCGACCCTGACCAGCGCGCTCATCCTGGGTGCCGCCAGCTCGGCGGGCGGCAGCGGGAACCTGATCATCACCGGCATCATCAGCGGCAACTACGTGCTGAACAAGGTGGGCGCAGGAACGCTGACCGTGAATGGGGCAAACACTTACGGCGGCAACACGATTATCAGCAACGGCACGCTGAAGCTCGGGGCCGCAGGCGTCATTCCGGACGGCGCCAGCAAGGGCAATGTATCGGTGGTGGGCACGCTGGATTTGAACACGTACAGCGAGACGATCAACGGGTTGAGCGGAGCAGGGATCGTGGACACCGTGGCGGGCGGAACCCCGAAACTTACGGTGGGGGCCAATGACCAGTCGAGCACCTTCAGCGGAATCGTTCAGAACACCAGCGGCACGTTGGCACTGACCAAGGTGGGCACCGGCACGCTGGTGCTCAGCAACAACAATACCTTCGCCGGCGGACTCTGGGTCGAAAAAGGCGTGGTCCGCCTGCAGGCATCCACGAACGCGATGGGTGCGGGGTTGGTCAACGTGGGGACGAACGCGACGCTGGACCTGAATTACGGCGCGGTCACGCTGCGCCCGGTCGCCTTGACCTTGTACAACGGCAACGTGACGAAGACGACGGCGAATACCACAACGTGGCAAGACGGCTTTACGAACTACAACAGTTCGACTGTGACCGTGTCGGCGGGCAACTTCTACATCTATGGCGGCATGGACCTGGCCAGCGGAACCCTGGTGTTTTCGAATGTCAATCAAAGCGGTATGAGCGGCGGAACCATGACCGGGGCGGGTCACTTGACCAAGCAGGGCGCCGGCATCTTCAACCTGCGACCCGGAACACACAGCGGCAACATCACGGTGAGCGCCGGCACCATTTATCAATACACGGGCGCGATGACGGCCAGCGGGACCCTCACGATGGAGAATGGCACGACCTACCGCACGGACACCACCACCGCACGGGAGATGACCAAGGCAAGCCAGATCAACGGCAACGTGACGCTGGGGTACGCCGCCGCGGGAAGCGCTGCCATCACCTTCTCGGGCGCCGTGGATCTGAACGCGGGTACTCGCACGATCACGATGGTGAACACCAACACCATCAGCGGCATCATCTCCAACGGCGGGCTGACCAAGGCCGGCGTCGGCAAACTGATCCTTTCCGGTGCCAACACCTATGCCAGCGACACCACCATCAGTGCGGGAACGCTGCAACTGGGTGCGGCCACGGCTATTCCGGACGGCGGGGGCAAGGGTGACGTCAGCGTGACCGGCATCCTGGACATGGGCGGTTTCAGCGAGACGATCAACGGCTTGACCGGCGCGGGCACCGTGGACAATTCGACGGGCGTCGGCACGTACACGCTGACGGTGGGCAACGACAACGACACGACCACCTTCAGCGGCGCGCTCCAGGATACGAGCGGCACGCTGGCGTTGACCAAAGCCGGGTCCGGCACGCTCACCCTCAGCGGCGCCAACACCCACGACGGGGCCACGACCATCAGCGTGGGCTCTTTGATCATCAGCGGGTCGGCGAACAATTCGGCTTTCACGGTGGCGTCGGGCGCCACCTTGATAGGCGACGGGTCCGTGGCCGACCTCGCGGTGACCGGGATCGTCCGCCCCGGCAACAGCTCGACGACCATCGGCAGCCTCGACGTGGCCAACCTGACGATGAACGACGGGTCCGCTTACTACGTCCAGCTGGGCGACATCGAAGACACGGATGATCGCGACTACATCAATAACGCTGGGACCGCGACGATCAACGCGACGGTCACCGTGTACCTGGACGACGAACAGGTTTCGAACTGGGACAACGCGACGACGCGAAGCTGGAACATCATTGTCGGCGGCATCGACGCCAGCGATCTGGCGAACTGCACGCTCGACACAACCGCCTGGAACACGACCACGTACCCGTTGGCCGGCGGCGAATGGAGCCTCGGCGAGAGCGGGGGCAACCTGGTCCTGACCTTTACCAAGGCGGCTGAGCCCACGCCCGACATCGCCGTCCTCGGCACCAACCTCGCGGTGATTGCCGATGGCGCTACGGAGCCACAGCTGGCTGATGGAACGGACTTCGGCGACGTGGCGGTGGTCGGCGGGACGAGTGAACACACCTTCACCGTCACGAACGCGGGCTTGGGAATATTGAACCTGGAGAATGTGGCGATCGGCGGAACGCACGCCGCGGACTTCTCGATCTCAGCGCAGTTGGGCATTAACAGCAGCCTGCTGTCGAACGGGGACATGTCGACCGGAACGCTGGGCCAGTTCCCGAATGTGCCCACCGGCTGGGGCATGTACGGGGCAAATGACGGCTGGTATCAAACCGACCTTGGTCAGCGGACCGTCTGCATGTGGGCGAACACCTGCGTTGTCTACCAAGATTGGGCTTGCTCTCCCGGTCACGAGTACCTGCTCGCTGTTGGCGCCTACAATCGGAGCGCCACGGAGCCGATCACCAGCGGGGAGGCCTGGTTGAAGGTAGAGTGGTACGATGCGTCATCGACCAGGCTTGGTGAGTCGGTGTTGGACTACATCACGTCGGCCAGTGCAAAGGACACCTGGGTCCCGTTGTCGGGATTGGCCACCGCCGCCGTCGGCAGCGTCACCGGCCGGGTCGTGATTGGCTTTAACACCAACATCTCCGCAAGCGGAAAAGTGTTCTTCGATGACGCGTCTGTCATCTGCCGGAGCCTCGGCGCGGGCAGCACCACCACCTTCAAGGTCACCTTCGACCCGTCCGCGGTCGGTACGCGGACGGCGGCGGTGTACATCACGAACAACGTGACGGGCAAGACGCCGTACGACTTTGTGATCCAGGGCACGGGCACGTTCGCGGAGATCGCGGTCAACGGCAACGGGAACGACATCTCGGACGGCGACGCGACGCCGTCGCTGACCGACCACACGTACTTCGGCAACGTCGGCCTCATGGGCTCGACGCTAAGCCGCACG
>JAZDKK010000036.1:0-26873 GCA_043803015.1 Verrucomicrobiota bacterium
CTTCCGGGCGCGCGCCATGTCGCCCTTGCGCGCGTAGTACCGGGCCAGTTCCGACAACGCAATGATCTGCTGGCCCGTCCCCTCGAACCAGACCAGCGGCTCGCGCTGGTGCTCGTACCCGTCCGGGTCTGTGATGTCGAAGCCGTGCAGGACTTCTCCCGTAGGCAGGGTATGGGTGGACCCGAAATGCTTCTCCGTGCTTTCGATCAGGCGGTCGATGTCGATCCCCCACGCCTCGAAATTCTGCGGACCCACGCCACCGAGCCCCCAGCTCGTTCCGTCTAGGATGCGCATCGGGTCGTTGCCGAACTCGTTGTATCCGGCGCGGAAGACATAGGCCTCCCAATTGAACGCCACTTCCTTGATCCAGCGCCCGATGTGCGCCATCTCGTCGCGGAGCCAAGCGTCCTCGACGTGCTTGCGGTGGAAAATCGCGCGCACGTCCCTGGGAGACTCCTTGTAGACTTCATGGAGCATCTGCAGGACGGAGAAGTAGTCGATGTTGTGCTCCGTCGAGAAGATTTTCTTCCAGTCCGGCCCCCACCCCATGCCCATGGAGATCGCGCCGCGCTCGCCGTCCGGGAACCGGAAGTAGGCCAGTTCGGACCGGCACCAGTCGATGATGTCGAGCGCGAACTCGAGGTACCGCGTGTTCCGCACGATCTTGGCGTGGTTCAACGCGGCGATGGCCACCCAGAGCGTCGGCCCGGTGTGTATGCGGTCGCCATCCCCGCCCATCCCCAAGTCTTCCACCGGGATCCGGCTGCTCACGAGGTACGAGTTGTAGAGGCCACAGCTTCCGTTCTTGAGCAGGTAGAAGTCCTTCTCCAACGCATTCAGGATTTTCTCGGCGCGCTGCGGCTCGCCATTCAGGAGGAACCCCATCACGGCCAAGGCAAGATCGTAGGTGAACGCCTGGTCGTCCACGTAGCCGATCTTGCCGTAGTGGACGATGTGGAATCTGCCCGTGTCGTTCGAGAACAGGTAGGGCGAGGTGTTGCCGAAGCTGGCGGTGAGCCCGCTGCGGCCCGACCTCGAGGCCAGGAAGCGCTCGATGTTCCCTCGGACCTTGCGCGCGCTGAACCCGAGCGTCGGGGCGATCACGCGGAGCGGGTCGTCCCGCCGCGTCGACGCGGCCCGGAACGTCCCGCAGCCCGTGACCGTCGCCAGCAGGATCACGATCGCTGTCCGTATGCTCCCGCGCTTCACGTCAGGCTGTTCTCCGTCTGCGCCGGGGCTGCGGCTACTGGTATCTCACGTCATCCACGTAGAACACGCAGCCGTTGGGGTTCTCGTCCTGCTTCAGCGTCAGGCCAAAACCCGAACTGATGTAGAAAAGGTCGGCCGAGCCGAGATTCACAATGTACTGGGTCCACTCGTTGGTCAGCGTCAGCGGCCCCGTCGTCAGGTTCTCGGAATCCGGGTAGTTCGCGGCCGTGCCGCCGAGCTTGAACTCGACGGTCTCCCCGCCTCTATCGCCCCGGGCCCAGAACGAAAGGAACTTCGCCTGGGTCAGGTTGTAGCCGCCGTCGAACTCGCCCCAGTTGTTCGCCGGATTCTGCCACGCGACGCCCGCCCAGCCCATGTGCCCCTCGGCCATGTAGGTGACTTTCAGGCAGGGATAACCTTCCTGGTGGAGGTTCTTGTAGCTCCCCGCGAGCTTCAGGTCGGCGATGTCGCCCATGTAGCCCGAGGGCGAGAAGTTCTTTACCGGGGGGAAGATCGCGTTGTTGTACACGTAGAAGGGCATGGCCTCGGGCGTGCGGGGGCCGAGCCTTTCCTTCATCTCCTCCGGCGCTGTTTTCGGCACGATGGTCTGCGCCGGCTTGGATGCCTGCCTGCCCGGCTCAGCCCACGCCCCGGGCGCCGGCACGCCGGCCAACAACAGCAGAACCGCGACACCGATGATCCGGCGTCTCATGACAACCTCGCTTACTGGTACTGCACGTCATCGATGTAGAATACGCAGCCGTTCGGGTTCGCGTCCTGCTTCAGCGTCAGGCCAAAACCCGAACTGACGTAGAAAAGGTCGGCTGAGCTGAGATCCAGCATGTACTGCGTCCACTCGTTCCTCAAGGTGATCGCTCCGCTGGTCAGGTTCTCCGAGTCCGGGTAGTTCGCGGCCGTGCCGCCGAGCTTGAACTCGACGATCTCCCCGCCTTTCTCGCCGCGCACCCAGAACGACAGTTGCTTCGCCTTGCTCAGGTTGTAGCCGCCGTCGAACTCGCCCCAGTTGTTCGCCGGGTTCTGCCACGCGACGCCCGCCCAGCCCATGTGCCCTTCGGCCATGTACATGATCTTGAGGCAGGGATAGCCTTCCTGGTGGAGGTTCTTGTAGCTCCCTGCGAGCTTAAGGTCCGAGATGTCGCCCATGTAGCCCGAGGGCGAGAAGTTCTTCACCGGGGGGAAGACTGCGTTGTTGTAGACGTAGAAGGGCATTGCCTCGGGCTGCCGGGCGCCGACGCGCTCTTTCACGTCCTCCAAGGCAGTCTTAGGAATGATCTTGAGCGGCGCTCCGGGTGACGGGGCGCTCGTTTGCGCCAGGAGGGTGATCGCCGACGCCACACACACCATCACGGACAGGGCCGGGATGTACGGTTTCTTCATGACCTGCTCCTTTCCCTTGTTAAGGAATGGCTTGCTTCCACGGTCTCGCGAAACGGTTGGTCGCCCGAACGCCTCCGCCGCGCGGCTACTCCTCGTAGCGGACGTCGTCCAAGTAGAACGTGCAGCCTTCCGGGTTGCCGTCCTGGGTCACGATGAAGGCGAAGCCCGCGCTGATGTACGCGAGGGTCGCCCTGGTTAAATCGATGCCGTACTGCGTCCATTCGCCGCTGAGCTTCACATCCCCGGTTGTCACGCTGTCCGAGTCCGGATGCGACGCCGCCATGCCGCCCATCTTAAACTGCACCTGCTCGCCGCCTTTTTCGCCCTTTGCCCAGAACAGCAGTTTCTTCGCCCTGGTGAGGTTGTAGCCTGCGTCCACCTCGCCCCAGTTGTTCGCCGGGTTCTGCCACACCAGTCCCCCCCAGCCCTGCTCACCCCCGGCTACGTACACCACCTTGAGGCAGGGAATTCCCGGCTGGTGAAGGTTCGTGTAGGAGCCCATGACCTGCAAGTCGGACACGTCGCCCATGTAGCCCGACAGGGAGAAATTCTTGATTGCCGGCTTCGCCGAGTTGTCGTAGACGAGGAACGGCATCTCCGCCGGCTGCCGGACACCCCCTTCCATCTTGATCTTCACCGGCGCCGTCTTCGGCGTGATCATGACCGGTGGCTTTGCTGCCGGCGTGCCCTCCTGCGCGAACAACGCGAGCGCCATCCCGCAGCAAGCCGCAACCACAGTAACGAGCTTCACGGTACGCATGTTAGTACGCCCTTTCTGCAATCGATTGCATGGCTGACGCCAAAATGTGTATTCTTGCAAGTTACATTGAACGTGGGGTTTACGACGTGCGTGCATACTGCCTCCAATTTTCTGTGCAAACGTTAGCATGGTTTTGCGCGGGAGTCAACACCTTTTTTCCAGCGCTTTGGCCCCTGTTTTCGCTGGTTTCCTTCTGTTCAGGGGAACGGACCGCCGGCCTCCCGCAGCGCATAATGCTCTTTCACAAGCCCGAGCAGGTTTGCTACCAAGGCTATCGGTAACTCAG
Organism: Verrucomicrobiota bacterium; assembly: GCA_043803015.1. Classification (GTDB taxonomy): domain Bacteria; phylum Verrucomicrobiota; class Kiritimatiellia; order CAIQIC01; family JAGNIJ01; genus JAZDKK01. The sequence goes on from JAZDKK010000036.1 coordinate 3,654, forward strand.
GAGGCCGTCCGTGGACCTATACAACTTGGTAAGCTTTGGCGGGCTGTTCGTTCTGATATTCATCGCGTGGGCGTTGTCTACCCACCGGAAGTCGTTCAACGTCCGCTGCGTAGTGTGGGGGACTATTCTCCAGCTGGTGTTCGGGGCCTTCGTGTTCCTCGCGCCGCTGGGCACGAAGATATTCCTGGGCCTCAGCAAGCTGGTCGTGAAACTTCTGAGCGCGTCTGCGGACGGCGCGGCTTTCTGCTTCGGCCCGTTGGCCATTCCGCCCGGCAAGCCCGGACACCTCGGGTTCATCCTCGTGTGCCAGGGCCTGCCGGCCATCATCTTCTTTGCCTCCCTGATGGGCGTTCTCTACTACGTCCGCCTCATGCCGCTCCTCATCAAGGGGTTCGCCTGGGTGTTCACCAAGCTCATGAGGGTCAGCGGCGCCGAGTCGCTCGTAGCCGCGGCGAACATTTTCGTGGGCATCGAGTCCGCCACGACCGTCCTCCCGTACCTGAACAACATGACCCGCTCGGAGATCCATACGGTGCTGGTCGCAGGCTTCGCGACCATCGCGTCCAGCGTCCTTGGGGTGTATGTCATGATGCTGCAGGACCACTTTCCGAGCATCGCGGGCCACCTGATCTCGGCCTCGGTGCTCTCCGCACCGGCGGCCCTCGTCATGTCCAAGCTGATGCTTCCGGAAACGGACCAGCCGGAGACGCTGGGCCGTGTGGTCGAACCCCACTACCAGCGGGAATCGAACATCATCGAGGCGGCGATCAACGGGGCCACGGCCGGGGGCAAGATGATCATGGGGGTGATCGTCATGCTGATGGCGTTCCTGGGCCTGCTCGCTCTCGTGAACATGGGACTCGATGGCGCCGCGAAGGTCATCGTCTGGTTCCATGGGCCGAGCCTCAACCTGCGCCTGGATAACCTGCTGGCCTACGTCTATTATCCTTTTGCCATCATCATGGGCGTTCCTCCCCCCGACGCGTTCGAGGTGGCGCGCCTCCTGGGCATCCGCACCGTAGCCACCGAAATCCCGGCCTACCTGCAGTTGAACCAGCTCCTCGTGAACGGCGGGCTCCAGTACGGGCGCAGCGCGGTCCTGGCCAGCTACGCCCTGTGTGGATTCTCTCACATCCCCAGCATCGCGATCTTCGTCGGCGGCATCGCGGCGCTGGCGCCCCGCCAGACGCAGACGCTCTCCCGGGTGGCTTTCCGCGCGCTCGTGGCCGCCACGCTGGCGTGCTTCATGACGGCGGCGATCGCAGGCACGTTCTACGGGAAGGGCGCGCTATTGCTCCAGATCAGGTAGCGCGGCCGAGCACAGGAATAGCGGCAGGAGTACTGCTCTCACCCATTCCGGAACACGCCGGCGGCATGGGCGAGCAGCAGCGGAACCACGCACAGCGGTACGAGGATCCCGGTGCGTGTCCCCAGCACGAAAGGCTCGAACAGTTCCACGCCGTAGCGGAACCAGCTCACGAACCACCCCAGCAGGCACGCGCCGGCGGCGCCGGCAACGATGAGGGCGACACTCATCGGCGTGGTGGGCGCGCCGGCCCCCAGGCTCTCATGCCACCCGCCGAAGCGCGGCACCCAGTACCGTGCGGCCAGCCGGTACAGCGGAAGGCCGAGCATGGTGCAGAAGAGCAGGTTGTTCATCGCCAGCAGGATCATGACATAGGCGAAGGGGTAGGCGCCGAGGAGCTCCGCGCCCAGTCCCTGCCAGGCAGCACCGAGAAGGCATCCCGGCCAGCTCGCGAAGATGAAACGCAGGGTGTGGTTCCACGTCGGCGCCGGCTCCGCCGGCTCAGCGTGCCGGCTCAGGGCCGCGTCCCAGATCTTCTGCGTACTCAGGGCGAAGAGGAAGAAGCCGAGCCCCCGGAACACGGATATCCAGCCCCACGGGCCCATCAGCCTGTCGCCCAGCAGGCTGGCCGCAAGGGAGCCCCACGCCCCGGCGGGGCCGAAGAACACCCCGGCCAGCGGCACGAACACAACGCCCGGGTGGAAGTCCAGGTAGTAGGGGATCATCTGGAACCACGCGAACGGGACGCGCACCGCAACCTGAAATGCCGCGGTCACGAAGAAGCCCAGCACCAGCCGGGGCGATGTCCACATCGTGACAAGTTCTTTCATCGCTGTCGCGCTGGCCTCCGCCCCGCCGGGGATGATTACAGGATCAGCATACAGTCGCCGTAGCTGTAGAACCTGTAGCCCTCTGTCACCGCCTCCTCGTACGCCCGCAGGATCAGATCTCGCCCGCCGAAAGCGCACACCATCATCAGGAGCGTGGATTTCGGAAGGTGGAAGTTCGTCAGCAGCACGTCGACCGCCTTGAAGGAGTACGGCGGGTGAATGAACAGGGTCGTCCGGCCGTGGCACGCGGCCATGTGCCCATGTTCCTTCACCACCGTTTCCAGAGTCCGCGCGGTGGTGCTGCCCACCGCGACGATTCTTCCCCCGTTCTTGCGCGTGTCCTCCACGAGCCGCGCCGTCGGCTCCGACACCTCGTAACGCTCGGCCTCCATGTGGTGGTCCTCGACCTCCTCTGTCTCGACCGGGCGGAACGTACCGAGGCCCACGTGGAGGGTTACGGCGGCGCGCCGCACGTTCTTCCTCTCCAGCCACTCCAGCACCGCCGGCGTGAAGTGGAGCCCGGCCGTGGGCGCGGCGACGGCGCCCGGGTTTTCCGCATAGACCGTCTGGTACCGCTCGCGGTCCGCCGCCAGCTGTCCGGGCTCGGCCCCCTGACGCGCAATGTACGGCGGCAGGGGCGGCACGCCGATTTCCTCCATGATCTCCATCCAGGGCCGTTCGCTCAGGATCCGCACCGTGGCGCGACCTCTCTCCCCCTCCTCCAGCAGGACCGCCGCGGCATGTCCGGAGCCGAGGGTCAAGAGCGACCCCGGCTTCGGCCGCCGCGACGCGTGGAGCAGAACATCCCACGTGCCGGGCCGAATCTCCTCGAGAAGCAGGAGTTCCACCCGCCCGCCGGTGTCGGCTTTCTGACCCATGACCCGTGCGGGAATGACGCGCGTGTTGTTCACCACGAGCAGGTCGCGGGGCTCAAGGTAGCCCGCGAAATCGATGAAGCGTCGGTGCTCAAGCGTTCCGCCTCGACGGTGCACCACCAGCATCCGAGCCTGGTCCCGCTCAGGCAGGGGATGCTGCGCAATCAGCTGTTGGGGAAGCTCGTAGTCGAATTCGGCTGTTTTCATCGCGTCTCCAAAGCCTATACGGGGGCCACGCGTCATGCAGTCTCAAAAAACGAGCCCGCGGCGAAAAGTCCTGCATTCTGTTGACGTATTTCCGGGGAAAGTGTTATTTTAACCAGGAAGTTGATGTAACGTTTCACACTGCCCGCAAAGGCAAGAGGAGGAACTCATGAAGGGGCAACGCCGCGTACAGAGCTTCACGTTGATCGAGTTGCTCGTCGTGATCGCCATTATCGCCATCCTGGCCGCCGTCCTGACCCCCGCGGTCACCGACGCGCTGACCAGAGGCAAGATGACGGGCACGATGAACAACGGGCGGAGCATTTACCTCTCGCTTTTCTCGAGGGATACTGAGGACCCGGTCTTCCAGAGCGGCAGCCCGTATCCGAAGTCGACGGCCACCGACCCGATGTACTTCGACACGTCCACCAAGTTCTTCGTCTGGGTGGTTACGAGCGGTGTGATGACCGTAGATTTCTCCTTCTTCTCCGCCCCGGGCATCAGCCCCTACAAGGGCACTACCCCCTCGGGCTTCACAGACCTGAACAACGCGTGGTGCATCACCGCCGACGCCTCCTCCGCCACGCCGGACGGCGCCGCGCTCTTGTTCACCCGCAACCTGGTCATCGACAAGCTGAACGACCCCCTTGCTACGGCGCTCTCCGACAACGAGCCGTTCGGCAAGAAGGGCGTGGTCGTGGTGACGAAGGGCGGAAGTTCCATGGTGCTGAAGCAGAGCTATCTTACCAACAACTTCAACGCCGCGGGCGTGTCGAATATCGTGATCCGTCCGAAGGCTGCCGGGCAGTGGTAAGACGGCGGCTGGTTTGCTTTCCTGCACTCAGGGCTGAGGATGCTTCCTTGGCCCTGTTTGCTTTTGGGGGGCCCCAGCCCGATGTTGAGTGCCGCGGGCGGACGGCCTACAGTACGCGCCGGAGATGAGCCATGTGCGGAATTGTCGGATATGTCGGGCCCCGTAACGCGGTGCCCATCCTGCTGGAGGGCTTGAAACAGCTGGAGTACCGCGGCTACGACTCGGCGGGCATCGCGGTGCTGCAGGACGGCGCCCTCGAGGTCCGGAAATGCGCGGGACGCTTGTCGGCCCTCGAGGAGCGTCTCGCGAGCAAGCCGGCGCGGGGCGCGCCCGGGATCGGACATACCCGCTGGGCAACGCACGGCGAGCCCTCGGAGGTCAACTCGCACCCCCATCTGGACGGCACGGGCCGCATCGCCGTCGTCCACAACGGCATCCTCGAGAACTACGAGCAGCTCCGCGAGGAACTTCGGGGCGCGGGCCACCGTTTCCTGTCCGAAACCGACACCGAGGTCATCCCTCATTTGATCGAGGCCGAGCTCAAGGCCGGCGCGCCGTCTTTCGAGGAGGCGCTCCGCCGGGCCCTGCGCCGCACCCGCGGAGCTTACGCCCTCGCGGTCCTCTCGCGGGACGAGCCCCGGGCGTTGTTCGCCGCCCGCCACGGCAGCCCGCTGATTATCGGCGTGGGCCAGGACGAGCAGTTTGTCGCCAGCGACGTCCCCGCGGTCGTCAAGGAAACCTCCCGCGTGGTGTACCTGAACGACGGGGAGGTCGCCGTGATTCGCGCGGAGGACATCCGCGTGACGCGGCTCGACGGACAAGCCGTACCCCTCGCGCCCCACACCCTCTCCCTCCAGCTCGAATCCGTGGAGCGGGCCGGGTTCGACACGTTCATGCTGAAGGAAATCCACGAGCAGCCCCGGGTGCTGCGCAAGCTGTTGGACAAACACCTGGCCCCTGACGGAACCATTCTTCTCCCGGATTTCGCCCTCGACGCGGACTACCTGCGCAAGCTCAACCGCATCATGGCTGTCTCGTGCGGCACGGCCTACCATGCCGCCATGTACGGCAAGCTCCTCCTGGAGAACCGCACCAGCATCGCCGTCGAAACCGACTTGGGAAGCGAGTTCCGTTACCGCGATCCCAAGATCCAGCCGGGGACCCTGGTTGTGGCCGTATCGCAGTCCGGCGAGACCGCGGACACACTGGCCTCGGTGCGCATGGCCAAGGCGCGCGGGTGCAAGATCCTTTCCATCTGTAATGTCGCCTCGAGTTCCCTTGTGCGGGAGAGCCACGCGACCTTCCTCACGGAGGCCGGCCCGGAGATCGGCGTCGCCTCGACGAAGGCTTACACTGCCCAACTCATGGCCTTCTGCCTGCTGACGACGCACGTCGGGCGCCTCCGGGGCGACATGTCCGCCCAGGAAGCGGCCCGGCTTGTCCCGGACCTCCGCGCGATCCCGGACGCCATCCATTACGTCCTGAGCCGCAAGGATCACATACGGGCCATCGCCGACAAGCATCACGACGGGCCCAGCTCCCTGTATCTCGGCCGCAAGTTCAATTATCCCACCGCCCTGGAAGGGGCCCTGAAGAACAAGGAGATCTCGTATCAGCATGCCGAAGGCTACGCGGCAGGCGAGATGAAGCACGGCCCCATTGCCTTGATCAACGAGTACTTGCCTGTCGTGTGCATCTGCACGCGGACCAGCGACGAGGTATACGACAAGATGATCTCCAACATGAAGGAGGTCGAGGCGCGGCACGGACGCATCATCGCGATCGCGACCGACGGCGACGAAACCGTCGCCAAGCTCGCCGAAGACATCATTTACGTTCCGCCCGTGCGGGATGAGCTCTCTCCACTCGTCACGGTGGTCGCGCTGCAGCTGCTGGCGTACTATGCCGCGCAGGCCCGCGGGACGGATATCGATAAACCGAGGAATCTCGCGAAAAGCGTTACGGTGGAATGACCCGCTGACGGATCACGGCCATGTCCAGGTTCATCATCAAAGGCCAGAAGAGGCTTACCGGCGCCTACCGGCCCGCGGGCAACAAGAACGCCGCTCTGCCGATGCTCGCCGCATGCCTTCTCACCGACGAGCCCGTGACCCTCCGCAACGTCCCGCAGATTCTCGACGTGCAGGTGATGCTCGACCTTCTCGCGTCGCTCGGCGTGTCCGTCGAACCGAAGCATCACGAGGTCACGTTGTGCGCGGCCGGTCTCAAGAAAACCCGTCTGGATGCCGGCCTTTGCCGGCGTGTCCGCTCATCGGTCCTTCTTGCCGGTCCCCTGGTCGCGCGGCATGGTCGCGCTGTCTTGCCTCCGCCTGGCGGCGACGTTATCGGCCGCCGGCGCCTGGATACCCACTTCGACGGTCTCGGGTCGCTCGGCATTACCGTCGAGGGCGGGAGCAATTTCACCTTGCGGCGGAAACAGCTTCGCGGCGCGGATATCCTCCTCGACGAGGCCAGCGTCACGGCCACCGAGAACATCCTGATGGCCGCCACCGTGGCCGAAGGGACGACAACCCTTTTCAACGCCGCTTGCGAGCCCCACGTCCAGGACCTCGGCTGGCTCCTGAACAAGATGGGCGCCCGCATCCAGGGCCTGGGCACCAATCTGGTCCGCATCGAGGGGGTACGCCGCCTTCACGGCGCGTCCCACGCGGTCGGCCCCGATCACATTGAGGTCGGGAGTTTCATCGCCGCCGCGGCGGCAACGCACGGGGAGTTGGCGATACCCGATATTCCGGACACGGGATTCCTTGCGATGATGGAACGATGCTTCCGTCGGCTGGGGGTCGCCCTCACCGTCCGGCCCGGCCGGGTAACCCTGGCGGCGCGGCAGACGCTCCGTATCGAGAGCGACCTGGGGGGCGCTATCCCCAAGATCGAGGACGGTGCCTGGCCCGCTTTCCCGTCCGACCTCATGAGCGTGGCCATCGTGCTGGCGACGCAGGCAAAAGGGGTCATGCTGTTCTTCGAGAAGATGTTCGAAAGCCGCATGTATTTCGTGGACCGTCTCATTGAGATGGGCGCCCAGTTGATCCAGTGTGATCCTCATCGCGTGCTCGTCACCGGGCCCTCGCGCTTGCATGGGACCCACCTCACGACACCCGACATCCGCGCCGGTATGGGGCTCGTCATTGCCGCGCTGTGCGCGCGGGGCGAGAGCACAATCGACAACGCCCAGCTGATTGACCGCGGGTACGAGCGCATCGACGAGCGACTCCGCGCGCTCGGCGCCGACGTCAGCCGCGAGGAGTAGGGAATAAGAAAGCCGGATGTTTCCATCCGGCTTCCTCCTGAGCAACCGCCGTTTCAGTCGTCCACGTCTTCGGGGTCGTCGTCGTCATCCGGGCGCGGTCCTCTGGGTCGTTCACCGTGATCCTCGCCGCCCATGCGTTGTCCGCGACGCTTCTCCCAGCGCTCCTCCCGGCGTTCGCGCCCTTCCTCCCGCAGTTTCGCCACGGTGTCCTTCCCGAGGATCTGCCGCACGCGCACCTGCTCCAGGAGCTTGGCTTTCCGAATCTGGGTTTGGATCCGCCCGGCTTCCTCAATGGCCTTGCCGAGCGCTTCCTGGTCCGGCTGATCCTGGTCCAGGAGGTGTTTGACTTCCAGACGCGCGAGGTCACCGTCGGCCCGCAGTTTGATGAGCTCACGCTCCATCTTGTAGGCGCCGTCGCGCAGCGCGGCGAGCTGTTTATCGGTTACGCCCATCTCTTTCGCGACTTCCGGATCGCGCAACAGGCCCTGGATGCCCGGGCCCCCGCCGAACCGTCCGCCTTCGTGACGGCCTCCTGCCGGGCAGGGCCCTCCTGGCTGTGCGTGTGCCGCACCGCACAAGGTGACCACTACCCCCACCAGTCCAATCGTTCTCCATATGTTCACAGTTGCCGCTCCTTTCCGAACCGGGTTTCTCCGGTCCCTACATACAACGGCGAACTCGACTGTTTATTGCACGCCGCCGCCAGGCCCTGCGCCCGGTTCTCCAAACACCCGGCGAACAAGCTGTTCCACGGCTTTCCAGTATTCCGGGTTTGTGCTCCATCCCGTGTCGTTGTGCAGACCCTCGAGCTCGCAGAATTGCTTCGGCTCCGCCGCCGCTTCGTAGAGTTTCCGCCCCAGTTCGTACGGGATCATCTCGTCGTCTCGGCTGTGTGCGAAGACCTTTGGAATGCGGACGCTGCCGACTTTCGAGAGCGAGTCGTACTTGAAGTGACACATGGCCCGCACCGGCAGCCAGGGATAGACGTGGAGCGCCATGTCCACGGTCGACGGGAACGCGCTCTCGATCACGAGCGCGCGGACCGGTTTGTCGAGCGCCAGCTGGATCGCCACGCCGCCGCCCAGCGACTGGCCGTGAAGGATCACCGGCGGGTCGTCGGCATCGCGGTACCTGGCCCGCACGACCTCGTACGCCGCCCGCGCGTCCGCGTACGTCCCTCGTTCGGTGGGCACACCGCGGCTTTCGCCGTAGCCCCGGTAGTCGAAGAGGAACACGTTTACGGCGAGCCGGTGCAGGTCCGCGGCCAGGCCCACGCGGTCGCCGATATTGCCCGCGTTGCCCGAACAGTGCAGGACGGTGCCCCTCGCTTGCTTGTGCGGGATCCACCATCCGCGCAGCACCCTGCCGTCTTCGGATATGAACGTAACATCCTCGTAGTCAAGGCCTAACGTTGACGGTGTTGTTTCGACGGTCCGGGAGGGATAGTAGAGGTTCCGCCACTCGAACCAGCGCAGATACGCCCACACGGCGACCAGCGCCACGACAATCCACGCCAGCCGTGAGACGACCATTAGGCACGCCGTCATGCGCTTAGACCTCAAGGCGTTTTCCCATCGTCGCAAGGTACCGCCACCCTCGCGCGGTCACCACCACCACATCCTCGATCCGCACTCCGCCCACTCCACGGTAGTACAGCCCCGGTTCTATTGTAACCACGTTCCCCTTTTTCAACCGATCTCTTCCCGCACCGACCGACGGTCTTTCATGGATGTCCAGTCCCACTCCGTGCCCCGTGCTGTGTGTGAACCCTTCGGCGCGCTCGGCTGTCCTCGTCGTCTTGAAGCCCCGCGCGCTGAACTCCCTCTCGACCGTGTGATGGATCTTCCCCACCGCGGCCCCCGCTCGCATTTGTGCCAGCCCTGCCTGTTGCGCCGCCTTCACGGCGGCAAACATTTTCCGGACGGCTTCCGGGCTTCTCCCCCGCACGACCGTTCGCGTGAGATCGCCCCAGTAGCCGTGTGCCCGGTGCCGCGGAAAGATGTCGATTACGATCGGTTGCCCCGCGCGCAGCGGGCCGTGGCCCGGTTCGTGCGGATCGGCGGAGAGCGCGCCGCAGGCTACGATTGTTTCCGGCGCGACGCAGTTTCTGCTCAGCAACTCTCCATCGATGATCCTTCGTACGTCCTCCGCCGTGAGCCGCTTCGCTCCGACAACCAGGTATCCTTCGGGGTCGGTTCGCGCCCTGGCAATCTCGCGCACGGCCGCCCGCATCGCAGCCACCGCAGCTCTTTGGACGACGCGCATTTTCTTGAGCTCCATTGCCGTCTTCTCCGCGCGCTCCGGGAACAGCGCACGCCGCGCTACGCGCAGCACGATGCCCGCTCCTTCAAGACGTCTCGCAATGCCCAGCGGGAACGCGGGCGGCACGCGGACGCGCCGGACACCCACGTGGCGGAGCAGGCCAAGCACCCATGCGCTGAGCCTGCGTTCATCGCCCTTTCGCGGCACGAGGTGACCCGGAGTCAATACGCGCACGCCTTTGTTCACCTCCCGCCTTGCGCGACCGAGTTCCATCAGCGGAACGACGAGGTACGCGCCCGCGGACGACACCAGGCACACGACGGCATCAACGCCCGAGAACCCGGTTACGTAGCGAAGGTCGCTCGTCGCGGTGGGCGTGCCGACGAGGAGTACGGCATCTGTTAGCTTCTTCATCGCGGCTGCGGTTTGGATCACCCGATCACGTGCGCCAGGGGTCCACGGACCCTTGCGCAAGCGTGTCGATTTTTTCAGTTCAAGCTTTTTCTGCCCCTGCGCGTAAGAAAGTTGCGTTCGCGGCGCGTGCTACACCTCGTGGTTGCAGTGATGTGCGATACCACTCCTTGTGGCGGTGATTTTTTCCGCGCACTTTGTCACCTTTTCCCTTGTTCCTGTCCGCGCTTCGCCTAGGCTCACGTTCGTACAGGCACAAGGATGGGCGGTCAACAGGTGTTGATAACCTGTTAACAAATCGCGGGATAATTAACGAGAGTTTTTGTAAGCCACTGAAAAAAGGAAACGTAAGGAATGTCATCCAAGTCGCGCGGCTCGTCACGGAAAAAAATCTCGAGTTCGACACCGCGCTTTTTCAGTCTGGCATTTTGGATCCGAGTGTCGCAGATTATCCCGCTGTTGCTCGCGCAGTCTGAAGCGGAGTCGGGTTGCGCGTTACCATCGCACGTCCAGGGCACAGGCAAACAGCGGTTCGCCGCTTAGGCGGCGGGCGATTTTCGAGCGGGGGATTTGGAACGTGGATACGCATGCGGCGACGGTGTGGGCCAAGGCGTGCAAGCACTTGGCCGCAACCTTACCTAAGGACGTCTACGATCGCTGGATCGCCGTTATCGAGCCGAAAAGCCTGAAGGACGACACGCTGGTTCTCAACGTCGCGAACGATTTCTACCAGTCCTGGCTTGTCGAGAACTACCTGCCTCTTCTACGCAGCGCCTTGGCAACGGTTTCCGGCTCGGAGATCGATATCCACTTCGCCGTGGACGCGTCCAAGAAGCCGCCCCATGCCGAAGAGTCTGCAGACCGGAAGAAGGCCGAAGCTCAGGCCGCGCCGCACCATGCCCGATCCCAGCCGATTTTAAACGCGAAGTACACCTTCGATTCGTTCGTCGTGGGCCCGTCTAACAGCTTTGCCCACGCGGCTTCCCTTGCCGTAGCCCAGTCCCCCGCCCGGGCGTACAACCCCTTGTTCATCTACGGCGGCGTGGGCCTGGGCAAAACGCACCTCATGCAGGCTATCGGTCACTACGTGCTGCCCCGCAGCAAGATGACCGTGTGCTACGCGCGCTGCGAGGAGTTCTTCAACGAGTACATCGATGCGCTTCAGCGCAAGAGTCTGGTGCAGTTCCGCAAGAAGTACCGCACCATGGATCTTCTTCTCATCGATGACATTCACTTCCTCGCCGGCAAGGAGCGCATGCAGGAGGAGTTCTTCCATACTTTCAACGCGCTTTTCGAGAACCACAAGCAGATCGTCCTCACCTGCGACCGTCCAGCCAGCGAAATGCCGGGCCTTGAGCAGCGCCTGGTTTCACGTTTCGAGTGGGGCTTGGTCACCGAGCTCGAATTGCCCGATATCGAAACCAGGATCGCCATCCTCCGCAAGAAGCAGGAACAGCTCAATCTTTCGCTTCCTGACGAAATCCTCCTGTATATGGCCGAGCATGTCCGTTCCAACATCCGTCGGTTGGAAGGCGCCCTCATCCGCGTGGCGTCCTACAGTTCCCTGACGGGCCGCGAAACCACCATGGAGACCCTCGAAAACCTCCTTCGCGATACGCTCGACCAGGAACAGCATGAGGCCCTTACCGCCGAGGCGGTCCAGCGCGCCGTCGCAGAGTACTACGATATCCGGCTCGGCGACATGACGAGCAAGCAGCGGCCTCAGGCCATTGCTTTCCCGCGGCAGGTGGCCATGTACCTCTGCCGCACGATGACCGAGCAGTCGCTTCCCGCCATTGGAAACGCCTTCGGCCGCAATCACGCGACAGTTCTTCACGCCTGCCGCATTGTTTCGGAGCGCTTGAAGTCAGATTCCTCGTTCCGCCAGGCCGTGGCCGTAATCAAACAGCGCCTTGGCCAGCGTTAGTGTCGCCTTTTTCTGCCCCTTTCTTGATGCCCGCTGTGGACAACTGGATGAGCAAGCTGTTGGGCGAGGTCCCGTCAAGTAGAGCAACGCGAGTTGCTCTGTGAATGAAGGCAGTTGCACCGCTTCTTTCAACACGGTTGCTAACAGATGCGGGGCTCCTGCTCCCCCACCAACGTTCAAACTCTTCTTGCTGTTAACGCCACTAACACAGCATAATAATAATACTGAATAGGGTTTGATCATCCCGTAATACCAGTCCGCTGTTGACAAAGCCCGGAGGGGACCAACATGAAACTTAAGGTGAGCAAAGACATCATTCTAGAGGCGCTCCAGAGGATTCAATCGGTGGTCAGCGTTCGAACAACCTTGCCGATCCTGCAAAACATCCTGCTCAAAACTGACAAGGACAAGCTCTGGCTGTCGGCAACGGATCTCGAGGTCAGCGTACGCACCGGCGTCGCAGCAGAGGTAAGCCGCGTGGGTGCCACCACGCTGCCGGCCCGCCGCATTTTCAATATCTTTCGTGAGTTGCCGGCGAACGACATTGAAATCGACACCGATGACAAGGATGTCACCACGATCCGATGCGGATCCTCGTACTTCAAGATCCTGGGGATTTCAGAAGACGAGTTCCCCCCGCTCCCGAAGCTGGAAAGCCGACGCAACTACACGATGGACCAGCTGATGTTCAAGGAGATGCTGCGAAACACGAGCTATGCCGCGTCCACGGACGAGTCGCGGTACATTCTCAACGGTGTCCTCCTGAGCTTCAAAGGTGACAAACTAGCCGTGGTCGCAACGGACGGGCGCCGAATGGCGCTCTTCGAGCAGGAAATGGAGTTTCCGAAGGACGCTGAGGGTGATCTGGTTCTGCCGTTCAAGACGGTCGATGAGCTGCTGAAAACCCTTAAGGACGAAGGGGTACTGAAAATCCAGGCCACAGAAAACCAGATAGCGTTTGAATTCGACGAGATGGTGATTGTCTCGAAGCTGGTTGAAGGGACGTACCCGAACTTCCGCCAAGTCATCCCGGCGCAGTGCGAAGAGCGCGTGAAGCTTGAGCGGGAAGGTCTCCTGATCGCTTTGCGGCGCGTTTCGCTGATTTCGAGCGAGAAGTCGAACTCCGTTAAGCTGGCGTTCGGAAAGAACAAGCTCGAGATCACAGCGGTTACTCCTGAGGTCGGGGAGGCGCGCGAAACGCTGGCGGTAAACTACAGCGGCAAAGCGCTTACCGTCGCATTCAACCCGGAATTCCTAATGGATCCGCTGAAGACGCTGGCCAAGGACGAGGTGTACCTTGAGCTTACGGATGATCTCAGCCCGGGTGTGATCAAGTCGGATATCCCCTTCCTCTACGTCCTGATGCCCATGCGGACAAGCTGATCTCAGGGGTGAGAAAAGGCGACGTTGTTGCCGAAGCGGGGCTTGTTCTGCAGGTGGCTGCCCGACTAGGACTTGAACCTAGACAAACAGATCCAGAGTCTGTTGTGCTACCATTACACCATCGGGCATTCTGGGCTAGCATGGGATTCTAGGCGGCAGCCCAGAGAAGTCAATGGGGTATAGGAGGCGCGGCATTATCGTGCGAGTGCTCTTCATCCGACACGCTGCAGCGGAGGATAAACCGCCCTTCTCCGGCGAAGACATGGCACGGCCGCTGACCAGCCAGGGCCGGGCGGATGCCGAAGCCATGTTCAAGTCCCTCGCGAGAATCTACGACAAGGTGAATGCCATCATCACTTCCGAGGCCGTCAGGGCGCGCCAGACTGCAGGGATTCTCGCCAACAGCCTAGCGAGCGCGAGGATTGTTGTAACGCGGCACCTGAATCCTGGAAGCGATTTCAAGGCGTTCAGGAAGGCGCTGTCGGCCGCGGGCGACGCACAAGGACCGGTCGCCGTGGTTGGGCATGAACCGGACTTGGGGCGAATCATAGGCCAGGCGGTGGGAACGGCAGCGTTGCGAATCGACGTGAAGAAGCTCTGTTGCGTGGAAGTGGACATGAATACCCTCGGCAAAGGCGAGCTGAAGCTCGTCTTGCCGCCGGCCGCAGCGGAGGCGTTGCGACGATAGGAGCGCGCGCTCCGGTCCACGGGGAGCCGGGGCAGATCAGGAGGGAGGAAGCCATGGTATTTCAGGGGGACGTAATCATTCAAACCCGGCGGCATGGGGACGTGTGCAACATCACCGACCACGTGCAGGAGATCGTTGTGCAATCGAACGTGACCAACGGGATAGCTCAGATTTTCAACGTCGGCAGCACAGGGGCCGTAGGGACGATCGAATGCGAGGCCGGGTTGGAAGAAGACCTGCCGAAAACGCTCGACCGCCTGATCCCTCCCGGCCGCAAATACGCTCATGAGCAGGCGTGGCATGATGGCAATGCGCACTCGCACCTCCAAGCTACGTCGCTCGGCGCCTCGCTGACAGTTCCCGTCCGGAACCGGCAGGTCGTGCTGGGGACGTGGCAGCAGATCTTTCATATCGAGTGCGGCACCAAGGGCCGCGAACGCCGCATCGTGGTCACCGTCATCGGCGAGTAGGCCGCCGCTTGACAAAGCAGGCCGCTCCTTCTAACGTGTCCCCGGTTCTTTGGTAGAGTTCTGTCGGTGGTGGAGAGACCAACGGAAGTCCGTGAGAATCGGACGCGGTCGCGCCGCTGTAACCGGCTACGAACCCCCATGGCCACTGTCCGGATCGCGCAAGGGCGCCAGGATGGGAAGGCGGGGAAGTAGGTCCGAAGCCGGAAGCCAGAAGACGCGTCTCTTCACCGTGAGCTCATAAACTCTTTCGCGACGGAGGAGGATGAGTGGAACGCTTCGGCCTTCACACTCCTTGTTCGGGAAAGGTGAAGGCTTTTTTTGTTCTTCCCTCTCCTGCCCCATCGCGGATGAACCCGCCTCGTGCGTGATCGAAAACGCCGGGGCCTACCGCTCCCGCGTTTGGAGCAGGAGAAAGACAGTGAAAAGTGTGTCGGTTCGGCGGGTCGTAGCGGCCTCGCTCACCGCCTTCCTTGGGCTCATGCCGGCGCAGGCGTCCTGGATCCAGTTCTCGTTACCCAGTCTGTCACAGGCCTTCGGGGGCACCGCGTTGGCCCACCTGCCGGACGGGCGGTACGTGTTTGCCGAAACGGGCAACCTGTACCTGCAAGATCTGTGGAACGCCGCGGCGTACACCCCGTTCCAGAACGAGCCGGTAGGCATCGACCCATCCTTTATGACCGTGTGGAACAGCGCCACGGCGGCGATCGGGCACGGCGGATGGGGTTCCAGCCCTGTCTCGCAGTTTGATCCATCCGCGCCTGCTGATGCGGGCTTCACGAATATAGGGGTGACCCTGCAGAATTTCCACGGCGTGTTCCGCGACGCGAACGGGCTCTTCGTCGGCGGGGCCGATACGGGCAGCGGCGGGGACCGGCACGGGATCCGCTGGATAAGCCTTTCCGGCGGCACCAACCGCATCGTGATCGACGACGTTTCGGTGTACAGCACCGGCTTCACAGCCGACGAGTCCGGGAATCTGTACGTGGGAGACAACGACGACGGCAAAGTCTACCGCTTCACGAAAGCCCAACTCGACACAGCAATCGAAAGCTCGCCCCTGTCCATCACCGACGGAGAGCTGATCTACGACTTCGGCGAAGGGGGCGACATCGGTTCGCTGGCGGTGGACGCGGGCGGACGGATCTGGGCCGCGGGTTGGCAGCATAATGGATTGAGAGTGTACAACCCGGCCTTGGCCGAGGAGTTCATGTACGTCCCGAACCTGGACAACGCGAACTACAAGGTCGCGGTCTTCGGCCACGACGGTACGAACTACATCGCGTACATGAACCAGGCGGACCCGTTCAACGGCGGGACCGCGCAGTACTACGGCTTCGCGCCGGCGGGGGAATTCGCCATCCCGGAACCGGCGCCGTTTGTTCTGGTCATGCTGGGCCTGTCTGGATGGTGGGTGCGGCGGAGGGCGATGGGAGCATGAACCCGGCCGGGCGCCAGATGCTCGCCGCGTGGGTCCTCCTGGGAACGGCTGTCTGCCGGACCGTCGCTGGCCCTTTCCCGGATGAGTACGCGGGCGTTGCCGGCACCTCGTCGGTGTTCTTGGGTTGGATCAACGGCTATGTCGATTATGTGCGGCCGGATGCAAACAGTGGCGGCTATGCGCACAACGATGACGCCCTCGACTGCACCGTCAGCAACGCGATCGTTGGAAGGCCCGCCGACTTCACCCTCGGCGGAACGACCCGTCATGTCCTCTCGCTGGGCAACGCCGGGTCCGTCGTCGTGACGTTTGAAGCCCCGATCTGGAACAGGCCTGGTCCGGACTTCGCCGTGTTTGAGAACGGCTTCACCGATGCATCCGACTGGACCGGCACTTCACGGGAGGGCTCCACCAATACCTTCACGTACGCTGAGCTCGCCTTCGTTGACGTGGCGAGCGAGACTTCCGCGTGGGCACGCTTCCCCGTCACCTGTCTCAACACGGAGCTGGTGTATGCGTTCAACAACTTCGAGAGCAACCGGTTTGCGAGCCAGGATAGCACCCTACTGGACGGGGTGGCGGGGAAACACCGCATCGAGTATGGCACGCCCTTCGACCTCTCGGCCCTGACGAATGATCCCGCCGTGACGAACGGCGCGGTGGACCTGAACAACATCCGGTACGTCCGCCTGGTGGACGTGGTCGGAGACGGCAGCACCACGGACACGTTCGCGCACGCCGTCTATGACCCCTACTACGACGATCAACGTGCATCGCTCACGTCGGCCGTGCCCGTCAGTACCGACGGCTTCGACCTCCGCGCCGTGGGGGTGATCCACTTCGCGGGTGTCTCCATAGCGCGCACGGGGAACACGGCGGCAATCTCGTGGTACGCAGGGACGGGCAGGACCTACCGCGTGCAATGCACGACAACCTTCGGCGCGGAGTGGACGAACCTAGGGGATGCGGTCCCAGGGGACAAAGCATTTCATACCTTCATCGACGCAAATTCGACTTCGGCCTTCACGTTTTACCGAGTCGCGGAAAACGAGCAGGAGGGACCGTGACATGAGAACACCTCGAAGAGCCGATTTTTTCCAACCATTGGAAAAAAGCTGCTGTAGTTTTCCAACCCTTGGAAAAACGGCGGCAGGCTTCACGTTGGTGGAGCTCCTCGTCGTGGTCGCAATCCTCGGTGTGCTCTCCGCGATCCTCATGCCCGCGATGGTGGCCGCCCAGCGGGCGGCCCATGCCACGCAGTGCTCCAGCAACCTGAAACAGCTGTACCTCGCGAACATGCTGTACGCCGCGGACCACGGCGCGTACGTGGCGGCGGCCCCGGACATTCATGGCGCGAACCTCGCGCGGTGGCACGGTGTCCGGTCATCGGATTCGGAGCCCTTCGACGGGATGAAGAGCCCGTTGTTGCCATACCTGGGCGGCGGCAAGGAGATCCGGCGTTGCCCCGCGTTGAGGAACGTGGAGACGAACACAGCTCTTGATGCGTTCGAGTCGGGCTGCGGCGGGTACGGTTACAATGCCGTGGGCGTGGGGTCGCGGTCGTACTGGGTGGGGTACTCGGCGGAAGGTGTCGCTGCGGGTGTGTCGCCCGGCGCGATAGTGCACCCCGCGCAGACGGTTATGTTCGCGGACGCCGCGTATCCGAAGAGCGCAGGTGGGCGACGGTATCTGATCGAGTACTCCTTTGCGGAACCGTATCAGCACATGGCCGAGAAGGAGCCGCAACTCGAGCGCAGAACGGATCCGTCCATTCATTTTCGGCACAATGGGAAAGCCAACGTCGTCTGGTGCGATGGCCACGTGAGCCAAGAAAAACTCGCGCTCTCAATCAAGGCGGGCGGGTTCCAAGACTCCAGCATCGGCTGGTTGGGCGGGGCGGACAACACTCTGTTTGATCCATTCTAGGCCCCAAAGTTTGTCGTGGGATTCGGCCGGTTTCATGGTTAAATCCCGCCCATGCGCGTGCTGATCGACATCCAGGCGGCGATGGCCCAGCGCGCCGGCGTAGGCCGGTACACCAAGTCGCTGGCGGAGCATCTCGGGGCGTGGGCGGATGGGGACGAGATCCGCCTGTTCTACTTCGACTTCAGGCGCAAGGGCCGCCCCTTCGTTGTCCCCGGCACTACGGAGAAGGCCATTCACTGGTGCCCCGGCCGCATCGTGCAGAAGGCGTGGAAGACCATCGGCTGGCCCCCGTTCGACTGGTTCGCCGGGCCGGCCGATGTGTACCATTTCCCGAATTTCGTCCGCCCCCCCCTGCGGCGCGGCCACTCCGTCGTCACCATCCACGACACCTCCTTCCTGCGCTGGCCGGACACCCTCGAGGCGAAGAACCTCCAGCACCTCACACGCCAGATGAAAAAAACCGTGCGCGACGCCGACGCCATCATCACCAACTCGGTTTTCACCGCGCGCGAGGTGGAAGAACTGCTCAAGGTCCGCCACGAGAAGATATTTCCAATCCTCCTCGGGCTGGCGGACGGGATCCGGCGGCCCGGCGACGCTGCCATCGCGGAAGCCCGTCAGCGGCTCAAGCTGGAGCGGCCTTACCTTCTCATGGTCAGCACGCTGGAGCCGCGCAAGAACGTCGAACTTCTCGTGGATGTTTTCGAGCGGCTGGGCGATTTCCACGGTGACCTCGTCATCGCCGGCGGGCGGGGATGGAAATACGGGCCGATCCTCGAACGCATGCGGAATTCTTCCCGCGCCTCGGACATCCGCCACCTGGCGTACGTGGAGGAGGACTTGCTGCCGGCGTTGTACGCGGGGGCAGAGCTGTTCGTATTCCCGAGCCTGTACGAAGGGTTCGGGTTCCCGCCGCTGGAGGCCATGGCGTGCGGCACGCCGGTGATCTCATCGAACACGGCGTCGCTTCCCGAGGTCGTGGCGGACGCGGCGGAGCTGGTGGACGGTTTGATGCGGAGGACTGGGCTGCGCGAGTGCGGGCGCTTCTCTCGGACCGGCAGCGGCGCGCGCAGCTGTGCGCGAAGGGGCTCGAGCGCGCGCGGCAATTCTCGTGGGACGATACGGCGCGGAAGACGTGGGCGGTGTACCGCATGTTCGCGCCTTAGGAGCAATGTGATGCCGCACAAAGCTGGGTGACCATGAAGATCGGGATCGATGCCAGATGGATTTTCCCGGAGATCTCCGGGATCGGGACGTACACGCAGGAGCTCCTGAAGAACCTGGTGTGCCTCGACACCAGCAACGAATACGTGCTCTTCTTCAACGATCCCGAGACGATGGAACGGGAGCGTGAGCTGATCGGGCTGAACCATGCCCCCAACTTCAGCTCGAAACTGCTGACCTACGGCCTGTTCTCTCCTCACGGCCTGGTCCTGATGCCCGGTCTGCTCAAGCGTCTGCGTCTCGACGTGTTCCATTCGCCGAACTACATGGTGCCCCTGCTCGCGTTTCCGCGGGGCCGGGCCGCCCGGCCGCGTTGCCTGGTGACCATCCACGACATGATCCCCCTGCTCTTCCCGGAGCTGACCCCGAAGGCGCTGAAGACGCGCCTGCTTCCCCTCTTCCGCCGGCTCATGGCCGAAGTCGGGGCGCGGGCCGACCTGATCCTGACCGTGAGCAGCTCGTCGCGGACCGACGTAATCCAGCAGTTGAAGATTCCGCCCAACCGCCAGGACCGGGTGATCGTGATCCCGAACGGCGTGGCGGCGGAGTACAAGCCGTCCGCCAGAAAACCGCGCGAGATCAAAACCGTCCTGTACGTCGGCCGCTTCGACCCCTACAAGAACGTTCCCGGCATGCTGGAGACTTTTGCGCGCGTTCGCGACCTGTGCCCGTTCGAGGTGCGGCTGAAGATCGTCGGGCCGCCGGACCCGCGGTACCCGGAAGCGCCGCGGCTGGCGGACGAGCGGGGCCTCAACCGCTGGATCGACTGGGCCGGGTACAGGTCCGGGCCGGACCTGGTGCGTGAGTACCAGGAGGCGGATGTCCTGCTCCTCCAGTCAAAATACGAGGGGTTCGGCCTGACCGTGCTGGAGGCCATGGCGTGCGGCACGCCGGTGGTGTGCAGCAACCGGAGCTCGTTGCCGGAAGTAGCCGGCGAGGCCGCCCTCCTGGTGAATCCGGACAACACGCGCGAGGCCGCTGCCGCCGTGGCCCGCGTCCTGCAGGACCAGGCGCTGGCCGCGGGATTGGCTGAAAAGGGACTGCAGCAGGCGGCCAAGTTCACGTGGACGCGAACGGCCGCGATGACCCTCAAAGCCTACGAACACAGCCTGGACTTGGCGTGAAAAACACATGCCTGTGAAATATCCAGATAATTGGGCGGGCCTGAACGTGGTGCTCTCGCACGACTGGCTGACCGGCATGCGGGGAGGGGAGAAGGTCCTCGAGCTCCTCTGCGACGCTTTTCCGCGGGCCCCTGTCTTCACCCTGATCTATAATGCCGCGCAGATTTCCGACCGGATCCGCACGCACAAGGTAACCACCTCGTGGCTCCAGCACGTGCCCGGCGTCATGAAGTGGTACCGGAACTTCCTGCCGCTCTTCCCCTCGGCCATGGAGGGTCTGCGCGCGCCGCCGGCCGATCTTCTCATCAGCACGAGCCACTGCGTGGCGAAGGGCCTGCGGCCCCACCCGGGAACGAAGCACCTGTGTTACTGTTTCACGCCGATGCGGTACGCATGGACGTTCTACGAGGAGTATTTCGGGCGGAACCGGCTGAAGAAAGCCATCGTGTCGCCCATCCTGGCGACGTTGCGGGAGTGGGACAAACGGACGTCCGAACGGGTAGACCTGTTCGTGACGCTCAGCAAGCACGTGCAGCATCGGATCCAGTCGTTCTACGGACGCGACACGGAGGTGGTGTACCCGCCGGTCAACACGGAATTCTTCACGCCGGCCGAAGGCGGGAGCTGGGACTTCGATCTCGTGGTGTCGGCGCTCGTGCCGTACAAGCGCCTGGACCTGGCCGTGCGCGCCTACACCCGCCTTGGCTACCCACTCAAGATCGTGGGGACCGGCACCGAGTACGATGCCCTGCGGAAATTGGCCGGGCCGAACATCGAATTCCTGGGCTGGCTCTCCGATGATCAGATCCGGGACCTCTACCGCGCCTGCCGGTGCCTGGTGTTCCCCGGGGAGGAGGACTTCGGCATCGTTCCGGTTGAGGCGCAAGCGTGCGGCCGCCCGGTGGTGGCCTATGGCCGAGGCGGGGTGCTGGAATCCGTGGCCGAGAACGTCTCGGGCATCTTCTTCGGAGAGCAGACGGAGGGGGCGCTTCTCGGCGCGGTGGAAGCCTGCGCGGATACGAAGTGGGACACCGGCGCCATCCGCCGGAGTGCGGAACGCTTTGGAGTCCAGCAGTTTGTGGATGGACTGGGCCGATGCCTGGCCAAATGCTTGGGCGTTGGGGTTCCGGAGTAAGTCGTTGGTAGGGCGCGCTCGCCTGCCCGCATCGCTGCGCGAAGCGCTGCAGGCGGGGAGAGCCGTCCCTACCACAACATTGACAGCCTCATCGTTCTCGCGTACCTTGTGCGGCCTTGTCGAGAGAGAGGGAGCCTATGGAAGCGTATGCGGTAGTGGAGACCGGCGGGAAGCAGTACCGGGTTCAGAAGGGCAACGTGCTCGAGATCGAGCTTCTGGAAGCGGAGACCGGGAAGAGCGTCAAGTTGCCCCGCGTGCTCGCGGTATCCGACGGCAAAGATTTGACCGTGGGGACTCCCGACGTGTCCGGCGCCGCCGTGACCGCCAAAGTGCTGGCGACCCTGCGCGGGCGCAAGGTGATTTCCTTCAAGAAGAAACGCCGCAAGGGCTACCACAAGAAAATCGGCCACCGCCAGGAGCTGATGAAGATCGAGATAGAGAAGATCGCCGCGAAGTGACGGGGAGGACGTACCATGGCACATAAAAAGGGACAGGGCAGCTCAAGAAACGGCCGGGACAGCCAAGGCCAGCGGCGCGGCATCAAGGCGTACGGCGGGGAGGTCGTCACGGCGGGCAGCATCCTCGTGCGCCAGGTCGGCTCCAAGTTCGTGGCCGGCGAGAACGTGAAGATGGCGCGCGACTGCAGCCTCTTTGCGTTGACCGGCGGCGTGGTGGTATTCGACCGGGGCGGGAAGCGGATCAACATCCGCGGGCCGGCCACGGCGTAACCGACACTGCGCAGCTTGGCAGGGGGCGAGTCTACGGGCTCGCCCTTTTGCATTCCGCCCACTCCTCTTTCGTGGTATGCAGTGTCCGCCGGGGTTGAATTTCCATGAAAGGCATCACATTCGCAGACCGCGTAAGGATTCAGGTCTACGCCGGCAACGGCGGGGACGGGAGCGTGTCCTTCCGCCGCGAGAAGTACATCCCTTACGGCGGACCCGACGGCGGCGATGGCGCGCGGGGCGGCAGCGTGTTCCTGCGCGCCAGCACCGACACGGCGTCCCTGCTCGACCTGTACTACCAGCCCCTGCAGCGGGCGACGCACGGCGGGCAGGGGCGCGGGAGACAATGCAACGGGCGGGACGGGGAAGACCTCTACATCAAGGTGCCGTGCGGCACGGTGGCCCGGGTTGCCGAGACGGACGAACCCGTGGGCGAGGTCTTGAAGGCGGGCGACGAGCTGCTCGTGGCCCAGGGCGGGCGGGGGGGACGCGGCAACATGCACTTCGCGACGCCCTCGCACCAGGCGCCGCGCGAATCCACGCCGGGCACGCCCGGCGAGCGCAAGACCCTGATTCTCGAGATGAAGACCGTGGCCGACATCGGCCTCGTCGGCTACCCGAACGCGGGCAAGTCCACCCTGCTCCGCGCGATCAGCCCCGCGCGCCCGAAGGTCGCCGCGTATCCGTTCACGACACTGCATCCCGTCGTCGGCACGATGCGGTTCGATGACTACGCGAAGATCACCGTGGCCGACATTCCCGGCCTGATCGACGGCGCGCACAAGGGCGTCGGCCTCGGCCACGATTTCCTTCGCCATATCGAGCGCACGAAGTTCCTGCTGTTCGTGATCGATATGGCCGGCGTGGACGGCCGCAACCCCTCGGACGATTACCTCAGCCTGCGCAAGGAGCTGAAGCTGTACTCCGAGGACCTGGCCCAGCGCCCGCACCTCGTGGTGGCCAACAAGATGGATCTTCCCGAAGCGGCGGACTTCCTGAAGGAGTTCAGGCGCCGCACCAAGCAGAAGGCGATTCAGGTCTCCGCGGCGCAGGGCGACGGCATCGAAGGGCTGAAGACGGCCCTCAGGAAGGCCGTGGTGTAGGCCCGCCGCGCGGGCCGGACCGGGGGTGGGTTGTATGAAACTGCTGGCGAGAATTCTGAAAGCCGTCATACGCGGCTTCTTCCGGCTGTTCTACGAGATGGAGA
>JAZDKK010000037.1:0-16742 GCA_043803015.1 Verrucomicrobiota bacterium
CGCACGAGAACTGCTTCATGTTCGCCGCGCCGCGTTCCGGCAGGAACGCGCTGATGTCCACGCGCTGAACGCTGCGCCCTTCCTCGGCCGTGATGCAGACGGCGTCCGGCACCGTGATCACGAGCTCGCGCCCGTCACCCGGGACGTGGTTGTAGATGCCGTTGGCCAGCGCCCGCATGAGCTCGACGCGGCCGGAATAAACGTCGCCGACAATGACGGTCACGCCGGACGGGACGCCGAACCCCCTGACCGATCCCCCGTTGGGCACGTCCACGCTGACGGCCAGGTCATCCGCCACGGAGAGCGGGACCAACTGTTCGTAGTCGGGGAGGTCCGAGCTGCCCGCCCGCGCCATCAGCGCGCCCTCAGCGACGAAGCTGACCCACCCGCGGGTCGGCAGCAGTTGCCGCACCTGGTCCGCGTCTTCCATGCCGTTGACGAAATCCTCAACCTCGCTCTCGTTCAGGTTGCAGTAGATCAGCGCGGAATTGACGATGCCCGGGAGGTCATCGAAGAAGACCCTCTTGGCGCTGTCGCCCGCGACCCGGCCGTGTCGCGCCGGCAGGTCCACGTAGATGCGGGCCTCAATGTACTCCTCGGTGATCAGGAGCGAGGATCGCGGAAGGATCTTCTGGCCCGGGCAGGCGATGCTGATGCGGCGGTGCGAGATGCCCTCCTCGTCGTACCTCGCCACGGCTTCGATCTTGGCGGCGATCTTGCGGGTCAGCAGGTCCTCCAGCGCCGTGCGCCGCACCGGCGTACTGAACAGGTGGGGCGGGAACCCCCCGATGATCTGCGGCACGCGGATCAGGAACAGCGTGGTGCTCCCCTCGCCCTCCTGCTGGATCTGGCTGATCTTGAGCACGTAGCGGGAGAAGTCGAAGTCGCCGATCAGCTTGGCATATTCGGAGAACTCCTTCCCGTCTATGCTGCTCAACATGTGGAAGAATTCGTCTTTGTCTCTCATGGCTGCCGTCCTTCTCTAGGGTTTCATCCTTCCCAAAGGCTTCAGCGGCTGCGGGTCGCCACCAGCACCCGGCCCTGGCCCAGTTCGACGCGGCCCAGGCGGTCCAGCACCTTCCGCTCGAGCTCCATGCGGGCGAACACCCCCGCGAGGCGGCCGGTCATCCATTCCGCCGCCGGCCCGGGCAGCGGCAGGTGGCCCCAGCGCGCCCCGAGGACCCGCAGGCCGAATCCCTGGTCCCCCACCGTGGGCGCTCCGGTGATTTCGTACGATAGGCGAAGTGGCCCCCAATTGGCGAGTATAACCACAACGAAATCGGCCGGCCTGAAGGCGAGGTTGATCTCGCTCAGGGCCAGCCGGAAGCCTTCCGAGCGCGTCGCCTTCGTGTCCCTCGCCAGCCGCGCCGCGAGGTAGCCGTTGGCCTCCTCGTCCGTGACGATCTCCACGATGAACTGCCCGGCGTCGACCGCCATCGAGAGCGTCCGCATCTTCGCGTTCATCTGCCGGGCGTAGGCCTCCGACCCGCGCGCGCCGAGCGGGCTGACCGGCCAGAGCAGGAGCCCCAGGCCGCCCACCAGCACGAGAAGGAACGCCAGGCGCATGAGCCGCGCGAGGAACCGGAGGAACCCCCCGCCCCCCTCCCGACCGGCCGTGATACTGGACAGGTTCAGGCGGTACCCGCACTTGGAACAGAACAGCCGCTTCAGCTCGTTCTCGTGGCCGCAGACCGCGCACTTCACTCGGGAGGTCATGGCTCTTTCCTTACTGCAGGTTTCTCGGGTTTCTTCGATGAGGCGGCGGACGACTCGGTCTTGGCGGGCGCGCCCTTCTCCGCCTTGGCGCCCTTCCGGTAGCTCTCGCTGCGGTAATCGGTCGCGTAGAAGCCCGACCCCTTGAACAGGAAACCCCCGCCCGCGCCGATCCGCCGTTGCACCTTGCCGCTGCACTTCGGGCAACGCTTCGCCGGCGGGGCGGTGATCCTCTGGAATTTCTCAAAGAGATGCCCGCAGCGCAGGCACTCGTACTCATACGTGGGCATGGGTTATTCCACCGCGTACGTCTCCGGATGTCCCATGAAAACGGGGAATACTAGAGGGGCATGCCGGGCTTGTCAAACACCCGGATGCGGTTCCGGGCGGCAGCTCACGCCGGCAGCGACGCCAAGAGGTCCAGCGTTCTCTGGATCGCTCCGGCTTTCCCGCGGACCAGGCGCGCGGCGCGCTCGCCGTACGCCGCGCCGCGCGACGGATCGGCCAGCAGTCCCTCGACGGCCTTTCCCAGCTCCTCGCGGTCCCGCACCTGCAGGAGCGCGTCGGCCGCAAGGAAATCCTGCACGACGGTCGCGAAGTTCTCCATGTGGGGGCCCACGAGGATCGGCTTGCCGCTCAGCGCCGGCTCGATGAGGTTCTGCCCGCCGCGCGCGGTCAGGCTCTTGCCCACGAAGATGACGGTGGCGCACGCGTAGAACCCGCGCAGCTCGCCGGTCGTGTCCACGAGGAGCACCTCGGGGGTCGCCGCCGGGGCCCCGTTCCGGAGCTCGGTGCGCCGCACGGCCCTCAGGCCGCGGGACTCGATCTCGCGAAGGACGGCGCCGCTCCGCTCGGCGTGGCGCGGGACGAGGACCAGGAACAGCTTCGGATGGCGCGCCCTGAGCTCCCTGTAAATATCCAGCAGGGCGCCCTCCTCGCCCGGCCACGTGGATCCGCCGAGAAGTACGAAACGGTCGGAGCCCACGCTGGCCTGCTGGAGCACGGCGCGCGCGTTCGCCTCTGCGCCCTCGCCCGCGGGCGCGATGTCGTACTTGGCGCTGCCGACGACGCGGAGTCGGGCGGCGTCGGCACCGAGGTTCAGCAGTCGGTCCCGGTCCGCGTCGCTCTGAACGCACAGGAGGTCCACGTTCGCGAGCAGGGGCCGGGTGAAAACCCGGAGCTTGCTGTAGCCCCGGTGCGAGTGCGCCGAGATCCGTCCGTTGATCAGGACGACGGGGATGCCCCCGCGCCGGGCCAGGCGGATGAGATTGGGCCACAGCTCGCACTCGACCAGCACGAGGATTTTCGGATGGATGAGCTTCAGCACCCGCCGCACCACGAACGGAAAGTCCACGGGGAAATACAGCAGGACGTCCGGATCGCGCCGCTTGCTCTCGGCGACGGCATGACCCGTGGACGTGGTCGTGGACAGCACGAACCGGGCGCCGGGGTGGCGCTGACGGAACTCGTCCATGAACCGGAGGGCCACGAACACCTCGCCCACGCTGACGGCGTGAACCCAGACGGGATCGCCCTCCCCCAGCCGGGCCATCACCCCGGGCTCGTACCAGCCGAGGCGCTGGCCGAAGTGGCGCGCGTAGCCGCCGCGGCGCAGCATGCGGACGAAGGCGCGCGGCAGCATGAGGATGAAGCCGAGGGTGAACAGGATGTTGTATAGAAGCCAGAGCATGTTCAGTGTTCGGTGTTCGGTGTTCGGTGTTCAGTGTTCGGTGTTCAGTGTTCGGCCTGCCCGCCGTAGCCTTGGCGAAGGCGGGTGTTCAGCCGCGAGGGCGTACTGAAGTAGTCGGCTGTGTCCTCGCGAACAACCCGCGGGCCCTTCGCACAGAACAGGTCGGCCTTGTTGATCATCGTCTGAAGCATCTTCCCAATCTCGGACAGGCGTTTTTTCAGATCGGAGACGGTGTTCGCGTCCAAGTATCCGCAGTCCCCCGCGACATCAACCCAGTGCTGGGTCTCCTGCTGCTCACCGTCCGCATCCGTCAGCTTGCTGACGAAGTGCCTTTCGTAGAACCGTTTTGCCCAAGCTTCCGCAATCTGGGCGCCGATGGAACGGGACGACCTGCGCCCCTGGTCCGTCAGCGAGAACCTCTCGTCTGGTGGAAAGCGTTTCGATATCTCGAACAACTCCTTGGCCAGAGCCCTTGACTTCTGATAGACGACCAAGTCCCTGTAGCTTGCTGCAAAGGCCATTCGCTCCCTCCCTGCGCTGCCGCCCCCTCCCACTGAATACTGAACACCGCACACTGAATACTGGCGCCCCGCGCTACGCGCGCGGGTGCGCTTGTTCGTAGACCTCCTTCAAACGCTCCACGGAAACGTGCGTGTAAATCTGGGTCGTCGAGAGGCTCGCGTGGCCGAGGAGTTCCTGGACGCTGCGCAGGTCGGCGCCGGCGTCCAGCATGTGCGTCGCGAAGCTGTGGCGCAGGGCGTGCGGCGACATGCCGGTGTTCAGCCCGGCAAAGGCCAGGTACTTTTTCATCAGCCTCTCCATCGAACGCGTCGTCAGCCGCGCGCCGTGCCGGTTCAGAAACAGCGCGGGAGGCGGCCCTTTTCTCTGCAGGCCGGCCCAGAAAAGATCGCGCCGCTCCACGGCCTCCCTCAGCGCCTTGTGCGCAGGCCGGCCGAACGGACACAGCCGCTCTTTCTTGCCCTTGCCGCGGACCTTGACCACGCCCGAAAGGAAATCCACCTGCTCATCGGTCAGCCCCGCCAGCTCGCTGATGCGCATGCCGGTGCTGTACAGGAGCTCGAGCATGGCCGCGTCGCGCCACCGCGCGTACGGGGTCCAGGCCTTGTGCGCGGGCTCCGCGCCCGCCCGCCCGGCCTGGGCCATCCGCCCGGGCGCCTGCAGGAGGCGCTCCACCTCCCCCACCGACAGCACGTGCGGCAGGCGCTTCACCCGCTTGGGCACCAGCAGGCCCGCGAAGGGGTTGACCTGCGCATGCTCCTCGCGGACCAGGAACCGGTAGAACGAGCGCAGGCTCGATACCTTGCGCCCGGTCGTGGCCGGCGACATGCCCGCCTTCTGGAAACCCACCAGGAACTTCCGCGCCGCGTAGCGGTCCGCCTCGCCCCAGGCGAACGGCGGACGCGCGTCAAGCCCCCACGTGTGGCCGGCGAACTGGGCGATGTCCAGGACATAGCTGTTCAGGGTGTGGCGGGAGGCATCGCGCTCGCCCCGCAGATAGCGCACGAAATGATCCACGCACGGATCAACCAGGATGTCCTTGCCGGAAACGGTCATGCCGGAGCCGCCTCGTCCTTGGGCGCCGACCGGCCCTTCGTCGGAGCGGCGATGCCGTATCGTTCGGCCAGCCCCTCATAGCCGGGGACCTGCGCAGCGTACCGTCGGACCATTCTCTTCAGCGACGCCACCTGTTTGGGCGAAAGCCGCCGGTGCTGGCCGAACTGCCTGGAGAGCGACTCGTAGAACTTGTGGTCGTCCCACACGCGGCCGCGCCGGCTCGTCGCCGGGTTCCACTCCTTGACCGCCTTGAGCGCTTCCAGCAACGGCCCGCTCTCGAGGTCCGGCCCGATCGAAGCGTCGCCCACGCCCAGTTCCTTGGCCACCGCCTCGAAGTCCGGTATCTGGTCCTGGTACCGCACGAAAACGCGGTCGAGGTAGTGGACCTGATTCGGCGAGAGCGCCCGCCCACTCTCCACCTGGCGGCGCAGCGATTCGACGAAGACGCGGTCATCGAAGACCTTCTTGCCGACCTGCCTCGCCTCGCGGAACTGCAGGGGCTTCAACAGCTCCAGCTTGCGGATGGTCTCGGGCCGCGGCGGCTCCGGCGGCGCGCACAGGACCTCGAGCTCCCGGGTGATCCCGAGTTCCGCGCCCACCCGGTCGAATTCAGGAAGCTGTTCCTTGTAGCGACAAAGCAGCTTCTTCAGCGCGATGCCCTGGCGTTCGGAGATGGGTTTCCCTTCCTCCAGCTGTTTCCGGATGGACTGGGCGAATTTCTGGTCGCTGTAGGTGCGCTTGCCCCGTTTCACTTCGGGACCCCATTCGCGCACGCCGTTGAGAACGTCCAGCAGGCGTTTCACCATGCCCGGGTCCGCGGGCGGCCCCTTCGCCTTCTCCATCCACCCCGTGAAGTCCTTGTAGAAGCGGTCCATCATGGTGACCCACTCGACGGAGCCGTTCTCGATCTCGTCGAGCGACTTCTCCATTTCCGCCGTGAACTTCACGTCGAAGAGCTCGCCCAGGTGGGTGACCAGGAAGTCGTTGACCTTGAGCCCGACCTCCGTCGGCTTGAGCATCCTCTTTTCCTTCAGGACGTATTTCCGCTGGACCAGCGTCGAGAGGATCTGCGCGTAGGTGCTGGGGCGGCCGACGCCGTTTTCCTCGAGCGCGCGCACCAGCGAGGCCTCGCTGTACCGCGGCGGCGGCTGGGTGAACTTCTGCTGCTCCAGCCACTCCAGGCAGTCCAGGACCTCGCCCTCGGTGAGCGGCGGCAGGCGGTCGGTCTCGTCGCCGTTCTCCCCGTTCTTCTCCTTGTCCCTCTCCTCCGCGCCGGTCACCCTCATGTAGCCGGGAAACACCACGTCGGACGCCGTCGCGCGGAACAGGTACGTGGAGGTCTTGCCCGGCGCCGGCTCGGCCTGCACCTCCGCGGTGCGCTGGTGGATCCGCGCGGGGGCCATCTGGCTGGCCACGAAGCGCTGCCAGATGATGCGGTAGAGCTTGATCTCGTCCGGATCCAGCACCGACGACAGATGCTCGGGCAGGCGGTTCACGTCGGTGGGCCGGATGGCCTCGTGCGCCTCCTGGGCGCCGCTGCGGCTCCGGTACACGTTCGGTGTTCCGGGCAGGAACTCCGCGCCGTAGGTCCTCTGGACGAACGCCAGGCAGGACTCCTGCGCCTCGCGCGAGACGGAGAAGGAGTCCGTGCGCATGTAGGTGATCAGGCCGACCGGGCCCTCGCCGAAGTCCTCGCCTTCGTACAGCTTCTGCGCGAGCTTCATGGTGTAGGCCGGCGCGAAGCCGAAGAGGCTGGAGGCCGCCTGCTGGAGGCTACTCGTGATGTAGGGCGGGTACGGCCGCTTCGAGATCTCGCGCGTCAGGATCGCCGACACGCGCAGGACGCGGCCCTCGAGGTCCTGCCGGGTGGCGTGCGCCTGCTCGGCCGTCTTGACATCGGCCTTCTCCCCGTTGACCCGCGCCAACTTGATCGTGAAGGGGTCGCGGGGATCGACCTGCTTGCAGACCTTGGCGCCCAGCACCCAGTACTCCTGCGGCGTGAAGTTCGAGATGTCCCGCTCGCGCTCGCAGACCAGCCTCAAGGCCACGGATTGCACGCGGCCGGCGCTCGCCGCGCCGCGGATCCGCCGCCAGAGCAACGGGCTGACCTTGTAGCCCACCACGCGGTCCAGCACCCGTCGCGCCTGCTGCGAATCCACTTTCTTCAGGTCAATCCGGCCGGGCTCCGCGAAGGCCTTGCGGATCGCGGGCGCCGTGATCTCGTTGTAGGAAACGCGGAAGAAGTCGCCCTCCGCCTTGCCCTTGCCGAGGACCGCCTTCAGGTGCCAGGCGATGGCCTCGCCTTCGCGGTCGGGATCGGGCGCCAGGTAAATCCGCTCGGCCTTCTGAGCCTCCGCGCGGAGTTCCTTCAGCACTTTCTCGCGGGCCTTGATCGTGACGTACTTGGGCTTGAAGCCGTGTTCGAGGTCGATCCCGAAGTCCTTCTCGGGCAGGTCCCGCACGTGGCCCATGGAAGCTTTGACGACAAAGTCCTGGCCCAGGATCTTGTTGATCGTCTTCGCCTTGGCCGGCGACTCGACTATGACCAGATTCTTTCCCATTGTTACTTGGGAGGTCGGTTATTCGTTACTTGTTATTTGTTATTCGTCCTCGGCCGTCCAACGAATAACTGATAACGGATAACGATTAACCATTCCGAATCCCCTCCGCCAGTTCGACCATGCGGCCGGGTAGCATACGCACGACGCGTTTCATTTCCAGTCCAATCAGCAACGAACTGACGGATGCCGTTTTCATGGAAACCTTCCGCGTCAGGGCGTCCACGTCAAGGGCGCCTTCCCACAGCGCGCGCACGACGGCCTGTTCGTCGCCCGATAACTGCACCGCGGGACGCGCGTCGAGCACGGCCGCTTTTCTCTTCTCCGGCGGGATCAGGAACTCGAACTCCTGCAGGATATCGTCCACGTCATCCACCAGTCGCGCGCCGTTCTTGATGAGCCGGTGGGTCCCTTTCGACGCCGCCGTGTCGATCCGGCCGGGCACCGCGAACACCGCGCGCCCCTGCTCGAGCGCGTCGTCCGCCGTGTGCAGCGCGCCGCTGCCCAGCCCCGCCTCGACCACCACGACGCCCATCGACAGGCCGCTGACGATCCGGTTGCGCACCGGGAACGTGACCCGGTCCGGCTCCGTGCCCAGCGGGAACTCGCTCAGCACGGCGCCATGCTCCGCGATCTCATCGGCAAGCCCTTGATTCTCAGGCGGATAGACGCAGTCCAGCCCGCTGCCGAGCACCGCCAGCGTCCTTCCCCCTCCCTTGAGCGCGCCCTTGTGGGCGGCGGTGTCGATCCCTCGCGCCAGCCCGCTGACCACGGCGAAGCCGACCTTGGCCAGCTGGTAGCCGAGCCGGTCGGCCACGGTCAGCCCGTAGTGCGTGGCGTGGCGTGTTCCCACGACAGCCACGGCGTGCCGGTCGTGCGGGTCCAGGGCACCGCGTACATAAAGGGCCAGCGGGGGGCCGTGGATGGCCCGAAGCGGCTCGGGGTACTCCGCGTCGGCGGGCGTCAGCACCCGGAAGCCGAGCGACTCCGCCTTCTTCAGCTCCCGCCCCGGGTCCACGGCGGACCGTTGGCTCGCGAGCGAACGCGCGACTTCGGGACCGATGCCCTCGGCCGCCATGAGCTCGGACACGCCGGCCGTGAAGATCGCCTGCAGCGAACCGAGGGCGGTCGCCATCGCGCGCACCCGCACGGGGCCGACGGACTCCATCATGTTCAGGGCGATGTAGGCCTCACGCTCGTTCATGTATGCCGCAACTCCATGCGCTTCAGAATGGGAGAATGGGGGAAAGGGGGAATGGGCGATAGCATCAAGGGGCCCGCGACACGCTCACGAGCCCACATCATAGGTAACGGTTTCTTCCTTGACCAGGTTGGCGACTCCGCACCACTTCTCTGGTTGGGTCATCATCTTCACCGGTCCACCAGACACTGCCTCGTACTGCTCGTTGAGATCTGCGAAATCCTGTTCGCTCAGGTAGCCGCTCTTCCAAGCGAACTCCAGCCAGACCTGCGTTTCCGCGGCCTCACTGTCCGAATCGCTGAGCTTGCTTACGAAGTGGCTCGCGTAGCGGCGCTTTCTCCATGCCTCGGCAATGTTCGAGGAAACGGACTGCGATGACCGGCGAATCTGGTCGATCAGCGAGTAACGTTCCGCCGCAGGCCAGGCTTTGGACAACTCGAAAATGCGCATCGCCGTTTCGAACGACTTGCTGTAGACGTTCAAATCCCTGAAGTGCCTGACATCCGACATGCCTGCTCCCCCCTCTTCCATTCCCCCATTCTCCCACTCGCCCATTCCCCGTCCTAGTCCTGCACCTTCTTCCTGCGTTTCTTCGTGAAGAGATCCATCTGCGGCCCCTTCAGCAGATCATAGTTCTTCAGGAGCCGGAGAATCTGCAGGAGGTCGGACTTCTCGTAGTTCCTGTTGATGTCGACGTGCGCGGCCAGTTCCAGGAGCATCGTCCGGAACAGGATCACGCCGTCGATCCCCCCCTCCTTGAACAGGCCCAGGGCCTTGTCCTTCAGCGGCCCGGCGGACGGCAGGTCCGGCAGGCAGAGCACCTTGGCGATGGGCCCCGGCCCGAATTCGCGGGCCACGTTTTTCACGGCGGTGGTCTCGGCGAACCGAAAGATCTCCGGCGACAGCCCGATCACCGCCGGGCTGAAACGCTCCGTGTGCCAGCCCCGCACGCCGATGATGGCGCGCGAGATGTGCTTGAGCTCGGCCGCGCCCCATACCAGGGCCTCCGGCACCTGGTGCTCCGCGACGGCGGGGTTGAGGACCAGCAGGTCGATTTCCTCCGCCACCTGCTTGGCACGGGCGGCCACCTGGTACTTCCGCGGCTGCCGCACGAGGAAGCCGAGCGACTCGAAGTACTCCCTCACAATCCATTCACTGACCGCTGACATAACGCACCTCCCATTCCCCACGGGCCTCGGACGCCGGGTTTCGCCGCCGTCACAGCCCGTCAGGAATACTTCTTCCAGGCTTCCTTGAGAGCATCCTCCGGGACCTCGCACCCCGGGACGGCGTGACCGAGCTTCTCCAACAGCACGAACCGCGGAACCTGCCCCGCCGCCTTCTTGTCGAACCGCATGGCCTTGCGCACGTCGGCCCAGGCGCAGTCCGGCATCTCGATCGGCAGGCCGAGGCGATGCAGGAGGTCGTTGAGCCGGGCGCTGTCTCTCTCCGGCAGGCCCTTTTGCCCGACGGACACCCACCCGGCGACCGCCATCCCCATGGACACGGCGTCGCCGTGGAAGTAGCGGCCGTAGCCCGCCACCCGTTCGATCGCGTGCCCGAAGGTGTGCCCGAAGTTCAGGATGGCGCGCAAGCCACTTTCCCGCTCATCCAGCCGGACGATCTCCGCCTTGAGTTCGCAGCACCGGCCGATCACGGCGTCCATGAAGGCCGGGCCGCACGCGGTCAGGTCCTCGATGTGCGACTCCAGGTCCGAGAAGAAGGCGGCATCCCGGATGGCGCCGTGTTTCACGACCTCCGCCAGCCCCGAGATGTACTCCCGCGGCGGCAGTGTCTTCAGCGTGTCGGTATCCGTGACCACCAGGGCCGGCTGGTGAAAGGCCCCGACCAGGTTCTTGCCCTGCCGCAGGTTGATGCCGGTCTTGCCGCCGACCGAGCTGTCCACCATGGCCAGCAGGCTCGTTGGGACCTGGACGTACCGGATGCCGCGCAGGAACGTGGCCGCAGCGTAGCCCGCCAGGTCGCCCACCACTCCCCCGCCCAGGGCCACGATGAACGACTGGCGGTCGAGGCCGGTGTCCAGGGCCCTGTCGTAGAGCTCGGACAGCGATCGCTCGGATTTCGACCCCTCGCCCGCGGCCACGACGGCGCGGCCCACGGAGAAACCTGCCGCCTTCAACGAGATTTCGGTCCGGTGGCCGTACAACGGGTCGACGTTCGCATCGGAGACCACGAGGCAGTGGCCGGACAGACCCCGTTCCTTGCACAGGCCGCCGAGCTGCTCAAGCAAGGCCGTGCCGATGTGGATTTCGTAGGACCGCGCCCCAAGGTCCACTCTGACTTTGCGGGACATAGGAATGAAGGAAATAGGCTACCCCGCCGCTCGCTGTCAACGTTCTTCTCGTGCGGCGCCCGCCGGCGCCTCGGCCCCGCGGAACGTTTTGCGCCGGGGCCGGCGACCGGCTAGCCCGCTTATTGCATGAGCGTCAACGACGCTCATGCACTAAGCGGTTCCGGTTGCGGGAATTGCAACCGCCATTACCGTACCGGACCACGTCGCGAAATGCCCGCTTTCTGAGCGGGCCATTTCGCAAGTGGCTAGCCCCTTGGGTGCCCGTGCAACGGGCACCCGACGGCCCTTCGGGTGCATTTTGCACGAGCACTCGTGCAAAATGCAGGCTAGAATGCGGCATGACCCTCAAGGCCCTGCTTGCGCAGTCGGTCGCACGCCGCGGCGATGCCGTGGCCCTGCGGCACAAGCTGGACGACCGCTGGCTCACGCTGTCCTATCGCGACCTGCTGGCGCGGGCGCATCGCACGGCCGAGGTGCTCGCGCGGCTTGGCGTGAAGCCGGGCGACCGCGTGGGCCTCCTCCGCGAGAATGCGCCGGATTGGACCGAGATCTACTTCGGCATCGTGGGTCTCGGGGCCACGGCCGTGCCCGTGGACCCGAAACTGCAGGAGCAGGAGGTCGCACACGTCCTCCGCGACTCCGGCGCGCGCACGCTGCTCGCGTCGGCCAGGAGCTACCCGCTTCTCCGCGAGATCGAACCGCACCTGCCCGCTTTCGAACACGTGGTCCTGGTCGAAGGCAGCGAACTCCTGCCGATCGCTTCGCACGGGATCAAGTACTGGCACTACGACCAGCAGATGGCGGAAGCGGCCGAGGCAGCCGGGTCCGACCGGCGCGCGTACGACAGGCACGAGCCCAAGGATGACGACATCGCCTCGTTCATCTACACCTCCGGCACCACCGGACGGCAGAAGGCGGCCATGCTCACGCACCGCAACTTCGTGTCGAACGTCGAAGGCTGTCAGAAGGCGATCGACATCCGGGAGTCCGACAACTTCCTGCTGGTCCTTCCGCTACACCACTCCTTTGCGTTCACCACGAACCTCCTGCTGCCGGTCGCGGCCGGCGCGGAGATCACCTTCGTCGAGAACCTGAAGACCGTGGCGGAGAACATGCGCGAGGTGTCGCCCACGGTCCTGATCGGGGTCCCCCTCCTGCTTGAGAAGATGTACAACCGGATTAGGGCGGGCGTGAAAGAAAACGTGGTCGGCCGCCTGTTGTTCGGGCTCGGCATCCGCGCTCCCGTCCGGCGCGGGATCCGGGAGAAGCTGGGGGGGCGCCTGCGGCTGATGATCTCGGGCGGTGCGCCGTGTGACCCCGGCCTGCTCATCGGCCTGACCCGCTTCGGACTGGATGTCCTTGAGGGGTATGGGCTTACGGAAACAGCGCCCGTGCTGACGTTCAACCCGCCGGGCCGGCCGAAGCCCGGCACGGTCGGGACTCCGATCCCGGGCGTGGAGATCCGGATTGTGGACCCCGATGCCGAGGGCATCGGCGAGATCGCCGCCAAGGGTCCTTCCGTCATGACGGGCTACTACAACAACCCGGAAGCCACGGCTGCGGTCTTCCGGGACGGCTGGTTCCTGACCGGCGACCTGGGCGTCATCGATGCCGAAGGCTACGTGACCATCACCGGTCGCAAGAAGAGCACGATCGTCAACCGGGAAGGGAAGAACATCCATCCCGAGGAAGTCGAACACCAGGTCTGCAAGAGCCCGTTCATCCTGGAAGCCCTCGCGCTCGGCTATCGCGAGGCGGGGGAGAAGGTCGGCGAGCACGTCGGCATCATCGTGGTGCCGAACCAGGAAGCGCTGGACGAGTGCGCCGGACACCACCGGAAGACGCTGTCCGAGGAGGAGGCCGCCGACCTCGTCCGGAAGGAAGTCAGGCACCAGGCGTCCAAGATCGCGGAGTACAAGCGCCCACGGAGGATCCAGATCCGGTGGGAGGAATTCGAGAAGACGTCGACGGGGAAGATCAAGCGGTACCTGTATGGCATGACCGAGCCGGAAGGCAGGTTGTAGGTTGTGGGTGGTAGGTGTTAGGCGAAGAGGAGTAGAAGATGAAATGCGCCGTCACAGGCGCCTTTGGCTATTCCGGCAAGTACATCGCGCAGCGCCTGCTCCACAGCGGTCACGAAGTAATCACCCTGACAAACTCGCTGAATCGGGACAATCCGTTTCACAACAGGATTCCGGCCTTTCCCTTCAACTTCGATGCCCCGAGCAAGCTCACGGCGACACTTCTCGGCGTCGATGTTCTCATCAACACCTACTGGGTCAGGTTCAATCACAAGCTGTTCACGCATGCAGAGGCTGTCAGAAACACGCTGGTTCTTTTCGAGTCAGCCAGAAAGGCAGGGGTCCAGAGAGTCGTTCACGTCAGCATCACCAATCCTTCGAAGGAGTCTCCCCTGGAGTACTTCAGAGGGAAGGCGCAGCTCGAAGAAGCGTTGACGACATCGGGGCTGTCGCATGCCATCCTCCGTCCAGCGCTTCTCTTCGGCAAAGAGGACATCCTGATCAACAACATCGCATGGGCACTGCGGCATCTGCCCATATTCGGCGTCTTCGGCGACGGCCTCTACAGGCTCCAGCCGATCTATGTTGATGATCTCGCTTCAATCGCCGTTGAACAAGCGACGGGCAAGGCGAACGTGGTCATCAACGCCATCGGCCCTGAAACCTTCACGTATCGAGACATGGTTACAGCCATCGGCGAGTTGATGGGGAAGAAGAAACTCGTTGTCTCGGTGCCGCCCGATCTTGCGTATTTTGCGGGCAAGGTGATTGGCTTCTTCCTGAACGACGTCCTGATTACAAGAGAGGAAGTCCACGGGTTGATGGCGAACCTCCTCTACGTGCCTTGCCCGCCCGCGGGGGCAACCAAGCTGACAGAATGGGTCAAACAGAACGCGAACGTGCTTGGGATGCGATACGCCAGCGAACTGGATCGGCGAAGAGACAGGACGAGAAGCTACGGATTCACCTGACCAGCGCCGCGCCAGGCGCTATCGTACGACAAGCGGCGTCTTCCGCCCCCTAACACCTACCACCTAGCACCTGTAACCTTCCTGCCTCAGCCGAGCATCTCCCCCGCCGCCAGCTTGTGCCCGCGCAGGTACGCCCCTCCGAGCATCGGCTTCTTCCCTTCCGGCTGGACCAGGAGCAGGCGGAGCGCCTTCTGTCCGCACGCGACCAGGGGGCCCTCTTCACCGCACTCCAGGACGGTGCCGCGCTTTCCCTTCCCCTCTTCCACGCGCGCCTGGAGGACTTTGAGATAGGGCCGCACCTGCGTCGGGACCTTGCAGAAGCAGCCCGGCCAGGGCTGGAAACCGCGGATGCGGTTCCGGATCGTCTCCGCCGGCTGGGACCAGTTGATGCGGCCGTCTTCCTTCTCCAGCTTCGGCGCGAACGTGACCTTGGACTCGTCCTGCGGCAGGCGGGGCGCGCCGCCGGCCCGGATTTCATCCAGCGCGCGGACAAGAAGCGTCGCGCCCAGTTCCGCCAGCAGCGGTTCCAGCGAGGTCGCCGTGTCCTGGTCCCGGATCGGCGCTTTCTCCTGGAGGATGATATCCCCCGCATCCATCTTCTCCGTCACATGGAGGATCGTGACGCCGGTCTCCACCTCGCCGTTCGCAATCGCCCACTGGATCGGCGCGGCGCCGCGGTACTTCGGCAACAGCGACGGGTGGATGTTGATCGAGGTCTTTGACGGCAGGGCCAGCACGCCGGGCTTGAGGAACTGCCCGAAGTCCGCCACAACGAGGACCTCCGGCTCGAAGGCCTTGAGCTGCCTGACCACGGCGGGATCGTTGACGTCTTCGGGCGCCAGGACCGGCACGTTACGGTTCTCCACGAACTTCCTGACCGGGCAGGGCTGGACGCGTTGATGCCGGCCGCTCGGCCGGTCGGGCTGGGTCACGACGGCCACCACCAGATCCGCCGACCGCTCCAGCAGCACGCGGAGCGCGGGGCACGCCAGTGGACCCGATCCCATGAAAAGCACGCGCATGGGAACGAGTTAACACCAAGCTCGACTGCAAATCCAGCATCCAGATTCGCCACCAACGAACCACCCCTCACCCTAACCCTCTCCCCCAAGGGGGAGAGGGAAAGATTCCCGCCGCTCGAGCATGTTTCTTCTCCCTCTCCCCGAGGGAGAGGGAACTCGATCTTCGCGGTCTCCCCTCCACCTCCCTCTCCCCACGGGAGAGGGCCGGGGTGAGGGTGAAGACCGAGGAATCCCGCGCGGGCTCGACCCCGGACCCGCTTCGCGCTATCCTACCCCGTAATTCGAGGAGGTTGCCCGCCGTGCCGGTGGCCGCAAAGTCGCTGAAGCAGAGGACCCAGGACATCCTGCAGAAGATCCGCACCGGCAAGCTCAAGGCTCCGCAGACCATCGTCTTCGGAAAAGGCAAGCTGGACGAGCTGGGCCAGCTGGTGTTCCCGCTCGCCAAGGGCGGCAAGGCGCTGTTGCTGACGGGGGCGCGCTCCGCTCGGCAGTCCGGGCTGTTCGACCAGCTCCAGGCCCTCCTCCA
Organism: Verrucomicrobiota bacterium; assembly: GCA_043803015.1. GTDB lineage: Bacteria > Verrucomicrobiota > Kiritimatiellia > CAIQIC01 > JAGNIJ01 > JAZDKK01. The sequence goes on from JAZDKK010000037.1 coordinate 15,592, forward strand.
AGGCTACACCGCGGGCGTGATCCCGGCGCCGGCCGTGAACCGCGAGCCGACCGTGGCCATGGTGGATGCCGCGGCCGCCCTCGCGCGGGATCAGAAGCCGAAGATCATCATCAGCGTGGGCGGCGGGAGCGTCATGGACTGCGGCAAGGCGGTCGCCGCGCTGGCCACCAACGAGGGCAGCGTCGAGGAATACCTTGAAGGCGTGGGAACGCGTACCCAGCTCGCGGCCCCGCCCCTCCCCCACATCGTGATCCCAACCGTGCCGGGCACCGGGGCCGAGATGACGCGCAACGCCGTGATCACGTCGCCGGAGAAGCACTACAAGCGCAGCATGCGGTTCGACAGCATGATTCCCACCATCGCGCTGCTGGATCCGCTCCTGACCGTCGGCGTGCCGCCCCACATCACGGCGGCCGGCGGCATGGACACGATCACCCAGCTGATCGAGCCCTGCATCACCGCGAAGCGTCGGCCCGAGACCACCCAGCTCGCGCTGGAGGGGCTCCGGCTGGCGGCGCACGCGGTGTCGGCGAGCTACGAGGACCCCAACAACCTTTCGGCGCGCGAGGAGATGCTGCTGGTCAGTATGCTGAGCGGGGTGTGCCTGGCCAACTCGGGTTTGGCCATGGCGCACGGCATTGCCGCGGCGCTCGGCGCGCTCTACGACGTTCCGCACGGCCTGGCCTGCGGCATCCTGCTCCCGCACACGCTCCGGTACAACCGGGATGCCTGCGCGGATGAACTGGCCCAGGCCCTCGCGGCATTCCTCAACGAGGGCAAGTCGTCGCCCAGCTCGATCGGTGACGGCCTCGCGGCCCTCGAAGGCCTGAACCGCTGGCTGCATATCCCGCCCGATCTCCGGTACCTCAACCTGAGGGAGAAGGACCTCGTCCTGCTGGCCGAGGCGTCCGGCGGAACCAGCATGGCCGGCAACCCCATCCCGATGACGCCGGACAAGACGCTGGAGTTCCTGCGGAAGATCACCTGAGATGGAATGCCACGGGCTTGCCCCGTGGAAGCTTAGGTTGTCTCGCCAAGGCGGCGAACCACCCTGACACTCCACGGGGCAAGCCCGTGGGATCTCGGAATTTCGGTGGTTTTTCCAGACATTGGAAAATCCCAGACCGTTTTTTCCAAGGGTTGGAAGAAAT
>JAZDKK010000038.1:0-9911 GCA_043803015.1 Verrucomicrobiota bacterium
CAACAAGGCTTTGCGCGAGGGGTTGATCGCCAACCGCATCCAGAGCATTCACGGGATCCTGAACGGGACCTGCAACTACATCCTGACCCGGATGGAAAACGAGCGGTTGCCGTTCGAACAGGTGCTGAAAGACGCCCAGAAAGCGGGCTACGCCGAGGCCGAGCCGGGCCTCGATGTGGACGGGGTGGACACCGCCCACAAGGCCGTCATCCTGGCCTCGCTGGTGTACGGCTTCCCCGTGCCCATGAGCGCGGTCCACGTCGAGGGCATCCGCGGGCTTTCCCATGCGGACATCGGCTACGCCGCGGAGCTGGGCTACCGGGTGAAGCTCCTCGGGATCATCAAGGACGTCGACGGCGAGGTCGAGGTCCGCGTGCATCCGACGCTGGTGCCGCGCGAGCACGTGCTGGCCTCGGTCGCCGGCGTCTTCAACGCCGTGTGGGTCTCCGGCGACGTCGCCGGAGACACCCTGTACTACGGGCGCGGCGCGGGCCGCGATGCCGCCGCCAGCGCGGTCTTGAGCGACCTGGCGGACGTGGCGCGGAACCTGGTGAGCGGGTCCAGCCGCCGGGTGCCGCCGTTCGTCCGCGACGCGGCGTACGGGAAGGTCCGGCCGGTGGGCGAGATCGAGACCCGCTACTACCTGAACCTGTCCCTGCTGGACCGGCCCGGCGTGCTGGCCAAGGTGGCGCAGGTCCTGGGCCGCCACGAGGTCAGCATCGCCTCCGTGATCCAGAAGGAGGCGCGTTCGGGCGAGTACGTGCCGGTGATCGTGGTCACGCACGAGGCCAAGGAGAAGAGGTTCAGCGCGGCGCTCCAGGAGATCGACGGGCTGGACGTGGTCGGGGCTAGGACGGTCCGTCTGCGGATCGAGGATTTCGCGTAGCCCCTCACCCCGGCCCTCTCCCGTTGGGAGAGGGGGGAAGAGGGTCGTCCTCTCCCTTAGGGAGAGGAAAGAGGTGAGGGGAAGGACGTTGGTTTTCCAAACATTGGAAAAATCGGGCAGTGTTTTTCCAACCCTTGGAAGAAGCAAGGACGAGAGCGATGGGATTGATCGTACAGAAGTACGGCGGGAGTTCGGTGGCGGACGTGCAGTGCATGAAGAACGTCGCCCGGCACATCCTGCGGACGAGGGACGCGGGCCACTCCGTCGTCGTGGTCGTGAGCGCCATGGGCGACACGACGGACGACCTGATCGACCTGGCGCGGAAGATCCATCCGGAACCGGACGACCGGGAACTGGATGCGCTGATGGCGACGGGCGAGCAGATCTCCTGCGCGGCGCTGGCGATGGCGCTCCACTCCCTGGGGGCGAAGGCGATCTCGATGACGGGGGCGCAGGCGGGCATCTACGTGGACGAGGTGCATCGCAAGGCCAAGATCCGCGAGATCCGGCCCGGCCGCATGCTGAAGTACCTGCGCAAGGGCTACATCGTCATCGTGGCCGGCTTCCAGGGGCTGAACCCGCGGGAGGACATTGCGACCCTGGGGCGCGGAGGGTCCGACACCACGGCCGTGGCGCTGGCGGCCGCGCTGAAGGCCGACCGCTGCCAGATCCTCAAGGATGTGGAAGGGGTCTACACCGCGAATCCCCGGATCGTGCCGGACGCGCGGAAGCTGGACGAAATCTCGTATGACGAGATGCTGGAGCTCGCGAGCCTGGGCGCCGAGGTGCTGCAGTCGCGGGCCGTGGAATTCGCCAAGAAATACGGCGTGGAACTGGAGGTGCTGTCGAGCTTCACGCATGCTCCCGGCACCGTCGTTCGGGAAGAGGTGAAGAAAATGGAAGACATCGTGGTTCGCGGAGTGGCGGCGGACAAGAAACAGGCCAAGGTGACCCTGTTGCGCGTGCCGGACCGGCCCGGCGTGGCGGCGAAGCTCTTTGAGGTGGTGGCGTCGTCGAACATCAACGTGGACATCATCGTCCAGAACGTGAGCGCGAAGGGGCACACGGACATGTCGTTCACGGTGGCCGAGGACGATCTCCCGAAGGCGCGGCGCGTCCTGGACATCCTGGCCAGGAAGATCGGCGCGCGCGGCGTGGACTTTGACAAGGACATCGCGAAGGTCAGCGTCGTGGGCGTCGGCATGCGGAGCCACTCCGGCATCGCGTACCGGACGTTCAAGGCGCTGGCGGAGCGGAAGATCAACATCGAGATGATCTCCACGTCGGAGATCAAGATCTCGGTCGTGATCCGGAAGAAGGACGCGGACGAGGCGGTGCGGGCGCTGCATAAAGCCTTTGGGCTAGGGAAGAAAAAGAAGTAAGGCGCGCTGCGAGGACGACGACGAGGACGAGCGGGACGGGAGGGAATCCCCGATGAAGAAGAAAATTGCGATATACGACACGACCCTTCGCGACGGAGCACAAGGGGAGGGGATTTCCTTTTCGGGCGCCGGGAAGATCCGGGTGGCCAAGCGCCTCGACGAGTTCGGCGTGGACTACATTGAGGGCGGCTTCGCCGCGTCCAATCCCAAGGACATGGCGTTCTTCCACGACATCCAGAAGGAGAAGCTCGCGCACGCGAAGGTCGCCGCGTTCGGCAGCATCCGCCGCGCGGGCGCGCCCGTGGGCGAGGATGCCGGCACGAAGGCCCTCCTGGAGGCCGGCACGCCGGTGGTCACCATCTTCGGCAAGAGCTGGCGCCTGCACGTCACGGAGGTGCTGCGCACGACGGAGGAGGAGAACCTCAAGATGGTCGGCGACACCGTGCGGTATCTCAAGGAGCACGGCAAAGAAGTGATCTACGACGCCGAGCACTTCTTCGACGGTTACAAGGACAGCCCCGAGTACGCGATGGCCACGTTGAAGGCCGCGCGCCAGGCCGGGGCGGACGTGATCGTTCCGTGCGACACCAACGGCGGCTCCCTGCCGCACGAGGTGTACGAGATCACGAAGGACGTGATCCATGCGGTCGGCCCGGCGGTGGGCATCCACGTGCACAACGACAGCGAGCTCGCGGTGGCCAACTCGCTGGAGGCGGTGCGGGCGGGCGCCGTGCACGTTCAGGGCACGATCAACGGCTACGGCGAGCGCACGGGCAACGCCAACCTTTGTTCCATCATCCCGAACCTCGCCCTCAAGATGGGCTTGGAGTGCCTGCAGGAGGGGAAGCTCAAACAACTGCGCGAGGTGGCGCAGTTCGTGGACGAGATGGCGAACGTGCGGCCGAACCGAAAAGCCGCGTTCGTCGGCGAGAGCGCGTTTGCGCACAAGGCCGGCATGCACGTGGACGGCGTGCGGAAGGTGACCCGCAGTTTCGAGCATGTTCCGCCGGAGGCCGTCGGCAACGAGCGGCGCATTCTCGTCTCCGAGCTCTCGGGGGCGAGCAACGTGTTTCTCAAGGCCGTGGAGATGGGGATGAACCTCAGCAAGGGCTCGCCGGAGGTGAAGGCGATCCTCCACGAGCTTGAGCGGCTCGAGAAGCAGGGCTACGAGTTCGAGGCGGCGGAGGCCTCCTTCCAGCTCCTGGTGAAAAAGGTGCTGAAGGCGCACAAGCCGTTCTTCGACCTGGAGGCCTTCCGCGTCATCGTTGAGAAGCGGGCCAAGGACGAGCCCTGCATCTCCGAGGCCACGATCAAGCTCACCGTGAAGGGAGAGACCGAGCTCACCGTGGGGGAGGGGGACGGCCCCGTGGACGCGCTGAACAGCGCCCTGCGGCAGGCGCTCACGCGGTTCTACCCGCGGATTGCGGACGTGGTACTCACGGACTACCGGGTGCGTATCCTCGACCCGGAGCAGGCGACAGCCGCCAAGACGCGGGTGCTCATCGAGTCGAGCGACGGCGCGACGACCTGGGGCACGGTCGGCGTTTCCGGCAACATTATCGAGGCGTCGTGGGAGGCGCTGGTGGACAGCGTGGAGTACAAGCTGTTCTTGGAAGAGGAGAAGGGAAAGAAGAAATGAAAGTCCAACATCGAAGCGCGTTCCCGCTGGCCGTTGGGCGTTCTTCCTGAGGCTGGCCGATGTCTGAACTTCCCAAAAGCTACGAGCCCCGGTCCATCGAGGGCAAATGGTACTCCTGGTGGGGCGAGCGGGGCTTCTTCCACTCGGAGGCTGCGCGCGGGGGGAAGCCCTACTGCATCGTCATTCCGCCGCCGAACGTCACCGGCATCCTGCACATGGGGCATGCCCTCAACAACTCCATCCAGGATGTCCTCGTCCGCTGGAAGCGCATGCAGGGCCACAACACGGTCTGGGTGCCCGGCACGGATCACGCGGGCATTGCCACGCAGAACGTGGTGGAGCGGGAGCTGAAGAAGGAGGGCAAGACCCGCGACGACCTCGGCCGCGAGGCCCTCGTGAAGCGGGTCTGGCAGTGGCGCGAGAAATACGGGTCCACCATCATCAGCCAGCTGAAGAAGCTCGGCGCCTCCTGCGACTGGCCGCGCGAGCGGTTCACCATGGACGAGGGCCTGAGCAACGCCGTGACCGAGGTGTTCGTGCGGTTGTACGAGAAGAAGCTGATCTACCGCGGCCGGTACATCATCAACTGGTGCCCCCGCTGCCGCACAGCGCTGTCCGACGAGGAGAGCGAGCACGAGGACCTGGGCGGCAAGCTGTACTACATCCGGTACCCCATCCAGGGCGGCAAGAAGAAGGATTACGTCGTCGTGGCGACCACGCGGCCGGAAACCCTGCTCGGCGACACCGCCGTCGCCATCAACCCGCGCGACGAGCGGTACCGGCACCTCGTGGGCAAGACGATCCGCCTGCCGGTTCTCAACCGGGAACTGCGCGTGATCGAGGACGACTTCGTGGATCCGAAGTTCGGCACCGGCGTGGTCAAGGTGACGCCGGCGCACGATCCCAACGACTTCGCCATGGGCACCCGCCATCACCTGCCGGCTATCGACGTGATGAACGACGACGGCACGATGAACGCCGAGGCCGGCCCGTACGCCGGCATGGACCGGTTCGCCTGCCGCGAGGAGATCGTCGAGGACCTGAAGGATGCCGAGCTGATCGAGAAGATCGAGGACCACGACCACGCGGTGGGGCACTGCTACCGCTGCCACACCATGGTCGAGCCGCGGCTCTCGCCGCAGTGGTTCGTCAGGATGAAGCCGCTGGCGCGCCCGGCCGTCGAGGCCGTCAAGTCGGGCAAGATCCGGTTCGTGCCGGAGCGGTGGACCAAGGTGTACCTGGACTGGATGGAGAACATCCGCGACTGGTGCATCTCGCGCCAGATCTGGTGGGGCCACCGGATACCCGTTTTCTACTGCGAGGCCTGCCAGCACGAGTGGGCCGCCAAGGGGCGGCCCGAGAAATGTCCGGCCTGCTCGTCGGAACGGTTCCGGCAGGACGAGGACGTGCTCGACACGTGGTTCTCGTCGTGGCTCTGGCCGTTCAGCGTGTTCGGCTGGCCGGCGAGGAATGCCGACCTGGCCTTCTACTATCCGACGAACACGCTGGTCACGGCGTCCGAGATCATCTTCTTCTGGGTCGCGCGCATGATCATGGCCGGGCTGGAGTTCATGGGCGACATCCCGTTCAGCGAGGTCTACATCCACGGCACGGTGCGCGACGACTCGGGCCTCAAGATGAGCAAGAGCCTCGGCAACTCCATCGACCCGCTGGACATCATCGAGAGGTACAGCGCCGACGCGCTGCGGTTCAGCCTGACCATGCTGACGGCCATCGGGCAGGACGTCTACGTCTCCAGCGAGAAATTCGAGATCGGCCGCAACTTCGGCACCAAGATCTGGAACGCCGCGCGCTACATGCAGATGCACACGAAGGACGCGCCCCGCGACCTCGGCGAGCCGACGTTCGACCCTCGCAGGCTGAGCCCCGACGACCAGCACATCGTGGCGCGGCTTCAGGACACCATCGCCGCCTGCACGGAGAACCTCGAGCGCTTCCGGCTCAACGACTACGCCAAGGCGGTCTACGACTTCCTGTGGCACCAGTACTGCGACTGGTACGTGGAGTACTCCAAGCAGGTCCTCTACGGAAGCGACGAAGCCCGGAAACAGGACGTGCTCCGCGTCATGCACTACGTGTTCTCGCACGCCCTCCGGCTCCTGCACCCGCTGATGCCGTTCCTGACCGAGGAGCTGTGGCACGGGATGGGCTACCAGGCGAAGTGCGAATCCATCATGCTGGCGCCCTGGCCGAAGGCCATGCACCACGACGAGCTGGAGGAGTGGGGGATCACCAGCACCGTGGTGGCGTACGTGGATGCCCGGCATGACCTGGTCCGCATCGGCCGCACCCTGCGGGCCGACTACGGGATCGTGCCGGCCCAGAAGGTCGACTTTGCCGTCCGCCCCGTCAGTGCCGAGGCCGCGGCGCAGCTCGAGGGCGACCGGGCGACGATCATCGCCCTGCTCAAGGCGGGGTCGTTCAAGATCGACCCCGACTTCGTGCCGGCGAAGGCCATGCCCAGCGGGCTCACGCCGCTCGGCACGATCTACATGTCGCTGGAGGGCCTGCTCGACGTGCAGGCCGAAATCAAGCGTCTCGCCGGGCAACTGCACAAGATGGACCAGGACCTGCGGAACGTGGCGAAGAAGCTGGACAACATGGACTTCGTCAGCAAGGCGCCGGCCGACGTCGTGGAGCAACAGAGGGCGCGTCGGCGCGACCTGCTCGAGAAGCGGGACAAGCTGGCGAAGATGATCGAGATGCTGAAGGGCGGTTGATCTCCTAAAATCCCCCGGCCTTCCGCCGTCGCTCTTCGAGCTGTGGCGGACAAGCGTGCCGGGGATAGTTAGGCTGCGACACGTAGCTGCGACAGCATGAGACTCCACGGGACAAGCCCGTGGTATCGTGGGGAGCCCCATGGAAAAGCCCGTCGTTTTCAAGTCCGGCGGCCAGCAGGTGGTCGGCATGCTGCACCTGCCGGCGCGGCGAGAAGGCCGTGTGCCGGCCGTGGTCTTCTTCCACGGCTTCACAGGCACCAAGGTGGAGGCTCATCAGCTCTTCGTGAAGACGGCGCGGGCGCTTGCGAGAGCGGGCATCGCGGCCCTGCGGTTCGACTTCCGCGGCTCGGGCGACAGCGCGGGCAGTTTCTCCACGATGACGGTTTCCGGAGAGTTGAAGGACGCCCGGGCCGCCCTGCGGTACCTGCGAGGGCAGCGCTGGGTCGATCCCAGGCGGATCGGCATCGTCGGCATGAGCATGGGGGGCATGATCGCCGCGATCGTTCTTGCCGGCGACCCGGCGATCCGCGCCGCCGCGCTCTGGGCGCCGGTGGCCCATCCCGATTTGCAGGTCCGGCGGCGGATGAACCATCATGCGCGGCGCCAGCTGAAGGAGATGGGCGTGGCCGACTACTGGGGGTACGCGGTGGGCCCGGCCTTCGTCCAGGAGATGCTCCGGTGCAAGCCGCTCCGCGCGATCCGATGGGCTCGGACGCCGGTGCTCCTCGTCCACGGCAGCTGGGACCGGACGGTGCCGTCCCGCGGGAGCCGCGAGTACGAAGCCGTGCTGAAGAAGGCAGGGAACCTCGTGGCCCGGCAGGTCGTGCGCGGCGCAGACCACACCTTCAGCTCGCTCGAGTGGGAAACCCAGGTCATCGCCACCACCCTGGCGTGGTTCAGGTGCCGGCTGAAGGGCCCGACAACCCGGCCTTGACTTCCTCTGCCGGTCTTTTTACTGTGCACGGGTTGCGTTGGAACAAGGGGTCCGGACGCGGGGGAAAAGGGGCGTCCGGACGGTTCTGGAATGTCAGCACCCGCACCCCGCTTTTCCGGCTGGAATTGAGCGCGGTGGAGGGGTGCGTTGTCTTTTTGTGCTGTTGTGGCAAGGGCCGATGCGGTGATAGGCTAGTCAGGCAGTCCGGTTTTCGAAGGGGATGCCCGATAGTGTAATGGTAGCACACGGCCCTTTGGAGGCCAGAGTCTAGGTTCGAATCCTAGTCGGGCAGCCAGGCTTCGTTCGAAGCGCAGCGAAGAACAAAGCCTGTCACGGCGAAGCCGAGCGAGCGAAGCGAGCGAGACGAAGCCGGACGGTGAAGGCAGGCGCTTCGAACTACGCCCTGGCAAGCCATCCGCCCGCGGGCGAGGAACGCAGAGCATCGTTCAGTCTAGCAGGAGAGCAAACCGTGAGAATCTTTTCGGGTAATGCGAACCGCCCGCTGGCGGAGAAGATCGCGTCCTACGTGGGCCAGCCGCTGGGCGAGGCCACGATCAGCCGTTTCCCGGATGGCGAAATCTTCGTGAAGTTCGTCGAGAACATCCGCGGCAAGGACATCTTCATTGTGCAGCCCACCTGCTATCCCCCCAACGACAACCTCATGGAACTGCTGATCATGATCGACGCGGCGAAGCGGGCCTCGGCGGCGCGCATCACGGCGGTCATCCCCTTCTACGGCTACGCCCGGCAGGACCGCAAGGAACAGTCGCGGGTTCCGATCACGGCGAAGCTCGTGGCCAACCTGCTCGTGGCGGCGGGGGCCAACCGGCTGATCGCCATGGATTTCCATGCCCAGCAGATCCAGGGCTTCTTCGACATCCCGGTGGACCACCTGTACGCGGCCCCGGTCATCATGAAGTACCTCCGCTCGAAGGATATCAAGAACCTGGTGGTGGTGTCCCCCGACCCCGGCGGACTCAAGATGGCCTACGGCTACTCGACCCTGATGGGGGCGGGCCTGGCGATCGTGGCCAAGCAGCGGAAGACGGCCACGGACGTTGAAGCCATCAACCTGGTGGGCGAGGTCGACGGCTGCAACGCGGTCCTCGTGGACGACCTGGCGACGACGGCGGGAACGCTCTGCGCCGCTTCCAAGCTGCTCCGGGACCGGGGCGTGAAAGACATCTACGCCGCCGTAACCCACGCCGTGCTTACCGAGGCGGGCATCGAGCGACTGAAGACGTCGCCGATCAAAGAGCTGGTCACGACCGACACCGTTCCGGCCTGCGACTGGCGCGGATTCCCCGTCACGGTGCTGTCTGTGGCCGACCTCCTGGGCGAGGCCATGCTCCGCATCCACAACAACCAGTCGGTGACTTCCTTGTTCCGAGTCTAGTCAGTAAGGGAGACCCAGATGAAAGCAGTGAAACTCGCAGCGCAGAAAAGAGATATTCAGGGCACCGAGGCCGTGCGCCGGCTTCGCGGGCAGGGGCTGGTCCCCGCCATCGTGTACGGGTCGGGCAAGGAGGGGCAGATGATCCAGCTCAACGCCCATGACCTCGAACAGACCCTCAGGGGCCACCGGGGCGAACACATGGTCATGGAGCTCGAGGTGGACGGCGGCAAGGCCCTCAAGGTGCTTCTGAAGGAAATCCAGCACCACCCCGTCTCGGGGAAGATCATCCATGCTGATTTCAACGAGATTTCCATGACCCGGAAGCTCCGCGTCGAGATCCCCATCCGGCTGGTCGGGGAGGCCGCGGGCGTTTCTCAGCAGGGCGGCGTGCTGGAGCACATCATGCGTGTCGTTGAGGTCGAGTGCTTGCCCGCGGACATCATCGAGCACGTGGACTTGGATGTCGCCGGCCTGCACATCGGCGAGAGCCTGACCATGGCCAACGTCAAGCTCGACCCGGCCAAGTACACCGTCCTCAGTGCGCCGAGCCAGGCGGTGGCGGCCGTGGCCGCTCCGCGCGCGGAGGAGGAAGTGGTGGCGCCTGAGGCTGCCGCGGTCGAGGGCGCGGTGGGAGAGCCCGAGGTGATCACGGCGAAGAAGGTTGAGGGCGAGGAGGGTGAAGAGGGAGTTGAAGAGGGGAAGGGAGAGGGCAAGAAGGAAGGCAAGAAGGAAGGCAAGGCCGAGGGCAAGAAGGAAGGCAAGGCGGAAGCCAAGCCGGAGTCGAAGGGCAAGCCCGAAGCCAAGGGCGCTGCTCCGGCCAAGGGGGCCCCGGCCAAGGAAGAGGGGAAGAAGAAGTAAGGGTTCTCCGTTATTAGTTATTCGTTATCCGGATAACTAATAACGAATAACGAATAACAACCCCGTGAAACTCGT
>JAZDKK010000039.1:0-73578 GCA_043803015.1 Verrucomicrobiota bacterium
GAACATCATCTGTCCGGCCAACGCCGCGCAGAACAGCAGGACGAAGGCTAGGATGGGTTGATTTGCGCATACCACTACGAAGGACTCTCTCTTCAAGTTGATCATTCGATTGTCTCCGCTATTTCGTGATGCCGAACGTTACGCCTCAGCCTCGAGGGTTCGCCGACAGGCGCACCCGAGTAGGCTGAAGGCGCTGGTTGGACAATTCCATTCTAGTCCTGAATCTTCACAGACTCCGAGCTTGTGTCAAAGGGAACGCCTGTCAGTGAGGCTTTCAGTTCGTACACTCCAGGTACGAGGCCTTTCGTGTCCTTCTCAGTGAAGACCATCGGGAGTTCACGTCTCTCTCCGGGTGCGAGGGTTACTTCTTCGCATCCCTCTCGTGGGGCCAGTGCCCGACAACTCCGATGCTCGATACTGGCATAGCATTTGAAAGTAACAGCCTCGTCAGTCGGGTTCCGAATCGAGACAGCAACGGGTATTCTGCTGCCGACGGAAAACGGGCCTTTTCCCTGAACGGCGACCTCGGCGGCAACCTTCAGGTGGGATTGTTTGGTGGCAAGATACTCGATTCGGGAACTCGTACGCGTGTTGAAATCCGACGAGGTCATCAACTTGGCGAACACCTGCATCGCCTTCTCGCGATTGCCTGTGTCCCGTTCCAGCCGTGCGATCCTGAAAAGCGCCCAGTCTGCAACGGTGAAGTTGGCGTTCTTGTCCGGAACAGTCTCTCCAGCATACTCATCGACCGCCTTCTGGTAAGAGTCGATTGCTTTCTTCTTGTCCTGCCGTTCCTGCAAGGCGGCGATGTTGAGTAATGCGCCGGCACAAAGGGCGCGTTCTTTCGCGTGTTCGCGAATGAACCGCTCCGCCGCCTCCATGGATCGGTATGTTTGGAAGTAGGCTTTCCCGAGTTCATCATCAGGGTTGAGCATCCGAGACCCTTGGAACGGTGGGGATGGAGTGCTATTGGTGGCAGGGGCTGTGTGCTGCTGGGCAGAGCAGGACAGGCAGCCAGCAAGAATCAGCGCGATAGTGCATCGTGCAACGGCTCTCATCGTCTTCTCTTCTTGTCCAACGTTCTATAGACCAACTGTCGTATTTGCTAGCGTGCAAGACGGCTTGCGCGCGGTGAAATCGTTATGCCGTGGTACTGCGCTTGATGTAACAGAGCGAGGTGCGAGAAATGCGCGCGAAATGCCGCTATTCCGTGACGGCAAGAAATAATCAGACGGGAGCAGGGCTGAAGGTGGATATCCTGAACATGCCCCTGGCGCTCACCCGCGAATGGCTGGTCCCTCACGGATACCCCCCCTGCTGGCCCGATTCTACCACACATACCAGCCGTGTCGATCAGACAAGAAATCTCTCTGCGCCCTTTGCGTTCCTTCGCGGCTGTCCCGCGCCGCTCAACGCGACATGGCAAGCCAGATGAACGCCAGCAAGGAAACGCCTGTGGCCAGGCCCGACACCAGCATGCCGATCGACGCCGCGAACAGATGGCGGCGGGACCAGAAGCAGTAGAAGTGCGCGAAGATCGCGATGGAGATCAACCCCAGCCCCGCGGCGACCGCCGCCGGGCCGGTGATGGGGATCTTCTCCCAGAAGGCGTAGTCCGCGCGAAACACAATCCGCTGCCGGACGACGCAATACGCTCCCAAAGCTCCCACCAGAAGGGGCCCCAGCCACCCGCCCACGACCCGGGTCCAGAAGGTGTCCGGGGGCGGCGCGCCGAGATTGGCCGCGCCGTCCACGAGCCAGAAGACCACCCGGTACTTGAGTGAATGGGGTTGGTCCATGCGCAGAATCCTTTCTCCGGAGGCTCTGCTCGTCAAGAGTGTAGGGGCGCTTGTGTCAAGCGTCCCCATGCCGCCTCACTCATCCAGAAACCTCTTACGGGCACAGACTCTAGGTCTGCGCCGGAACAGCAGCAAGAATCTTGTTGCCTCCCGGGGAGGAAGGCCAAAGCGCCCTCATCGGAGCAGACTCAGGAGATGCTCCTTCCGGAGGAGGTCGGCGTCGCCGGTCCGCTCCAGGAACGGACGCGCATCCTCGACGATGCGCGACCAGTCGATCAAGTCGAGGCGTTCGGCGACGACGTGCCGCCAATTGGATGACGTGACGGGAGTACCCGTCCAGCCGGTCTGCTCCAGGGCATTCTGAAGGAAGGCGATGTCGGGACCAGGCCAGTTCCGATCGGACAGGTACCACAGCAGATCGTACAAGTCCCTGCCCTTCGCGTAGGACCGGGCCAGCACGGCGTGGAGCTTGCCCGCCAGGAGACACGGCTTGGTGTAGTGAAGGAGGTTCAGCAACACGTGTTTGCGGACGACCGTCGTCTCGGCCGTCCCCCCTGCAGGGGGGCGGGCGTCCAGCTCGATCTTGACCGCCAGGACCTCCGAAGCATGCGGGGAGAGCCCCACGTCGTGAAGCAGGCCCTCGAAGCGAACGAAGGCGGACTTCACCGTTCGCCGCTCGTCCGGCTTCACCGAAACCCGATACCCCTCCGTTTCGAGAACACGCGGAATGCGGTCCAGCAGCTCCGCGAACGCCACGGAAGCCGCCGGAGAAGTCAGAGCAAAATCCAGGTCCCCCGAGTACCGCGGCAGGCCGTAGAGGAACCGAAGCGCCGTTCCCCCGCAGAAGACCCAGGTGCGGAACGCGCCCCCGTCTTGGAGCGCCTGCAGGATTCTTGCCTGGCAGTACTCCCTCGCCATGCTTCGCCCCAGCAAGCGATCGGCCGCCTTGGAAACGATCTCTCGGATGTAGTCCTTCATAATCCCTCAACCCGCCTCCGCGATCACCCGGGCGAGTCGCTTCGCCGCCCTCGCCACCTTCCTGCTCTCCATGCGCTCGGCGACCTGCGCCAGCCGATTCATGTCCAGCGCACCGGCGTTCTGAATGCGCAGTTCCGCCAAGTAGGCCCGATCATCGGACTCCGGCGTCAGGTAGAGAAGATCGAGCAACGCCTTCTCGGGTGTGGCAACGAACGCCGATTGGCCATCCCCGAGTTTCATCCGTCGGTAGTCGAAAAAGAGCGGCGTTCTGACGTGCCGGAAAGTGAACTCCCCGGCAGGGGTGCTGAATCGACAAGGCCGGCGCGTGGTGATGCTCGTGACGACCGGCACGTACTCCGGAATCAGGCCGTAGTGCTCCAGCGCGGACTGGAGGCTCACGTAGGATGCTTGCCTGATCCGGTTCGCCAGAAGGAATGGATGCGGGATCGTCTTGCGATATCGCGCGCCGAGCATGTACAGCCCGCGACGCAACTGCACGAGCCGGCCGGTCTTCACCCACCGGGAGAGTTGTCGGCCGATGTCAACGGCATCCACGTCACCCGCCTGCAGAATGCTGGACTCGAAGACCGCTTCCGGCCCCAGCATCTCAAGGAGTCCGTCCCATTTCATGGCGGCAATATGCCATTTAGGGCATATTATTGCAACACAATTACCACTCCACCCAGTGCCGCCGGGTCAGCAATGCGGGCCCCCGCTTGCGGCGGCTCCTTGGCGCGGACCACCCGACGGCCTCCGCAAGCGGAGGCCCTACGAAGCCCGCGACTTGCGGAACCGCCGGATCAGGGCGTTGGTGGACGAGTCGTGCTTCAGGTCCGGGTCCGCGGGTGACTTGAGCTCCGGCAGGATGCGGTTCGCCAGCACCTTGCCGAGCTCCACGCCCCACTGGTCGAAGGAGTAGATGTCCCAGATCACGCCCTGGGTGAAGATCTTGTGCTCGTACATGGCGATCAGCTGGCCGAGCACCTGCGGCGTCAGCTTCTTCGCCAGGATCGTGTTCGTCGGCCGGTTGCCCTCGAAGGTCCTGTGCGGGACGAGCTTCTCCGGTACCCCTTCCGCCGCAACCTCTTCCGACGTCTTGCCGAAGGCCAGCGCCTCGGTCTGCGCGAAGAAGTTGGACATGAGCTTGGCATGGTGGTCACCCGCGGGATTGTGCGACTGGCAGAACCCGATGAAGTCGCACGGGATCAGCTTCGTGCCCTGGTGGATGAGCTGGTAGAACGCGTGCTGGCCGTTCGTACCCGGCTCGCCCCAGAGGATCGGGCCGGTCTGGTAGTTCACCCGCTTCCCGCGCTTGGTGACGTACTTGCCGTTGCTCTCCATGTCGCCCTGCTGAAAGTACGCGGCGAAGCGACTCAGGTACTGGTCGTAGGCCAGGATCGCGTGTGTCTCGGCGCCGAAGAAGTTGCTGTACCAGATGCCGAGCAGGGCCAGGATCACCGGCACGTTCTTCTCCAGCGGCGCCTCGGCGAAGTGGCGGTCCATCGCGTGATAGCCGTCCAGCATCGCGAAGAAATTCTCCGGCCCGATCGCGATCATCAGCGAAAGGCCGATGGCCGACGGCAAAGAGTACCGCCCGCCCACCCAGTCCCAGAACTCGAACATGTTGGCCGGGTCAATGCCGAACTCGGTCACCTTGACCCCGTTGGTGGACACGGCGACGAAATGCTTGGCCACAGCCGACGGGCTGCCGAGGGCCTTGAGCACCCACGCCTTCGCCGTCTCGGCGTTCGTCATCGTTTCCTGCGTGGTGAACGTCTTCGACGAGACGATGAACAGCGTCTCCGCGGCATCCAGGTCGCGCGTGGCTTCGGCCATGTGCGTGCCGTCCACGTTCGAGACGAACCGAAGGCGCAGGTTGCGGTCGCTGTACGGCTTCAGAGCATCGTACGCCTTGGCCGGCCCCAAGGCGGAGCCGCCGTTCCCGATGTTGACGACGTTCCTGATGCGCCGGCCGGTGAAGCCCGTCCACTCCCCCGAACGCACGCGCCGGGAGAACGCGGCCATCTTGTCCAGCACGGCATTGACCTTGGGCATGACGTCCTCGCGGTCCACGATGATCGGCCGGTTCGACCGGTTCCGGAGGGCCACGTGCAGGACGGCGCGGTTCTCCGTCTCGTTGATCTTCTTGCCGGTGAACATGTCCTCGATGGCCTGGCGCAGGTTCACCTGGTCGGCCAGCGCCAGCAGGAGTGTCATGGTCTCCGCGTTGATCCGGTTCTTGGAGTAGTCCAGGTACAGGTCGCAGGCCTCGAGCGAGAACCGCGTTCCGCGTTCGGGATCCTGGGCGAAAAGGGCCCGGAGGTGCGCCTCCCTGATCTGCTCGCAGTGCGCCTTCAGCTCCTTCCACTGCGGATAGCTCTTCAACTGCATTCTGCGTTTCGGCATGGTTCGGCTCCTCACTTCTTGTCGGTTCGAAGCAGCGTCACGGCCGTGCCCCTCTTCAGCACCGTGCTTTGGGCGGCCGATCCGCACGAGATCGCCAGCTCCAGCGTGCCGGACGATCCGTACAGCGCCAGCAACTCCCCCTTCTCCCCGTCGCCGTAGGCTTTGCGGAGCGGGATGCTGGCCATCGGACCTGCCTGCACCGCGTAGGATGCCCACCCCATCTCCTCGACCTGCCGGCGCAGGATGTTCGTGATGAGATTGCCGAAGTGGTCCACGTGCACGATCTGCCCGACCAGCCGGTCGGCCTCCTTGCGCACGGTCCCCCACTCCGGAACGACCAGGCAGTCGGTCGGGTCGGCCAGGTCCGCCGGGCCGGCGTGCCCGCCGGCCAGCAGGCCGGCGGCGTAGGCGAAGATGTCCCGGCCGTGAAACGTCGCAGACACCTCGCCCGGGCGGTGGACCTCGCGCCGCAGCTTCCCGACCTTCGCCTCGCGGGCCTGCTTCAGCACCCAGGTCAGCAGGCCGTTGTCCGGCGCCAGGAACAGGTGTTCGTCCGCCTCCGCCAGCAAGGCATGCCGTTCGGTGCCGACGCCGGGATCGACGACGGCCACGTGGATGCTCCCCGGCGGATAGAGCGCCCAGTACTGCCCGAGGACCCACGCGCCGGCCTGCACGTCTCCCGGCTGGATCCAGTGGCAGGCATCCACGACCTCCGCGTACGGCGCAAAGGAGAGGGTCACGCCTTTCATCGCCGCGACGTAGGCGTCGGCGGTGCCGAAATCCGTCAGCAGGGTGACGATCCGTTTCGTGGTCACGGGGGGATTATGCCGAAAGGCAGCGGTTTTTCCAGCGTTTCGAGGAACAAAAGGCCTCAGCCCCCGCTATTGCGCCGCTTGATGGTGATCTGCCGGACGCGCTTTTCCTTCTCCATTTCCTCGAACATCTGGCTGACGTCGATGCGGACCGTGGCGTCCTTGGCCGCATCGCCGGTGATCTCCTCCGAGCGCTCGGACAGAGCCGAAGGAGCGCCGGGGCCGGCACCGCCCCTGGTCACGCTCCGCACGGGTATGTTGATCCGCGCCTTGCAGGTGGGGCACCCGATCCACTGCCCGGTCATGGTCGCCGGGGCATCGATGTTCTGCCCGCAGAGCGTGCAGTCGAAATTGATGTACTCCTCCTGCCCAGCCGGCCGCGGGGCCGAAGCCGGCGGCGGTTTCCGTGCCGGCGGAGGCGGCGGCGTGGCCGCCCGCGAAGCCGGCGCTTTCTCCGCCGCGCCCCGCCCGGCCAGCAGTCCGCCGACCTTCCGCGTGAGCACCTCGATGCCGTCCTTCAAGGTCGCGGAGTAGACGGTGAAATCGTTCTTCAGTTTCTGCAGGTTCTGGGCCCAGGCCGTGCCGTCGTCCTTGAGCCTCTTCAGATCCTCGGCCGAGTTCGTCGTGCGGACCAGGGCGATCACGGCCACGACGAGCGCGGCGAGCGCCAGCAGAATCGCGATGATGGTTCCTGCCACGACCTACCCCCCCCTCAGCCCCGCAAGGCTCCGGCACCAATACATACGAAGGACATATCTGGCCCTTCCCGCCCTCTCCCTTCAGGGGAGAGGGTTGCCTGCCCGCAGCGCTACGCGCAGCGTAGCGGGCGGGGCGTGAGGGTGCGGGCCAACCTACCCCTCACCCTTGCCCTCTCCCCCAAGGGGAGAGGGAATCGCGCAAACGTCGCGCGACCTAGTGCGTTCGTATCAGAAGTCGAGGCGGACGCCCGCGCCGAAGAACATATCGTCGATGTACGATGCTTCCCCGTAGACCGACCAGGCATCGTCCAACTGATAGAGCGCGCCGGCCGTCAGCGCGAACTCCGTATCGCTATCCTTCGAAATGGCCTGGAAGTGAATATCGTCCTCCGGCGGAATGCCGGCACCCGAGCGCCACTCCGCCTCCCAGTACACCGCGCCGATCCCGCCGTACAGCGAGAGCTCCGGAGCCGCCTCGAGGCAGCCGCTCCCCACCAGCATGAACGACATCCCCCAGACGCTCAACTCCAGGTCCACGCCATCCTCCGTGACGTCCTTGATGAGCGGCTTGAAAAGCGTGCCGCGAAGGCCCAGGTCCACCGGAAGCGTGTCGATAGGCAGGGAATACAGGGCACCGACCTGGAAACTCGGGCTGACCTCGAACGGGTCCTCCAGCTTCACGGCGCCGACGTCGCCGAACACGGACAGGCTCTCCAGCGCCACGTACGTGTAGCGCGCGCCGTAGAAGGACACATCGGAATCGGCAAACTTGCCCATGACGAGGCCGGCGGTGACGCGCATGGCCCCCGCGTTCCCCGGACCGGCCGTGTCGGCCACCTGCAAACCGAAGCCCTGGCCCAAGGCGCTCAGGCTGAGCGCGAACAGCAACGCGACAACGACAGAGAACCTCGTGAACATGGCGAACCTCCTCGCTTGAATCCGGCGTTCTGCAATTCGCTTGCCTACACCTACCAAGGCGCGCCCACAGCGTCAACTCGCAACTCCCCTGCAACTCCCCTGCCCGTCCGCGCCCAGACCCCTACCGTCGACCTGAAGGAAGTCAATCCCGTCCTCGTCCAGCCACACCTGCCGGGCTTGTCCCGGCGTAGCTCGCCAGAGCGAAGACGGATCCGGGCGCGGCGGGCCTTCGGGGCGGGGGCGCCCGCCGCGCAAGGGCTGGGTGGCGAACTGGCCGAGCGAAGCGAGGCTCGCCCGCCGAAGCTTCAGCGAAGGCGGCTCCACGAAGGGCTGGCAACGTGCGAGCAGGCGCGCCTGTCCGCCGTAGCGCGTCAGCGCGAAGGCGGAAGCCGTTGCCGGCCCGACCACCGGGCTCGGCCCCTTGAGGGGCCGAAGCCCAACGGGGTGGACAAGCGTAGCGCCGAATGGGTGGGCGCGCGCCGGGCGGGCGCAGGAGGCAGAAGACCGCGTTATGCGACGCAACAGGCTCCGCGTCAGCGGTGGTTGCCTGTTGCGTGTGAGGAGTCTTCGACGAACGAACGCATAACGACGGCTTTTGGGAACTGCGCGGGGTGGCGGAGGCGTAGACGAAGCCGGTAGCAAGGGACGTGACAAGCGGCGGTCCGACGCTTCGAGGACGGCCGCTTGGCGCGGCCCTTGCGGGCGCGCGCGTACTGCCGAGCGAACGTAGTGAGCGAGTCCTTCGGGGGCGAAGACCACGGCCCGAACTCTCGTAGAGAGCTCGGGCGGTGGGCGGAGGGGGTAGGTACGGGCTCAGCCTGGCCGGTAGCACTTCGGGCGCAGCTCGTCCGTCCGCGGCCAGGTGTCGAGTAGAACGCCTGCCCTGCGTAGCTCGTCAGAGCGAAGCAGGGTGAAGTACAGCAGGAACGGCTTGAAGTACTGGCTGTCCGTCAGCACCGTGAACCCGGTCAGGTTGTCCGCCTTGTCGTAATCGTACGTCACTGTCGCCTGGTTCGAGTAGTTCGCCCCCGCCAGCCGGTGCTGCTCGTCGTACGTGTACACGATCATCCCCGCCCGCGCCCAGCCCGCCAGCAGCAACACACTCACCATCGTTAGCGTCAGTCGTTTCATTTCAGCACCCTTAGTCACTAATCAAGGCTTGGCCCCCTCCGGCCTAGTCACTTGTCAAGGCCTGGTCCCTCTGTCCACGCAACAGGGATTCAACCAGCTGTTGGTGAGGGAGACTCCTTTGCGGATTGCTAAGAGAGAGTTCGCGGATCCGCCGCGGAGTCCCCCATGCGATCGAATACAACACGCCGTCTTTCACACGGCCGCTGTAATCCCCGACGCCGTGTTCAACCGCGTCCTGCAACGAGCCCATCACTTCGTCGAAAGCCTGCGAGGTCTGCTCCTGCCACTGTGTCGCACTCTCGGTCTTCTTGCGAAGGTCATGGGATCGGCGACACATGCGCGTGCTGCTGGACGCGTGCAACCATTCGACAGTGTCAACGACTCCTGCCAGCGGACTGGATCGAACTATGACCACGCATGCATCGAGGGAGGGATCTGCCTCGAATGCAGCGAGAAGTCTTCGTCTCGCCGGAGAACAAAAGTTGTTCCGGAGGAAGCGGCGTAGGGAATATGTCATTGGCCGCCTCCACCAATCACATATGAACCGAACCCAAACGCTGTCAGTCCTCCGCCTGCCTCGATGGCGTAATTCAGCGGTGTGACAACCGTTCCACCTCTGACTGCATAGGCGCCACTGAACGCATGGCTGATGCCTTGTCGGAGACTTCCGCTAGCATACGTCTGGGCAATGATCTCTTCAGTTGCGTTGAAGAACGCGCTGTTGTCGTACGCAGCCTGGCCAAGACCTTGGCGGAATGTCGCCACAGGACCGCTTCCCCGCGGTGAGAGGAACGCGTGAACAGATTCATGTCGGAGTGCCGCTACTTGCTCTGCCCGTGACAGCCCCGGCTGCAGAAACACCCGGCCCGCGGGCGTCGTGTACCCAAGCGTGCGTGTTCCGGCCAATGTCGCGTCCGTAGATGGAAGGCGGAGCGGCCTCGTCGCCCTGGAGGCTGGGCCACGACCGCCCAGCACCGTTAGCACGGCCGTTTCCATGATGGCGCCATTCACTTGGGCCTGCACGTAGTCTGCCTGCGTCATGGGCACTTTGCCATAACTCATGTCTGTCCAGTGTTGCTGTTCCGAGGCGTTGACGGGGGCGCGAAGCACGGGACCGTCGTAGTAGCCGCTGTTCCCCGAAGACCCACCCTGCCCCCAAGACGGGCCGTCATAGTACGAGTCGGCACAGAGGCCGAGGACATCCAGGAAGAACAGCGGATTTGCATTCGCGTAGAGGTAGAGGTTGTTGCCTCCGGCCAACCCGATGGGGTCAGAGGAGAGGAACCGTTTGTACTCCGAGGAGTAGTATCGCGCCTTCATGCGGTAGAGGCCCGAGCCCTCGGAATACACCCCATGCCCGCCGATGAATGTGTAGACGGTCTGGACAGTGCCGGTATAGCCCCAGGACTCGCCGTTCGGCCCGTAGGCGTATTGCGCGACGAGGTTGGCGTTGGTGTCGGTCAGCGCCAGGGTGGATCCGAGTTCGTCCGGATGGACGTAGTAGACCGTTCCGTTCGTCTCGATTTGGGCAAGCAACCCGTTGGCGCCCCAAACGTAGTACCGCAACGGTGCGCCGTTCGTCGCCACCTCCATCAGGACATTGTGCAGGGCGCTTGCGCGGTCGACGACAAAGTAGCTGGTCGCGCCGTTCGCCACCCGCCTGATGCGGTCCCCTGTGCCGTCGTAGGCGAACTGCCGATTGCCAACCGCCGATTGCCAATTCGTCAGGCGGCTGTCGTAGTCCCAGGAGTACTGAACTGCGGATGGGGCGAGCGTCAGGTTCCCGTTGGCGTCGCAAGCGTACGCGCTATTTGTGCCAGAACCGGAATCCGGAGCGGCCTTGGCGAAGATGTTCGTCATGCGGTCAGCGGGATCGTGGGCGCGGGTCTGAACGGTAGGCGTCGAGGGCATGGGCTCAAGCCCTGCCGCGACGTTCTCCAACATCTTGTGGCCCAAGGCATTACGGGTGATGGTCCGCTCGATCAACGTGGCCGCGCCCTTCGTGTATTCATACCCAACCACACGGCCCGCAGCGTCGGGGGTGTACGTCGCATCCACGCCGCTAGGATAGTCAATGCCGGTGAGCCGATCAACGTTGTCGTAGGTGTAGACCGTCTCGCGGTTGCCCCAGTCGCGAACCTTCTCGATCCGGTCTGCGGCATCGAATACGTATGCCACGTTCAGGCCGCCCGGATACGCGATGTTGGTGCGGTTGCCGGTGAGGTCGTACTGGTAGGAAACCGGGAGCGTAAGACCCGAAACCTGTGTGGTGGAAGAGAGCAACCGGTTCATGATGTCGTACGCATACGAAACCACGGTGCTCACGGAAGTCACGCAGGTGACGTTGCGGTTGGCATCGTATTGGTAGCCGACCCTGGAGCTGTCGGGATACAGAAGATTGGTCAGGAGGTTGACCGGGCTGTAGTAGTAGTTCACGGTCTGGTCTTTCGCGTCGATGCGGGACAGGCAATTGCCTACGGGGTCGTAGGTGTAGCTGGTCACATAACCGAGGGCGTTGGTCTCGGCAACGACGCGGCTCATGCCGTCGTAGCCGAAACTCGTCATCTTGCCTTCGCCATTCACGAAGGCCAGGAGATTGCCCAGAGGATCGTACTCGAAGGAATCTACAACGCTGCCGGGCCGCAGAATCGCCGTCCGCCGGCCCGCGGCGTCGTACTGGTATTCGGTTGCGGCCCCCAGGGCATCAACTACTGCAACGAGTCTGCCAGCGGCGTCGTACTCGTAGTCGGTGTCATTGCCAAGTTGGTCGGTGGCCTTCACTATGCGATTCAGGGCGTCGTACTGATTGGAGACGACGTTGCCCAAATCGTCTCGCGTGGTCAGCAGGTTCCCGCTCGGATCGTAGCTGTAGGATGTCTTGCGCCCCAGCGCATCGGTCGTGTTCGTCAGACGGCTGACGGCATCGTAGCGGTTCGTGACAGTACGACCGAGGGGGTCTCTGTCCGCGACCAACAAGTCGCGGCCGCTGTAGGTATTGCTGACCACCGCCCCGCTGGCGTAGACCGTCGCGGCAAGCTTGTACGCCTTGGTGTAGGTGTTGCTTGTCAGGTTCCCTTTGCGGTCTCTGACCGTAACCAGGAGCCCGGCTCCGTTGTAGGCATTGCTGATCGAGTATCCCAGGGCATCGGTTTGTTTGAGAAGCAGACGCCGCTTGTCGTAGGCGTACGTGCTCATATTGCCGTTGGGGTCGCGTGAGGAAAGCAGGTTGCCAACCGAGTCGCAGGAATTCGAGACGGTCCCCCCATCGGTTCGCTGGACCGTGGCGGGGTTCCCGTAGGAGTCGTAGGTGAAGGTTGTCTGGTTTCCCTTTGCGTCGGTGATGACCTGAGGCAGGCCGTCGGCGGTGTAGGTGGTGCGTGTCGCGTTGCCGAGGGCATCCACAACGTTGGTAAGGTGGTGCTCGCCATCGTATCCACAACCGGTGACGTGCCCCAACGGGTCCTTCACAGAAACGACGTGGTACTGGGTGTCATACGTGAACGCCGTCGCGTTGGAAAGAGCGTTGATGAGATTGGTGACGTTGTGCGCCCCGTCGTACTGATAGATGGTGGCGTATCCGCGGGCGTCCATGGCGTTCGTGACGTGATTCTGGCCGTCGTAGTATGTGTAGACCCGGTTGCTGTATGCGTCCTGCACACAGGTGCGCCGCCCGAGCTCGTCGAAACAGTGGATGGTCTGCCCGCCCTCGGGGTCCTGCTCCACATTGCGGACACGCGAGATATAGAACTTCCACTCGTAGCCTGTCGCCGACACCTGTGAAGTCACGCATCCCAATTCGTCGTACCGGTTGCTGATCGTGACCTGGTTGAGCGGGTCCTTGATCGAGGTGAGCCAGTGGTTGGTGCCGTAGGTGTAAGTCCACTGGTTTCCTTCGGGATCGGTAAAGCGAGTGAGGTTGGTGTAGGCCCCATAGACGTACGAGACCGAACGCCCAGACGAATCAGATACGGACGCTAGGCAACAGTTGGATTTGTAGTTGTAGTCGAACAACAGGCTCCGTCCCCTGCAATCGGTTACCCAGGCCAGGTTGCCGTAGCCGTCGTAGACGAATTCCATTCGGTTGCTGTCTGCATCCTCCCACCACTTGATCTTGCAGTAGTTCAGGGTCTGAAGAGGACTCTCGTCGGGGCCAAGGTCTGGATCACTGAGTGAGTATTGATTGGTTGACGTTGTCAGCACGAGCTTGTCCAGTTTGAAGCCATCTTCCCGCATCCAGACGTTGATTGTGTGGGCACCGGGTTCTTCGAGTGTGACGACGTTGTCTTGCCCCGACTCCTGGTCCCTCTGCCAATCCCAAGTCCCATCCGACGCGAAATCGACGTACACGAAGTCGACACTTCCATCTAGTCCTGCGTGACACGAATTCGCGCCGCTGTTCGTCCCGGAGCCCCTGATCCAAAGCCGATGCACCCCCGCCTCGGTACAGAGGATATTGTAGACGAGTTCCGGAGCCGTCGTCTCGATGCCGGTGTTTATGTTGGCTCCGTTGTTGGGCCCCGCCTCCGAATAGGCTCCTCCGGATGTGTCCGTAGCGGAAGTTAGGACATTGCTCCAGTAGTGCTGACTCCTCGGGATCATGCTGTCGTAATGCTCCCCCTCCACGGAAATCAGGTGGTGCCATTGGGCGCCCTGCAATCTGCCCGTGACGTTGCAGCTCTGGAACTCCATCCGCGTGCCGAACCGTTCCTGCAACTGATAGGTTCCGTTTGTCGGATCCGTGGCCACGAGCTTGGTGGTGACCCCTGGGGGCGGGTTGTACGAACCGTCCGCGAGCTTGACGTACTCGGTGCTCCGGTTGCCCTGCCGGATCGTGACTGCGTTGTCGGTGAGCTGATCCATCGCCCATTTGGTCGCGAGGACCGTTGCCATCCAGCCCTTGATGTTGAGTTCGTTCTTCAGAAGGTCGTTGGCAACGATGGAATGGGCTATGAGAGATGCGGCGTCCACCGGCTGGCGCGTTCCCATGGCGGGGTCGCCGTGGCTGTGCCGGACGGCTTCGATGTCGTAGTTGTGCGTCCAGCCCCAGCCCAGTGGCCCGCGTCGCAGGCCGTTACCGCTACTGTAGAGGCGGGTAAAGTCTAATCCTGACGGCTCGCGCGATCCGAGCGAGAGGTCGGTGTGCTCGAAGAGGTAATCGCCCGAGAACAGGTCCACGGGCTCGTCGCTCACGTGCAGGTTCTCCGCAGTATCCTGAGAGGAAATGGAGGCCACGATGTTCTGCTGAATGGGATCATAGATGATTTGGGCGGGCGTCCCGCCGTACCCACCGCTGTAACCGCCGGAGATTATCATGGCGCCCAAGGAACTCGAGTACGCCACGTACCCCAGCCCCGTCCACTCGGCAAGAGCGATGTTTGCATCCTCCGGCAGGACGACAGTGCACGCCAGATTGGTTACGTACACTGCAATCACAGCCAGCTCGTCAGATGTGTAGTTCTTGAGCTTATTTGTAACGGCGCTCCAATATGCGCCCGTCACCATGTAGTTTGTCTTCCCGTTGCTGTTGCTCAGCTGGAGGAGTTTCATCGTGGAAGCAGCGGGCTTGTCCGTGCCCTGCATCTGTTCCAGCATTCCATGCTCAAAGGCGCTCGCCATGCAGACCGAATGCAGGAACCATGCGCTCTGCCCAGACCCATCGCCCGTCTTCTCACCAATAGCGCTGAAAGCAAGCGGCACATCGATGTAATACCCCTCTTCCTGAGCCATCGCGCCCGCACCGTAGTGGTTGACCCATGCCATGCCATGCAGCGCTCCCGCAAGGCGCCGGTACAGGTACTTCTCATGGAACCAAGTGAGAGCCATCACGTTCAGAGCCCCGCCCAGAACCTCCTCTGATGACTGCGATCCACCAGCTTCGCGGGCTTTGGTGAGAGCATCGTTCTGCCCGGCGATCATCTCGGGCGAGGTAGATCCGAAGTCTTGAGCGATGACGTACCTGTTTGTGGCTATGAGCGTCAAATACTTGTACTTGCTGTCCGGTCCATCGGCGGTGGGAATCGACACCGTGAGCTTCACCTGAAAGTAGGTGCCGGTCGTCACTGGATTATTTCCCTCTTTGATCAACTGCCCGTCCACCCTCAATTGCGGCCGGTTGTCTGCGCCTGTGTAGAAGATGGAAACCCGCTTACCCGCAATCTCGTAGGCCTTGAAAGTGTTCGTGAACGAGGAGGGCGGTGGGTGTTCAATAGTGAGCTTAGCGAAGTGAGTATCCGGCAGGGAAGAGCGAGACGTTTGGCTGAGAATCTGTTGGGCGTAGGGTAGGCTGGTAGGGAGGGTGGTGTATTCCTGCGCCACGATCTTGCGCCCGCTGACGATCTGCTCGATACTGGCGTTCGGATAGGTCGAACGGAAGCAGGCCACGAGGTTAGTGCTGTATTGGGCGAGGTCTGAGCGCACATTGGCCTCGTTGACGTTTGCCACTTCGTTCGGATTCGCTTGGCTCGCACCCGACATGGCATCGCTCAGAAAGGTCGCACGGTTGTACCCCATCGTTGCGCTCAGCGAGGCAACGCCCAGTCCCGCGATGTTGGTGTACGGTTTGAAACCGGGATCCAAGACCCGATTCACACCATCGACAGTTGCCTCCACCCAGAAGTGCGTCATGCGGATGTTGCCCTGGTAGTTGCTTGCTGGCACATAGAAGGTGTTGAGTATGCCGAGCACGTGGTCTTGGCTCACATCGAGAAGGTTGGCCAGAAACGATGTGCTGTATTGAACTTCTCCTTCAACATAGTGTGCGTCCGTGCTTGCATCGGCAGCCCTGAGCAGCGCGATCAGGAGGGAGCACTGGTCCAGGTCGTTCCCTCGTTTGGCCAGCAACGTGGCGGTCGCGCCGTTGCGGGAGCCGTGATAGATGGAGTAGTCGATGCAGTTGCGGACGTATTCGAAAATGCGCGCGGGATCGTTCTGGAGCCCGTAAGCAAGGGCCTTGATGTTAGGTGTGACCTCCGTCTCGCTGGTGCTAGGCCCGCCAAGGAGCATCATTCCTTCCTGAGGTGCATTGGAACTCACGTACTGCTGCCACTGGTCTGGTGTGCCGGGGCGAGGCTGGGCCAGAGCCCAGCCAGCAGGGACTTCGCTGGCCGGGGCATACGCGTGTGACATCACGAGCAGTATCAGCGCCCAAGATGCGCAGCGTTCGACTGCCCCAGCTTGTCCCCAGCGATGTCCTCCCGGCGGCGCTGTGAGTTCTATTCGCGAACCTGCCATTCTACTGCCCCTTGATTGAGACGTCGTCCACGCACACCTCGCCTGCTGAACCGCTGCTCAAGCGCACGCCGTGCAGAGATCCGCATCCTGAATAGCGGAAACCGAGGCCGGTTAGGGGCGGTCCCCCATCAACAGACACCGCCCAAGTCTTGCCTGTGTAGTTGAGTATCACTTGCAGCTGAACCCATCGGTTGGGAAGCAGCGAGTTTGTGACGGCTTTCCATGAACCACCCCCGCTGCCGTCGTACGCCATGATGCCTTGGTCGGGATCGTAGCTGATCACGCCACTCGCATTCGTCGGAATGCTACTCGTCGCGGGAGGGAAGACACTCGCATCGGTCAAGTACAGGTAGATCGTGTTCGTCACGACAGCATTCGTCCCGTACAGACCGTGCTGCGCAGACGAGCCCCAGCCGGAGAGGCAAACAGCTTGCGCGCCCTCGTGGACTGTGTTGGACTCGACAACCACGTTGGCTGAGGAGCACGTCCAATGGCCTTGACCGTCCAAACCCCCGCCCCAGAAGCCTTCGTTTGTTTCGAATCCCGTGGAGTACGGCAGAGGACTCTCCCAGACAGCGGGGTCTGTTCCATCGAGTACTTCTTGGCCATCGCTCCGCTCATCGCCGTCCGTATCGGTGTTCGTGGGATTGGCGCCATACTGAAACTCTTGGAGATTCAACAGCCCGTCCCCGTCCTTGTCTTGGAGCGCGTCGTACATCGTGTAGACCGCGTTGCTGCTGAGGGCGGTGGAGTACAGCCGGACGTCATCCAACTTGCCCTGCCAGTGGTAGTCGAACGACGGATCGTTACCCCAGCCGATGCGGACCTCCGCCTGCGTGGCAGCGACGAAACTGCCGGACTGCACCGCTACCTGTGCTCCGTCCACGTAGAGGCGAGCATTGGTCCCGTCGTACGTCAGCGCCAAGTACCGCCAGACGTTCGTCATGGTGACTGTGGCGTAGGGGTAAGCGTAGCCGCCGCACGTGCCCAACAGCCCTGCGGGACCTGGCACGTCCTTGTCGTACCCGAGCCAGAACCCCGGATAGTTGTACCCGCCGCACACGTACATGTCCGCGATCAGCGTCGGGTAATACGTCGGAAACCCGCTCTTGAGATACGCCCACCCGCTGGCGGTGAACTGCTGTCCCGTAATCATGGGCGGGTTCTGCGGGACTCTCACATAGTCGTTGGTCCCATCTAGTTCCAGCGCGTTGCCCAGCTTGCCAGTGACCCACACGTTCGTTGCCATATTCACGAGCTGGCCGTCATACGAGGAGGACGCCGCGTTATCAGCGTTCGTGCCGCTCGTTTCATCGAACTTCCACCAGCCGACGCGTGCCGCGGAAACCCCGGAGGACGGGTTGAGCCCGTACTGGATCTCCCACCAGTCCGGCATGCCGTCCTGGTCGCTGTCCAGGTCCGTCAGCGTGATGTTGATATTGCTGGTGCTGTTGACGAGATAGACGGGGTTGTTGGTGTAGGTACCTTGGGCCTCAGTCGCGTCATTGCTCTGGTTGCCGTTGGAGTCCCGATAGGCATCCACGTTGTACAGCCTCAGGTTCGGCACATTCGAGATGACATAGGCCCCTGGACTTGCCGTCTGCGCCTGGTAATGGCGGGACAGCCCGTGCTGGTAGAGAGAGGCAATCTCCTGCGCGCCCAGCAGGCGGGTAAAGATGCGCGTCTCGTCTTGGCGCCCGTAGAACGGCCAGATCCCCCCGGGCGCGCGCTTACCCAGCCATAGCTCGGCCGACGTGTCTGTTGTTGCGTGCGACCCATTTGTTTCTGCGGTGCCTTCCAGGACCCCGTTGACGTAGATCCGGCTCCGCATGAAGTTGGTCCCAACCTCGAACGTCCCGCAAAGGAAATACCATACCCCCGTGGTCATCAGTGTCGTGCTCAGAGCCTGCGCCCGGTTGGGCCAGGTCGCCATAAGCTCTGTCCCAGCCAGGTTCTGTGACTGCTGCCACAGCGCCCAGCCTGTGTAGGGATACGGTGTCTGGTACTTGCCGATGAAGAGGGATTCGATGTTGAGCTTCTCCAGCTTGACCCAGGTACATGCCGTCAGGCACGTTATGCCACCCACGACGACGTCCAGTACATCGCCCGTGCCGACCCTGATGTAGTCGTTGCTGAAGTAGTACGCCCCGCCAAGAACACCCGTGTTCGTGTACGTCGCCCCGAAAAGCCTTCCGGTATACCCGTTGCCGCTCATGTCCACGATGTTTGTGGGCTCGTCGATATTGAAGTCATAGTGAACTGCCAGCGAGTTAGTCGGCGGCTGGATGTTGGCTGTCACCCAAACCGTGCCCGTCTGCCTGCCGCCGTAACCGACGTCCCCAGAAATCGCAACAGGATAGGAGTTCGAGTCGTCGGGGTCGGTCCCGGCAGCCAGTTCCGAGTAGTCCGTGAAGCCGTCGCCGTCCGCGTCCGGGTCTACCAGCAGGATGTCGATACCGCTGGCTTGGGCTGTGAGGTAGAGCGGGCTGCCCGTGTACACCCCGCACGGCTCCCAGCGCTCTCTCACGCCGTTGGTGTTGGCGTCCGCCCACGCGAAGATCGTGTACCGCTTGAGGGTTGACAGGTTGGTGAGCGTGTACGAGCCGGGAGATGGCAAGTTGGTTACTCCCACGATGTAGAAGTTGACCCCAAGCTCGTAAAGATTCGTGACGTCGGTCAAACTCAACGCCCGGTCGTAGACCATGCCCTCATCGAGCCGCCCGATCCAGAAGGAGTTGGTTGACCAGTTGTGGAGGGCACCCATGATCACCTGCTTCCAGCCCGTGTTGACCGATCCCCCGCCGGTGCCGGAACCCAGAAACCCGCCATCGAGGTAGAAGGTTCCCGATGTCTGGACGCCGTCTACCACCAGCGCCACATGGTGCCAGGTACCGTGTTCCAGCGAGAACCCGCTGCTCTGCTGCTGCACGCCTGGGTCGCTAGGCCCCCCCGCGCTCAGGGCGTAACTGTAGAACACGTAGGTATTACTGACATAGTATGTGCCGATCAAATAGCGCCGGTCGAACGAGAACAGATTGCGGGTGTTGGAGAAGTTCTTAGGATCACCTGAGTTAAACCACAGAGCCACTGTGTAACTGCTGTTGGTCGTTGGGTTCCTGCTGACCCGGATGTGATCGTTCGTCCCGTCGAACTGGTACCAGCCGCCTGGCCCGTTGGTGACGTAGGTTGCCCCCCACATTACAGTCCCGCTGTTGGTGTGGCCCGAGAGGTCCGTAACGTTAGTGCCCTCGTTGTCGGCGAAGCTGTAGTACATCACCAAGCCGTTCGTAGGCGGCAGGGCTTCGGCCTTGATGTAGATCGTTCCTGTCAGCGTGCTCAGGTTCGAGATGGTTCCCGAGATGCTGGTCAGGAAGGAGTTCGTCAGGAGTGGGTTGGACCCGTTGCTGACTTCCAGCGCATCCGAGTACCCATCGCCATCCGTGTCGTTGGTCTTAGGGTTGGTGCCGTAGGTATTGACCTCGTCCCCGTCCCAGAGCGTGTCCCCGTCCGTGTCGTTGGTTTGCCAGTTAGAGAGGTCGGTCAGGTTGGTGTAGAGCCCGTTCCCATCCGTGTCCTCCAAGAAATCCCAGAGCCCGTCCCCGTCGCTGTCATTGGTGGAGGGGTAGTGGAATGAGATGTCCACGACCGAGTTGGATTCCTTCACGTGGTTCGTGGCCGTGGTGAAGTGGTAGAGGCCCAGCGCATCTGCGTTCGCGGAGCCGGCGTTTACAGCCCCGGAGGTCTGAAGCAAGTAGTTGCTGCCTTGGGAGCCTACGGCAAACGGGCTGTTCGTCAGCACGAGCGTGTTGGTCCCCGCCCAGCCCGCCGTACAGTTGTAGGTCCCGTTGAAATCGAAGAGCGCCCTCACTTCGCAGTTCGAGCTGAACGTGTTCGTCACCGAGGCAAACACGGTATCTCGCACAGCCAATTGCGATACGCTACCTGTGGCGCACAGGGCCCAGTTGGTCATCCGGTCGAACGTGCAGGCTTGGACCAGGACTGCGTTCGCCTCAGCCCGGATGCCCTCCGGCGTGTCCCGAATCAGGCAGTTGAACACCGTGGCCGTCTCGGAGCCCTGGTTCACCTCGATGGCCCGGTCGCAGAACGAAAGCTGGGCGTCCTGCACGCGCTGTCCGCCGGCACTTGAGGAGAACCGAATGCCTGTTTGAGCGTACCGGATCCTCAGCCCTTTCACCGTGTTGTTGGTTGGAGATTCGAAGATCAGGGCGGCCCAGTACTTGTTGGAAACCGGGTTGGCGGAGTAAATGGTCTCGCCCGCGCCGTTCGTGTCGCCGGCGGTCGTGAACAGCGCCGGGCTCAGGGCGTGGGATTTCGTCTCGATCCGGGCGCCGTTCTGGAACTTGATACTCGCCGAGTTCGTGAGCTTCACAAAGCAGCCCGGCTCGATGGTCAGGATGGCGTTCGGGCCGTCGAACACCAGCGGGTTCTTAATGAAGTACGTATTGGCCGTCCTGAACGTCACCTGGAGCGTGTTCGTGCCCGAATAGTCCACGTAATCCACGACATAGCGCTGCGGGGAGCGGGGAACGTAGACGGACCGCGAATTCACGCGAATTGACCCGCCTTCGCCGGGGGCTTTGGCGAGGCGCGGCGCGAAAGGAAGCGGCCTTTCTTCTCTTCCATTTCGCGTCGTTCGTGTATTTCGTGGGCTCCTCTTCCTTGCAATCCTTTGCGCCTCTTCGCGGCCATTCTTGCCTTCCGCGAAAAGATACGAGGCTTCCTTCATCAGGGCTCCCGCGAGGACTTCCTCCGAGAGGTACGTCCTCCCTTCCACCGAGAGCACCCGCATGGCCACCGGTTGCCCCGCGCCGCTCCCGCCCAGGGTCAGGCTGGCTTCATCTTCCGCGTATGCCTGGCACCGCTGCCAGTTGTGAATCCTCCGGCGGGTTCCGGGTTCCTGGGAGAACACCTGCAACGGCGCCGGGCTCGGGTCGTCAGCTTTGATATCGCCCTCACGCTCGGTGTCCGCGCCAGAGAGATCGAAGTCCACCAGCTCCGTCAGGATACACAGGACACTTTCGTTGTCGTCCAACCCGTAGACCGAGGGCGAGGGCAGGCCGCCGAACAGCACAATGTCCTGCTCCAGGCCCCACGGATGGACGCGGTAGACGATGTCGGCATCTGCGCCGTCGAAAGCGCTTGGGTAGAACACGCCTTCGTCGAAGGGTTGGGCCTTGGAGTCCTTCACTTGGGCGAACACGAAGCTCTTCCCGGTGGTCTCCTCATAGTAGCTCAGGCCCGCCACGGCGCAGTTGGCGAGTTTCGTTCCGTCACCCGAGGTCTCGACCACGGTTTCCAGGTTGGCGTTGGCGGCGAAGCGGTACTGGACGGGCAGGTTGCTGAAGGTGACCACGCCGTCTGCGGCAACTTCGGGTTTTATAGCGGAAGGCTGCCACTGGCCCGCGTCGTCCCGATAGTTCAAGCCGCTCCCCAGTTCCGTGTAGCCAGGCGAGATGATCTCGGACTGAACGCTGCCGTCGCTGTACGTTGTATAGCGTACCTGCTCGATCTTCCGGCTGAATTCCGAGCAGGACTCAGGCGCTTCGGTCCACTGCGTGACCGAGGAGACGGGAGCAGGTGGTGGGCCGGGCGGGGCGTTGGTCGAGGCGATCTCCGTCAGGACGGAGTCGCCGAGCAAGGTGTTCGTAGACAGAGCGTCGGGCTGATCGAGGTCGGGCAACTGAGCAAAGGAAACGCTGCAAACAACGAGCCCGATCAGGTTGATCAAACCCAAGAGACTTCCGCTCCCCACTCTCACGCCCACCCTCCCTGATTCCAAGCGTGGACACAACCCCTGCGCCGTTCGGTGCACAGCCTAAGGGGGCATGCGCCGAATGCAAGCAGTTTCCTTTCCCCATCTCATTGCCCTCCCCGGCCCGGGCTCTTCGGCCTGTTGGCCCGCCTGGCTGAAGTGCGGGTTTCTGGCTGTCTTCCTTCGCCAGCAGGCTGAAGCCTGAACGCCAGCGGGCCGCGGATTCCCTTTTTTTCTGCCCGCCGAACCGCGTCTGTGATAGCCTGTTCCCGGCTTTGGAGGCGCGAACACATGGTGGCGAAATACCAGCGGCGGCCAGGCGTCGGCGAACAGCAGGTGGGCGACGAACGGATGCTCCTGGACGAGGCGTCCAATGCCGTCCACGTGCTGAACGGCTCCGCGGCGTCCATCTGGGATTGCCTGAAGGCTCCGGTCACGCTCGACGAAATCCGGCAGCGGCTCTCCTCGGAGTACGACCTGGGCGCCGCCCGCAACGTCCCCGCCATGATCCAGCACACGCTCGACGACCTGCAGAAGAAGGGCTTGGTCCTGACGGTCTCCGCTGACTAGTACATACGAAAGAAGTCTTTTGACAATTCACACCCTCTCCCCGCCATGGCGGGCAAGCCCCATGGAGAGAGAGGTAGAGCCCGGTTCATCCGGGCTAGGGTAGCCCGCGTGAAGCGGGCTCTACGGGGGGGGGCGGAACCGAGCAATCGTTGTTCGCCTTGCTGCGTTTGCATTAGGGCCTATGTGTGATGATCCGAGTCGCCTGCATCCAAGCTCAAGAGCTCCGGGGCTCTCTGGCCGACTCGCTGGATGCGCTCGGCGCCGACGTCCGCGCAGGCCTTCGCGGCGCCCGCATCCTCGTCAAGCCAAGCCTGAACAGCCCGGATCCCCCGCCGGCCTCCACGGATCCCGAGTTCCTCTCCGCGCTCGTCCAGCTCCTGAAGGACGCCGGGGCCGCGGACATCGTCATCGGCGACAGCTGCGGCCTGCGCTGGTGCCCGGCCGACAAGGTCCACGAACGCCTCGGCGTGCCCGGGCTCGCCCGCCGGCTCGGCGCGACCTACGTCAACTTCGACTCCGGGCCCTGGCGCACCGTCCCCGTCAACGGCAGGGCTTTGAAGGAAGTGGCCATAGCCGAGGCGTCCTTCCAGGCCGACAAGATCGTCTACGCCGCCTGCATGAAAACGCACCGCCTCGCGCGGTACAGCCTCAGCCTCAAGCACGCCGCCGGATTCCTCTCGCCGAAGATGCGATGCCGCCTCCACCAGGGCGATCTCGAGTCGAACATCGCCGACATCAACCTGGCCGTTAAGCCCGACCTGATCTTCGTCGACGGCCGGACGTGCTTTGTCAGCGGCGGTCCCGCGCGCGGTTGGGTCCGCCGCCCGGGCATGATCCTGGCCTCGACGGACCGCGTGGCCGTGGACGTCGAGGCACTCAAGATTCTCTTGTCGTTCTTCGCCTTCAACCGCGTCCGGCGGGACCCGTGGGCCAACCCGCAGATCCGCCACGCTGTCGCCCTCAACCTGGGCGCGACGAGCGAAGCCGACTACGAGGTGGTGAGGGGAGGAGCGTCGCGATGAACGTGGCGCTCATCGACCTGGATCGGCGGCACCACCTTTTCAAGGTCCCGCTCTGGTGGCCCGTCTACCTGCCGTCCGTGGCCGCGGTGCTGCGCGAGAGCGGCCATGCGGTGGCGCTGATCGAGCGCGGCGTGCTGGAAGCCCGATCCCACGACAACGCCGACGAAGTCCTCCGGCGGCTTGTCGCCCGCGTCGTGAGCGCCGAGCCGGAGCTCGTGCTGTTCGATGTCCGCGCCGATTCGGCATCCGACCTGAACGCCTTCGCCGAGGCGGCACGCCGCGGCGCGCCGCGCGCGCGGCTTCTCGCCGGCGGACGGCATCCGACGCTTTGCCCGGACGAAACGCTCGAGGACTGCGGGTTCCTCGACGGCATCGTGGCCGGCGAGGCGGAGAACGCGATGTCACGCCTGGCTGCCGGCGCCGCGCTGGACGCGGTGCCCTCCGTGGTCTTCCGCCAGGCCGGGCAGGCGGCGCGCACCGCCGGCGAGGCTCCCGTGACCGACCTCGACACCCTCCCCCTCCCCGCCTGGGACCTGCTGGACATGCGCTACTACGCGCGCCGCACGCCGCGCGCGATCCCCTGCTTTCCCCTCAAGACGGCCACGCTGGAAACCTCGCGCGGCTGCCCCGGCCAGTGCACCTTCTGTTCCGAGGGCCGGATGAACTCGAAGGCGCATCGGTTCCATGGCGCCGCGTACGTGGCGGAAGCCATCCAGCTCCTGATCCGGGACTACGGCATCGACGGGGCCTACTTCTGCGACGAATCCTTTCTCGCGAACCCCGGGCGGGTCATGCAGTTATGCGAGGAGCTGATGCGCCAAGGCCTCGACCGGAAGATCCGTTGGTCGGCGCAGGTTCGCACGGACTCGGTGAATCCGGAGATCCTCGCCGTCCTCCGGAAGGCCGGATGCGTCCAGCTCGAGTACGGCGTGGAGAGCGGGTCGCAGCGCATGCTGGACAGCGTCGCCAAGGGGGCGACGATGGAGCAGAACGCCGCGGCCGTGCGGCTCGGCCGCGAGGCCGGCGTGCGGGCCCTCGTGTACATCATGTACGGACTTCCCGGCGAAACGCGGGACGACCTCCGCGAGACGGCGCGGTTCCTGGGCCGGACCAGGCCCGACATCGTGCGCTTCATCCGCTTCATGCCCTTTCCCGGAACGCCCGCCGCCCAGCAGCTCGTGGCCGCGGGCAGGCTCCCGAGGGATTTCTGGAGGGAGGCGCGCGGCGGTCGCTCCTTCTTCGAGTACACGCGGGAAAACGTGTCGGCGATGCCGGCCGAGGTGCTCCGGACCGAAGCCCGCAGCGTTTACTTCCGGCGCGTGTTCCCGGTCTACCTCCGCGACTACCTGCGTCGCAACAGCCCGGCGGACATCCTTTCCC
This sequence comes from Verrucomicrobiota bacterium, assembly GCA_043803015.1. Lineage (GTDB taxonomy): Bacteria > Verrucomicrobiota > Kiritimatiellia > CAIQIC01 > JAGNIJ01 > JAZDKK01. Next base: position 24,718 of record JAZDKK010000039.1, read on the forward strand.
ACATGCAGGCCGCGGAGCTCCTCCGGTTCCTGCGTGAGAAGATGGTTGCGCCGCGAGAATGAAGGATTGTGCACCATGGGCGCCTTTGACCTGATCGAAACGATGACGCTCTCCGCGGGGGAACGGGCCGCCATCGTGGCGGACGCGACGCACTCCGCCGATTTCCTGATCTGCGGAAACCGCATCCGCATCCTGGGGAACACGCCGCTGCCCGCGGAGAAGTACCTGAGGTACTACCGCGCGTTCGCCGCCGAGCGCGCGGACCAGGCCGCCGACCTGGCCGTCTACTGCCGCTTGTCGGACAGCGCGTCGGGCCGCGCGGTGACCTTTCTCGCGGGCGACGAGGCGTACAGGATCACGGACCCGGACGTGATCGACCACCTCGACACGACGCTCGACTACCTTATCTTCCCGCGGATAAGGTCTCACTACCTCGTCCACGCCGGCTGCGTGTCGCGCGGCGGCCAGGGCATGATCCTCTCGGGCTCCTCCGGGATGGGCAAGACCACGCTGACGACCTACCTCGTGTCCCGGGGCATGGGCTACCTCTCCGACGAGATCGCGCCGATCCACCGCAAGGACTGCACGGTCGAGCCCTTTCCGCTCCGGCTCGGCGTCCGCCCCGGCCCTGCGCGCAAGCTGGTCGAGGGCCTGCCGGGCGACGACTTCTCGTACGGCACCGACGAGAAGCGGCTGGTGGACGTCCGCGACCTGGGCGGACCCCCGGTCCGCGGCCCCGTGCCGCTCCACGCGGTCGTCTTCCTCGCCCAGCGCGCCACGAAGGAGGTCTCGACGCCCCTGAAGTTCGCCGGCGAAGTGCGGGTGAGCTTCCTGGGCGTGACCCCGGAATTCCGGACTGAGCTGCTGGAGAAGACCGGCACCACCCTGGTGCGGGAGGAGAAGCTGAGTCCCAAGGTCGTTGCGTGGCGGCTGCGCGTGGCCGACTCCTCCTCGTTCCTTCCGACCCTCTACGCGGTCGCCGGGAAGCACGGCCTCCCGGTGGCGGGCGTCGAGTACGAGGACATCGACCGGCACGATTTCTCGGTGTCCCCCCATCTCGTCGAGCTGCCGAAATCGTCGGGCGTCATGGAACTCATCAAGAAGATGTCGTCCTTCCAGAAACAGAGGATCATGGACGCGGACTTCAACGGCAAGATGCCCCCGTTCGTGCAGGGAATCACGCAGCTCACCCGGGGCGTGGCCTTCTACAAGCTCTCGCCCGGCCGCCTCGACGAGATGCTTTCCGCCCTCGAGGGCCTCCCATGACGACGGCCCCCACCACACCCGCCGATTTGACTCCCCTGGTCCGGACCTTCGGCCGCAGCATGCTGCCGCTGATCAGGAACCGGTCCCTGGTCCGCTACCTCCCGGCGACGGCCGACGACGTGGCGGTCGGCGACATCATCGTGTTCCGCCTGGCCGGCAAGCTCCACGCTCACCGCCTGATCGGCAAGCGGTCCGAAGGCGGCCAAACCCTCCTTCGGCAGAAGGGGGATCACGAGCTCTGCGGAAGCTGGGTCGAGGCCGAGGCGCTGGCGGGCAAGGCCGTCTCCGTCAGCCGCGGCACGGAGACCTGCCGCCTGGACGTGAACCCGCGATCGCTCCGACTCCTCCTGCTGACGGCGTACGCGCGGCTCGAGTCCGGCATCGTCACGGCCTACGTCCGCCTCAAGAGCGGGCGCCGCTGGCTCGCGTGGATCAAGGGCCCCGCCCTCCTCCTGGCCTTGGCGGCAGCCCCGTTCCGATGGCTCCTCTTCCGCCTCCTCCTCACGGTCTACCGACGCCGGAGAAGGACCGAAGACCCGGCCGACCTGGCGTTTCTCCTGGCCTGCTTCCGCAGCGTCCACGACGCCGGCGGCAGGGAACCCCTGCCGCCGGTCTCCGACTGGAACACGCTGATCGAAACGCTGGGGGTCAACCGGCTGGCGCCGCTGGCGCTCAAGCTGCTGTCGGAGGATGAGACGCGCGGGCCCGCACCTCCCCACGTCCTGCAGGTGCTGAAACAGATCCGGTACCGCGCCGCCCTGTCCCACCTCTCCGCCCTGGCGGCGCTCGGCGACATCGACCGCCTCTTCCAGGCTGCGGGCGTGGGCTACGCGGTGCTCAAAGGTCCCTACCTCTACGAGTCACTCTACGGCGGGCTCTTCCCCCGCGAGTACGAAGACATCGACCTGCTGGTGCGCCCCGCCGCCGTGGACAAGGCCTTGCCCCTGCTGTGGTCGGCGGGCTACGAGCCCGTCGGCGGAACCTGGGCCCGTTCGCTGATGCGGCGCGGGCACTTCCACCTCACGCTCCACTCCACCGTGCCGGGGCGCCCGCCCGTCGAGCTGCACTGGTCCCTGGTGGACCGGGCCAACCTCTACCGCATCGACAACGTGGATGTCCTGCTGCGCGCCCGCCCGTTCCACGCCGGCGACCGGAAGTTCTTTGCCCTGTCCGCCGAAGACCAGTTCATCTACCTCTGCCTCCATGCCGCCAAGCACGGCGTGCTCAACGGGATCGGCCTCGCGCAGGGCTGCCCGCCCGAGTGGTTCTGCCGCCGCACCACCGGGAACGACCTGACCTGGTTCATGGACCTCGACCTCTTCCTCCAGAACGAGATGGCGGGCTTCAGCTGGACCAGGCTGGTCGAGAAGACCCGCGACTGGAACGTCATGGCCCCGATTGTCGAGTGCCTCCGCGTGCTCCGGCTGCTCCAGCCGGCCTCGGCGGCGGGCGCGGCCCTGGAGAAGCTGGGGTACTTCGACCCCGCGCCTGGCAGCGCGCCGGAGGCGACCCCGCCCTCGGCGAGGTTGCTCAAGAGCCGCGCGGGGCAGAGACTGCTGGAGAGCTCGATGCAGATGAACCCGGCGTTCTTCTTCCGCCCGGTCCGCCTGCTCCTGGCCGCGCGCCTCCTGTTCCCATCGCGCGAGGACCTGATCCAGTACTACGGCAGCCGCGACCGCCGGGGCCTCGTGAAGCTGCGTCTCACCCATCCGTTCCACATGCTGCGGAAGGTGTTCGGACGTCCCGCCGGCAGGCGCGAACCCTCGTCCCCGCCGGCCGCCGCCCATGCCCAGCGGCGCCCGGCATCGACCATCAGGGCGCGCCGGGGCTGAGCCATCGCGCGCGTTCGGCTTGTCCCGCCGACTTGTCCGCCGGAGCCTTGGCGAAGGCGGAAGCTCGGCGAAGGCGGGAGAACGCGGGCCACCACGGCGCCTTTTTTTCCAAGGGTTGGAAAAAATCCCGCCGGTTTTTCCAATCATTGGAAAAACTTCTTTCGGCGGGGCGGCCGGCGTGGTATAGCGACCCCGCGGAGGGTTTGGTCATGGAAGAGCTGATTCGCCAGTGGCTGATCAAGATCGGCGAGGACCCGGATCGCCCCGGCCTGAAACGCACGCCCCACCGCGTGGCGGAGTCCTGGAAGTTCCTCACGCGCGGCTACTCCCAGGACGTCCACGAGGAGATCAAGTCGGCGCTCTTCGACGTGGAAGCCAACCACATGATCATCGTCAAGGACATCGAGATCTACAGCATGTGCGAGCACCACCTCCTGCCCTTCTTCGGACGCTGTCACATCGGGTACATCCCGAAGGGCAAGGTGCTCGGCGTCAGCAAGCTCGCGCGCATCGCGGACATCTTCTCCCGCCGGCTCCAGCTCCAGGAGCGCCTCACGAACCAGGTCGCCCGCGAGTTGATGGACCACCTTCAGCCCGAGGGCGTGGGCGTGGTCATCGAGGCGCGCCACCTGTGCATGATGATGCGGGGCGTGGAGAAACAGAACTCGAGCATGGTGACCTCCGCCATGCTCGGGAGCTTCCACGACTCCATCGCCACCCGCCACGAGTTCCTGACCCTCATCGGCCACGAGCAGAGGGTGTAGGCGGCGTCGATCGCCAGGTCATGTTGCGGCCGCGTACGCCTTGGCGAAGTCCTTGGCGAACTCCTCGATCGTGGTCGGCGTGGTGTTGACTTTGGACCGCGCTTCCGCGGCACGGATGCGGCCTTCGTTGAAGCCCTGCAGCATCTCGATCATCAGCTGCGCGATCAGGCCGAATGCTCGCAGGGAGGTCTACGTCAGCGGCGGGTTGGTCTTCGGCATCGTCGCCGCGGCCAGGGCAATCTTCATGGGCAGGTTCGCGGCCACCATCCGGTCGTACAGCATCCCGTGCCCCTGGTCGTTGATGGCCACGCCGTCACTGCCCTGGCACTCCGGCTTGATCGTCCCGTCTTCCTTGGCGAGGCCGGTCCAGAAATCGAGGGCGCGGTCGCCGAACGTGGACATGATCCGGCCCCGGAGCTCGGCCAGCTGCTGCCGCTGGACCGGCGACGCCGCCCGGGGCTGGGAGGTCGTCACCCACACGGGCACCTTCTGCTTCTGGGCTTCCTTCACGAGCGCGTCGAGGTTCGTCATCTGCTCCTGCACCGCGTAGCCCGCGGCGACATCGGCTGTGGGAAAGCTGAGGATGATCGCGGACGGCTTCAGGGAAAGGGCATGGGTGATGTTGTGGGCGGCATCCGGGGCGGGCCGCCCCAGCGGCGGCTTGAACGTGGTGGGCATGACGTGGTACGTCGTGTGTCCCGCCACCGAGAGATTGACGATCCGGCTGCCCGGCCGCGCCGTGGCAAGATGAATGGCGTACCGGTTGGTCCAAGCCATCTGGAAGTTCGACGCGCCCACCCCGGCCGCGCACGACGAACCCAGAACCGCCACGACCAGCGGCGACGAAGAAGCAGGCCCTGCCATGCGAGTACGCGCTCCCTTCTGATCACGCCATGCTCATAATTACCCCAACCACGGGGGGTTGTACAAGCCCTCGCCCTACGCCCGGCCCCGCCGGCGCGTCACCTCCGCTGCGACGCTCCGCGCGAAGCGGAGGGCGCCGGGCTTGTCCACGGTCACCGTCGCACCCGCGACCCGCGAATCCTGCAGGCAGAGCCCGGCGATCCTGTCGGCAAGCGTTTCGATCAGGTTGAAACTGCTGTTCTCGACGAGCTGGATGATCTCTTTCTTGATGCCCTTGTAGTCCACGGCATCCTTCAGCTGATCGCTCCGGGCGGCGGCCGAGTGATCGCATTCCATCACGACATTGATGATCACATCCTGCTTCTCGCGCCGCTCCTCGGGATAGACGCCGATGATGCACCGGAGCGCGAGGTCCCGGATGTGGATCTTGTCCGCGTTCTTCCTCATCAACCAGCCCCCAACAGGTGTTGTCCTCCATCCACGAAGAGGATCTGCCCCGTGATCGCTTCGTGCTCCAGGAGGAACACCACGGCCTCGGCCACGTCCTCCGGCTTGACCTGCCGTTTCAGGGGCACCGGCCCAGCCTGGTCGCGGAGGTACCTCGCGCCCTTCCCGGGCGGCGGCAGGACCGCGCCGGGTGCGACGGCGTTGACCGTGATGCGCGGCGCCAGCTCGAGCGCCGCCATGCGCGTCACCTCGGCCAGCGCCTTCTTGCTCAGCACGTACGGCACGCAGGAGGTGTCGAGCGATGTGATCCGCCGGTCCAGCAGGTTGATGATCTTCCCCTTCCTTGCGCGCTCGGCGAACGCGCGCATCAGGAGCATCGGCGCAAACAGGTTGGGCCAGAACTCTGCCTGAAGCTTGTTCCCGGTCACGCCGTGCAGGGAATCCTTGTGGAAAACCGCCGCGTTGTTGACGAGGATGTCCAGCCGGCCCGCCCGCGCGGCCGCCCGCCGGATGAGCGACCTGCAGGCCTTCTCCGAGTCCAACGCGGCCTGGATCGCCCAGGCCTTGCCGCCCCTGCCCCGCACCAGCCGCGTCAGCCCTGCGGCGTCGCGCGCGGAACGGTTGTAGTGAACGACCACGTGCGCACCGCGAGCTGCGAGGGCCAGGCAGATCGCCCGCCCGATCCTCGCCGCTCCGCCGGTCACTAAAGCAACGTGGCCCTTCAGGTTCATGGCGCGCTCCTTGATGCGTTGCGCTTCCGGCACTTTACTTCATCGCCCCGCAGACTTCCAAGCCCCGGAATTGAACACGGCAACGCGACGGGGGGTATAGTGTTGCCGCGGGGAGGTCCGTGTACTACCATTTCCGCACCCTACGAGGGAGCTGACGATGAAGCACTTCATTCTGCTGGCCGGCCTGCTGGCTGTATTCGCTGCCGTGACGCCGGCCGCCCCGGCAGCGGAACTGCCGTCCAGCGGCCTCGTCTATCTCATCCCCATCCGCGGGATGATCGAGCCCGCGCTGCTCTACGTCATCCGGCGCGGCGTGAGCGAGGCGCAGGCGGCGGACGCCCGGGCCATCGTCTTCGTCATGGACACGCCCGGCGGCACGGTGGATGCGGCGCGCGACATCATCAACACGATCCAGAAAATCTCCGTCCCCACCTACACATTCGTCGAGAAGAACGCCTTCTCCGCCGGCGCCATCATCGCCCTCGCCACCAAGCACATCTACATGGCGCCGGGCAGCGTGATCGGCGACGCCATGCCGATCATGATCACGCCGTTCGGCAGCCCGCAGGAGATGCCCGACGACCTGAAGGAGAAGGCGGTCTCCGGCGTCGCCGCGCTGGTCCGGTCGGCCGCGGAGGCCGGCGGACACGACAAGCAGCTGGCGGAGAAGATGGTCCGCCGCGAGCTCGAGTTCAAGATCGGGGACGACGTGATCGGGAAGAAGGGCGAGCTCCTCACGCTGACCAACATCGAGGCCGAGCGGAAGTTCGGCAAGGAGAAGAAGCCCTTGCTCTCCGAGGGCACGGTGCCCGACCTGCAGGGCATGCTGAAGCAGATCGGCCCGGAGCATGCCGAGGTCAAGGAGCTGAAGGTGACGGCGGCGGAGTACGTGGCCCGCTTCATCGCCGCCTTCGCGCCGCTCTTCCTGATGGCCGGCCTGCTCGGCATCTACATCGAGATCAAGACGCCCGGCTTCGGCCTGCCCGGCCTCCTGGGCATCCTGTCCCTGGCCATCTTTTTCTGGGGCCACCACATTGCCGGGCTCGCGGGCATGGAGGACATGCTCGTCTTCCTGGGGGGCCTCACCCTGCTGCTCATCGAGATCTTCCTGATCCCGGGGTTCGGCGTGGTGGGCGTCACCGGCATCCTTCTCATGGTCTGGGCCGCGCTCAGCGCGATGATCGAGCGCTACCCGGGCGGCCCCTGGTATCCGTCGCTCGACCAGCTCCAGTGGCCGCTGCTCAAGCTGTCGGGATCGCTGGTGGGATCCGCCGTGGTCATCGCCCTCATCGCGCGGTTCCTGCCGGAATCCGCGCTCTTCAGGCGGCTGACGCTGGAGAAAGCCGCGAGCCGGCAGGCCGGCTACGCGGCCTCGGAGGATACCCACTTCCTCCTCGGCCTCGAGGGCAAGGCGCTCTCGCAGCTGCGGCCCGCCGGCACCGCCATGTTCGGCGATCGGAAGCTGGACGTCGTCACGCGGGGCGACTACCTGCAGCCCGGCACGGCGATACGGATTGTCGAATCCCACGGAAACCGTATCATTGTGGAGAAGTGCGGCGACAAGGCGTAGGAAGGGAAGAGGCAATCCATGACCCCAACCTTGCAGTTCTACATCATCCTCGTGATCGTCGGCCTGTTCCTGATCGGGGCGGAGATCTTCCTGCCCGGCGGCGTGATCGGGGTGCTCGGCGTGATGGCGCTCGCGGGGGCGATGATCGTCGGCTTCTCGCCCGCGGTCTTCGGCCTGCAGGGCGGCCTGCTCAGCGCGCTGATCATCGTGGTGCTGGTGGGCCTCTGCATTGCCGCGTGGGTCAAGTATTTCCCGAAGACCTCGATGGGACGGCGCATGACCCTGGAGAAGGACGGCAAGACCTTCAAGGCGGCCTCCGAGGTCGAGTCGCTCATCGGCAAGGAGGGTGTGGCGCTGAGCATCCTGCGTCCGTCCGGCATTGCCAAGATCGACGGCCGCCGCGTGGACGTGGTGGCCGACGGGACCTGGATCGAGAGCGGCAAGCGCATCAAGGTCATGGGCGTCTCGGGTCCGAGAGTCCTCGTGCGCGAGATCTCCGGAACGCCCGGGGGCAAGGATTCGGCATGATGAGGAGGACCTGGCTGGCTTCGCTCGCCGTGCTCGTGGTCACCGGCGCGACCGCGCCGGCCATCCAGTTCAGGACGGCTGACGCCTACGTCCTCCAGCCCGACCAGGCGGTCACCGAAGAACTCTGGCTCGTCGCCGGCACCGCGGACATCCGCGGGACCGCCGAGGACGACGTGTTCGCCGCCGGGAATGCATTCGACGCGGCCAGCTCGATCACCCTTTCAGGCGCCTTCGGCAACGACGTGTGGGCCGTGGCCAATACCGTCACCGTGACCGGCCGCGTGAAGGAGCACGGCCGCCTGCTGGCCAACACCGTCGAGCTCGGCGGCAAGATCGGCGCCAGCCTCGCGGCGGCCGGCAGTTCCATCCGCCTCGCCAAGGGGTCCGAAGTCGCCGGCGACGCCATCCTTCTCTGCGAGAATGCCCTGCTCGAGGGCGAGGTCGGGGGCAACCTGCGGCTGTTTGCCTACAGCGTGACCCTGAGCGGAAGGTTCGCGGGCAACGTGAGGGTGGTGGCCGAGGACATCGTCGTGATGCCCCGGACGGCGATCAAGGGCAACCTGACCTACACCTCCTCCAAGGAGCTGTTCCTGGACCAGAACGTCGTGCTGGGAGGCCAGCTGGTCCGAAAGGACGTGACGAAGCCGGCCGAGGCGCCGTCCTACAGCCCGCGCCTGAACGACATCGTGGTCATGCACGCGTTCTTCTACCTGTGCGCCCTGGTCGTGGCGCTGCCCTTCGTCGCGATCTTCGGCCCGTTCGCCGGCCGCGCGGTCCGCTCGATCCGGCAGTCCAGCTGGAAGTGCGCGCTCGTCGGCCTCGCGGCCTTCTGCCTGATGCCCATGATCGCTGTCTTCGCCGTCTTCACGATCGTCGGCATCCCGCTCAGCGCGATCCTCCTCGTGACGTACGGTGTGATGATCTACCTGAGCAAGATCGTCGTTGCGCTCGTGGTCGGCGGCGTTCTCCTCCGCCGCCGCGGCCCCCAGCCGTTCAGCCGCGTGTTCACGGCCCTGTCCCTCGGCCTGATCCTGCTCTACGCCCTCGCCGCCCTGCCCACCGTCGGCCTCATCGTCTGGTTCCTGACGGTCCTGCTGGGCTTCGGAGGCATGGTGCTGGCGGTCTTTGCACCGCTGGCGCCGGCCGCCGCGGAACCGCCCCCGCTGGCGCCGTCAGGCCCACCCCCCGTGGGCCAGGAGCCCCCTACCTTCGGACCTGGAAGCAATCCAACGCAGAGGAATCCATAAAGGAGGAGCAATGCCATGAGTAGCAGTAGTGGTCAACCGGTCGTCATCCTGTTCGTCGTGCTGGCGGTCCCAATCCTGATTGTCGTGGGCGTGTTCTTCTACTTCCTGAAAATCTGGGTGCAGGCGTGGATGTCGGGCGCCCGGGTCAGCCTGTTCAACCTGCTCGGCATGAAACTCCGGAAGGTGCCGCCCTCCCTCATCGTCGAGGCGCGCATCCGGCTGGTCAAGGCCGGGCTCGAGCTGGAAACCGATCCCCTCGAGGCCCACTACCTCGCCGGCGGCGACGTGATCCAGGTCGTGCACGCGCTGATCGCGGCCGACAAGGCCAACATCGACCTGAACTTCCAGCGCGCCGCGGCCATCAACCTCGCCGGCCGCGATGTGTACGACGCCGTCCGCACCAGCGTGAATCCGAAGGTCATCGATTGCCCCGATCCGGCCAAGGGGTCCACCATGCTCGACGCCGTGGCCAAGGACGGCATCCGGCTCCTGGTCAAGGCGCGCGTGACCGTGCGCACGAACCTCGAGCGCCTCGTCGGCGGCGCCACCGACGAGACGATCATCGCCCGCGTGGGCCAGGGCATTGTCAGCGCCATCGGCTCGTCCCCGTCGTACAAGGACGTGCTGGAGAACCCGGACCACATCAGCCGGGTCGTGCTCGACAGCGGCCTCGATGCGCAGACGTCCTTCGAGATTGTCTCGATCGACATCGCGGACATCAGCGTCGCCGGCACGCTCGCCAAGGACGTGGCGAACGTCGGCGCGATGCTGGAAACCGACCGCGCCGAGGCCGACAAGAAGATCCGCCAGGCCGAGGCCGAGGGTGAACTGCGAATGGCCGTGGCCCGGGAACAGCAGATGAGGGCCAAGGTCCAGGAGATGCAGGCCAAGGTGGTCGAGGCCCAGGCCCAGATTCCCATGGCGATCGCCCAGGCGTTCCGGGAAGGCAAGCTGGGCGTCATGGATTTCTACCGGATGCAGAACATCATGGCCGACACGTCGATGCGCGAATCCATCGCGGAGGGCGGACAGGAGCCGCAGAAGTCGTAGCGCGATCCCCCGGGGGCGGCGCTTCGTTGGAGAACCATGATCGACCACGTCGTCAAAGCCGACAGCGGGGCGGATGCGATCATCTGGATCCTGCTGGGGGTGTTCTGGGTCATCGCCCAGCTCCTGGCCAAGGGCAGGGGCAAGGGCTCCGTGCCCCGACCTCCCCCGGTCCCCCCGCGGCCGGCCCCGTCCATCGAGGACGACCTGAAACAGCTGTTCGAGACGATCAGCCGCACGGCGGGCGGAGCGGAAGCCGGGCCGAAGAGCCCTCCCCCTCCTCCGCCGGCGCCCATGCGGCCCGTTCCCTATGGCTTCAGGCCGAAACCGGCCGCGGCCCCGCCCCCGCCGCGCAGACCGATCCGTACGCGCCTGGTGCCGAGCGAGGCCGCCCGCGTCACAAGTGCACGGCCGCAGGAACCCAGCCCGGCTGCGCCCGCTCCGGAAGCCCCTCGGCCGATGTCTGCTGCGTCGCTGACCGAGACCGCTATGCCCCACCGGGCGCAGCCGGGGAGTATGACTATTCCGCTGTCCAAGGTTCTGCCGTCGGCCGCGCAGGGGTTCAAGCTGTCGGCCATGAGCATAGCCACCGGCATACTCTACTCGAGGGGGACCCACGGCAACCGCGCGTTCCGCGGGCGGGGCGCGTTGAGGCGTGCTGTGATCAGCCGGATTGTGCTGGGCCCGCCGAAGGCTTTTGGATAAGCGGCAGGATCCGCGCGTTGATATCCTTCTGCGTCGCGCAGCGCGGAACGTTCCTGTACAGCGCCCAGCGTTCCTCGTGCGAGACCGATTCGCCGGGCGCCAGCTCTGCCAGCGGCCCCAGCGTCTCCAGCTCCAGGATGCGTTGGTCGGCGTACACCTCGAAGTTCACGTCGCCGTCGGGGTAGACGCCCTCGGCCTTCCGCTCGAACCACTTGACGAAGAGCCGGCGATCCAGGAGGTACGCCGCCCAGCCCTCACGTTGCGCCAGGCCCAGCTTGGTCGGACCGCGTTTCGGATCCTGTTTCAGCAGGATGCAGCGCGAGCCGATGTTCCAGCGCGGGTCGGCGAGGTTCGTGTAGCTCCACAGGCTCCAGTTCTGGTTGGGCGTCCACCGGTCGTCGCGGAGCTCGAACGGTGGGAGCGGGATGATCGCCGTGCCGCCCGGCGCCAGGACGGTCAGGGCCCACGGCGAGCACTCGACCGGCGTCTTGCCTTCGTTGGTCAGCCGATGGACAACGGTGACTTCGTTCCGGTCCTCCGCCATGCGGATGTCCATCGCCTTGCGAAGGCGCGTCAGCAGGCCCGGCTCCGCCACGACGCTGACCCCGCCCTCGATCTCCCGGAACTGCACGGCCCGGTTGTCCAGCTCGTAGGTCCTCGGCTTCTGCTCGGGGGCGACCCACAGGCGATGTCCGCCCCGGAGCATCCACTTCGCCTCGCCCTTCCCGCCCCGCTGCTCGCGGAACTCCCCGAAGATGTTGCGCCCCTTCTTGAACCCGTAGTGGATGATCCGCGGGCCGACCTCGAGCGTGACGATCAGCTCCGTCTCGTCGTTCGCCAGCCGGAGGTTCTTCTGCCATCCGCCGTAAGGAACCATTTCCACCGCCATCGCGACCTCCGTGAAAGATGCGCGGCATGATAGCGGGATGCCCCACCCAATCTCCATCGTTTTCTGTCGCGCCGGCACGGAATCTCCCCGCGGCAAGCTGGGGCATCGTGGTAGGGCCGAGGCGCTGCCTCGGCCGCTCGCCTCGGCGCGGCCTCCAGCGAAGCCCGGCGGCCGGCCCAGCCGTCTTCGCTGCGCTTCGCCGAGCCAAGGCGGGCCGGCCCTACCTTGCCCTTCCCCGTCAGGCCCGGCGGGACAACCCCCTGCCGTTGTTGACTTTGTATGCGGCTGCAGACAAACTCAGGCAAAAAGCGGAAGGGACTTCGCATGAATATCTCCCGATGGCTCGTCGTGGCCGGCGCGGTCGCGCTCCTCCAAATCCCCGCCCTGGCCGGACCCCTGACCGGCAGCGTGACGATGGATTCCGGGATCGAGGCGCGGAACCTGGATCGGCTGAGCGTGGGGCTGGACGCCGAGATGCTGCAGCGCGACGTGGAGCCGGAGTCCGGGGGGGTTATGGAGCTCAAGGCTCAGCAAGCTTCCGCCTTCCTCGGCGTGGACCTGTTTCCCTGGCTCGCGATCTACGGCACGGCGGGCGCGGCCGAAGCGAAGCTGGGCGATATGGGGGACTACGGCGACGCTCAGTTCAAATGGTCGGCCGGCCTGAACGCCAACATCTGGCACTGGGAAGATTCCGTCAAGGACCCGTCCTGGGGCCTGACGATCAAGGCGGTCGGCGAGTTCTCGCAGTACGAGTCCGGCGACGAGAACAACAAGGTCGAGTGGGACGAGATCTCGGCGGCCCTGCCGCTGAGCTACGAGATCTACTTTGCCACCTACCCGGAGGGGTGGGCCGACATTGACACGCTGATGATCTACGCCGGCCCGGCCTTTTCGGCCATCGACGGCACCCGCACGATGAAGGGCGCGGAATTCGATTTCTCCGAGAGCGAGAGCGCCGGCATCCTCGGCGGCTTGGATCTCTTCTTCACCGACAGCCTCTCCCTGCGCGGCCAGGTCGAGTTTTTCGACAGCGTCATCTACAGCGCCAGCCTGCGCTATCACTTCCACTGACCCCTCTCCCAGCCCGCGCTTGAAGCCGCACCGCAAGTGATGTAAGAAGGAATCTGCACGGGCGCCGGAGTGGCGGACTTGTCCGCCGCAGGCGGAATGGCAGATCCGCCTTCGCCCAAGCCGCTCCGCGGCTGGGCTACGGCGGACAGGCGCACTGGGCGCAAAGACCCAGCAGCAGTGGTTGATGTTCTTGCCGGAGTGGCGGAATGGCAGACGCACTGGACTCAAAATCCAGCGCCTTTACGGGCATGAGGGTTCGACTCCCTCCTCCGGCACCATCCTTCGCTCGAAGCGCAGCGAAGAGCGAAGGATGCCCTTCGAAGCTCGAGCGAAGCGCAGAGCGAAGTAGGGCAACGCACTTCGATGAGCGCTTCGAGCTTCGGATGGCAAGCTCGCCACGGCTTTACCCGGACGCGCCGGGCGGTTTCGGCGGCCTCTTCAGGCGGAGACCAAGCTTGAGCCGGATGCCGAGGCTGTCCAGCGTCTCCTGGATGTTCTCCGGGGTAAAGGGCTTCATCAGGTAGCCGTCGCAGCCGGCCTTCATCGAGGCCGAGATCTCCAGCATGTCGGTGGAAGAAGTGACCATGATGATCCGGGCCCCGGCCAGCCTCTTCTCCTGCTCCCAGGTGCGGATGGCCGCCACCGCCTCCTTCCCGCTCATTCCGGGCATGCTGATATCCATGGTCATGAGCATGTAAGGCCGGCCGTCGGCGCTGGCCTTCTTGATCATCTCCAGGGCTTCCGAACCGTTGGTGGCCGTATCACAGTCGCCGTACGTGGCGAGCAGCGTTTTCAGCTTCGCCCTGCTCACGTCTTCGTCATCGACGATCAGGATTCTCATGCTTACCCTCCTTGTGCCTTCTGCTCCACCCCCGGGCGCCGGGCCCAGGCTTCCAGCCGCTTGAACTCCGCCTCCAGGGCCTTCCATGCAGTCAATGCCTCTTCTTGCTTTCCCGCCAAAGCAGCTTCCTCGACCCGCCCCGCCGCCCCCGCCATGAGATCCGCCGCTAGGTTCGCCGCTCCGCCCTTCATGGCGTGGGCTTCGGAGCGGACCGTCTTCAGGTCGCGGGCCTCAAGCGCAGCCCCCATTTTCGCCATCTGCCCGCGCACCGTTTTCAAGAAACCTTCCAGCAGAGCGCGAACCTGGGCCTCATCCCCGCCGAACTCCGCCACCGCGCGCTTCCAGTCGATGGCCTCCTTGGCGGCCCGCTTTCGAATCCAGTAGGCCACGCTTGCCTGGAGCGTATCCCGCCGAAGCGGTTTCACCAGCACGTCGTTCATGCCGGCATCGAGACAACGCCGCCGCGCCTCCGCGGACGCATCGGCGGTCACCGCCACAATCGGCAGGCCGGATGCCGGCGCGGGACCGGCCCGGATCCGGCGCGTCAGCTCGTTGCCGCTGGTGTCCGGGAGCTGGACATCGGAGAGCACCACGTCGTACCGCGTTTCTTTCAGCTTGGCCAGCGCCTCCGCGCCGGTGCCGGCCACATCCACCGTGTACCCGGCCGCCTGCAGGTGCGCCGAGGCCACCTGCTGGCTCGTGACGTAATCCTCGACGAGCAGGACGCGCCCGCCCGGCGCCACCGCCCACCCGGCCGACGCCTCGTCCGCCAGTTTCTCTCCGGTCTTCAGCTTGAGCTTGAACCAGAACGTGCTGCCCTGCCCTTCCTTGCTCTCAAAGCCGATCTCGCCGCCCATCATCTCGACCAGCTCGCGCGCGATGGACGTGCCCAGGCCGGTGCCTCCGAATTTGCGCGCGGTGCTGGCGTCCGTCTGGACGTAGCGCTGGAAGACGCGCCCCTGCTTGTCCGCCGGGATCCCGATGCCCGTGTCGCGCACGAGAAAATGCAGATGCGCCTGGTCATGCTGCGTCGCCAGCACCTTCACGGCGAGCGTGACCGAGCCTTCCTTGGTGAACTTCAGCGCGTTGCCCAAGAGGTTGATCAGGATCTGGCGGATGCGGTAGGGATCGCCCACGACGCGGATGGGGAGGCCCTGCTCGAGGTCCAGCTTGAAGACCAGCCCCTTCTGCATCGCCCGATCGCCCATGATGGACCCGATCTCTTCGACGAAGGCGGGCAGCTCGAAGGGCACTTCTTCGAGCGTCAGCTTCCCGGCCTCGATCTTCGCCGTGTCGAGCAGTTCGTTGAGCAGCCCGACGACGTTCTCCGCCTCGCCGATGATCTTCCGCGCGTGGGCGCGGCTGGTATCGCGCAACGGCGAGGCCGCAATCAGTTCCGCCAGGCCGATGATTCCGTTAAGGGGCGTGCGCATGTCGTGGGATATGCTGGAGATGAACTCCGTCTTGGCGCGGTTGGCCTGCTCCGCCTGCTCCCGGGCCCTCGCCCACTCCTTCATCGTCTCCTCGAATTCCCGCGAGAGCGTCCCGATCTCGTCGCGGCGTGCCAGCGCGACCGGCTGGGTGAGCGCCGCGGATTTCCGGACAGCCAGCACGTTGCGCGTCAGCCTGGACACCGGCCTCAGGACGACGAAGCTCAACAGGCCGACGATCGAGACCAGCATGAGGAGCCCTACCGCCGCGATGGACACGGACCCAAACAGCGCAGCCGTGCGCCCCTTGGCCGACACTTCCCGGGGTAAGATCAGCCGGATCAGCAGGGCCGGGTTCCCTTCGAGATCCGGCACGGTGCAGTAGGCGCAGAGCCGGCGCGGACCGTGCGGCACGAGGCAATGCGAGCCCGGTTGGGGAATCTGCGTCAGGTCGCGCTCCGCGTCCTTGGGAACGAGGCTCCCCTGGATCGGCCACGCGGCCAGCATGGCACCCACCCGCTCGCCCAGCGTCCGGACCGCCTCGTTGTCGAGAAGCCGACCCATGATGGCCACCCCGCGAGCGGGACCCCCTCCGTCTGTTTTCAGGATGGCGTTCGCGGCGACGAGCATCGGCCCGCGCTCCGTCGGCATGAGGCCGGTCACCGCATTCGCCGGACCGACGGCCCGCCGAAGCGGGCTGGACGCCGACAGCACCGCGGCGTCCAGCGGCGCAAACCGGATCTCCTGCCCGCTGTCGAGATCGTAGGCGCGACCCCAGATCACCTTGCCCGCCATGTCGCGGAACTGCATCAGGGCAAGCTTGCTGTCCCTGAACGTCGAGAGCTGCAGGTTGGCCTCTTCATACTCCGGGTTCCGGTCGGCCATGTACCGATACGTGTCGTCCCACTGCGCCCAATCCTTGACGACCATCGCCAGGTACTCGGACTCCCGCGCGAGCGCGGCCCGGCAGCGTTCCAAGTCCCGGAAAGCCAGTTCGTTCTCCAGCTCGGTGAAGCTCTTGTACAGGGAGCGGTAGAAGACGGCGTAGTTAAGGACGACGGAGACAACGATCAGCAGGATCAACGCCAGGGTGACTTTGGCATTCAGGCGCATGAACGCTCAGGCCCTCCGCCGACCCTAGGTGTGTGAGACCCTCGACTCCTCATGCTGACCCCCAAGCTGGAAAATACCCATCCTTGCGGACCGGATACAGCCAATTCTTTGAATTCCGAGGCCCAGCACGCCGTTTCCGTTTTCCCTCCTCCTGCTTCCCTGCGAAGGAGAGCTGGGTCGCGCCGGGTCAGCGCCGACTTTTCTTGTCCCGGAGCGCCCCGCCTATTAACATTTCCCGGCGAGAGCCGTACATAACCTGAGTCCCAACCCAAGGAGGGCCTATGTCGGTCGATCTTGAGAAGCTGCTCCGCCCCGTCGATACTCCGGTCCCTCCTTTCCCGCCGAAGTTCATGAAAGTCGCCAGCGGCGAGGACATGGTCGTCCGGCAGGTCACCCGCGAGGAGATCCCCCAGATTCT
Source organism: Verrucomicrobiota bacterium (assembly GCA_043803015.1). Lineage (GTDB taxonomy): Bacteria > Verrucomicrobiota > Kiritimatiellia > CAIQIC01 > JAGNIJ01 > JAZDKK01. Next base: position 41,481 of record JAZDKK010000039.1, read on the forward strand.
GCCCTACATCGAGCCCCTGCTCCACGTCGAGCGCGACTTCTACGACATCGTCTCGGCCCGCGTGTACGCGGAACTGCTCGCTTACTACACCCACCGCGTCCAGGACGAGTACGTCCTCGTCGCGCAGATCAACGGCGAGCTGTGCGCCGTGGTAAACGGCCGCTTCCTGAACAAGGACGTGGGCGTGTCGTACCATACGCTCGCCCTCCGGCGCGGCCTGCGAGTCGGCGCGCACGCGTTCGCGGCGAAGATGGAGTACCACCTCGACACCGTCGGCCAGAAAGAGGTGCTCATCGTGGCGGAATCGCCGATCGGATTCCGGCGCTGGATGATCGAGTACCAGCTCGAGAAACGGTTCGACATCCCGCACGAGCTCGGCGGCGTGCCGTCGTACGCGCTGACCAAGGCGCTCTTCGACAAGGCGCGCGAGACGCTGGTCGTCGGCCGCCGGCCTGTCCCGGAAGCCCTGCTCAAGAAGGCGCAGGAGGCCATCCTTCCGCCGTCGAACCCGCCGAAGCCGCCGCCGGACCTGCTGGCGGCGACGCGCGCGAAAGACGACCCGACCGGCACCGCGCTGAACCTCTCGCGCTGGAAACTGGCGCAGGCTGCTGAAGGGAAGGCGTAGTCATGCGCGACGTCTACGTCATCGGCATCGGCATCACCAGCTTCTCGCGGCTCGAGTACCCCCTCTCCGAGATCGCCGCCTACCCCGCGATGATGGCGATGAAGGACTGCGGGATCCGGAAGATCGACCACCTGTACGTCGCCAACATGGGCGGCGGGCGGCTGAACCACCAGACCGGGCTTGCCAGCGCGGTCGTCGACACGCTGAGCCTGACCCCGGCGGGCGCGGAGACGATCGAGAACGGACCGGCCTCGGGCGCGTCGGCGATCAAGACGGGCTTCATAGCCGTCGCGTCCGGCATGTACGACGTGGTCATGGTGACCGGCGCAGAGCGCATGCGCGAGGTGAACAACCTCGAGGCCACCGACTTCGTGGCAACCCTGACCCACCCGATCGCAGAGTACATCTACGGCGTCACCCTCCCCTCGCTGGCCGCGATGTTCACGCGGCTCTATATGGACAAGTACGGGGTCACCGAGCGGCACCTCGCGATGGTCGCGGTGAAGAACCACGACAACGCGATGCTGAACCCGTTCGCCCACCTGCACGAGAAGATCACGATCGAAGCCATCCTCGACTCGCCCGAGGCCATGACCAACAACCCGTACGTCTCCGAGCCGCTCCGGTTCTTCGACATGTGCCCCGTTTCGGACGGCGGCGCATGCGTGATTCTCGCGAGCAAGGAGGTCGCGCAGAAGGTTACCCGGCCGAAGGTCCGGCTGGCCGGCGTCGGACAGGCGACCGATACGCACTGTGTTTCGGAGCGCGAGAACCCGACCGACCTGCTGGCCGTGCGGCGCGCGGCCGAGCTTTCGATGAAGATGGCCGGCGTGAAGCCGTCGGACGTCAGCGTCGCCGAGCTCCACGACGCGTTCACGATCCTCGAGATCGTCGAGAGCGAGGAGGTCGGCTTCTTCAAGAAGGGAGAAGGACACAAGGCGCTCGAGCGGGGCGATACGCGCATCGGCGGGAAGATCCCGATCAACACCTCCGGCGGGCTCAAGGGCAAGGGCCACCCGGTCGGCGCCACCGGCATCGGCCAGGCGCACGAGATCGTCACCCAGCTTCGCGGCGAAGCCAAGAAGCGCCAGGTGAAGGACGCGAAGGTCGGGTTTACCTGCAACTTCGGAGGCTTCGGCAACAACGTCGTTTGCCTGACCTTCATCCGGGAGGACGGACCATGACGCTCCAGATTGTCGCCTACCAGTGCCGGAAGTGCGGCCAGCTCCACTATCCGTACCGGATGGTGTGCCGGAAATGCGGCCAGAACGAGCACAACGAGTTCGACCCGGTGCCCCTGCCGAAGAAGGGCAAGCTGGTCACGTTCACCTTCCTTCATAACCCGCCGGCGGACTACATGGTCGTGAAGCTGCCGCTGGGCATCGTGGAGCTGGAGAACGGCATTCGGATCACCGGCCAGCTCAAGATACCCAAGCCCAAGGCGGGGATGGCTGTCCGCGGCGAAGTCGAGGTCGTCAGGCAGACCGAGTACAACAAGAACCTCGGCATGGTCTTCTACCCGGCCTGACGCGGCATCCAGCAGCGCCGGTGGCCGGCGTCCCCGGCCCGGCAAGGAGAAACAGAATGAGCCGAACGAACCCCACAAGGTGGCTCACGCTTTTCGACGGCTCCAGTCTGGGCAAGTGGGCCATCAGCGCTGACGGCATGGAGATCGACGGGGACACCCTCGTGTTCTCCGGCAAGGCGGCCAAAGCCGAGGTCGGCGGCATGTCCTGGGACAACTACGTGCTTGGCGCTGACGTCATGATCACGCCAAGGACAGCGAAGCCGCGGTTCTGCGTTCAGCTCACCGCCAGTGGAACCTGCATCTACTGCCAACTCATGCCATGGCACATCCGGATCGCCTACTATTGTGCAAGACCCAAGAAACATCCTGCGGGCTTCACTCACCTCATAACACCCGTACCTGTCACCCCCAGGGCGCGAAAATGGTTGGCCTTTCAGATGAGGGCGGAAAACGGCCGGCTCACGGCGCTTCTTGACGGCAAGAAGGTCGCGGCCGCCAACATCCCGGATGGGACCGCAGGCATGCCGGGTTTTCTGATCAACCAGCAGAAGGACTGCGTCGTGCGGCTGAGGAACATCAGGATCAAGTTCCTCCGCCCCACTCGGAAGCAGATGCTGGAGCTCGCGCGGGACGCGCAGATCAACTGGCTCAGGTACGAGGAGAGCCAGCGGCGCAGGTGACACGGGACGGAGCAGGTCTTACGGAACCTGCGCTCTCGTATCGCTCCTCGCGCTGCGACACGCGGGGCCACGCACGGGCGATGAACGGGCGAGCACAGACACCGGAGAGTCGATGAGGATCCTCAGCGTGGGGGATGAAGTTCGAGAGGGAACCTACGCGCTGCACTCCCGCTTCAGCCGCGCCGTGAGCTTCACCGACGGCAAGCGCCTTGTGTCCCTCGTCACGCCGGAGATCGGCCCGGGCCCCTTGAACATCGTCATCCAAGACCCGGCGACACTCCTGCGCCACCTGGCAGACCACCCCATCCCCCGCCGTGCCGACACGTGCCGCGCGGACAACCGCCGCGCCGACGTGTGCCGCGTTGACAGGCGCCACCTGGACAAGCGCCACACGAGTAAGCGCCACCTGGACAAGTGCCTCCCGGACAAGCGCTGCGGCGGATCGTCCCGGCGTCTTGAGGAGTCGGCGCAGAGCGCTCTGTCCAGCCGGCAGCTTGAGCCGCGTTTGTCCAGCACCGGCCTATCGGTCCACGGCGCAGGTGCTGCAAGGGCAACCCGCACCCTTTCTGCCGGGATGACCCGCGCCGGCTGCAACACCGCCCTCAGCCCCATCCTCCGCATCGGACGCTATTCAGTTTCCCTCGCCAACAGGCGATGGGTGTTCAGTCGAGTACACTCATATCAGTCCCTCCTTCCTATTAAGGAAGGTTCGAGCGCGGAAGTTTTCCGACAGAATCTGCAGGTGCTGACGCAATTGCTGGTTCGAGAAGCCAACCCCAGAAGCCTCGCCTTTCTCCTCGATGCGAAGCGCGCCAGGAGTTTCACCACCGGCTTCGAGACCGCCTTCGTCCGGCGGATCAAGGCCGGCGTCCGGCTCTTGCGGCGCGGACATCGCGCCGAGGGCGCGACGCTTCTGCGCGGGTGCGGATTCGGACTTACGCCAAGCGGCGACGATCTCCTGGCCGGATGGCTGATCGGCCTGAATCTGCTTCAGCAGGCCGGCGGCCGGGACTTCAGTTCCGCGATACGAGCGATCTACCGGGCGGCCAAGGGCCGCAGCCTCGTCTGCAACGCGTTTCTCCGGCTCGCCCGCGACGGCCGTGTGAACGGCAACATGCGGAACCTGATCTCCGCGCTCCTGCGGAACGGCGCAGACTCCGTGCGTACGGCCGCACGGAGGGTCCTGGATCAAGGCGAAACGTCCGGGGCTGATCTTGCGACTGGATTCGTCATGGCAACACGTTCAAACTGTGCCCGAACATCATGACGGTCAGCGGCCAGATCAGACGGGGCGCCTACTTCGACTCCGTGACGCTCATGCGGGTCGGAAAGGAACTCTCCGGGATGCCCGGCGTGGGAGATGCCGCAGTCGTGATGGGTACGAGGAGCAACAAGGCCATCCTCGCCGCCGCCGGCCTGCTGGTCACGGAGTTCCAGAACGCCCGCGATACGGATCTTCTGATTGCGGTCGAAGCGTCCAGCGACAAAGCGGCTTCCGAAGCCATCGCGAAAACCGACGCCCTCCTCAAAGGCGCAACCAGGAAAACCGCCGCCAGCGACCAGGCCCGCGCGGGCAGCATGGATGAAGCCGTGAACCTCCTGCCTGGCGCAAACATGGCCGTGATCTCCGTCGCCGGGCGCTACGCGGGCGACGAGGCGATGAAGGCGCTCGCGCGCGGCCTGCATGTCATGCTGTTCTCCGACAACGTGCCGCTCGAGAAGGAAATCGAGCTGAAGAAGTACGGGGCGAAGAAAGGCCTGCTCGTGATGGGTCCCGGTGCCGGCACCGCGATCATAAACGGCGTGCCTCTCGCCTTCGCGAACGTCGTCAACCGCGGGAGGATCGGCGTGGTGGCCGCCGCCGGCACCGGACTCCAGGAGGTCACCTCGATCATCACGGGCGAGGGCGACGGCATCTCGCAGGCGATCGGCACAGGCGGCCGCGACGTGAAGAAAACCGTCGGGGGCATCATGTTCCTCGCGGCCATCAAAGCCCTGGCGGCAGATCCGTCCACCAAGGTCATTCTCCTGGTCTCGAAGCCGCCGGATGCCGCGGTCCTGAGGAAGATCAGCGCCGCCGTTCGCGCGATCAAGAAGCCGGTTGTGCAGCTCTTCCTCGGCGCGAAGCCCCGGCCCGGCGAGCCGCGTACTCTCGAGGAGGCCGCCCACGTTGCCGTGGCCCTGGCACGAGGGGAGAAACCGGATGCGGCGCTTCAACGGCTGGCCGTCCGCGACGCGGACATTGTCAAGCTGGCCCGCCGCGAGGCCGCGAAGCGGAAGAAAGGTCAGAGGTACGTCCGCGGGCTGTTCAGCGGAGGCACGTTCTGCGCCGAGGCCCAGGTCATCCTCGGCGGCCTGTTGAAGGACGTCTACTCCAACGCTCCCACGGGCCGCGCGAAGCCGCTCAAGAACCCGCTGAAGAGCCAGAAGCACACGGTGATCGACCTCGGTGAGGAGGAATTCACGCAGGGCCGGCCGCACCCGATGATCGACTACTCCCTGCGGAAGCAGCGCCTCGGGCAGGAAGCGAACGATCGCGAGACCGCCGTGATCCTGCTGGACGTCGTTCTGGGCTTCGGCTCGAACATGAACCCGGCGGCCGAACTAAGAGACGTCATCCGATCAGCGTCGCGAAGGGTCCGCGTGGTCTGTTCGGTGACCGGCACCACCCAGGATCCCCAGAACGCCGACAGGGTCAGAGAGCTTCTCGAGAAGGCCGGGGCGATCGTCATGCCGTCGAACGCCGCCGCGTGCAAGCTGGCAGCGGGAATCGCGAGGAACCTGGGCCATGTCCATTAACGCTCTGTTCAAGTCCGAGCTGAAGGTGGTCAACATCGGCCTTGCGTCGTTCAAGGACGCCGTGGATCGCGCAGGAGCGACGGCCATCCAAGTGGACTGGAGGCCGCCGGCGGATGTGGACGAGAAGTTGAGGAGAATCGTCCAAGCACGGCGCGCGGAGATCGACAAGGCGAACGCCAAGGCGGTGCAGATCATCCTCGCCGGCATGCCGCAGTGGGTCGGTTTGGACCGCGCCATCAACGTCATCCCCGGCATGAAGCCGAACCTGATCCTGCACGCCGGACCACCCGTCACCTGGGACCGGATGTGCGGCCCTATGCGGGGCGCGATCATGGGAGCCCTGCTGTACGAAGGCAGGGCCGACAGGCCCGAGGAGGCCGAGCGCCTGGCCGCCTCCGGCAAGATCGAGTACTCGCCCTGTCACGAGCACAACGCCGTGGGCCCCATGGCGGGCATCATCTCGCCGTCCATGCCGGTATTCGTCCTCAAGAACGACGCGTACGGGAACTTCGCCTACGCCACGATGAACGAGGGCCTCGGCAAGGTCCTGCGCTACGGCGCCTACGGAGAGCCGGTGATCGAGCGGTTGAAATGGATGGAGCGCGTCCTCTACCCCACCCTCAAGAAAGCCCTCGCGAAGGTCGGGCGGATTGACCTCAAGAACATGATCGCCCAGGCGCTGCACATGGGCGACGAGGTCCACAACCGCAACCGTGCCGGTACGTCGCTTCTCTACCGCGCCCTGGCCCCGGCCGTCGTCACCACATGCGACGACCCCAAGGCCGGCGCGGAGGTGCTCGATTTCATCAATCACAACGATCACTTCTTCCTGAACCTCTCGATGCCCGCCTCCAAGGTCACGCTCGACGCGGCGCGGGGCATCCGGAACAGCAGTGTCGTGGTGGTCATGGCGAGAAACGGGACCGACTTCGGCGTCCAGCTCTCCGGCACGGGCGACGAATGGTACACCGGGCCGGCGGACGTCCCCGACGCGCTCTACTTCCCCGGCTACACCAAGGCGGACGCCAATCCGGATATCGGCGACAGCGCCATCACGGAAACGAACGGGCTCGGCGGCTTCGCCATCGCCGCCGCTCCGGCCATCGTTCAATTCGTCGGCGGCACGGCGGCCGACGCGCTGCAGTACACGCGGCAGATGTACGAAATCACCGTGGCCGAGAACAACGTGTACCAGATCCCGTATCTCAATTTCCGGGGCACCCCCACGGGCATTGACGTGATCAAGATCATCGAGAAGAACATCCTGCCGTTCATTGACACCGGCGTGGCGCACAAGAACCCGGGCGTCGGCCAGATCGGCGCGGGCGTTTTGAGCGCGCCGCTGGAGCCGTTCAGGAAAGCCTATGAGGGTCTCGCAAAGAGGCTGAGAAAATAACCGCGACACACGAAAAGGGGCGACCATGAAGACGAACCAATTCATCGACCTGATGAGCAAGGCACGCGTGTATGACCTGACCCAGCGGCTCAGCATCCACACGCCGCCATGGCCGAGCTACATGCCGCTGGGCATCCAGTACTTCAAGCGGATCGCCGGCGCGCACATGGGCCAGGGCGCCAACGGCCAGATCATCACCATGAGCAACCACGTCGGCACACACATGGACGGCGAGATACACTTCCATGCCAGCGGCCGCAGCATCGGCGAGGTCCCCATCAAGGAATGGATCGGGCCCGGCGTGGTCGTGGATATCTCCAAGGATTGCGACGACTACGACCTCTACTTCCCCGAAACCCTCACGAAGCGGGCGGAGATCCACAAGGGCGATATCCTCATCATCAACACCGGCTACCACCGCTACGCATGGGACCAGCCCGCATCCGACGAACTGCGGTACTTCGTCAGGCATCCCGGCCCGGGACCCGGCTTCGACCAGTGGTGCCTGGACATGAAGATCAAGTGGATCGGCGTGGACTGCGGCAGCGCCGACCACCCCATGAATACGATCATCCGCCAGTGGCATCCCGCGCGCTTTACCGAAGCCGAGAAAAAGCTGAAGGCCAACTACGGGAAAGGGTGGGACGAAATGTTCCCGCCGGAGAAGTACTACCAGGTCATGCACCTCAAACTGTTTCCGAAGCGGCTCGTGCATGCCGAGAACCTTGCCGGGGAGATCGACAAGGTCAGCAACCAGCGGGCGTGGATCGGGTGTTTCCCGATCAGGGGCATTGAGCTCGAGTCGGCGCAGTGCCGCATCGTGGCGATGCTGCCGCCGAAATAGGGAAATCCCTCACCCCGGCCCTCTCCCGGAGGGAGAGGGAGGAAGCGGGCCACGCAAGACGGCATCCTCTCCCTCTGGGAGAGGACTGAGGTGAGGGCGGACTTGAAGGAGGGCGTATGGCGATTGCGCACCAGTTCGACTACGTGAAGCCGGCAAGCCTCGCCGAGGCGGTGAAGACCCTGCGGCGACATGGCAACCGGGCGCAGATCCTGGCCGGAGGGACGGACCTCATCAGCCTGATCGCCGAGGACATGGTGAAGCCCGCGATGCTGGTGGATATCAAGGGCATCAAGGGCCTCGATCGAATTGAGTTCAAGAACGGCGCTCTGAACATCGGGGCGCTTGCCACGTTCAGCGACCTCCGGGACTCGGCGATCGTTGCGAAGAAATTCCCCGTGATCCGCGAGATGACGGGTTGGGTTGCCTCGACAGGCATCCGCAACCGCGCGACGATGGTCGGGAACCTCTGCTCCGCGGTGCCCTGCTGCGACAGCGGCCCGATCCTGCTGGTCTATGACGCCGCCGTCCTCGTGGCCGGTCCGAGAGCCAAGCGGAGGATCCCTCTGGACAAGTGGTTCTTCGGTCCGCGCAAGACCGCCCTGAAGAACGGGGAGGTGGCGACAGGGGTGACGCTCCGCCTGCCGAGGAAGAGGAGTGCCGCCTGCTTTGTGAAGCTAAGGAGGTACCAGGGCGAGGACCTGGCGCAGGCCAGCGTGACGGTCATGGCGCTGGCCGGAAACGAGTACCGCATCGCCTTCGGGTCCGTGGCCCCCGCCCCCATTCGCGGCACCCGGATCGAGAAGCTGCTCCGCGGCAAGGAGCTGTCTGAGTCCCTGGTTCGCGAAGCGGTCAAACTGGTGCCCAAGGAGATCGCACCCATCACGGACATCCGGTCGACGAAGGAATACCGCCTGCACATGGTGGGCGTGATGCTGGAGCGCGGACTCCGGGCCGCGGTGAGCCGGCTGAACGGCCGAGGTCCCGAATACGGAACAAGTCTGCTTTAGTTGTAGCGGCGCTTCTGCGAAGCGCCGTCTCGGGGCGCTTGGCACAAGCGCCCCTACAACGGAGAATGCGATGAACAAACAGATCAGCCTGAAACTCAACGGGGAGAAGCGCTCCGTGGACGTTGAGCCCTCCGACATCCTGCTCGATGTCCTGCGCGAGAAGCTCGGCATCAAGAGCCCGAAGGTCGGCTGCGAACGCGGCGACTGCGGCGTCTGCACCGTCCTGCTGGACGGCAAGACGGTTCGCAGCTGCCTCATCCTGGCGATCGAGGCGGACGGCCACGAGATCACGACGGTGGAAGGACTGGGCAAGGACGGGCTCACGCCTCTCCAGAAGTCGTTCCTCAAACACAATTCCTTCCAGTGCGGGTTCTGCGCGCCAGGGATGGTGCTGGCTGCGACCGAACTCCTCGAACACAACCCGCATCCTGCGGAGGAGGCGATCAAGGAAGCGGTCTCGGGCAACCTGTGCCGGTGCACGGGGTATCAGCAGATCATCGATGCCATTGCCGAGGTGAACCGGAAAGCGGGGGCCGCAACATGACCGAACTCAAGTACGTCGGAAAATCGGCGAGCCGCATTGACGGGCTCGACAAGGTCACGGGAGCCGCCCAGTTCGTGGACGACCTCGATTTCGGCCCGAGGCTTCTTCACGGCGAGATCGTCGAGAGCCCCCACGCCCATGCGTTGATCCAGAGCGTCGACATCTCCGAGGCCGAGAAGGTGCCCGGCGTGGTGCGCGTGGTCACAGGCAAGAACTTCCCCTACCGCTTCGGCCTGTACATGCAGGACCGGTACATCTTCCCCACCGACCGGGTGCGTTTCGTCGGCGAGCAGGTTGCCGCCGTGATCGCCCGCGATCCGAAGATCGCCAAGCGCGCGGCCAAGCTGGTGAAGGTTGTCTACAAGCCCCTCAAGCCCGTGCTCGACCTGGAGGCCGCACTCAAGGAGGGCGCGACGCTGGTGCATCCTGACCTCGGCAAGTACCAGCGAGTGCCCTGGTTCTTCCCCCAGGCCGGCACGAACATCGCGCACTGGCGAAAGACCCGGAAGGGCGACCTCGAGAAAGGCTTTGCCGAAGCGGACGTCGTTTTCCAGGACACCTACACGGTCCCGCGATACGCGCACTGCGCCCTCGAGCCGCACGTGATCGTCGGCCTGTACGACATGGCCGGCCGCCTCACGCTGTGGTCGGCCTCGCAGTCGCCGTACACGCAGCGGAACGTGTTTGCCGCCGCGCTGGGTCCGCTCGGGCTAGCGCACAAGGACATCCGCGTCGTGACCCCCTACGTCGGCGGCGGGTTCGGCGGCAAGGCGGGCGTCTCCATGGAAATCATCGGCGCCGCGCTGGCGATGATGGTGAAAGGGAACCCCGTCAAGGTCCGGTGGTCGCGCGCCCAGGAATTCTACAACACCTACCAGCGCCAGGGCGTCATCGCGCGGATCAAGATGGGGGTCAAGAAGGACGGCACCATCACCGCGCTGGAGCACACGCTGCATTGGGACGCGGGCGGCTACGTCGAGTACGGCGCGAACGTCGTCAATGCCGTGGGCCTCTCGGCCACCGGACCGTACCGCGTGCCGAACGTCAAGATCGACTCGGTGTGCGTGTACACCAATCTCCCGCCGGGCGGGCCCTATCGCGGCTTCGGGTACTCCGAATTCCACTTCGGACTCGAGTCGCACATTAACCGGATCGCCAAGCGGATCGGCATGGACCCGGTCGAATTCCGGCGGAGGAACGCCATCCGCGAGGGCGACACGCTGGCGTACGGGGCGAAGATGAACCCGAGCGGACTCCACGAGGCGATCGACCGCGTGGCCCGGGAGATCGAGTGGGGCAAGAAGGAAGTCTCCAGCGATCCGGACAAGGCCATCGGCAAAGGTTTCGCCTGCTTCTGGAAGGCGCCCGCGATGCCGCCCAACGCCGCCTCGGCCGCTTTCATCAAGTTCAACGAAGACGGCAGCCTGAACATCAGCGTTTCGGGCATGGAGATCGGCCAGGGCTACCTGACGGTGATGGCCCAGATCGCGGCCGAGATCCTCACGGTGCCGATCGGGCGCATCCGGATCGAGCCGCCGGACACCGACCGCAACGCCTACGAGTGGCAGACGGTCGGCTCCCACGTGACCTGGGGCTGCGGCAACGCCGTCAAGGCAGCCGCGCTTGACGCGCGGGAGAAGATGTTCGAGACCGTGCACCGCGCGCACGGCTTCGACAAGAGCACGCTCTACCTGGAGGACGAGAAGGTCAAGTGCCGGGCCAAGCCCGATTTCGCCCTGCCGTTCAAGGATTTCGTCATCACCGGCATCCAGACCCCGCAGGGCAACTTCCTGGGCGGACCGATCCTGGCGAGCGGCATGTTCATGCCGGAGTTCACCTCGGCCACCGGCGATCCCGAGACGAGCCAGGGCGGGCACCCGAACGTGCACTACACGGTGGGCGCCGCCGCCGTGAAGCTCGAGATCGACAAGCGGACCGGCAAGATGCGGGTGCTGAAAGCCACGCTGGCGGTGGACGCGGGCAAGGCCATCAACCCCGACCTCGTCAACAGCCAGGTCGTGGGCGGGATGGTCCAGGGCCTGGCTACGGTCCTGTACGAGGACATCCGTTATGACTTGAAGGGCAAGCTCCTCAACGCCAACTTCACGGACTACAAGATCCCCACGGCCATGGATATCCCCGACGAGATCGTGCCGATCATCATCGAGGTGGCCCAGCCTGACGGGCCCTTCGGGGCACGCGGCGTGGGCGAACACACCATGATCCCGGCGGCGCCCATCGTGGCGAACGCCGTCGAGGATGCCGTGGGCGTTCGGATGAAGAGCATGCCGATCACGGCCGAGAAACTTGCGCTCGAGCTCAACGGGATCAAGTACGAAGACGTGAAGGGCGACTACATGGGCCTTTGTTTCGCCGGCAACGCGGACGCCTACAAGTTCAAGACGGCCTCGCCGAAGCGTTAGCGCGCTGTAGGGGCGTTTCTGTGAGGCGCCCCTACAGCAGTTGAACTTGGCCCGCCTTTGGCTTAGCGTATCCGAGAGGGACGGTATGACCGCGTCTGCCATGTACGAGAAAATGAAGGCGAAGCTGGGCCACGTGGTTCCTGACGTGGAGTTGCGGTACAAGGCGGGGCTCGCCGAAGAGATTCTGCGCCTGAAGAAGGAGCGGAAGGCGGTGATTCTCGCCCATAACTACATGGAGCCGGCGCTCTATCACTCGGTCCCCGACTTCACCGGCGACTCGCTCGAGCTGAGCCGGAGGGCGGCCGAGACCAAGGCGGATATCATCGTTTTCTGCGGCGTGAAGTTCATGGCCGAAACGGCCAAGATCCTGAACCCCGGGAAGACTGTTCTGATTCCTTCCGAGAAAGCAGGATGTTCGCTGGCCGAAGGCATTACCGCCGAAGACGTCCGGGACCTCAAGAAGCAGTTTCCGGGCGTGCCGGTGGTGACGTACGTCAACTCCTACGCGGATGTGAAGGCTGAGTCCGACGTGTGCTGCACGTCCAGCAACGCCGCCAAAGTCGTCCAATCCCTCAAGACCGACCGCGTCATCTTTCTGCCGGACGAGTACCTGGCGCGCAACGTCGCCGGGGACCTGGGCTGGAAAGTCTTCTGCCCCAGCCGGGGAGAGACCCCGCCGGGATCCGGGCCGTGGATGATCGCCTGGCCCGCCAAGTGCGAGGTGCACGAGCGGTTCATCGTGGACGACGTGAAGAACGCGCGCCGGCAGTTCCCCGACGTGATGGTCCTCGCCCACCCCGAGTGCCACCCGGACGTGGTGGCGGCTGCAGATTTTGCCGGCAGCACCATGGCCATGGTGCGGCACGTCAAGCAATCCGGGGCGAAGCGCTACCTCCTGCTCACCGAATGCAGCATGGGCGACAACATCGCCGCGGAGAACCCGGACAAGGAGATGATCCGCATCTGCAGCATCCGCTGTCCTCACATGAACGAGATCACCCTCGAGGACACGCTGAATGCCCTCAAGCTGAATCGCTACGTCATCGAGGTGCCCGAGGATATCCGCGTGCGCGCCCTCCGCGCCGTCGAGCGGATGATCGAGATCGGTTGATCCTTGCCGGTCGCCCGGAGCCAATCCCCTCACCACAACCCTCTCCCCCAAGGGGAGAGGGAGGAACGGCGGCCCAGTCCGAGCAACCCCCTCTCCCCCGCGAGGGGGAGAGGGCCACGGTGAGGGGGCGTGACAGCCTACACCCTTTCCGCCTTCGCCCCGAACAACCCCTTCAGGACGCCGGCGGTTTCGTCCGCGTACTCGTCGGTGAGCTCGTAGTCCCACCCCTGCTGGCGATAGAGCCACGCGATCTGGTTGCGGTAGTTGAGCGCGTCGATCAGAACGCTCGAGACGTGGGGGTTCACCGCCTGATACAGGGCCGTGGGGTTCATCGGCAGCATCGGCCCGATGAAAGCCCATGTCTCGAGGCCGGCCTCCCGCAGGCGCTTCAGGGTGGCGATCCGGCTGCCGATCGGCGGCGATCCGGGTTCAAGGATGCCGCGGATCTTGTCGTCGTCGGTGGGGATGGACAAGCCGACGGATGCCTTGGCGGCGAGAAGGATGCCGATGTCCCTCGTCACGAGCGGCGACCTCGTAAGGATCTCGATCCCCCACCGGAAATCGCGGAGCGCCTCGAGGCACGCGCGCGTCAGCCTGTACCGCCGCTCGGCGGGCTGGTACGGATCGCACACGCTGGACAGCATCGCGCTGCCCCTTTGCCGCTTCCGTCCGAGCTCGTCCCGAAGGACCTGCGCGATGTTGACCTTCACCTCGACGAACTGTCCCCACGGGGTCGCGGCATGGTGGTGCGAGTACTTCCTCATGAAGACCGCGTAGCAGTAGCGGCAGCCGTGCCCGCAGCCCAGGTAGGGGTTGATCACGTAGTCCACGCCCGGAATGCGCGACCTCACGAGAGCGCTCTTCGTCCTGATCTCCGTGATGTCCACGGTACTCCCCCGGATGCGCGGTGAAGAAGTGCGACGCTAAGCCTCGAGCGTAGCCACGCTGAAGCCAGCCTCTTCAATCATGGCGCGGTCGGTCTCGTATCCCTGCCCGCTGGTCGTCAGGTACCCCTTGGTAAAAAGCGAATTGGCCGCATAGAGGGCCAGCGGCTGAAGATGACGGAGGCAGGCCTCCCGCCCGCCGGCGGCGCGGATGTCCCGGGTCGGATTCGCGAGCCGTACCATCGCCAGCGCGCGCAGTCCGTCCGCGGGCGTCGGCCTGGGGAGGTGCTCCATCGGCGTGCCGGGCCGCGGATCGAAGAAGTTGACCGGTATGGCGTCCACCTGGAGATCCCTCAGGGCGAAGGCCCATTCCACCCGGTCCTCGAGCGTCTCGCCCATACCGACGATGCCTCCGCAGCACGCCTCCATCCCGGCCGCTTTCGCCGCGCGTACCGTGGCCACCCGGTCGCCGTACGCGTGCGTATGGCAGATGGTCGGAAAGTACCGCTTCGACGTCTCGAGGTTGTGGTTGTAGCGGTCGACGCCCGCTTTCGCCAACTGCCGGGCCTGCACGGCCGTCAACATGCCCAGCGAAGTGCAGACCTTGAGAGGCAGATCGGCCTTGATGCGTCGGACCGCCTCGCAGACGGTCTCCATCTCCCTGGCGGTCGGCGACTTCGCACTGGCCACCATGCAGTACTTCACCGCCCCCAGCTTATGCGCCTGCCGCGCGCCCTCGACCAGGACATCCGCCGACCGCAGCGGATACCGGTCGACGCCGCTTTTCGCCGACGCCGACTGGCTGCAGAAACCGCAGTCTTCGCTGCACAGCCCGCTCTTCGCGTTCATCAGCACGTGCACGTTCACGCCGCGCCCAAAATAGCGGCGCCGGACCTCGAAAGCAGCCTGGAGCAGGGCCAGCAGTTCGTCGTCCGACGACCGGAGCACGGCCAGCGCCTCCGACTTCTTCAGCGCCACTTCGCCCAACACTCTTTCAGCTGTCTCCTTCCAGTCCATCGCACTCCGCCTTTGATTAGGGCCCTGATTCAGATTACGATGAGCAGGAAACGGATTGGGTCACGCCCTGTCAATATGAATCGCGAGAACTGGATATCGGAGGTGCTCGCCGGGCTCCGCGAGAAGGGACTCGAGCGCAAGCTCCAAGTGTACCCCGAGTCCGGGGGCCGAGTCCGTCTCGGCGACCGAACCTACCTCAACTTCTCTTCGAACGACTACCTCGATCTCACGCATCACCCCAGGGTCCTCGCCGCGGCCGAAGATGCCGTGCGTCGCTTCGGAGCCGGCTCCGGCGCGTCCCGGCTCGTAACCGGAACTCTGCCCATCCACGAAGAACTCGAGCAGCGCCTGGCCGGCTTCAAGGGCTACCCGGCGGCGCTCGTGTTCGGCAGCGGTTACCTGGCCAACACCGGAACGATCTCCTCCCTGGTCGGCCGGGGGGACGCGGTGTTCGCCGATAAGCTCTGCCACGCCAGCATCCTGGATGCCATTACGCTCAGCCGCGCGAAGCTGATCCGCTTCCAGCACAACGATCCCCAGCACCTCGAGGAGCTCCTGCGCAAGCGCCAGGCCGCGGGCCGCCGGCTGGTGGTCACGGAATCCGTGTTCAGCATGGACGGCGATCTCGCGCCCCTCCCCGAACTGTGCGCGCTGGCGGAGAAACACGACGCGATGATCATGGTGGACGAAGCCCACGCCACAGGCGTGTTCGGACCCCGCGGGAGCGGCCTCCTTCGCGAGCATCACCTC
The DNA here is from genome assembly GCA_043803015.1 of Verrucomicrobiota bacterium. Classification (GTDB taxonomy): domain Bacteria; phylum Verrucomicrobiota; class Kiritimatiellia; order CAIQIC01; family JAGNIJ01; genus JAZDKK01. Next base: position 57,089 of record JAZDKK010000039.1, read on the forward strand.
GAGTCGGCGGTCAACGTCTCCATGGGGACCCTGAGCAAGGCGATGGGCGGGTACGGCGGATTCGTGGCCTGCTCCACGGCGCTCCGCGACCTCCTGGTGAACCGCGCGAGAGGTCTCATCTACACCACGGCTCTGCCGCCCGCCGCGGCCGGCGCCGCGCTCGGCGCGCTGGACGTGCTGGGCCAGGAGACGGATCTTGGCGAGCGCCTGCTTCTGCGGGCCGCCTTCTTCCGCAAGCATCTCGCGGCCGCGGGGCTGGACACCATGCAGTCGGCCAGCCAGATCATCCCCCTGCTTGTGGGCAACAACGCGAAGACCCTGGCACTTTCGCAGCGTCTCCGCGAGCAGGGCCTGCTTGCCGCTGCCATCCGCCCGCCCACCGTTCCGGCCGGAACGGCGCGCTTGCGCCTGTCCGTGACGCTTGCCCATACCGAGGGCGACCTGAAAGCCGCGGCGGATACCATCGCGGCCTCGGCGAGGGCGGAGGGCTTGATGTGAGCAGGCCACGGATCGTCCTGGTTTCCGGCTGGGCCCACCCCGCAGAGACCCTGCAGCCGCTGGCCGACAAGCTGTCCGACGCGCTGGCCGCCACCGTGCTCCCGGCTTCCGACGACCTCGTGCGGGTTCTCCAAGCGAACGCGGCGCCGTGTCTTCTGCTGGGCTGGTCCCTGGGCGGGATGAAGGCCCTGGAAGCTGCGTTGCACTTTCCAGGGAAGGTTTCGGGCCTCGTTCTGGTCAGCGCTACGGCACGATTCTGCAGGGAGCAAGACTACCCTTGCGGCGTCGATCGGAGCGAAGTCCGGGCGATGGCGCGTGCGCTTCGGCAAACTCCTGGGGATGTTCTTACGCGCTTCATGGAGACGGCCGCGCGGCCTGTGGAGGAGCCGGCGGCCTCGATCCGCTCCAAGGTCGCCGACGCGATGGCCCGCGGCGCGGACCGCCTGAAGGCCGGGCTGGCCTACCTTCTCGACACCGATCTACGCATGGCGCTGGAGTCCCTGCATCAGCCGGTCCTGCTCTTGCACGGCAGGGAGGACGCCATCATCCCTTGGCAGGCTTCACAGCACCTCGCAAACCTGCTAAGAAACAGTCGGCTGGTTCTGCTCGACGGGCTCGGGCATGATCTTCCCATCCGCTGCCCGCAGCCCGTGGCTGAACAGGTCATCGCGTTTGCGCAGGCACTGCATGAATCTCGACCGGCACAGTGAATCGGTCCGCGCGCGCTTCTCGGCCGCGGCCAAGAGCTACGACGCCCATGCGGAGGTACAGAAGGCCGTTGCCGAGCGTCTGGCCGGCCTCCTGCCGAAGGACCTGTTGCCGGGCCGTATCCTTGAAGTAGGCTGCGGAACCGGTCTTCTGACGAAACACCTCCTCAAGCGTTTCCCCAACACGAGCCTGGACGCCCTCGACCTGTCCGAGCGCATGATTCAGCGAGCCAAGGCCCGGTTCCCCGAGGAGACGCGGATCCGCTGGCTGATCGCTGATGCGGCGAAGTACCAGCCGCGCCTGAATTATCCTCTCATTGCCAGCAGTTGCTCCCTTCACTGGTTGCCCGACCTGGTTGAGGGCATGCGCCATATCGCCGGTCTCCTGGAAACCGGCGGCACCTTCGCGTTTGCCATCATGGTCTACGGCACGCTGTCCGAACTGCGTGAGGCGCGGCTGCGCGTGGCGCCGCACAAGCCGCCGCTCCGCCGCCTTCCGACCGCCTCGGAAGTCCGCGAATGCGTCCGCCTGTCCGGACTCACGATCACGCAATCCGAGGAGGAATACTACCCCTCCCTCTACCCGAGCGGCCGATCGCTGCTGACCACGCTTCACGACCAGGGCCTCACTGGCGGGGAGATCTCGCACGCCATGCTCCCGCTCAACCGGCAGGAAATCAAAGACCTGGCCCACGACTACGAGGAGCACTACGCGCGAGCCGATGGGGAGGTGGTGGCTTCGTTCAGGGTGCTCTTCGTCGTCGCGATCCGGGCCGCCGGGGGATCTGCCGAGAGGCACTAGGCCTGGCTCCGCGGCTCCGCGTGGATGGTGGCTTCCACGTGCAGCTCTTCGCGTACGGCGCGCTCGATTGCCGTGGCCTTCGCGTGCACCTCGCCGATCGTCATCCCGGGCGGGAACCGGACGTGGAACGTCAGTTCCACGTGTTCCCCGTAGCGATGCACGTGGAAGTGATGAGGGGCCGTTCCCTCCGGCGCTTTCTCCCGGAGAATCGCCTGGATGCGCTGTTCCATGTCGGCGTCCGCGGCCTCGCCGACGAGGGAGCTGGACGCATCCCGGAGGATGTCGTACGTCGCGTACAGGATCAGCAGGGACACGAGAATCCCCATGACGCCGTCGATCCACCACGCCATTCGCCCCAGCAGCGCGCCGACCACGATCAGCGCCGAGGCCACTGCATCGCTCCGGTGGTGCCAGCCGTCGGCGATGAGCGACTGCGCGCCCGTTCTCCTTCCCGCCCAGATCGAGAATCGCGCAAGCCCTTCCTTAAGGAAGACGGAGACCAGGAACACCGCGATAGACCCCACGCCGAACACGGCCCCCCTGTAATGGAGGAGTCTCATGATCGATTCCTGGAGGAACCGAACACCCACCACCGCCAGCAGCGTGCCGATCACAACAGCCGCTATCACCTCCGCGCGGCCGTGCCCAAAAGGGTGTTTCTCGTCCGGCTTCCGGGAGGCGATCCAGAAACCGAGCAAGACCACCACGGAGGTCAGCGTGTCTGAAAGCGTGTGCCAGGCATCGGCAATCATCGCGATCGAGCCGCACAGGATCCCCACCCAGTACTTGAGGCCGAAGAGCGCCGTATTCAGGACAACCGACACCCATCCTTCGATGTAGCCGAGCCTTTTGGTTTCCGCCTTCATGGTCCGCGCATTCTTGCTCTGGCCCGCTCCGCCTGCAACAGATTTCTGACCGGCGCGCCGCGGCCGATGCGCCGCGGCCGATATGCCGCCGTCGGCACAGCGGCCGGCCTCGAGCTTGCAGCCGGTTCCAGTCATTCTGCAGTTCGCAACGCGATCTCTGCGCGTCCGTCCCGCGGACGAGGGAAGTTGTTGCGACGCCGCACAATCTACGCGGCAACGTCGCTTGAAATCCTGCGCGATTCCCGGGATGATGAGGCCGTGCAGAGCCTCTTCCTAACCGGCACGGATACCGGCGTCGGCAAGACCGTCCTCGCCGCGGCCCTGCTCGCCGCCGCACGCGCCCGGGGCATCGACGCCGTCCCCATGAAGCCCGTCCAGACCGGCTGTCTCCGGCGGGGCCGCACGCTGGCCGCACCTGACCTTGAATTTTGCCTCTCAGCGGCAGACCTCGAGCCCGCGCCCGAAGAACTCCGCTGGATGTGTCCCTATCGTTTCATGTTGGCCTCCTCTCCCCATCTCGCGGCCAGAAAGGCCCGCGTCCATATACTGGAAGGTTTCATCGCGAGGAATTTCCGAAGAATTCTGACACAACATGAAGCGGTGGTGGTCGAGGGCGCCGGCGGCGTGCTGGTCCCGATCGGCGACCGGCGGACCATGCTCGACCTCATGAAGACGCTCGGCCTTCCCGTCCTGCTCGCCGCCAGGCCGGGCCTCGGCACGCTCAATCACACCCTCCTGTCCCTCCGCGAGCTTCGCCGCGCCGGCCTCCGGATCCTTGGCGTCGTCTTCGTGGACTCGGCCCGCACAACGTGGGGCGCGATCGAACGCGACAACCTCCGCACGATCCGGAAGCTGGGCGGCGTTCCGTTCGTCGGCCGCCTGTCCTACCTGCCCGGCTTCGCACGCGGGCGGCCGACGAACCGCGAGCGCAGACAGATCGACAGGTTTTTCCGAGCCTTGGAAGAACATCTCTGAGATCCTCCGGCCTTGGAGCGCCCGCGTGCGACGGCATTCACCCGGGCGCGGCCACCGAGGACCCGTCTTCGCTTCGCTTCGCCGAGGCAAGCGGTGGCCCTCCCCTGCGAACGCTGGTATACTGATCCGTGATGAACGCGCGGTCTCCATCGCTGTATGATCTGAGCCTTTCCGAACTCGAGCACCTGATGAAGGCCTGGGGCGAGCCGGCGTACCGCGCCCAGCAAATCTACAAGCAACTCTACGTCAACCTCGCCGAAAGCCCGTCGGCCATGACCAATCTGCCGCAGGCCTTGCGCGAGCGTCTTGCAAGGGAGACACGGATGCCGGATCTGGACCTCGTGCGGGTCCAGACCGGCGACCGCGGCATGACGCGGAAGGCGCTCTTCAGAGTGTCTGACAAGGCGCCGGTCGAGGCGGTGCTGATGATCTATCCCGACCGGGCGACGGTCTGCGTCTCGACGCAATCCGGCTGCGCCGTGGATTGCTCTTTCTGCGCCACGGGCAAGATGGGCTTCAAGCAGAACCTGACGGCGGGACAGATGATCGAGCAGGTCCTCTGGGCGGCGCGCGAGCTGAAGGCTGCCGGACCCGGCAGCCCGAAGCTCTCGAACATCGTCTACATGGGCATGGGCGAGCCGTTCAACAACTACGACCGCTGGTGGGCCTCCGTCGAACGGCTCCACGACCCCAAGGGGTTCAACATGGGCGCGCGCGGGTTCACCGTCTCCACCGTCGGGATCGTGCCCGGCATCCGCCGGCTGGCGCTAGAGAAACTGCCGGTCAACCTTGCCATCTCCCTTCACGCGCCGGACGACGACCTCCGCTCCAAGCTGGTGCCGATCAACAAGCGCTACCCGATCTCAGCCGTCATCGATGCCGTGCGCGACTACACCGAGCGGACGCACCGGCGGGTCTCCTTCGAATACGTGCTGCTCGAGGGCGTGAACGACAGCCCCGACCAGGCGCTCAGGCTGGCCAGGCTTCTCCGCGGGGAGCACGAGGAGAAGCGCCCCCTGCTCTGCCACGTCAACCTCATCCCGTGGAACCCGGTGCCGGGCATGCCGCTCACCCCGTCCGCGCGCAGGCGCGTGCTCGACTTCGAGAAGGTCCTGCAGAACCACCACGTGCCCTGCACCATCCGAGTCCAGCGGGGGGTGGACATCGCCGCGGCGTGCGGACAGCTGGCGGGCAGTGCCCGATGAAGGGCGACAGCGCAGAGCACCGCGTATTCGCACGTTTTCCAACCCTTGGAAAAATCGGTGGCTATTTTTCCAAACATTGGAAGAATAGGGCCGCATGAAGACACGCGACCTGTCGGCGGCCGACCGCGAGCACCTCTGGCATCCGTACACGAAGTTCTCGTCGCTTGATGCCGGGCCGGTCCCCATGATCGTCCACGGCGAGGGCATCCACCTCCTGGACAGCGCCGGCCGCCGATACATCGACGCCATCTCGTCGTGGTGGGCCTGCAGCCTGGGCCACGGGCATCCGCGGATCATCGAGGCCATCTGCCGCCAGGCGGGCGAACTGCAGCACAGCATCCTCGGCAACCTCACCCACCCCCGCGCCGTCGAGCTCGCCGCGAGGCTGGCCTCGCTCATGCCCTCGCCGGACCGCCATGTGCTCTTCTCGAGCGACGGCTCGAGCGCGGTCGAGGCGGCACTGAAGATCGCGCTCCAGTACTGGCATAACCTCGGCCACCGGAGGCGCCTGCGGTTCGCCGCGCTGGAAAACGCGTACCACGGCGACACGCTCGGCGCCGTTTCCGTCGGCTACCTGGAGGGATTCCATTCCGCCTTCCATCCCGTCGTGTTCCCCGTCCAACGGCTGTCCCTGCAAGAGGATTTCGAGACGGTCGAGGGCATCCTGGATGAGCAGGCCGAGGACCTCGCGGCGGTGATCGTCGAACCGCTATGCCAGTGCGCGGCAGGGATGAAGATGTACCCGGCGGAATACCTTAAAGAGCTCGCGGCGCTTTGTCGCGACCACAAGGTCCTCCTGATCGCGGACGAGATCGCGACCGGCCTCGGCCGCACGGGCACGATGTTCGCCTTCGAGCAGGCCGGCATCGACCCGGACATCGTGTGCGTGGGCAAGGCGCTGTCCGCGGGCTACCTGCCGATCAGCGCGGCCATCGTGAAGGACGAGATCTACCGCACGTTCAGCGACCAGGGCCACGACTGCACCTTCTACCATGGTCACACGTTCGCCGGGAATCCGATCGCCGCGGCGGCCGCGCTGGCGACGCTGGAGATCTATGACGAGGCGCATGTCGTGGAGGATGCGGCTCGGAAAGGGCTGCTGCTCGAGGAATGGATGGCGCCGCTGGCCAATCTCCCGACGGTGGACGAGGTACGCTGCCTCGGCATGATCGGCGCGGTCGAACTGAAACCCGACACCGGTTCCCCGCCACGCCCCCGCCGCGTGCAGAAGCTCCTGCTCGAGCAGGGCATCCTGCTCCGCCCCCTCGGCCAGGTTGTTTACCTCATGCCGCCGCTCATCACGCCGGACGACACGCTGCACGGACTGGTCGTCGCATTGCGCGACGCCATCGAGGCGGCGGGCTAGTGACCTATGTCCGGTTCATGCCGTGGTGGACTGCGATCTCCGAGCGCGGTCAGACGCCGCCCGGAGGTCGGCATCCACCCCTCATCGAGCAGCGTTTGCGGTTGACCCCGGATTGCGAGCAACAGCATGTTTAGTAATGCATCAGTCTGAACCCTCGCCCCGGCGAATAATCCCTTTGCTGGTTTTGCCGGACTAAGAAACAGCGGTCTGACATCGCAGAAAAGTTGGCGTGCGTAGGTGCTTGAAGTGCAAGTAGTTAAGGTATTTGCTTAAAGAATTGACTTGCACGTGGTTAACCTATAGGTTAACGTTTCATGAAGTTGAGGCTCATCATGGATGGGACCAGGTTCACCGTCTTTGAGATGGGAGATTCAGATGAGTTGGGCAAATTCATGCAAGACCTCGATCAGCACCGCGGTAAGGAGTCCCTGCGGCTCGCAAGGCGGATCGATCAGTTGGCGAATTTGGGGGCGAGCAGGAAGCATGACGAGTTCAACGTAATAGGTGAGGGACTTTTCGAGGCCAAGACCAGATACGGCGCACGTGTCGCATTCTTCTATGATGCTGGACATTTGGTGATCTGCGCGAATACCTATCTCAAGCAAACGGATCGCGCGCCAAAGAATTTCATTGCTACTGCACGTGCACGAAAACGGCAGTATGAGCAAGCAAAAGCCCGGCGCGAGGAGGTAGAAATCATTCTCGACGATAATCAGGTAATGCCCAGGAGGCTCCCGACATGGTCAAGGTAATCCACGATAACTCCAAGTTCGATTACGAGGGCGCGTTTGAAAAGGCGCGCGAGCAACTTGGCTACTGGCAGGAGGACATCCTCCTGACTGTTGCACGTCGGATCATTGATGAAATGGATGATCAGGATGTGAGCCGGGCCGAACTGGCGCGCCGGATGGACGTTTCTCCCGCGTACATTACGAAGATACTCAGGGGCCACGCCAACCTGTCGCTTGAGAGTTTGGCATCTGTTGCCTTCTCTTTGAACAAGCGATGGGAATGTGTGATGACTGATTTCGGCGAGCAGTATAATTCGTACTGCGTCGAATCGAAACACACGCTGGCTCTTGGATCAAGAAACGAAAACGCGGCTGCACAAGCCGCGTTTTCGGTATCCACGCCCATGATGCAGCCACAGGCAAAAGTACTGGCAGAGGCCGCGTAGGAGCAACCGCTAATGATCGTTCCTTTTGAAATTGAGCATTTTGAAATCCTTCAACTGAACATTGAAGCGAACGAAGTATTCGATAAGACCAGCACCGAGCGAACCGCTCTGCTCAAGGCACAGATGTCTGTGAGTTGCCATGAGAAAGACCCTCGCCGGTGGCGGCTCACGCTGGCCCTAGAAATAGACGCGGAAAAACCGGAAGAAAAGAAGTTGTTGCCCTATCGCATGAGGATCACGGGGCGTGCCTATTTCCTGTTCAAAGAAGACGCTACGAAAGAAGCCGCAGAACACACGTTGCGTCTTAATGGGGCATCGATTCTTTACGGGCTCCTGCGTGCGCAAGTCTTCAACATAACCGCTTTGTCGATCAACGAGCCGTATCTGCTGGACACGATGAATTTCGTGCAAGCAGAGAAGCAGCACCTCAAAGAACCGCCCGCAAAGGAGCAGGCCCAAGCCGCAGAGGCAAAGACCGGAGTCTAGGCTTTGGCCGGGAGGAGAGGTCCCCTTAAGAGACGTACAGGGCCTAGCCCTGCAATCTGCGATTCCGCCTCAGGGCCACAGACCGAGCGCGGCCTTGGATGAGCTTGCCGAGCGACCGGCGTGGGGGGCCAGAGTGCAAGGTTGAGGATCGGCCGGCCCAGCGGTCCAGCCGTACCTTCATTCGCGGTAGATCCCCTCCGTCTTGTAGATGCACGCGCCTTGGAGGCTCAGGGGCTCAAGACCGTACTTCTTGCGCAGTGGGCCGAGGAGCTTCTGCTCGGCCTCGACAGGATCCGGCGAGACCATCGCCCAGTCGAGCTTGTGCTCCTTCACGGCCGCCACCAGGTCGTCCGCCGACAGGTCGTACGGCCGGACGACCACGGAGAACCCGCCGAGGTAGTACACAAAAATGGCGCACGGAATCGGTTTCTCGCCGAGCCAGTAGTGCATGGGCGTGACCAGCACCCGGTCGCCTTCCCGCGCCAGCCGGTTCAACGTCAGCGCCGCTTCGCGCGACGCGTACGAGCCCCACCAGATCGGCCACTCGCGCTGACGCAGTGACTCCTCGTAATCCCGGCCCCACGCGTTCCAGACGAACGCCCAGGCCACCAGGATCGCGAGCCCGCCGGCCAGCAGGCGCGGGCCCGCCCGGCCCAGGGCGGGCGTGCGCTCGAACAGGCTGCGGAGCGCGCGGACCAGGCCGTCCGCTCCGACGCCCTGGAGCGTCGCCAACGTCGGATACAAGGCCACCACGAACCACGGCGCCTTGCCCCGCATGACGCTGAGGAGCAGGTACGCGGGCACGAGAACAGCCAAGGGCCAGAGAACGCTGGAAGAGACGAATGGGCGAATCCTCCTTCGCCCTTCGGGCTTCCGCCTTCGCCAAGGCTTCGGCGGACAAGCCGGAGGACAAGTGGGGGAATGGGCGTCTGGAGGTCGGACTCGCCAGATGGCAACAACACCTGCAAGGCACAGCGCGACTCCGCCCCACCCGAGATCCAGGGGCAGCAGCTTAAGGTAGAAGTACCACGGCCGGGTCCAGACGGAAATATCCGTGGCCGCCAGCGGCAGGCCGGTGACGAAGGCGAGGAAGTAGCGGAGCGCGGTGCTGAATCCGAGGTACCACCACCCCGACGTCACCCCCGCCAGGACGCCGATCAACACCAGATCGCGGATGCGGCGTTCAGGCCGTTCGCGGAACAGCCAGAGCACACCCACCGCCATGGCGTAGAACAGGGCTGTCTCCTTGCCGAGGAACGCGAGGCCCAGCAGAAGGCCTGCCAGCGGGGCGCGACGCCGCACGAACGCGTGGACGGCCAGCAAGCCGAAGAGGATCGCGAACACGTCCTGCTTGAGCCAGACATCGTGGAAGGCCGCGCCGGGCATCACGGCGTAGAAGAACGTGGCCCAGAGCGCCGGGCCGGCGCCAAGCGTTCGCCGGTTGAGCAGGAACAGCACGAGCGCGTTCAAGGTGCCCACGCAGATGACCAGGACCTGCGCCCGTTCGGCGAAGCCGGCCGCGAGCGGCCTCACCAGCATCAGGACCACGTCGAGGGCCGGAGGATGGCGCCAGAACCAGCCTGAGTAGTAGTCCTGGCCGTGGGACACGAGCGACCGCACGGTGCACAGGTTCATCGCCTCGTCCCAGATCAGCAGATGTCCGACGTACGGGAGGCGCAAGAGGAAGTACAGAACCAGGAGAGCGCCCAGAAGAACCCAGAGGTAGCGTTTCATAGGTGACGCGCGAAGATTCGCACGTGCGGGCTCCCGATTCAACTCTGCCGTGGCGGCCCCGGCGGCAGGATTTTCCAATCCTTGGAAAAACGGGCGCAGTCTTTTCCAATGGTTGGAAGAACGGGCGCCCTCACCCACGCCCTCTCCCGTGAACGGGAGAGGGAGAACCAAGGTTGCGCCGTTTACCCACATCCTCTCCCTCCGGGAGAGGAAAGAGGTGAGGGCGAGACGATCCCCACCCCCTTTTCATTTGAAGAACCGCCGTTTTCGGCTATTTTGCCTAGGTACGCCGATGAGCCCAGACGCCGTCAACGATCCGAACGCCGAGGCCGCCGAGCTGAAGGACTGGGTGGATTCGTTCCACGACCTCCTTGAGCGCTCCGGGCCGGAGCGGGCCCAGAAGGTCCTCCGCGAGCTCCAGTTCCACGCCGCGCACGACGGCGTGACCATGCCGTTCTCGGCCAACACGCCGTACATCAACACGATCCCGACCGACGAGCAGCCGCCCTACCCCGGGAACCGCGAGATCGAGCGGCGGATCAAGAGCATCATCCGCTGGAACGCCATGGCCATGGTCGTGCGGGCCAACCGGCAGGAAGAGGGCATCGGCGGGCACATTTCAACCTACGCCTCCGCTGCCACGCTCTACGAGGTGGGCTTCAACCATTTCTTCCGCGCCCGCAGCGACCAGCACGCCGGCGACATGGTCTACTTTCAAGGCCATGCCTCGCCGGGCATCTACGCGCGCGCCTTCTTGGAGGGCCGCATCCCGGTGGAGCGCCTCGACAACTTCCGCCACGAGCTGCACGCGTCGCCCGGCCTTCCGTCGTATCCGCATCCGTGGCTCATGCCGGACTTCTGGCAGTTCCCGACCGTGTCGATGGGGCTCGGACCCATTCTGTCGATCTACCACGCCCGTTTCATCCGCTACCTCGAGGACCGCGGGCTGAAAGAGCCCAGCGACCAGAAAGTCTGGGCGTTCCTGGGCGATGGCGAAACGGACGAGCCCGAGGCCCTCGGCGCGATCACCCTGGCGTCCCGCGAAAAACTGGACAACCTCATCTTCGTCATCAACTGCAACCTCCAGCGGCTGGACGGCCCGGTCCGCGGCAACGCGAAGATCATCCAGGAGCTCGAGGCCATTTTCCGCGGCGCCGGCTGGAACGTGATCAAGGTGATCTGGGGCGCCGACTGGGACCCCCTGCTCGCGAAAGACCGGAACGGGATGCTGGCCAAGCGCATGGGCGAGGTCGTGGACGGCGAGTACCAGAAGTACGTCGTCGAGTCCGGCGACTACATCCGCAAGCACTTCTTCGGCAAGCACCCGGAGCTGATGGACCTGGCGGCCCATCTGTCCGACGAGCAGCTGCAGAAGATGCGGCGCGGCGGGCACGATCCCGAGAAAGTCTATGCCGCCTACCGGTCCGCGTTCGAGCACCAGGGCTCGCCCACCGTCATCCTGGCCAAAACGATCAAGGGCTACGGGCTCGGCGAGAGCGGCGAGGGCAAGAACATCACGCACCAGCAGAAGAAGCTGAACGAGGAGGAGCTCCGCGAGTTCCGCTCGCGCTTCGCCATCCCGATCTCCGACGACGAGATCGCCCGCATCCCCTTCTACCGCCCGCCGGAGGACAGCACGGAGATGAAGTACCTCCAGGAACGCCGGAAGGCGCTCGGCGGCTACGTCCCCGAGCGGAGGCCCACCACCGTCGCCGTGAAGCCGCCGCCGGAGGACGTGTTCCAGGAATTCTACGAGGGCACCGGCGAGCGCGAGGTGTCCACCACGATGGCCTTCGTGCGCATGCTCTCCAAGCTCCTGCGCGACAACGAGATAGGCAAGCTGATCGTGCCCATCGTGCCGGACGAGGCGCGGACCTTCGGCATGGAGGCGCTCTTCCGCCAGTGCGGGATCTATTCGCACCCGGGACAGCTCTATGAACCCGTCGATGCCGACAGCCTGATCTACTACAAGGAGGTCCGGAACGGGCAGATCCTGGAGGAGGGCATCACGGAGGCGGGCTCGATCTCCTCGTTCATCGCCGCCGGCACGGCCTACGCGAACCACGGGATCAACACGATCCCCTTCTTTATCTTTTACTCGATGTTCGGCTTCCAGCGGATCGGCGACCTCATCTGGGCCGCGGGCGACAGCCGGTGCAAGGGCTTCCTCCTGGGCGGCACGTCGGGCCGGACCACCCTGGCCGGAGAAGGCCTGCAGCACCAGGACGGCAACAGCCACGCGCTGGCCCTTCCCGTTCCGAACCTGTTGGCCTACGATCCGGCCTACGCCTACGAGCTGGCCGTCATCATCCAGGAGGGCATCCGGCGGATGTACGAGAAGCGCGAGGACGTTTTCTACTACCTCACGGTGATGAACGAGAACTACCGCCAGCCGCCGATGCCCGCCGACGCCAGGGAAGGCATCCTCCGCGGGATCTACCGATTCAGGGCGGGCGATGACCCGAAGGCCAAGCTGCGGGCCCAGCTCCTCGGGAGCGGCGCCATCCTTGGCGAAGTCGTCAAGGCGCAGAGGATCCTCGCCGAGAAGTACGGGGTCGCCGCCGACGTGTGGTCCGTGACCAGCTACAAGGAACTGCACCGCGACGCCCTCGATGCGGAGCGGTGGAATGTCCTTCATCCGGGTGACAAACCGCGCATACCCTACGTGACACATCGCCTCGCGGATGCGCCGGGACCCATCGTGGCCGCGTCGGACTACCTGAAGGTGCTCCCCGACTCGATCTCGCGGTGGCTGCCCCGCAAGCTCGTGGCGCTGGGGACCGACGGCTTCAGCCGGAGCGACGGGCGGGACGCCCTCCGCGACTTCTTCGAGGTGGACGCGCGGTACGTGACGGTGGCCACCCTGTCGCAGCTTGCGTCTGAAAAAAAGATCGAGCCCAGCCTGGTGGTCAGGGCCATGAAGGACCTGGATGTCAATCCGGAGAAACGCAACCCGATGCTTTCCTGACGAGGAGCGCGAACATGCCGATCGAATTCAGACTGCCCGAACTTGGCGAGAAGATCACCTCCGGTGATGTCGTCAAGGTGCTCGTCAACGTGGGCGACGTGATCGCCAAGGATCAGTCCGTCCTCGAAATGGAGACGGACAAGGCCGTGTTGGAAGTGCCTTCCTCGGCCGCCGGGAAAATCCTGGAGATCCATGTCAAGGCAGGGGACAAAGCATCCGTTGGCCAGTTGATACTGACGCTGGAGGGCACGGAGTCTGCCGCGGGCCCTGTCCCAAGCGAATCGGCGCCCGCGAGACCTGCCAGTGCCCCGCGGCCGGTGGCCGCGGCTCCATCTCCACCACTCCCCGAGGCTAGGCCCTCTCCCATTCCCCCATTCGCCCGTTCCTCCTCCGCGCCGGCCTCCCCCTCCGTCCGCCAGTTCGCCCGCGAGATCGGCGTGGATATTGCCCAGGTGACCCCGAGCGCGCCGGACGGCAGGCTCTCGATCGAGGACGTGAAGAAGTTCGCCAAGCAGATCCTGACCTCTGTAGCCGCCCGCGTCGAGGGCGGTGCTCCGCGGTCAGCGCCCGCGGCTACAGTTGAACTGCCCGACTTCGCCAAGTGGGGCGCCATCGAGCGGCAGCCCATGACCAGCATCCGGCGCAAGACGGCGGAGCACGTGACGCTGGCGTGGACGACCATCCCCCACGTGACGCAGTTCGACCGGGCCGACATCACCGAGCTCGAGGAGCGCCGGAAGAAGCTGTCCCCGAAAGCCGAGAAGGCCGGGGCGAAGCTCACCATCACGCCGATCCTGGTCAAGATCGCCTCGGCGGCCCTGAAGGTCTTCCCTAAGTTCAATGCCAGCATCGATCCGGCCAAGGGCGAGATCATCCTGAAGAAGTACTTCCGTGTCGGCGTGGCCGTGGACACGGAGCGCGGCCTGCTGGTTCCCGTCGTTCGGGACGCGGACAAGAAGAACATCATCCAGATCGCGGCCGAGTTGTCCCAGCTGGCCGAGAAGGCGCGCGGCGGGAAGGTCGCCTTGGAGGACCTCCAGGGCGGCACCTTCACGATCACGAACCTCGGCGGGATCGGCGGGAGCCATTTCACGCCCATCGTGAACTTCCCCCAAGTCGCGATCCTGGGTGTCGGGCGGGCCGTGCTCGAGCCTTCGTTCGGCGAGAAGGACGGATGCTGCAAACCGCGGCTGATGCTGCCACTATCCCTGTCGTATGACCATCGGCTGATTGACGGAGCGGACGGCGCGCGGTTCCTGCGGTGGATTGTCGAAGCCATCGAGGAACCGCTCCTGATTCCGCTGGAAGGCTAACACGTGGACACAAAACAACTCGTAGTCATTGGCGCCGGCCCCGGCGGATACCCCGCCGCCTTTCTTGCCGCGGACCTCGGCATGCAGGTCACGCTGATCGATCAGCGCACGAACCCGGGCGGCGAGTGCCTCTACTGCGGCTGCATTCCCTCGAAGGCGCTGCTCCACATCGCCAACGTTCTCACGGAATCCAAGGACGCCGCTCGGTGGGGCATCACGTTCGGAGAGCCGAAGATCGACCTCGGCCGAGTGCGGACGTGGAAAGAGAGCGTCGTTCAGAAGCTGACCGGCGGTTTGGGCCAGCTCTCCAAGCAGCGGAAGGTCAACTACATACAGGGCCGGGCCAAGTTCCTCGACGCTCACACGGTCAGCGTCCGCAAGATGGACGGCTCCCAGGAGCGGCTTCCTTTCGAGCACGCGATCCTCGCCGCCGGCTTGCGTCCGGCCACGATACCCGGACTGCCGTCTTCGCCCCGGATCTGGGATTCCACGGGCGCTCTTGAACTGGGGAGCATTCCGAAGAACCTCCTCGTCATCGGCGGCGGCTACATCGGGCTCGAGCTCGGATCTGTTTACGCCGCGCTCGGCGCCGAGGTGTCCGTCGTCGAGATGATGCCCGGCCTCCTCCCCGGCGCCGATCGGGACCTGGTCCTGCCGCTGGCCAAACGTCTCGAGAAGCTGTTCGCGGCGATCATGCTGAACACGAAAGTGGTCGAGATGAAGGAGGAGCCCGACGGGATCCGCGTCCGGCTCGAGGGCGCCGGCGCCAAGGAGCCGGAGCAGGTCTACGACCGGGTTCTCGTATCCGTCGGGCGCAAGCCGAATTCGCACGACCTCGGGCTGGAGGCCACGAGCGTCAAGACCGACCCGCGCGGGTTCGTGGTTGTGGATGCCCAGCGGCGCACGGCTGAGCCGTCCATCTTCGCGATCGGCGATATCGCCGGGGAGCCGATGCTGGCGCACAAGGCGACGCACGAGGGCCTGACCGCGGTCCAGGTCCTCGCGGGCAAGAAGGCAGCCTTCGAACCGCGCGCGATCCCTGCCGTCGTCTACACCGATCCCGAGATTGCGTGGTGCGGCCTGACGGAGACTCAAGCCGAGAAGCAGAAGCTGCCGATCAAGGTCGCGCGTTTCCCGTGGGCCGCGTCCGGGCGCTCGATCACTTTGGACCGCACCGACGGCGTGACGAAGCTGATCGTTGATCCCGAGACCGAACGCGTCCTGGGCGCCGGTATCGCCGGGCCAAGCGCGGGAGAGCTCATTGCCGAAGCGACGCTGGCCATCGAGATGGGGGCCACCGCGAAGGACCTCGCGCTGACGATCCACCCCCACCCCACCCTTTCTGAAACGGTCATGGAGGCCGCCGAGGTCTTCTACGGCCACTGCACGCATATCTACCGGCGGCGGCAGAACTAGGCTGCGGTTCCCGTCACAGCCAGATGCGAAGCCGGGCTAGCCCGCTTTCTGAGCGGGGCATTTCGCAAGTGGCTAGCCCCTTGGGTGCCCGTGCAACGGGCACCCGACGGCCCTTCGGGTGCATTTTGCACGAGCACTCGTGCAAAATGCAGGCTAGGACTTCTGGGGAGGTTTCTTCTCGAACGGGTGCCGGATGTCCTTGCCTTCCGCGACGAAGACCACGTCTTCCGCGATGTTCTTGGCGTGGTCGCCCATTCGCTCGAGGTTCCGGGCCACGATGACCAGGTTCACGGCCCTCGAGATCGTTGACGGGTCCCGGCGCATGAAGTCCATCAGCTCAGACGTCACCTGGTCCTTGAGCGCGTTCAAGGCCCTGTCGCGCGAAAGGACATCCCGCGCCTTGGCGGCATCCAGATGGACGAAGGCGTGGAGGCTGTCTTTGACCATGCCGCTAGCGATCTCGACCATGTGGGGGATTGTCTCAAACGGCTTCAGCGGCGGCTCCTGCAGGAGGCGGTAGACCGTGCCGGCAATGTTGATCGCGTGGTCGCCCAGCCGTTCGAGTTCGCTGTTGATCCTGGACACGCCGAGCAGCAACCGCAAGTCACCGGCCATCGGCTGATGCAGCGCGATGAGCCGGACGCAGGCTTCGTCGATCTCGACCTGAAGGTGGTTCACCTGGTTCTCCTGGTCGTAGATCGGCCGGAGCAGCTCCGGGTCGTCCTTGACCAGCGCCTTCACCGCCTCGCGTATCATCTTTTCAGCCAGACCCCCCATCTTCAGGATCTGGTGCTTGAGCGATGTCAGCTCTTCGTCGAAGTGTCTTTCCATGGGTTCCCTCCTGCCGCCACCGCCGACCATCCCGGCGTCAGCCGTATCGTCCGGTAATGTAGTCCTGTGTCTTCTTGTCCTTCGGGTTCGTGAAGATTTGCGAGGTTACACCGAATTCGATCATTTCACCAAGCAACATGTACCCG
>JAZDKK010000040.1:0-15000 GCA_043803015.1 Verrucomicrobiota bacterium
CGACGCCGACTTCCAGGACATCGCCCCGCTGGTGGACGATCTCGCCGCGATCGAGCGGCCTGTGGAGGGGGCCCTGCACCTGCCTGCGCCGGCCACGGTCATGATCCCGCAGGCGGTGAAGGACGTCTGGCGTCTCTCCTCGCAAATGCAGCGCTGCCCGCGCGCCATCGGGACCAGCCTGTGGAAGACGATCGACCAGAAGGTGTTCTTCCCCTTGAGGCTCCTCTTCCGCAGCGACCTGCGCCGGAAGTGGATGCTGGACCTCGTGGCCGAAGGCCTCGGGAACGGCATGCTGACGCAGGCCGAGGCGGACAGGATCCACGCGCAGATCGAGGACCCGTACATCCGCGTTTACCTCAAGTGTCTCGCGGTGCACCTGTGCATGCTGCCGACGACCCCCGTAATCGTCACCGTGGGCGGGGCTTGGTACTCGCTCGTGCACCACCTCAGCCTGGCCGAAAGCATGAACGTCGTGGCGTTGAGCCTGGCCTTCTTCGCCGTGTCCCCCGTCTCGCCTGGCTCGCTGGCGCGTGGACTGTTCGTGGTGTTGGTCGCCCTCCGCCGACGCGAGGTCCGGCGTTTCCGGGTGGCCCTCCTCCTGTCGTTCTGGCGGTACGTCGGCTACCTCGCGTTCCCCCTGCAGATGGTCCGCACGTTTCCGGCGCTCGCGCGTTTTATGGCCGCGCGCTGGGCCATCCAGGCCGTGCACCTGGTCCCGGTCCTCGGCCGACGCGGCAACCTGCTGGAGCACCGGGTTTTCGATCTCTTCTTCAACTTCCCCTTGACGGTCGGGCGTGCCCTGCGGGAGCGGCGGGAGAGGCGCAGGTGAGGCGGACTGCGACCCCCCCTCAGGGAGGGGTCGGCGTGCGCCGCGCGCTTTACGGCGCTCACTACGAACGTCCGGGCCGCGCATCTCGTGCCTTGGCTGATCGTACTCGTTCTCGCCCTCGGGATTTCGAGGACGAGGACCCGCCTTCGCCTCTGGCTACGGCGCGGCAAGCGAGGACGATTCCCCCACCCCCCCTCTCCCATTCCCCCATTCGCCCATTCCGTCGCCCCCCTTTCCCAGTTGACCCCCCTTTCTCCGCTCGGCTATCTTTGCGGCCTTGCAGATGATGGACTGAACAACGAAAGGGCATAACCGCCATGCCGATGATGATTTCGAAGTTTCACCGACTGATCCAGTCGCGTCTTCTGTGGGCCAGTTTCCTGGTCATCATCGTCTTCTCCTTCGTGATCTGGGGCATGCAGATGCCGGGCCAGTCCAAGCGGGACGCCGAGGCCAACGCGGCGGGCAAGTTGGGCGGCAAGTTCGTGTCGCAGGAGGAGTTCCGGAGCGCCTACGTCGAAACGTACATGTCGGCGGTCCTCTCCGTGGGCCGGCCGTTCGAAATCAGGGGGGAGCTCGACCAGGAAATCCGCGATGCGGCCTGGCGGAGGCTCGCAGCCCTGAGAGAAGCCAAGCGGCTGGGCCTGACGGGCAGCGACGAGGAGGTCACCGCCACCCTCCAGGCGTACCCGGGCTTCCAGGTGGAGGGCCGGTTCAGCCCGGCTCACTACAACGGCTTCGTGCAGAACACGCTGGCCGGCATGGGGTTCACGGAGATGCAGTTCGAAGAGCACGTCCGCGAGGAGATCGCCCTCCAGAAGCTTCGGAACATGGTCCAGCAGGCGGTGCTGATCTCCCCGTACGAGGTCGGCCGCACCTTCCGATCGCTGAGCGACTCGTTTGACGTCGAGTACGTCGTCCTCAAGCCCGAGGATTTCCAGAAGGACGTCAAGGTCACGCGCGACGACGCGCACGCCTTCTTCCTGTCCGATCCTGCCAAGTTCAAGATCCCCGAACGGGTCAAGGTGCAGTACGTCGAGATCCCGGTCAGCAACTACCTCGCGAACGTGAAGGTCACCGAGGACGACGCGCTCGGGTACTACGACGAGCACATCGACGATTTCACCATCACGAACGAGGCGGCGGCGGTTACCAACAAGGCCGCGGCCCCCGAAACCAATCTGCTGGCCGCGGCCACCCACGACGAGGTCGAGGCGGTCAGCAACCGGGTCACCACGCTGAACTTCGACCAGGTGAAGACCAACATCATGCAGATCATGGTCCGCGGTAAGGCGCGGGATCACGCCGCCGACGTCGCCACGGACTTCGTCGTGACCCTGGCGCCCGACCGCGAGGGCAACGCGCCCAAGTTCGAGGAGGCGGCGGCCAAGGTCGGCCTCACTGTCAAGGAGGCTGGCCCGTTCACGCGGACGGATCCCGTGGAGGGCATCGACGCCGGCCCGAAGTTCAACGAGGCCGCCTTCGTCCTGAACAAGACGCCGGACGAGTACTTCAGCGACGCCGTGGTCGGCTCGAACCACGTGTACGTTGTCGCGCTCCAGGAGAAGATGCCGGAGAGGGTCCCGGAGTTCGACGAGGTGGCGGACAAGGTCATGGCGGCCGCCCAGGAACACGCGATGAGCGAGACCCTCACGCGCAAGGCCCAGGAGATCCGCGAGGCCGTGGTCAAGGCCGTGGAGAAGAAGCAGTCCTTTGCCAAGGCCGTTGAGGCCTACCGGCTCAAGCCCTTGAAGACAGGCACGTTCACGGTCTCCGCCGGGCTGGAAACGAACGAGTACTCCGATGTCCTGATCCGCGGCGCGATCGGCCAGAACGAGGGCGAGGTTACGGACCTGCTCTCCGCCGAGGATGCCGTGCTCATCGCGTACGTCGAGAAGCGCACGCCGGGCGACGCCGCCCGCCTCGAATCGCTGATGCCCCAGATCAAGGAAACAGTCCGGCGCCAGCGCGGCCGCATCCTGTTCGAGGAGTGGGAGGATTACCTGCTCCGCGATGCCGGCTTCGAGGACCGCTTCAAGCAGGCCGCCGAGGAAGCCCAGGCGGAAGAGGAGGCAGAGACCAACGTCGTGGAGGACACGGACGAGCAGCCTCTGCCCGAGGAGCCCAAGTGAGCCGGCTGTAGCCCTGCGCCGGCGCGAAGGCGAGTGTGCCTATGAAGAAGCCACTCCACATCGCCGTGGGCGCCGACCACGGCGGGTTTGAGCTGAAACAGCAGATCGCGGCTTACCTGCAGTCCCAGGGCCACCTCGTCCAGGACTGCGGAACCCACAGTCCGGAGGCCGTGGACTACCCCCTGTTTGCGCACGCCGTAGCGCAGCTCATCGCGTCCGGCCGTTGCGATTTCGGCGTGATGGTGGACGGTGCCGGCATCGGTTCCGCCATGGCCGCGAACAAGGTCCGCGGCATCCGGGCCGCCGCGTGCTACAACGAGGCGCTCGCCCGCAGCAGCCGCGAGCATAACGACGCCAACGTCTTGACGCTCGGTGCGGGCCAGACTAGTATGGGCCAGGTAAGGCCGATCCTGGATGCGTTCTTCAGCACGCAATGCACCGCGGATCGGCACCGTCGGCGCGTCCAGCTGATCGCGGACATCGAAGCCGGGCGCGTGGGCGACGGGGCGCCGCCAGCCGCGAGTACGGCCAGGGAGGTCAACTTGGATATCGCGCCGGAAGACGTCGAGCGGATCACGAAGAGGGTCAAGCAGCTGCTGGACCAGGGCGCGCCGTCCGGCACCGCGTCCCCCACCCCCAAACCCCTTGGGCCCGAAGAGATTGCGCAGATGATCGACCACACGCTCCTGAAGCCGGAGGCGTCGAAGGCCGACATCGAGAAGCTGTGCGGCGAGGCCAGGCAGTTCAACTTCTATTCCGTCTGCGTGAATCCAGCCAACGTCATCCAAGCCGTTTCCCTGCTGCGGGGCACGCCGGTCAAGATCTGCTGCGTCGTGGGCTTCCCGCTGGGCGCGCAGGCGCCGGAGATCAAGGCCCTGGAGGCGCGCCGCGCGCTCCGCGAGGGCGCCCGCGAAATCGACATGGTGATCAACCTCGGCGCGCTGAAGAGCAAGGACGACGTGATGGTGCTGCGCGACATCCGCGGCGTGGTGGAGGCCTGCCGGGAGGGCCGCGGGCTGTGCAAGGTGATCCTCGAGACCGCCCTGCTGACGAACGAGGAGAAGGTCAGGGCCTGCGAGCTCAGCATGAAGGCGAACGCCGACTACGTCAAGACGTCCACCGGCTTCGGGCCGGGCGGCGCCACGGCCGAGGACATCGCCCTCATGAGCCGGACGGTGGCGCCGAAGAAGCTGGGTGTCAAGGCCTCCGGCGGCGTCCGCACGTACGCCGACGCGATGAAGATGATCCGGGCCGGCGCCACGCGCATCGGATCCAGCAACAGTGTGAAAATCTTGGAAGAGGCGAAAGCCGCGAAGTAGGCAGGAAGGAGCGCACCCGTGGCCGAACTACGAACGTACGTATTCATCGACAGCCTGCAGCCGCAGTTCGCGTCGTTTCAGGCGACGGTCTCGCAGGGCTTCCTCCCGCGCCCGGGCCAGGCCGCCCTCTTCGTGGAGATCTCGCCCGGTATGGAGATCAACCGGGTTACGGACATCGCGCTGAAGGCCACGGAGGTCACGCCGGGCATGCAGATCGTGGAACGCCTGTACGGCATGCTGGAGATCCATTCGGATTCCCAGGCGAACGTGCGCGCGGCGGGGCGGGCCATCCTGGAGGCGCTGAACCTGAAGGAAGAGGACCGCATCAAGCCGCAGATCACGACGAGCCAGGTGATCCGGCGAATCACCGATTACCACACCCAGCTCATCAACCGCATGCGCCACGGCAACATGATCGAGGCGGGGCAGACGCTGTACGTCATGGAATGCGCGCCGGCCGGCTACGCCGCCATCGCGGCCAACGAGGCGGAGAAGGCGGCCCACATCAACGTGCTCGAGGTCCGCGCGTTCGGCAGTTTCGGCCGCGTCTACCTGGGCGGCGAGGAGAGGGACATCGACGTCGGCTACCGCGCGGCCGAGCAGGCCATCGCGGATATCACCGGCCGCGAGGCCAAGGCGGGCGGCGGAGGCTGATCCTTTCACAGGGGAAATCCAACCACAGAGAGGTACATATGGCAGATGCATTGGGCATGATTGAGACGAGGTCGTTCCCGGCCGTGGTCGAGGCGGCCGATGCCATGGTCAAGGCGGCGAAGGTCGAGCTGGTGGCCTATGAGAAGACCGGCGGCGGCTATGTGTCCGTGATCGTTCGCGGCGACGTCGCGGCCGTCAAGGCGTCGTGCGACGCCGGGCAGATCGCGGCGAGCCGCGTCGGCGAGGTCGTCGCGGTGCACATCATCGCTCGTCCGCACGTCAACGTGGATGCCGTGATCCCGCTGGGCCGCCAGGCGGAAGCCCGCGCACCCAAGAAGTAGGTCCGAGTTTCCGGAGGCGGGATCCCGGGGCGTCCCCGGATCCCGCCGTTCGGGCGGGTTCCTCTTTGAGGTCAACATGAACCTCGGCAAAGTCATCGGTACGGTTGTCTCCACGCGCAAGGAATCCAGCATGGACGGGCTGAAGCTCATGCTGGTGCGATACGTGGATGCGGAAGGCAAGGCGACCGGCGGCCACGTGGTGGCGGCCGACGCCGTGGGCGCGGGCCCCGAAGAAATGGTGCTGGTCGCCACCGGCAGCTCCGCGCGACAAACGGTCGCCACGGACAAGCGCCCCTGCGACGCCGTGATCATGGCCATCGTGGACAGCTGGGAGATCGACGGCGCGACGAAGTACAAGAAGTAGGAATGGTCATAGGAATGGTTAAATGGTTGATGGTTAATGGTTAATGAAGAAGAGGGCGAAAAGACGCTTCGACCAACGGCCCTCATGCCTTTCATCAACCATTCCCCATCAACCATCAACCATCGACCATTCCCCATGAACCATTCCCCATTAACCATTAACCATTCTTCATGAAGCTATCCGACCAGGATATCGAGGCGATCGCCCAGCGCATCGCCGCCGGCATCGCCGGCGCTCCGGCGACGGCTCCCGCCGCCAAATCCGCCCCGGCCGCGCCGTCGGGCCTCGGGGTTTTCAGCACCATCAACGAAGCCGTGGCGGCCGCCGGGAAGGCTTTCCCCGTCTACGTCGCCCTCTCGCTCGAGACGCGCAAAAGGATCATCGGGGCCATCCGGCAGACGATGCTGGAAAACGCCACGGCCCTGGCCAGGGCCGCCTACGAGGAAACCGGTTTGGGGCGCTTCGAGGACAAGATCCTCAAGAACCAGCTGGTCGCCGAGAAGACGCCCGGCACAGAGGACCTCCTTCCCCTCTCCTTCACCGGCGACCACGGGCTGACCCTCTGCGAGCCCGCCCCGTACGGCGTCATCGGCGCCATCACGCCGTGCACGAACCCGACGTCCACGATCATCAACAACGCCATCAGCATGCTGGCCGCGGGCAACACGGTCGTCTTCAACGCCCACCCGGCCGCTAAGGGCTGTTCCGCCCAGGTGGTTGCCCTGCTGAACAAGGCGGTCGTCGCGTACGGCGGGCCGCCGAACGCGGCCGCGTGCGTGGCCGGCCCGACCGTCGAGTCGGCACAGGAGATGATGAAGCACCCCGGCGTCCGCCTGATCGTCGTGACGGGCGGCGGCGGCGTGGTCAAGGCGGCGATGGCGAGCGGCAAGCGCGCCATCTGCGCCGGCCCCGGCAACCCGCCCGTCGTCGTCGACGAGACGGCAGACATCGAGCAGGCTGCGCGCGACATCGTCCTCGGCGCGTCCTTCGACAACAACATCATCTGCGTCGAGGAGAAGGAAGTCATTGTGGTCGCGTCCGTGGCTGATGCCCTGATCAAGGCCATGCAGAAGCACGACGCCGTCCTGGTCGAGAAGAGCCGACTGCCCCAGCTCGAGCAAACGGTGTTCGCCAGGATGGCCGGCCCGCGCGAGCACGCGGAGATCAACCGGGGCTTCATCGGCAAGAACGCGGACCTCATCCTGAACAAGATGGGGCTGAGCGTGCCGAGTACCGTGCGCTTGGGCATCGTGGAAGTGGACGAAACGCATCCCCTGCTCTGGACCGAGCAGATGATGCCCATCATGCCGGTCTGCCGGGTGCCCAACGCGGACTACGCCATCGACCTGGCGATCCAGGTCGAGGGCTGCAACCGGCACACGATGGTCATGCACTCGAAGAACCTCGACCACCTGAGCCGGATGGCCAAGGAGTGCAACTGCAGTATCTTCGTGAAGAACGGCAGGTCCCAGGCCGGGCTTGGCATGGGCGGCGAAGGCTATACTTCCTTCACCATTGCCAGCCCGACCGGCGAGGGCCTGACCAGCGCGCGCAGTTTCTCGCGCTGGCGCCGGTGCGTGCTCGTGGATCACTTCAGGATTGTCTAATGAAAAAATACCCCGCCATAGCCATTGTGGAGTTCAAGGACATCGCCGTGGGCGTGCACGCCACCGACGCCATGGTCAAGAAGGCGTCCATCGCCTTGCTCAAGTGCGGCATCATCAGCCACGGCCGCTATCTCACCATGATCGGCGGGACTCCGGGCTCCGTGGAGGTCTCGCTCGGCGAGGGGCTTCTCTGCGGCAAGGAGAGCGTGATCGACCACGTTCTTCTGCCCGATGTCCACCCGCAGGTGCACGATGCCGTGCTGGGCCACCGGAACCCCGGACGGGCGGGTGCGATGGCCATCATCGAAACGGTCACCGTGTCCTGCAACGTCCGCGCGGCGGAGATGGCGCTCAAGGGAACGCCCGTGGACCTGGTCGAGATCCGCCTGGCGGACGCCCTGATGTCGGGCAAGGGCGTGAGCATCTACCGCGGCCTGCTCCACGACATCGAGGCCGCCGTGGATATCGCCGTGTCCTTCCTGAACCGCGAGGGTGTCCCCGTGGTCCACCGCATCATTCCCGCGCCGCACGAGGCGCTCGGGCGGCAGATCGATGCGAGCACGTACTTCATGGACTCCGGGATGTCGGACCTCGACGGGGAGACGCCGTAGCATGCTCCTGGGCAGAGTCATCGGAACGGTGGTGCCCTGCACGGTTTATCAGGGCCTGGAGTCCGTCCCCATGCTCTGGGTCCAACCCCTGGATAAGACGGGCCAGCCGAAGGGCGCGGCGCTGGTGGCGGCCGATTCGACCCGCATGGCGGGGCCCGGCGAACTGGTCTGCTACGAGGGCGGGCGCGAGGCGGCGCTGGCGCTGGACCCGTGGTTTGTCCCCGTGGACCACGCGATCATCGGCATCGTGGACGAGCTGCATTTGGGAGGGAATGGCTAATGGTTGATGGTCAATGGTTAATGAAGACGCGGGCAGGAAGACGTCGCGCCCAAGCGCCCTCCGGCTTCCCATCAACCATCTACCATTAACCATTCTTCAAACATGCTCATAGGCACCGTCATCGGCGAGATCTACTCCACCATTCGGCACCCGTTTTACACCGGGAAGAAGCTGCTGGTCGTCGAGAAATCCACCGTCGAGGGCAAGCCCTCGGGCGACTACCTGATTGCGGCGGATGTCGTCGGCGCCGGGGTCGGCGAACCGGTGCTGGTCCTCGACGAAGGCAACGGCGCCCGCCAGATTTTCGATTCCGCCAATGCCCCGGTCCGCTCCGTGGTGGTCGGGATCATCGACGAAGTCACGCGAGAAGTTCACGGCTGATGAAGGCCATCCTGGTTATCCTCGACTCCGTGGGCATCGGCGAAGCCCCGGACGCGGCAAAATACGGCGACAAGGGCTCGGCCACGCTCCAGCACATGGCCCGGGCCGTCGGCGGGCTGAAGCTGCCCACGCTGCAGTCCATGGGGCTCGGGAATATCCCCGGCATTCTGCCGCACGGACAGCGGATTCGCGGGGTGCCGCCCGCCGACCAACCGATCGCGAGCTTCGGCGCCATGCGGGAAGTCTCCCAGGGAAAGGATACCGTCACCGGTCACTGGGAGATGGCCGGCCTCGAGATCAAGCCGGGGTTCCACATCTTCCCTCCCGGCCCGCCGTCGTTCCCTCGCGACCTCGTCGAGACCTTCGAGCGCCGCACGGGCCGCAAGATCATCGGCGACAAGGCGGCCAGCGGGACGGCGATCATCGAGGAGCTGGGGCCGGAACACCTGGAGACCGGCGCGTGGATCGCGTACACCAGCGCCGACTCGGTCTTCCAGATCGCGGCCCACGAGAAGGTCATTCCGCTGAAGGAGCTGTACCGCGGCTGCATAATCGCGCGCGAGCTCTGCAACCCGTACAAGGTCGGCCGGGTGATCGCACGGCCGTTCATCGGGAAGCCGGGCGCGTTCAAGCGAACGGAGAACCGGCGCGACTACGCCTACAAGCCGGAGGAGCCCACGGTGCTGGAACGGCTCAAGGACGCCGGCGTGCCGGTGTATGCCGTCGGGAAGATCGAGGACATCTTCGCGCACCGCGGCATCACGCAATCCATCCACACCGGCAACAACCAGACCTCGCGCGACCTGGTGAGCCGCTGGACGCGCGAGAAGCGCAAGGGCCTCATCATGGCCAACTACATCGATTTCGACATGCTGTACGGCCACCGGCGCGACGCCGCCGGCTACGCCCGCGCCCTGGAGGAGGCGGACCAATGGCTGGGCGGCTATCTTCCCCTCCTCTCGCGCGACGACGTGCTGATTCTCACGGCGGACCACGGAAACGACCCGACGTTCCGGGGGAGCGATCACACGCGCGAGTTCGTGCCGCTCCTCGTCTATCGCCCCGGCCGCGCAGGCCTCGACCTCGGCCTGCGAAAAGGCTTCTACGACATCGCCCAGAGCCTCGCCGCGTTCTTCGGCCTGCCGGCCTTGCCTCGCGGCAGGAGCTTCCTGTAACCTTTTGCCCTTCAACTTGGAGCCCGTAACCGGTAACGTGGGATAGGCATATGCTCCCGCAATGGGTCATCGAGAAGAAGCGCGACGGCCAGGCCCTCTCCGACGAAGAGATCCGGTTCTTCATCAACGGCTACACGCGCGGCGACATCCCCGACTACCAGATGGCCGCCATGGCCATGGCCATCTTCCTCCGCGGCATGACGGCCGCGGAAACCGCGGTCCTGACCGACGCGATGATGCGGTCCGGCGATCTCGTGGATACCTCCGCCATCCCCCTGCCCAAGGTGGATAAGCATTCGACCGGCGGCATCGGCGACAAGGTCTCGCTCGTGCTGGCCCCGCTCGTCGCCTGCTGCAACATCGCCGTCCCCATGATCTCCGGCCGCGGCCTGGGCATTACCGGCGGGACGCTCGACAAGCTGGAATCCATTCCCGGCTACCGCACGGACCTGAGCGAGAAGGAGTTCCTGAAAACCGTGCAGGCCTGCGGCTGCTCGATCACCGGGCAGACAGGCCGGCTGGCCCCCGCCGACAAGAAGCTCTACGCCCTGCGCGACGTGACGGGCACCGTGCCGTCGATTCCGTTGATCACCGCGAGCATCATGTCGAAGAAGCTGGCGGAGGGAATCGACGCCCTGGTCCTCGACGTGAAATGGGGCAAGGGCGCGTTTATGAGGACCCAGGCTGATGCCAAGACGCTGGCCGAGAGCATGGTCCGCGTCGGCACCCACATGGGCAAGGGCATGGCCGCGTTGATCACCGACATGAACCAGCCGCTGGGCCGGTCCGCGGGCAACGCCCTCGAGGTCATCGAGTCCGTCGAGACGCTCCAGGGCAAGGGCCCCGCCGACCTGACCGAGATCACGATCCTCTTCGGCATCCGGATGCTCGCGCTCGCCGGCAAGGCGCGGGACGAGGCCGCGGCCCGCAAGACACTGCTCGGCCATTTGAAGTCGGGTGCTGCGTTTGAACGGTTCAAAAAGATGGTTGCCCTGCAGGGCGGCGATGCCCGAGCCCTGGACAAGCTGTCGCACCTCCCCTCGGCCAGGATCAAGGACGAGGTGAAGGCGACGGAATCCGGCTTCGTGGCCGCGGCGGATGCGGAGCAGATCGGCAAGGCTTGCGTCATCCTCGGCGCCGGCCGGACGAAGACCGACGACAAGGTGGATTTCGCGGTCGGCGTGTCCGGCATCGCCAAGGAGGGCGAGAAAGTTGAGAAGGGACAGCCCTTGATCACTCTGCATGCCAACGATACCGCCAAGCTCGCGGAGGCGCGGAAGATGGCTGAGGCGGCCTTCACGATAGCCGGAAAGGCGCCGCATCCACGGCCGCTGGTATACAAGACGATCCTCCCGAAAGGATGAACATGGACTACAGCCTGCTCGAAAAAGCGTCCGCCGCGGTGTCCAGGCACTGGCCGGATGCCCGCCCTTCCCGCGGCCTGATCTGCGGCTCGGGGTGGAGCGACGTGGTGTCCGCGTTCGAGGTGAAGGACTCCCTCGACTACGCGCAGATCCCGGGCCTCGGCAGACCGGGCGTTGAGGGTCACCTGGGACGGCTCGCGTGGGGCAGATCCGCCGGGCAGGAAACGTTCATCTTCCAGGGGCGCCGGCATTACTACGAAGGCGAGGGCTGGACGCCGGTCGCTGTGCCCCTGTTCCTCCTCAAGCAGCTCGGCGCGTCGGTGGTCGTGCTGACGAATGCGGCCGGCGGCATCCGGAAGGACCTCAAGACGGGCGACCTCATGGTCATCGACGACCACATCAACCTCATGGGCTCCAATCCGCTGATCGGCCCGCACCACGACGTCTGGGGTCCGCGATGCGTGGACCAGACCTGCGTCTACGATGCCAAGCTGCGGGCCCTCGCCGACAAGGCCGGCCGGGCCGCCGGTGTGAAGCTGGCGGACGGCATGTACGCGGCGCTGCCAGGCCCCTCCTACGAAACGCCGGCAGAGATCCGCGCCCTGCGCGCCCTGGGCGCGGACGCCGTGGGGATGTCCACGGTGCCCGAGGCGATGCTCGCGCGCGGCGCCGGCATCAGGGTGCTCGGCTTGTCCTGCATTACGAACCTGGCCGCCGGGATCAGTCCGACCCCGCTCAACCACGACGAGGTCACGGCAGCGACCAAGGCCGCGATGCCCCGGATGAAGTCCCTGCTGATCGAAATCTGGAAGGAGTTGGCCCATGCCTAAGGTCGATCGTCCGAAGCTGCTGAAGGCGGCGGCCAAAGCCGCCGGCAAAGCGTACGCCCCTTATTCACACTTCAGGGTCGGGGCCGCTCTCCTGGCCTCGAACGGCATCGTTTTCACCGGCTGCAACGTGGAGAACGCCTCGTTCGGCCTGACGAACTGCGCCGAGCGGACAGCCCTGTTCACCGCCGTCGCCGCCGGCAGGAGGAAGTTCCTGGCCATGGCTATCGTGACCAGCGGGAAGCGGACCCCCTACCCCTGCGGCGCCTGCCGCCAAGTGCTCGCCGAATTCTGCAAGGCGTCCATGCCCGTGTTCGTCGCCACGGCGAGGAGCCCGCGCCGCGTGGCAAAGGCCACCTTGGGCAGCCTCTTGCCGAAGACCTTCAGGCTTTGAGCCAGCCGGATGCAGAAACGCCCGCCGACCCAGAGGGCCGGCGGGCGTTTCACATTCGCAGCGGGGGTTGGATTGCACTCAGGTCGCTTCCCTCGCGACCCTCGCCCGTCGGGCGCCGCGCTTCGCGCAGCGTGCTCCGCGGCCTCCTCCGAGGCCGCGTAGTGAACCCGCGCCTGCGGCGCGTGCCGGCTTTGCCGGCATGGTTCAAGTCCAACCCGTCCACAAACGTTGAAGGGCCGCCCGGCACACGGCCGGGCGACCCTTCAAATTGGTAGCGGGGGTTGGATTGCACTCGGGCGCCTGCCCGCGGCGCCCTCGCCCTGCGGGCGTTTCGCTTTGCGAAACGTGCTAATCGGCCGTTCCCACGACCGATTAGTGAACCAAGGCCAAGGGCCTTACTTCAACTCCTGAACCCCACCCGTTGAAACACGAACGGCAGGCCTTTCGGCCTGCCGTTCGGTTTCAATGGTAGCGGGGGTTGGATTTGAACCAACGACCTTCAGGTTATGAGCCTGACGAGCTACCGGGCTGCTCCACCCCGCAGTCTAAATCTTCTCTTCCCGTTCTCCGGGCTGCTTCCTCCTTCGCTCTGCGCTCCGCTGGAGCTTCGGAGGACAAGCCACCCCGCAGTCAGTTTTCAAATGTCCGGTCAAAGGTAGTCGAGATTCAGCCGATTGCAAGGACAAACGTCGGCGCTAGCCCGCCTAAAGCGGGCTCTACGGGACGGGCTGCGGTAGAGCCCGGTTTACCCGGGCTATGACAGGGACCAGCGCTAGTATTGTTTCTCGTACTCGCCGCGGCCGAGTTTCTTGAGCTTGTGGAAGCCGGCGCGCTTGGCCCGCTCGTCCAGGCTGCTCTGCGAATGTCCGAGCGCAGGTGAGGAGAGGCGCCGCTCGACGGGTGCACCGCACTTCGGGCATTTCTCGAGCGAGGACTGATCCGCCTTCTCGAGTTGCTCAAAGCCGGTACGGCAGTGAGCACAGCTCTTGGATTCGTTCTGGCAGACGTATTCCCGGATAGGCATGGCACCGCGAATGAACGCGAATCGACGCCAATCGCAGAATCCCGCGCCCGGCTACTTGACCGACTCGTCAGCCTTCGGCGCCGGAGCGCCTTCCTCCGGGACCGCCGTCGGCTCGCCCGTGGACTTCTCGCCCTGCTGGTCGCTGGCCCGGATGTAGATCTCCGTGCGGCGGTTCTTCTGCATGTTCTCTTCGGTGTCGTTGGGAGCCACCGGCCGGGTGTAGCCGTAGCCCTTGTGGGTCAGCCGCGCCGGGTCGATACCGCCGACTTCCACCAGGTAGTTCAGCACCGCCTTGGCCCTGCGCTCGGAGAGCCGCATGTTGTAGTCGTACTTCGAGGTCTTCCGCTGGTCGGCATGCCCCTCAATCCGGGCCGTGGCGCCGGGGTCCCGCTGCAGCACCTTCACGATCACGTCCAGCTTGTCGAAGTACTGCGGCTTCAGGATCGCCTTGTCGTAGTCGAACTCGATGTTCAGCGTGAAGAGCTGCAGGTCGTCCTTGGGATCCAGCGGATCCGTGTTGTCCTCGATGACCTCGTGGCCGTCGGCCACGCCGCCCTTGTCGGTGTCCCGATCGAGCGGATTCGTCTTGTACGTCAGCACTTCGGCGCCGTCCTTCAGCCCGTCCCAGTCGGTGTCCGGGTTCAGAGGGTCGGTCTTGTAGACCTTGACCTCGTCCCCGTCGGTGAGCCCGTCGCTGTCCGTGTCCGGGTTGTACGGATCGGTGCCGTACTTCACTTCCTCGGAATCCAGGAGGCCATCGCCGTCGCTGTCCAGTTCGCCGCCCGTCACGCTGTACGCCGGCGGGGGTTTGGCCCCGAACCGGTAGTTGACGCTGGCGCTGTAGATCGAGTTGAACTCGGTGTCGCTGCCCACGATGCCCGTGCGGATGTCCGCGCGCACGGCCCACTCGTCGTCGAAGTGAATGAACAGGCCGCCGCCCGCCAGGATCGCGGGATCCGGGTTATCGTCATGGCCGAGATCTTCCTCGTAGGAGGTCAGGGAGCCGCCGACGGAGAGGTAGGGGTCAAAGTGCAGGTCTTTCGTGTTGCGCAGGTGGAACAGGAGGTCCGCGCCCACACGAACGGCATAGATGTCGCTCTCCAACTCGTGGAGATGCCGCGGATCGTTCTCGTTGTACTGGGTGGGATCGAGGCTCGGCACGTAGTCCAGTTCGCCTTCGAACGTCCAACGGGGTGAATGATCGTAGCCGAGCCGGAGGGAGAGATACAGGCCGTCCTGCACCAGCTCGTCACCCTCGAAGTTGACCTGGCCCAACCCGAGGCTGACGCTCCACGGCGCCCTCTTGAACAGGTCGTCCCGATCTTCTGCCGCCCCCACGCCCGAGGCGACAAGCAGAACCGCCGCCAAGCCCACTACAAGGCCGATTCTCGTATTCAGCATGGCCGGAATCCTCCAGTGTATGTTGGTCGAAATCTGTGTCCGTTTTAAGCTATCAGGATTTGGGGGGAAGGCAACAGAAAATCAGGCCGCACAGCCGCCTGCGCTACAGTGAAAGACCCCGCGGCATCCGGTTTCGCATGGCTTCGCCGGGACAAGAGCCGCAGGGCATCTTGGTAGGGCCGAGGCGCTGCCTCGGCCGCGGCCGGCCCAGCGGACCGGCCCTACCCAGCCCCGTCCCGCTGGCGCGAAGCGCTGCCGTTGCGGACGGGACGGCTCACGCCCGCTCCAGGAGCACGT
>JAZDKK010000041.1:0-21708 GCA_043803015.1 Verrucomicrobiota bacterium
CCGGTACGGGAATTGCGGTTGCAATTCCCGCAACCGGAACCGCTTATTGCATGAGCGTCGTTAACGCTCAAGCACTAAGCGGGCTAAACGAAAACAGAAGGTCAGCGGCGCGGCGGCGGCCACACCTTGACCTTCTTTCTCGCCCGCCCCCAGGCCTCCGCGCCGCGGTGGCTTCGGAAGTAGAGATCGACCCGGTGTCCCTTGATGTCCCCGCCGCGGTCCTCCACGCGGCCGTAGCCGTAGCCGGGCACCAGCATGATGGTGCCGAAGGGAAAAAGCGAGGTGTCGGCCGCTATCGTGCCGGGCAGGGCGCGCGTGCCGCTCGCCGTGTAGCCCACGCGCTTGGGGTCGCCCCGGTGAGGCCCGCTCGCGATGATCGGCCGGCCGAACCAGTTGCGCCGCCAGCCGCAGCAGCGGCCGCAGGGACAGTAGCCGGTGGTTTCCAAGGTGTATTCCCGGCAGGTCCCTCCGGCCGGCGGACGGATCGCGACCCAGCGGATGTCGCGGACAAAGCACCCGCTCGTTCCAAGGACCCCGGCCAGCATAAGGACTGAGAACGCCTTCCTCATCAGGAACCGATGCCGCGATTGTCGCTGGTCGCGCGCGAATCGTCAACGGCTTCCATCCACGGGCGGCCCTGCCGAAGAGCCCGCGCGAGGGCGCTCCTTGCATGCGGTCCCAGAAGAGGTGGCCCCTACTTTACAAGGCCACAGGCATAGTGTAGGTTGGGGCTGTAATCGCGCATTCCCAGAAAACACGGAGGCGTTCTGGGGGTACTGTTTTATCTCGGAGGTAGCGCAGATGACCTCACCGGCCGGCAGAAGTCCGGATGAGACCACGGCAGACGAAATCAGCGGCCTGACTCTCCTGAAGGAGATCTGGAACATCCAGGACCAGGCACCCCGCCGCGAGCCCGCGCCGAACAAGGTCAGCAGCGACATCTACAACATGCCCGCGACCAGCAGCCGATTTCCGCATCGCTCACGCCCATCTCGATAGTGCGGCCGTCTTCGGACGGCCATCCCCGCGCCCGGCTTCTCCCCCGAGAGCCGGGCGCCCCTTTTTGACGCGCCCGCGCCGGCCGACAATCGGCTCGGACTTCCCGCGCGGTTCCCGTAGAATGGAAGCGTTGGCATGAGAACCATCGCAGGAGAAACAGGGAAGCGCGATGCGCCGAGCGGACGGCAAGCCGCAGTCCGGATCGTCGCCCGCTGGCTCAGGTCAAGCGTTTTTCCCAGCCGTCTCATGGAGACGGTGGAGTCGGACCGCGCCTTCGTCCTCGAGGTTGTGAGCGGCGTGGTGCGCTGGCGCCGCGCGCTCGAGTGGGTCCGCCAGCGGCTCGTCCCGACCCGCCCCCGCGCGGAGATGGACGCCCCGATCCTCGTGGGCCTGTACCAGGTTCTCTTCATGGACACGGTGCCCGACTACGCCATCGTCAACGAAACCGTCGAAACGGCCAAGTCCCTGCTCGGCCAGCGCGCGGCGAACTTCGTGAATGCGGTTTTGCGGCGAGCCCTTGCGGAGGGCCCGTCTCTTCAGCAGGAGCTGGCGCAGCAGCCGGCCGGCGTTCGTCTGTCGCACCCCGACCTTCTTTTGGAGCGGTGGACCCGGCAGTTCGGCGAGGAGAACGCACGCCGGCTGTGCGAGTGGAACAACACGCGGCCCGACATCGCGGTCCGCGTCAACCTGGCGCGGACCACCTTCGAGACTTTCTGCCGGGCGCTGGAAACGGGCGGCATCCATGCACGGCCTCATGCCTTCGCGCCGGGGCGGTGCCTGGTCCTTCCGCACGGCGTCCGTATCGCGGACCTGCCGGGCTACAGCGACGGCTGGTTCGCCGTCCAAGACCCCTCCACGATGGCAGCGGTCGAGCTGTTGGAGGCGAGACCCGGCGAGCGCGTCCTGGACGCGTGCGCGGCGCCCGGCGGGAAGACCGGGCTCCTGGCCGAGCTCATGCAGGGGCAGGGCGCGCTGGTCGCCATGGACCCCGCGGCCCAGCGCCTGGCGCCGCTTCGCGAAAACCTGGCGCGGCTGGGGTGGGGTTTCGTGACCGTCATCCAGGGCGCCGTAAACGATCCCGTGGCCGTGCGCAAGGCGTGCGCGGAATCGGGGCAGGAGGCGCACTTCCAGGCGATCTTGCTGGACGTTCCCTGCACGAACACCGGCGTCGTCCGCCGGCGCCCTGACGCCCGCTGGCGGTTCTCCCTGGAACGGCTCGGCCAAGCCTGCGAAACGCAGAGGGTTATCCTGGACGGCGCTTCCGCCTTGCTCGGGGCCGGCGGTCGAATGGTATACAGTACGTGCAGTCTCGAGCCCGAAGAGAATGAGGAGCAGGTCCGGCGGTGGCTCGCGGCCCATCCGGGCTTCACGCTGGCCGGGGAGCGGCGGCTCTTCCCGCCCGACTCCGGCACCGACGGCATGTACGGGGCGCGGCTGGTGAAACAAGAATGAACCCGACTCGCAGAGGCATCCGTCGCGCGTGGCTCCTGTCAGCCGTCCTGGCGTTCGCCCTGCCTCGCGCGGCCGTCCCGGATGTCCGTGCACCTGCCGCGCACGCGCCGCATCCGCAGCTTGCGATCTGGTGCGAGTTCATGCCCTACCGGCAGGTTCTCGGTGCCCTTCCCGACCTCGCCCGGTACGACTGCGCCCTTCTTCTGCATGTCGGCCCGGACGATGTGGGCAATGCCGACCTCGCCCGCGTGTGCCGCGCCGCGCGCTCGAACGGGGTCGAGGTGGCCGCGTGGTTCCTGCTTCCGTACAAGGAGCACCTCTACGTGGGCGAAGCCAGCCTCGAGCCCACGCGCGACCTCGCTCGACGTTTCGCGGCCTGGTCCCGGCAGGAGCAACTGGGCCTCGAGTGGGTCGTTTTCGACTGCGAGCCGTCGCCGCTCCTGGGCCGCCGGCTCTTCGAATGCGTGCGGCGCGGACAGGTTTTCAAGCTGGCCCGCGTCCTCCGCAGCGAAACGGATCCCGAGCGGTTTGCGCAGGCGGTCCGGGAGTTGAACGATCTCATCGATGAACTCCACGGGCAGGGCTTCCGCGTCATGGGTGCCGCGAACCGGGTCTTCCTCGACTTCCTGCGGCGTGGCCACACGTCCATCGAGGACGCATTGAATGCGCCGTTCAGCATGGTTCGCTGGGACAGGATCTCGTTCATCACGTACCGGTACCACGCCACGCAGGTGCAGTATGTGGCCATGGTGAACCGGTACGCCGCGCTGGCCGCGCGGTACTTTGGGGAGAGGGCGGGCCTGGATCTCGGCCTGCTGGGCGACCAGCGCGGCATCCCGGAGCACCGCACCCGGGCCGAGCTCTTCGGCGGGGGCGACGCGTTCCTGGGGTATCTCCAAGGCATGCGATCCGTCTACGATCTCCGCGAGGTGGTCGCCGTGGCGCTCGGACGCGGCGTGCAGCACATCAACCTGTACTCTCTTGAAGGGGCCGTAGGTTCCGTGGCAGGCCTCGACTTGTGGCTCAAGGCGGCCTCGGAAAGCGAGCCCGTCACGGGGCTCGCGCGCTGGACGCCCGTAGGCACGGCCAAGATGGGCTTCATGGGTTTCCTTCTGAACGGTCTCTTCACCACGATGGTCGGACATACTCACCCGAGCCCGGCCGTACCCCCTGCAGCCGTCGCGCCTGATCCCCAGCCCTGAGCGAGAACGACGTAAGTCGCTCGAGTCGAAGCCCGACCTGTCCTGCGAAGCCTTGGCGAAGCAGGAAGGGCGGATGTTGCACGACACTCGTGCAACATCCGGGCTAGCGTTCCGCCTTGGGCCCGGCATCCGGCAGCGAAAAGGCAACTCTCCACCGTTTATGCACCACCTGCCGGCATACCCTCCTGATGCGTAAACGGTACCGCATTTCAGAACAACGGGCTGGATTTCACCTTATCCTCATGAAGCATGTATTCATAACTCATTGCAGATGCGTATTATATGCGATTGTGTAAGGTCTGTAACAAATGTATCCAACCGTGTTGACAGGCGCCATGTATTTGCTATTGTGTAACCGGTTACGCAAGTGTTGTTTCGGCAATGCTGGGCCGTCGAATGAGTGTGGGGCAAGGCCCGGAAACGGGCCATCGGAAGGAGGCATGAGATCGGCAGGCGTGCGGCGTGGTGGCTCTCCGAACAACCCGGGCAGGAAGCGGACGGCTGGGGGGCATGCGGCGCTCGCTGCGGGGAGAAGCAGGGATGACGAAAACAACGTAATCGCAAGAGAAAGTCCGTTAGGAAAGGAAGTGTGCATGAGGAAGTTCGTAGTAATCTGGGCCGGCCTGGTGCTGGTCCTTTCAATGAGCAACGGCGCGCGCGCGAACCTCTTGACCGATCCGGGCTTCGACAGCTCGGCCGTGCAGGAACTCACGTGGGGCGGGTCGCCATGGTGGGGCGGCGGAGGCGGCGGTACAGCCTCCGGCGGCGGAGGCTGGATCACCGACGGCGCGGCACAGAGCCCGTCGCACTCGGGCACCCTGTTCGTGTACGGCGGTGACTGGGCCTACTCGGTCCTGGGCCAGACGCTGTCCGGCGGCATCACGCCGGGGAGCACATACCTGGCCAGCGCGTCGCTCCTGCGGCAGGCTGACCTGCTGGACGGCTCGGCGCTGATCCAGATCGAGTGGCTCAACGGCGGCGGCGTGGGGATCTTCACCAACGAGACCTCCGCGTTCAACAACACGTACGGGGCCGGGTCGTGGCATACGATCAGCAATGAGTTCACGGCCCCCGTCGGCGCGGCCGGCGCGAAGTACCAGGTCATCTTCAGCAAGCCCACCGCGGCCGATCCCGCCGATATCTGGATCGACGACGCGGCGTTCGGCGAGGTCGTCCCGGAGCCGACCAGCGCCCTGCTGGTGGGCCTCGGCCTCCTGGCCATCACTGGCCACCGGGCGGTCCGCCGCTGCAGGCGCTAACCCGACCCATGCATCGGGGGCCGCCTCCCGCGGGGCGGCCCCCGGTCTTTTCTGTCTTTTCCGGCGCGCCTTCCTATAATGCGCGCTGGTTGCAGGTGACCCCGTGAAGATGACCATCCGCGAGATCAGCAAGCTGACCGGTGTCTCGGTGGCCACCGTCTCCCGCGCCCTCAACAACCGGCCGCGCGTGTCGGCGAAGACCCGCCAGAAGGTGCTGGCCGCCGTCCAGCGGTTCGGCTACACGCCCAACGCGTCCGCCCGCACGCTGTCCATGGAGAAAACCAACACGATCGGCGTGATCCTCCACCAGATCTCGTCGGGGTTCTACGCCACGGTCATGGCCGGCATTGAACTTGAGGCCCGCGCGCGAGAGCTGCACGTCCTGATCACGCTCGCGCACCGCGCCGACCCCGAGCGCATCCATCACTATGATATGCTGGACGAGGCCCGCGTGGACGGGCTGATCGTGCTCGACTCCACGCTCCCGCCCGAGGGCGTGGCGAGGCTCGCGTCGTACAAGCGGCCGGTCGTCATGATCCAGAAGAGGACCGACGACCCCGCCATTTCCACGGTGTCGGCCAACGACGCCGCGGCCGCGCGCACCGCGCTGCAACACCTTCTCGGACTCGGCTACCGCGACCTGGTGCTGGTCGCGGGCCCGCCGGAGGCCGAGGATTCCGCGCTCCGCATGCAGGGCTGCAGGGAGGCGCTGGAGGAAGCGGGGCTGTACCTCAAGGACATCCCTGTCATCCAGGGCTCCTACAGCGCCGACCGCGCCCTCGCCGCGTTCCGCGAGTTCCGCGGCAGGAACAAGCTGCCGCGCGCCGTGTTCGCCTTCAACGACGACATGGCGCTGGCCATCATGAAGGAGCTCCGCCTCTCCCGCGTCCGCGTGCCGGAGGACGTGGCGGTGATGGGGTTCGACGGCACGACCGCGGCCGACTACATGGGGCTGACGACCATGCAGGTGCCGATGATCGAGATCGGGCACGCGGCCGTGAAGCTCCTGGCCGAGCGCATTGCCAACCCCAAGGCGCCGGCCGCCCATATCGCCCTGGATGCGGCCCTCGTCGTGCGCGAATCCTGCGGCGCCCGAAGGGGTTAGCCGCCGCCCGCCCACCCGCCCCTTGCCAAAACTGGCCCTGCGGCGTACTGTCTCTGCCCTGTCTGCCAGGCTGTAACCCGACCCGCGCAGGCCGGTCATGAAAGAGATCCGTCGTTTCCTCGGCTACCTCAAAGGCTACGAAGGCCAGATCGCCCTCTCGGCCGTCCTGATCCTCTCCGTCAGCGCGCTGATGCTGCCGTATCCGCTGATCATGAAGGAGATGCTGGACGGCGCCCTGCCCCGCCGCGACACCCGTCTGCTCGCCGCCCTCATGGCCCTCTTCGGCCTGGTCTTCCTCGCCCGCGGCGCCCTGCAGTACCTCAACCGGTTCCTCCTCCAGCGCGTCGGCATGCGGATCACCTGCGACCTCCGCAAGGATGTGTTCAAGCACCTGCAGACGCTCTCGCTGAAGTACTACGACAGCCGGCGGACCGGGCAGATCGTCGCCCGCGTGGCCGAGGACACGGGCGCGCTCTTCACGCTGGTCACCGGCGTCCTGATCAGTCTGATCTCCGACTCCGTCACCGTGCTGGCCGTGCTCGGGATGCTGTTCTGGATCAACGGGAAGCTCGCGCTCCTGACCCTGGCGGTGCTCCCGTTCTTCGTGCTCAACTACCGCGTCTTCCGGAAGAAGCTCCGCCGCCTCAGCCGCCGGCACCGCCGCAACTGGGACCGCGTGGTCGGGTTTCTTCACGAGCGCGTGGCCAGCGCGCGCCTGATCAAGTCCTTCAGCACGGAGGAGCGCGAGAGCGAGCGGTTCGGCCGCGGCATCGAGAACGACTACCGCAATTTCAACCAGCTCACGCTGCACAACGCCCTGCTGTGGGTCATCGCCGACCTGATCTCGTCGGTCGGCGTGCTGATCGTGCTCTTCTGCGGCGGCTGGTTCGTCATCCGCGGCCGGATGACCGTCGGCCAGCTCGTCGCGTTCAACACGTACATCGGGTTCCTCTACGGCCCGATCGTGCGCTTGAACGACCTCAACGCCACCGTCGAGCGGGCGATCACCGGCCTGGAGAAGATCTACGAGATCCTCGACACGCCGTCGTTCGCGGTCGAGAAGCCCGACGCGCGGGACCTGCCGCCCATCCAGGGGCGCGTCGAATTCCGCAACGTTCATTTCAGTTACGAGGCCGGCCGCCGCGTGGTCGCGAACATCAACCTCGTGGCCGAGCCGGGGCAGATGGTCGCGCTCGTCGGCCCCAGCGGCTCCGGCAAGACCACGCTGGTCAACCTCCTCTGCCGGTTCTACGACGTGGACCAGGGCGCCATCCTCATCGACGGCATCGACATCCGCGAGGTGCGGGTCAAGTCGCTCCGCCGGCAGATCGGCGTCGTGATGCAGGAGAGCATCCTGTTTAGCGGGACGCTGGCGGACAACATCCGCTACGGCCTCCCGGCGGCCTCCATGGAGGCCGCCGTCGAGGCGGCGAAGGCGGCGAACGCCCACGATTTCATCATGAAGCTCCCGCGCCGGTACAACACCGCGGTCGGCGAGCGCGGCGTCAGGCTCTCCGGCGGCCAGCGCCAGCGCATCGCCATCGCCCGCGCGATCCTCAAGGACCCGCGAATCCTGGTGTTTGACGAGGCCACCTCGTCCCTCGACACGAGGTCGGAGCGCCTGATCCAGGAGGCGATGGAGCGCCTGATGCGCGGGCGCACGGCCTTCGTGATCGCGCACCGCCTCTCCACCATCCTCAGGGCCGACAAGATCGTCGTGGTCCAGGGCGGCGCCATCGTGGAGGAAGGGTCGCACAGCGAGCTCCTGGCCCGCGACGGCCTCTACCGCCGCCTGTACGAACTGCAGTTCCAGCCGGCGGTCCCCGCCGGCGGCCCGCGCTAGTGTGTGGCTTCTCGGGGGTATTCGTGCAGGGATTCCCGGCTTTGCTGTAGGGAAGCTTGTTCTTACGTTGTAGGGGCGCCTGTGCCAGGCGCCCAGGGCGCTTCGTAGAAGCGCCCCTACAGCGTGCGCCGCGGCCCCGCGCTTGTCACCGCGCCCGAGGTGAGGCACAGTAGCTTCGAAGGAGCTTCGCATGCCCCAGGCTGACATCGGCTTGATCGGGCTCGCCGTCATGGGCGAGAACCTCGTCCTCAACATGGCGAACCACGGGTACACCGTGGCCGTGTTCAACCGGACCGTTTCCAAGGTGGATGCTTTCCTCGCCGGCAAGGCCGCCGGCAAGGGCATCCTTGGCGCGCACAGCCTGCCGGAACTGGTCGCGGCGCTGAAGAAGCCGCGCCGGGTCATGATGATGGTCAAGGCCGGGGCCGCGGTGGACGAGCTCATCCAGCAGCTCCTCCCCCTGCTCGAGCCCGGCGACATCCTGATCGACGGCGGCAACTCGTACTTCGCCGACACCACCCGCCGGACGCGTGAAGCGGAGGCGAAGGGCCTGCTGTACATCGGGACCGGCGTCTCCGGCGGGGAGGAGGGCGCGCTCAAGGGCCCCAGCATCATGCCCGGCGGATCGGAGAAGGCCTGGCCGCACGTGAAGCCCCTTCTGCAGGGCATCGCCGCCAAGGTGGACGGCGTGCCGTGTTGCGACTGGGTGGGGCCGGAGGGCGCCGGCCACTTCGTCAAGATGGTCCACAACGGCATCGAGTACGGCGACATGCAGCTCATCGGCGAGGCGTACTCGCTCCTCAAGAACGCCCTCGGCCTCCAGCCGCCGGACCTCCAGGCCGTGTTCAGCCGCTGGAACGAAACCGAGCTGAATTCCTACCTCGTCGAGATCACCGCGAAGGTGTTCCAGAAGAAAGACCCCGAGACGGGGCAGTATCTCGTGGACGTCATCCTGGATGCCGCGGGCCAGAAG
The DNA here is from genome assembly GCA_043803015.1 of Verrucomicrobiota bacterium. Taxonomy (GTDB): domain Bacteria; phylum Verrucomicrobiota; class Kiritimatiellia; order CAIQIC01; family JAGNIJ01; genus JAZDKK01. The sequence continues at coordinate 8,834 of JAZDKK010000041.1, forward strand.
GGGACCGGCATGTGGACGAGCCAGGTGGCGCTGGATCTCGGCGTGCCGTTGACGCTCATCACCGAGGCGGTGTTCGCGCGCGACCTCTCCGCAATGAAGGCGGAACGCGTCGCCGCGTCAGGCACTCTGAAAGGGCCGCGCGCGCGGTTCGGCGGCGACCGGGAGAAGTTCACCGAGGACATCCGCCGCGCGCTGTACGCCTCCAAGATTTGCTCGTACGCGCAGGGCTTTGCCCTGATGCAGGTGGCGAACGCGGAGTACCGGTGGGGCGTGAAGCCGGGGAACGTCGCCCTCCTGTGGCGGGGCGGGTGCATCATCCGCGCCCAGTTCCTGAGCCGCATCAAGGAGGCGTACGACCGCAAACCGGACCTCGCCAACCTCCTGCTCGACAAGTACTTCCGAAAGTCCGTCTCCACCGCACAGTCGAGCTGGCGGCGGGTGGTCCGCGAGGCGGTGAAGCTGGGGATCCCGGTGCCGACGTTCTCCGCGGCGCTTGCGTACTACGACGGCTACCGCAGCGCCCAGCTGCCGGCCAACCTGCTGCAGGCCCAGCGCGACTTCTTCGGCGCCCACACCTTCGAGCGCACGGACAAGCCCCGCGGCCAGTTCTTCCACGCCGACTGGAGTTAACGCAAAGACGCGGAGGACCAAGGAAAGGCGCAACGAGGGCTCATCAGATACCCGATTTCAGCTTGGCGCCCTTCCGTGCTACTCTGCGCCTTTGCGTTGAAATGCCTATGACCATCATTCTTGCCAGCGCATCCCCGCGCCGACGAGCCTTCTTCCGCGAACTGGGATTCCGGTTCAGGGTGGTCGTCCCGCGGGTGGTCGAGGAGCCCCGGAAGGGCGAGGCGCCCCGCGCGTTTGCCCAGCGCGCCGCCGTCGACAAGGCGCGGTGGGTCGCCGCGAGGCAGAAACGGCCCTCGGCCCGCATCGTCGTGGCCGCTGACACCATCGTGGTTCTCGGCCGGCAGATCCTCGGCAAGCCGAAGGACAAACGCGACGCCGCGCGGATGCTGCGCGCGCTGAGCGGCCGCTGGCACGAGGTGATCACGGGCGTGTGCGTGCTGGGTCCGCGAAAGCGCACGTCGTTCGTGGCCCGGACCCCCGTGCAGTTCAAGAGGCTCACCCGCCGGGAGATCGAAGCCTACATCGCGTCCGGCGAGCCGATGGACAAGGCCGGCGCGTACGCCATCCAGGGCATCGGCAGTTTCATGGTCCGCGCCATCCGCGGATCGTATTCGAACGTCGTGGGCCTGCCGGTGGCCGAGCTGGTGGACGTGCTGGAGAAGGATTTCGGCGTCAGATGAGCTGCGTTTCGTAGTCGATGAGCACGTACCGCGGGTCGGACCTGAGGAAAGAGCTGATTTCCGAGAGCCGCTTCTCCACCACGTCCTTCTCCGCGGCCACGGTCACGAACGCCAGCACGGCCGACTGCCACAGATCCTGCTTGTCCACCTCCGCCACGCTGACGTTCATCTTGATCACGGCGCGGTCTTTCAGGCTGCGCAGGACCATGCGCTTGTCTTTCAGCGATCGCGCATCCGGGATGCTCAACGTTGCTTGGAGAAGTCCGATGACCATGGCGCTAACCTAGCCGAACCCGCGCGGACTGCAAAGGGCGAACAACTTGAAACTTGAAACTCGACCCTGGAAGGGCAACACTGTGCGGCGCTTTACACGCGGGCGTTTAGCTCAGCTGGCTAGAGCGCTTGCCTCACATGCAAGAGGTCACTGGTTCGAGTCCAGTAACGCCCACCAGGCTTCGTTCGGAGCGAAGCGGAGAACGAAGCCTGCCCCGGCGAAGCCAAGCCCGAAGGGCGCCGGCGAAGCCGGGCGGCACCATCTGAGGCGCTCCGAACTACGCCCTGGCAAGCCATCCTTCGTTCGAGTTCCAACGTCAGTACGGCCATGTCCACTCGCGGATCTCCGGCATGTCTTCGCCCCGCTCCTCGATGTAGTGTTTGTGCTCGATCAGCCTGTTGTGGAGCCACTGCTTGACGTGGCCGCCCTTGTTTTGCAGGCGCGGGACGCGGTCGATCACGTCGTCCACCAGGTTGAACCGGTCGAGCTCGTTCATCACCACCATGTCGAACGGCGTCGTGGTCGTCCCCTCCTCCTTGTAGCCGCGCACGTGCAGGTTGTCGTGGTTGGTCCGGCGGTACGTCAGCCGGTGGATCAGCCACGGGTAGCCGTGGAACGCGAAGATGACCGGCTTGTTGGTCGTGAACAGGCTGTCGAAGTCCTTGTCCGAGAGTCCGTGCGGATGCTCGCGCTCCGGCTGGAGCGTCATCAGGTCCACGATGTTGACCACCCGCACCTTGAGGTCCGGGAAGTTCTGCCGGAGGAGGTCCACCGCCGCCAGCGTCTCCAGCGTCGGGGTGTCGCCCGCGCAGGCCATGACTACGTCGGGCTCGGCGCCCTGGTCGTTGCTCGCCCAGTCCCAGATGCCGATGCCCTTCGTGCAGTGGCGGACCGCGGCGTCGATGTCCAAGTACTGCAGGGCCGGCTGTTTCCCGGCGACGATGACGTTGACGTAGTGCCGGCTCCGCAGGCAGTGGTCCGTCACCGACAACAGCGTGTTGGCGTCCGGCGGCAGGTACACGCGGATGATCTCCGCCTTCTTGTTCATGACGTGATCGATGAACCCGGGGTCCTGGTGCGAGAACCCGTTGTGGTCCTGCCGCCAGACGTGCGAGGTCAGCAGGTAGTTGAGCGACGCGATGGGGCGGCGCCACGGGATGCCGCGCGTGACCTTGAGCCACTTCGCGTGCTGGTTGAACATCGAGTCCACGATGTGGATGAACGCCTCGTAGCACGAGAAGAACCCGTGCCGGCCGGTCAGCAGGTAGCCCTCCAGCCAGCCCTGGCAGGTGTGCTCGCTGAGGATCTCCATCACCCGCCCGTCCGGCGCCAGGCGGTCGTCCCCCGGCAGGATATCCGCCAGCCACGCGCGGTTCGTCACGTCCAGCACCGCGCCGAGCCGGTTCGACGTCGTCTCGTCCGGCCCGAACACGCGGAAGTTCCGCGCGTCCTGGTTGAGCTTCATGACGTCCCGCAGGAACTCGCCCATGACGCGGGTCGCCTCGATCGCCCCCGTGCCGGGCTTGTCCACGCGCACCGCGTACTTCTCGAAATCGGGCAGGCGCAGGTCGCGCAGGAGCAGGCCGCCGTTCGCGTGCGGGTTCGCGCCCATCCGCCGCTTGCCCTTCGGCGCCAGGTCGGCAAACTCGTGCCGGAACCGGCCGCGCTCGTCGAACAGCTCCTCCGGCTTGTAGCTTCTCATCCACTCCTCAAGCAGTTTGACGTGCCCCGGCTTCTTCGCCATCTCCGCCAGCGGCACCTGGTGCGAGCGCCAGGAACCCTCGGTCCTTTTCCCGTCCACTTCCTTCGGACCGGTCCAGCCTTTGGGCGTGCGCAGGATGATCATCGGCCAGCGCGGCCGGCGGACCTTCTTCGCGCGCCGCGCGGCGGCCTGGATGCCCTTGATCTCCCGGATCACGGTGTCCAGCGTCCCCGCCATGAGCTGGTGCATCTTCGTGGGGTCGGAGCCTTCGACAAAGTACGGCTTGTAGCCATAGCCCTTGAAGAGCTCGCCCAGCTCGTCGTTGCCGATGCGCGCGAGGATCGTCGGGTTGGCGATCTTGTAGCCGTTCAGGTGCAGGATCGGCAGGACCGCGCCGTCCTTCGCCGGGTTGAGGAACTTGGTCGAGTGCCAGCTCGCCGCGAGCGGTCCGGTCTCGGCTTCGCCGTCGCCGACCACGCAGGCGACGACCAGGTCGGGGTTGTCGAAGGCCGCGCCGAAGGCGTGGGACACCGCGTAGCCGAGCTCCCCGCCTTCGTGGATGGATCCCGGCGTTTCCGGCGCCACGTGGCTCGGGATGCCGCCGGGGAAGGAGAACTGTTTGAACAGCTTGGCCATGCCGTCGGCGTCGCGGGAGATGTCGGGGTAGACCTCGCTGTACGTTCCCTCGAGGTAGGTGTTGGCCACCAGCGCGGGCCCGCCGTGACCGGGGCCGGTGATGTAGATCATGTTCAGGTCGTGCTTCCGGATCAGCCGGTTCAGGTGGACGTAGAGGAAGCTCAGCCCCGGCGACGTCCCCCAGTGGCCGAGGAGGCGCGGCTTGACGTGGTCGAGCTTGAGCGGCTCCCGCAGGAGGGGGTTGGCGAGCAAGTAGATTTGTCCCACGGACAGGTAGTTTGCCGCCCGCCAGTACGCGTCCATCCGCCTCAGCTCGTCGGCCGCCAAAGGATTCCTGCTGGTCCGTTTCATGGCACCTCCTGCCGTTTCCCGGTTCCGGCTTCGATCGCCGACCTCCTACTATCCACGACAGCGCGGAAACATCAAGAGGGTGGCTTGGATCCGCCTTGGGTCAGTTGCCGCAGGTCCAGTTTCTGTCCGGCGATCTCGAGCGGCCCTTGGAAGGACACGTTAAAGAAGTCGAACAGTTCCAGCAGGGCCAGGATGCTGAAGTAGAGGAGCCCGAAGGGCAGGTTGTCCCTGCTTGTGAACGAGCGCTCGAAGAAGGCGCCCGCCCCCATGAACACGAGGAAGTACACGAACCATCTCAGCCCGATGATCCAGCGCTCCTGCAGCTTCGGCGGGTTGAGCCGGTAGCCGAGAAACTTGGCGCCGGTCAGGTACACGAAGAACAGGGCGCTGGCGACGTCCGCGTATTTGATGGCCATCCCTGCGTAGACCAGGAAGAACGCCGCGAAACAGCCGGCCTTGACTTTCTTTAGAGCGCCCTCCGGCGGGATCAGCGCCACGAGCCCGAGGAAGGCGGAGGAGTGAATGACCAGGAACTCCACCAGCATGATTGGGATCAGCGCCCGGCCGCGGCCGGACGGAAACACGTAATCGAACCGCCACGCCACGAAGCACTGCGCCGCCACCAGCGCGTACGCCCCCCCCGCCAGCAGGGTCTTTCGCGTGACGCGGGATGCTGCGCAACGGACGAGGCGGAAGGCGAACGGCCGGCGGGCGCTGGCATCGAAGTCATTGACGATCGCCTCCGCCGCGGCGCGGAGGACCTCGATGCCCAGCATGAAGATGACCAGCCCCGGCAGGAAGACAACCCACCGCGGCGTTCTGAGCCCGGATTCCAGGGCGGGGAAAGCGCCGGCCGCCGTGAGCATGGGCAGGAGTCCCATGAAGGCTAGGAACAGTCCCAGGCAGACCACCAGCAGCGAAAGCGCCGGCATGCTCAGCCGCAACGATGGGGGAATCGCCATGCGCGTATTCTGGGCGGGCCAGCGGTCGAAGAAAAGCCCGACGTTCAGCCGGCGACCTGTTGGACGCCGACCGAAGTCCGTCCCCGACGTGTCCCCCGCCCGGCCCGCGCCGAAGCCTGCGGAAGGCTGAGCGTGGGAAGTAGTTAGGCGTTGTTCGCCACCCGGTTCACCCCGCAGCAGCCGGCGAAGGGGGGAGGTGGCGCGGCTTGCCCCCAAGCCGCCCAGCCCCCGCTCGCGTGAGGGGCAACGCGAGCCACCTGACGCACCCAATGTGGTTTGACAAACCGGTCATATAGTCATATCTTATGGTCCTAACAGGCAGATCGATGAAAATGAAGGTGACAGAGTTCAAGGCGAAGTGCGCGCAGGTCGTTCGGGAAGTGGCGACCAAGCCGTATGCCATCGAGCTGACGAAGCACGGCAAGGTCGTCGCCGTCGTCAAGGCGCCGGAACCGGGGGGGAAGAGGGAGCCCGGCAAGTTCTTTGGATCCCTGGCCGGAACCGCCAGCTACGTCGGCGACATCGTGTCGCCCGCGGCCGACGCCAGGGACTGGGAGGCGACGCGGTGAAGTACGTCCTGGACACGCACGCTTGGTTCTGGGCGCTGACGGAACCGGGAAGAATTCCCGCTTCGGTCCGGAAGGCGCTCGAGAACCCGCGGAACGCTCCGCACGGCCTGTCGGCGATCAGCGTGTGGGAGCTGGCAAAGCTGGTCCAGAAGGGGCGGATCCGGTTGACGATCCCGCTGTCCGATTGGATGGCCAGGGCGCTCGATCCCGATTGGATCGAGCTCATCCCTCTTTCGCCGCAGATCTGCGTGGATTCCACGGCCCTGCCCGGCGGGTTCCATGCCGACCCCGCCGACGAGCTGATTGTCGCCACCGCCCGCTCCGCCGGCGCTGCCCTCGTCACCGCCGACAAACATCTCCGCTCCTATCCTTCCGTGAAATCCGAGTGGTCCTGACAAGAGCCTGTCGGCGCCTAACGCTCACTGCGGGATGATCTGGACGCTGTCAAACCACAGCAGGTGCGCCTTGGTCTTCGTCCGGCCGTCATAGATGAACCGCCGGTCGGAACGGGTGCCGATGTAGCTGTCGTCCGGCCAGGTGAAGTCGGACGCGGAAATCCTGAACTCCACGCCCGGCCTGATCGTTGCGTTGAAGGCCACCTGGCCTTGGTAGATGAAGCCGGTGCTGCCGCGGAACGTGATGAGATTGGCGTACCCCGGTTCGCCGGGCGCCCGGCGGTACCCCATCCCGTTGAACTTGATGATGACGTTCTGCGATTGGTTGCTGGGCAGGAAGGTGACGACGTCCCGGTAGCCGAATGTTTCCCGGTTCCACTCCGGCTGGGGCACAAAGGGGGAGGTCTGGTTCCGCCAGACTGCTTCTTCCCCGAACCAGGCGAACGTGATCGGCGTGGACTGGGGCCAAGTCGACGTGTCGGTCGCGTTCTCGGTGTTGCAGTTGGGCGAGGGGACGTAGGTGCAGGTTCTCACGCTGCTCTTGACCACTTCTGTCACCTGGTTGCTCGCCGCCACCCAGTGGTCCCTGTACAGCCACCAGCCGTCCACGGTGTCCCACTGCGGGATGTCGTTGAAGTACGCCAGCGAGCTGTACCAGTTGCTGTAGATGCCGTCCCAGAAGGTCTGGGGGAAGGAATTGCCCGCGATCGCCGGCGGGGCGTTGCTCCCGGACGTGGTCCGCGTGACGGCCACCGTTTGTGCCGTCGTATGGCCGGCGCCGTCACGGGCCGTGACCTCGATCCAGTTAAGCCCGTTGGTCAGGCCGACCTGGCCTCGATGGAAGCAACCGGTGATCACCCCGTCCGCCCATTCCCCGTTCACCAGGACCTGTACGGGCCCGACGTCATCGGCCGCGCAACCCTCGACCCGCACGGCCTCGAGGGCCGTTACCGTGCCGTTCGTGGGAACAACGCCGCTGATCTGCGGCGCCAGCGTGTCGAGGATGAACATCTGTTCGATGAGCTCGCTTTCCGCGCCGTCGGACGCGCGCCGCAGGCGGGCGTAGAGCGGCGTCCAGCCGTTGGAAGCGTCCGCCAGCGCGTAGGTGAAGATCCCCGTCAGGGCGACCGTGACGCTGTTCGCCATGTCGGGCGTTTCGGAAATCACCACCGTATCCGCGACGTGGGGCCCGAAGTCCACCCGGAGACCGGTGTTGGTGACGTAGTAGGCGTCCGCATTCACCCTGAATTCGAGGGTCGGCGCGCTGGCGGGATTCGTGGGGTGGGTCCCCTTGACCACTTCGTATCCGTCCAGCACCCAATCCCTATCGGTGTCGCGGTTCGTGGGATCCGATCCGTACTGGAACTCGCCGAGGTTGAACAGTCCGTCGCCGTCCTGGTCCTGCTGGGCGTCGGCGGGGTTCAGCGGATCCAGGAAACTCCGGTGGAGCTCGTAGACGTCGGGCATGCCGTCCTGGTCTTCATCCAGCGAGTTGGTCTGCGGCACCCTCCGGACCTTGTAGAGGAGGAACTCGTTCGACCCAGCCAGGAAGCCCGTGTTCGTCCACGACTGCGCGCCGCTGAGCCCCAGTTCCATGCCGACGACCGTGAAACGTCCGGTCGCGCTGGCCGCCTGGTGGATCTGGAAGTAGGAACTGGTGTTGCCGTCGAACCCGATGACCGGCTCGCGGGCCGGCCCTCTTTGGCCCGTGACGGTGAACGAGTAGGCGGCCAGCGCCATGAGCCCGAGCACCGCTCCTGCCCAAAGGGGCGCAAGGGCGGGTAATCGACGTCTGCGCAGGACAGCCATGACACAAAATTCTTCCGGCGGGTGGGACCCTTCCCAATGCCGGTCATGATAGCAGATGGACAGTGATTCAGTGCAAGGCCAAAGGAGCCGTGCAAAATACAGGTGCCATGATGGGCCGCGCGGCCTCTCCCGCTCGTCCATTCTCCCATTTCTCTACCTCAGGCCTTCGGCAGTTCGAGTACGAGTAAGAGCGGCTATCTCCAGGCGCCGGTTTCGGGTAAGATAGGGCGACGGGGGGGGTACAGCCATGGCCAGCAAACTCGAGGTCACAAAAGAGCAGGCGGGTGACATCATTATCTTCTCCGTCAAAGGCGCGGTCGACGCCGCCACGGTCGATGCCTTCGACGGCGTGCTGGGTCCCGTCTTCAGAGGCCGAACCACCAAGGGCATCCTGGATTGCTCCGGGATCACCTACCTCTGCAGTCACGCGATGGGATTGCTCGTCGAGTACCATCGCCAGTGCTGCCTCGGGACAGGAAGAATTGTGATCTGCTCTCCGAATCGGTCGGTGGTCAGCTCCATGAAACGCCTCAAGCTCGACGCCATCCTCAAGATCCTTCCCACGCGGCAGGACGCCCTGGCGGCGATCGCAAAGTAGGATCAGCACGTGACGTGGAGGAGGGCGAAGATGCCGCGGTCCTCCATGTCCCGCAGGAGACAGCAGGCCTGCGGCGTCGAGGCGATAACGATCTCGACCCCGCGGCGTTTGGCCTCGTCGTAGACTTCCTTCATGACGGGCAGGCTGCGGTGGTAGCCCGTCCCGATGATCAGCTTGTCCCCACCCCACGGGAGGTTCTCGCCGACCGAGACGGGAGTGTGCCCGTACCGGCCGCGAAAGGCCTCGGACGGGCCTTTCTGCCGATCCCACACCCGGCCGGCATTGATCACCACGTCGTAGTTGTAGGGCGTGCCGTCGATCTCGATCGAACCAAATTCCTGCGCGTGGATCTCCATGGGCCTCTCTCTTCCGCGGCCCGGATTGTATGTACAGGCTTGCCCGTGCTTGCACAACCGTTGCGACAAACCGTCGCGAATCACTTGTTCCTGGTTCGGCGCGGGTGTAGGCTGGGTGCGAACCAAGAAGAGGAGGCCACATCATGAGGAAGACACAGGTTACGGCGTACCTGCCGAACAAGGTCGGCGCCCTGGCGGCGGTCGCCAAGGTGCTAGCGGCTGCGAAGGTCAACGTCGAGGGTATCTCTGTGGTCGAGACCGCGGACACGGGTGTCGTGCGCATGATCGTCAGCAGTGCGGCCAGAACGGCCAAGGCGCTGGCCAGGGCGGGCATCGCCTACACGACCCAGGCCGTGGAATTCGTCACGCTGCCGAACAAGGCCGGATCCCTGGCCCGGTTCGCCGGCACGCTCGCCGCCAAGCGCGTCAACATCCACTACGTCTACGGCACGACTTGCACCTGCGGTGCCGACTGCAGCTGCCGGCTCGTCGTCAGCGCATCGGATTTGAAGAAGGTTCGGAAGGCTGCCCAGTAAGAAACCGGTCCGGCATCGCTGCTTGCATGCCTCAGGAGACCTGCGCCTCGGTCTGAGCGCCTCAGCCCCTGTTTCCGGCCCGTTTTTGCGTCCTTTTTGCGCACACGGACTCAACGATTACGTCAGAAGGCAATTTTGGTTGAATTTGAACTTGACCGGTTTTTCCTAATATGAGAGCGTTCACAATGCAGTTTGGCATTGTGCGAGCTGCTAATATCGGAGGTGGTAGGGAATATGAAGAAGTATGTTGTGATGGTTGTGGTTCTTGTTGCGTCGTGCATGGTCGCATCCGCAAACCTCTTGCTGAATGCGGACTTCTCTTCAGATGGCGTGTTCACCAACCTTGCGGCCGCGAACATGACCAGCTGGAACCACTGGGGCGACAGCGGCTATTACCAGGGCGACATCGGCGGTAACCCGTCGGCGAAGGCGTGGTGGGATGATTCCGGAATCTACCAGGACTTTACCGCAACGCCCGGAACAGTTTACGCCCTCAGCGTCATGGCGCAGCAGAGAACTGGAGATCTGCTGGTCAACTGGCACGGCTACCTGAAGGTGGAGTTCTACAATGCCCTGAACGTCGGGGTTGGTACACAGGAGCTGGACTACATCTCGTCGGCGGATCCCGCGGATAGCTGGGTCCTGCTGAGCGGATCCTCTACGTCACCCGTCAGCACGGCCTACGGCCGCATCGTTCTTGGCATTAACAACTGGGCGGAAGGTCCCTCGGGCGCGGCATACTTCGACGACGCCTCCGTGGACGCCTCCGTGGTCCCGGAGCCGGCGCTCGCAGGACTCGTCCTGCTTGGCGGCCTGGGCCTGGCCATGCTCCGCAAGCGAAAGTAAGGCTTTCCTCCTGTCCGTCCGTCCAAGAAGGCGCTCCTCCGGGAGCGCCTTCTTGCTTTGTGCTTTCGTGGAGTGGCTGATCTCGCGGCCCCAAAGCAAAGCGCCCCGATTCGGAACCGGGGCGCTGCTTAACACGTCTCTTTCAGACGGCGGCGTTTAGTACCGCGCGTTCGAGACCGACCACTTGCTGCCGCCGCTGCGCGCGCGCTCTTCGCGCGGCTTGGCTTCGTTCACGACCAGGGCGCGGCCGCCCAGATCCTTGCCGTTAAGCTCGGAGATGGCCTTCGCGGCCTCCTCATCCGTGCCCATTTCGACAAACGCGAAGCCGCGGGACTTGTTCGTGAAGCGGTCCATGATCACTTCACAGCTGGCAACGCTGCCAACGGCTGAGAAGAGATTGCGGAGATCGCCTTCGCTGGTTTCGTACGAGAGGTTACCTATATATAGCTTCCTAGCCATGGTACACCCTTTCTTCTTTCTGCTCTGACACTGAGGTTCGGGTGACTGTTTCCGCGACGTGCGGATTTCGGATCGCCATGGACTTCCAGGAAGGACAGACAATCTACCATCTCACTCTAAATCACTCACTATGCAGGCTGCGTCACCATACGCTTAGTCCCGGGGATAGCAACAAGAATCCGAACGTTTCTTCCCGGGGGGTTTCGACCTCGGCACGGCCTGCGCCGTCGTTACCGGTTATGGGGCGGGATGCGCCAGGCGGGCCTTCGCCGTGTTGAGCTTGTCGGCGAACGCGCCTTTCCTGAACTCGGCGGTCCACCGTCGGAAGACGATCCACCCGCCGAACCGCACGAGGGCGTTGCGCCACATACGGTACCATCTCCGCCAGCCCGCCTGGAGGTTGTGCAGCCAGAAGATCAGCTTGGGGAACACGAGCACGCTGCGCGCCACGGCGAACATGTGCCGGAACCGGTAGAAACGCCCCATGATCCTCCACGTGCACATCTGCATCTCCTCCGGCGTGAGGGGCGGATCCGGCTGAAACAACGGGAAGTTCCCGTCATAGTACTCCCACCCCACGCAGTCCGTGGGAAAGATCCTGTTCTCGGCGGCAAGCCTCTGGGTCAGCTCGGTTCCGGGCAGAGGAACCGGGAGCATTATCTGCACGGTGTCGATCCGCGCTTCCTGGATGAATTGCCTGAACCGGCGCACGCGTTCCTCGGCCGGCAGCGTGAGCTTCACCCCGTGCGGAAGCGGGTAGCCGAAAATGAACATGCCGTGGACCAGGAAGCCGGCCTCGTGGTACACGCGGCTCAGGGCGGCCATGTCCTCCGGCCGCAGTTTCTTGTTCATCGCGGCCAGCTCCTCGCTGATGGGCGATTCGAAACCGATGGCCGCGCCGCTGATGCCCGCGGCCCGCATGGCCTGCAGAAGCTCGGTGTCCTTGGCCCGGTCGAGGCGTATCTGGACGTTGAGGCTCAGCTTCGTGCGAACAGCTTTTTGATAGTCGGCGAGAAGGCGGCAGACGCGCAGCGTGTCCTCCCTCTTGTGCCCGAACAGGTCGTCCACCACGAAGAAGCGACGGGCGTTGTGCTTCTCGAGCAGGGTCGCGATCTGTTCCACGACGCGCTCCGGCGAGGCGGCGCGCGGCCGGCCTTTCACCGTGCAGAACTCGCAGTTCATGCCGCAGCCGCGGATCCAGCCGACGGGGTAGAGCCTCATTTTCGCGTACCGCAGGAGCGAGAAATCCGGCAGCGGCAGTTGGTCGAAATCCTCGACGGGCTCCCTTTCCGGCGTCTGGACGCACGCCCCGTTCCGGCGGAAGGCGATGCCCGGGATATCGCCCGGGTCGCGGCCGTCGCGGATGGCGTTCACAAGCGCTTCGATGGTGCCCTCGGCTTCCCCGATGACCAGGTAGTCGATGCCGTTCTCCAGGCCTTCCCGGATGTTATCGCCGGCGAAATGCTGGCCGCCGGCGATCGTGGTGATGCCGCGTTCCCTGTAGAAGCGCGCCAGCTCGTAGAGCCGCGGGATCGTGCTCGTCAGGCCCCCGTACAGCCCCACCATGTCGGCTCGGCGGATGGTCTGCAGGGTGCCGTGATCCGGCAGGCCCAGCTCGTTGCGGGGCCCGGGCTTGCGGTAGTTGTTCTCGTCAATGACCTCGACGTCCCAGTTGTCCATCTTGCTTACGGCCGTGGCCACGGACACGGGGCCGAGGGCGGTCGTGGAGCGGGCGACGGTGGAGTAGATGTTGAAGGCGGGGAACGCGGGCGTGATCATCCTGAACCGAAGCCTTCGCGATCGGGTGGGCTGCGCCGGCGCGGCGGATGATGTGGACGTCTGTTCCATGTTGTGCCCTGATACCAGCGGGCCCCAACCATACTAGCGGCAGGCGAAGGTGGAATCAAGAAGCAGCGGGCGCAGAGCAGGATCAGCACGTGACGTGGAGGAGGGCGAAGATGCCGCGGTCCTCCATGCCCCGCAGGAGACAGCAGGCCTGCGGTGTCGAAGCGATGATGATTTCGATCCCGCGGCGCCGGGCTTCGTCGTAGACTTCCTTCATGACGGGCAGG